>CAYFYJ010000024.1:0-31820 GCA_964347415.1 uncultured archaeon | reverse complement strand
AGGGTAGGTTAACTACATATTACTGAGCAGTTTGCCGAGTCCCGAAGACTCTCGACTCGCATGTCTTAGTCGAACTCGGATAGCAGTATCCTCCGGCGCGATCAACCGGAATTGACGGTATCCTTGCACTTTCTCACTGACAAGTTTCACCAATTAGGGCTTCAAACTCATAAAAGCATGAGCTTTGCATTCAAATGACAAAAATATTAAGGGTCTGAAAACTATTTATAAGTTTTTCTTGGTTCAAAAAGTAATATCTCCGATAGTATTTAAAGGTTTCTAACTTGAATTTATTATAGGTTTCAATGAAAGATGTAGGAATCATAAATAGAAATAAAACAGCTTTAATCGTTGTTGATGTCCAAGAAAAATTTAGACCGGTTATATTTGAAATGGACAGAGTTATAGATAATACAAAAAAAGTTATCGAGGGAGCAAGCATTCTCGGAATTCCTATTATTGTGACAGAACAATATCCTAAAGGTTTAGGTAAGACTGTAGATGATATCAAAGATTCTTTAGGAGATTTTAAACCCATTGAAAAATTATCTTTCAGTTGCTTTGGCGATACAAAATTTATAGAAGAATTAGAAAAGTTGAACGTAACCGATATTATAATTCTTGGGATTGAAGCGCATGTTTGCATAACTAAAACTATTCTGGATGCTATAGCCAAAGGTTACAGAGTTCATCTAGTCACTGATGCCATTTCATCAAGGTCTGAGTCCAACTTAAAGATTGCAATTGAGAGAGCCAAACAGTCTGGGGCTTTCCTAGCGAGTAGTGAGATGATACTCTTCCAGTTGATGGATGCTGCTGGTACTGAAGAGTTTAAGAAAATAAGTGAAATTATCAGATAAAAGTGATAGAATGAAACTCGTTGAATGTGTTCCTAATTTTAGTGAGGGAAGGAATGCTGACGTTATTGACAAAATCGTTGAAGAGATAAAAAAAATTGATGGGGTTTCATTACTAAATCGAGAGAGTGATCCTGATCATAATCGAAGTGTGATAACTTTTATCGGGGAACCCGATTCGACTAAAAAAGCTGCTTTTGTTGCGACTGCTAAAGCCGCTGAATTGATTGACATGAATAAACACAAAGGTGAACATCCTAGGATTGGAGCTACTGATGTCATTCCATTCATTCCAATATCAGATGTAACCATGGGAGAGTGCGTGAAGTTAGCAAAAGAATTAGGACAAGATATCGCAATCAAATTAAACATTCCAGTTTATCTTTATGCAGAAGCCGCCACAAGACCTGAAAGAGTAAGATTGCCGGATATCAGAAAAGGCGAGTACGAGGGGTTGAAAAAAGAAATAAAGACTAACCCTGATAAAAAGCCTGATTTTGGCCCGAGCGAAATGACCACTGCTGGAGCAACTGTTGTTGGAGCAAGACATCCACTCATTGCCTTAAACGTAAACTTGAACACGAACAACTTGGGGATAGCAAAAGATATAGCGAAAAAAATAAGGGAGAGTAGTGGAGGTTTCAAAGCTGTGCAGGCCAAAGGTTTCGATATAAAAGAAAGAGGCATTGTCCAAGTCTCTATGAATCTGCTTAATTATAAAGTTACTTCGGTGCTCAAAGTTTTTAACGCGATAAAAAGAGAGGCTGAGAAACAAGGGGTTGAAGTTATCGAAAGTGAAATCATCGGGCTCGTACCGATGAATGCTTTGGTTGGTGTTGATGATAAATACCTAAAAATCAAAAATTTTAGTAAAGACCAGATTTTGGAGAAAAGGTTGAAAGAGAGATTTGATGTTAGTTGATAAAAAATTAGAAGAGTTCCTAGATGGGCTTGCATCATCTTCCCCTGCTCCTGGCGGGGGGAGCGCTTCGGCTTTGCTCGGAGCTTTAAGTTCTGCTTTAACTTCCATGGTTTGTCGCTTGACAGAAAATAAGAAAGGTTACGAGGGTGTTAGCGAAGAGATAAAAGAAGTTTTAGAAAAATCTGAAACGATGAGGAAGAGATTCACTGAATTGATAGATGAAGATACGAATGTTTTCAATGAAGTCATGTCGGCTTTAAAGATACATAAAGAAGATCCTGAAAGACCAAAGAAGATTCAAGATGCGATGAAAAAAGCGACTGAAGTTCCTCTTAAAACCATGAGAGAATGTTACAAAGCTTTAGAGCTGGCAAAAGTAGTTGCTGAGAAAGGAAATGTTAATTCTGTTAGTGATGCCGGAATTGCTGCTTTAACTGCCAATACAGGAGTTCTAGGTGCATCTTTGAATGCAATGATTAACCTGAAGTTTATCAAGGATAACGATTTCATAGAAAAAACCGTACAAGAAGTTACTGATTTAACGAAAAAGTCTAGCGAACTGAATAAAGAAATTATGAAAATTGTGACTCAGAAGATTTAACGTAAAAATAGATTCCTATAAAGCCAAATATTGCCACGAATAGAGCAATGAAGAATATCCGGGTTAAGCTTGACGGATAAACAAAATATCCTGTCTTGGATGGGTTTTGTGTAAGGTTTTTGATAAGATAGAGGATAAAACTTGAGAAGAAAATTATTAATATTACTGCTATGAATTTTCTGAATGTCTTAAGCATACTATCATATTATTTTCCATCCTTAAAACTTTTTATTCTAAAAATCATAATATAATTAAATGAGAAAACCAAGAATCAGCAGAGACCGTTTAAAAGTCGACAAAAATGTAATAACTTTTTTCCTAACCATAGCAATTATATTCATGGCTGGGTTCCTAGGAGTTCTGACTGGATTCCATATTCTGGTAAAACCAGAACTTGAAGTGACTGTGACTACGTCTACGACCACACCCGCTAGCACTACAACAATCTCAACGACCACTACGATTACGAGTACTACAGTTGTTACTACAACCACTCCAACAATACCTTCAGATCCTTGCAATCCTTGTTTTGAGTATTTTAAGTATGTGGGTCATAACAATCAGTTCCTGAGTCTAAGGAACGGTCCTAGAACTGTTAAAATAACAAAAGCATCACAAACAGATGGAGGAAGTATGAACCCAGATTTCAACATGGATTATGTGATTCCAGATCAACTCATTATATTTAGGAGTAACTATCCAGAAGGAACCAAGATTAAGCTTGAATACATAGACATAACTTCTGGTGATGCACGTCTAGATTCGGCAACGCTGTATTAATCTGTCTATTTTTTACTGCATATTTCTTCTCGACTGGTTACCATTCTCCGATCAATAGACTGACATCATCGTCTTCTGACGGAGGTCTTATACCAACCCGTGGACGTCCCCAGTATCTTTGCTTTTTTTGATGATGCCTTTTTCTCCTGACAATGATTTTATCCAGTTCTCCTTTGTCCAACCAAACACCATGACAGTTAGGGCATCTATCCACTGTTACGTTATTTCTCTTGATTTTATTCATCAGAGTTTTACAAAATGGACAGTTCAACGCTGGTCCCATAATTATTCATTATAAATCAGAAATTAAAAGATTATTTTCTGCCTTTACAATCAGGACATCTATATTCCCAGATAACATCAAGACCATGCTCTTCTATGAGTTTCGTCAGCTTACCTTTTGGTAGAGTTTTCCATTTTTTGCAGTCTGAGCAAAGGATTTTATTCTGTTTCATATCGATTCCCATGTTCTTCAGTTTTTTGACGTTCATCTCATCGAGAAACTTCTGTAATTCTTTCCTTCGTTCTCTTAGAAAGGTTTCTTCTTCTCTGATCAATTCTGCCACTTTTTTTATTTTTTCTTCATCTATTCTTCCTTCAATCTCTTCCAGTTTTTCTTCTTTCTTTTCTTCTACTTTTTCTTCCTCTTTTGGCTCTTCTTTTGCTTTTTCTATCTTTTCGGGCTTTTCTGCTTTCTTTGAAGGCTTAGGCCCTTTTCTTTGTAATTTCTTCCATAACAAGCCGCGAAAACTCGTTATTCCGTATCTTACTTTAATCTTATCTACAATCAAACCAATAACACATGATAACAAAAAGATAACAAAAGCATAACTGGGTATGAAGAGGTAGATAATTTTTACATTACTGATTTCAAGTAACCCGATGTTGAGTTCTTGGAGTGATGCTGGCAAATAATCATAAATCCATGATATCAGAGGTGGAAATCCCCAGATCCAGTTTACTTCATACTGGCTTAATGTCTCTGAAAAAATAATGTAGGGAAATGGTGCCACAACAAGTAAGAAAAGGAAATATATTATTTTTGCTCCGTTTGGTTTCAAGAATGGTGGTAAATGCATAATTAAAATTTCTCTTCATAGAAGAAAAATCTATCTGATTCGGGGTTATTGGTATAAACACCCCTATTTTACTATGTATTTCTTTTTGACTGATTCCATAGTTTTATCAAAGGCTTTCTGTAAACTTACATCATATCTGATTGCCAAAGTTATCAAAGAAAGCAGTATATCCCCCATTTCTTTTTCTATGTCTATTTGGCAATCTTTCCCATGCTCGATTTTCCTTATCGCTTCTGCGAGTTCGCCACATTCTTCAACGAGTGAAGCCAATTCAACTAGTTTGCTCATTCCTTTTTCGCTTTTAGACCAAGCTTCTTTTACCCATTCCTGAGCTTCTTCAATTTTCATAGTTCAATATCTTTTTTTCAAGAACAAAAATCTATCTGATATTAGGGTGTAATTATTAAGATTTGATAAAACTTGTCTGATAAATCATATATAAAACGAATAACAATTATTTCATAGGAATATCATGATAGATAAATGGATTGTTTTTAGTCTGATTGCATGTGTTGCTTGGGGAATTTATCTTCTAATTTCAAAAGTTATCGTTAGTAAAAATTATTTTGGGGTTAATTCTGCAGTTGCTTCATTATTATTTTTAGTGGGTTTTGGTATCGTGATTCTTGGTTATTATATAACTGAAAAAAGATTTGAATTGCCATCTCTAACAACCCCGCAATTATCTCTTACGGTTGTAGCTGGCGGTTTATTTGCTCTAGGAGTTGTTTTTGTCTTTAAGGCTTTAGCTGTTGGAGGAGATGCTTCAAGAGTTAGAGCATTGGTAAACACAAACACATTAGTTACACTCGTTTTAGCAATAATCTTATTAAAAGAACTACCATCTCATCCAGAAATGTTAAAAGTAAGCATCGGTGCTATTCTCATAGTTATTGGAGCATTTTTAGTTAGTTGAATTTACTCAGGGTAAAAATCTACTCATTCAATTAATAATTATTCCCTAGAATCTATCTGATTCTAAGATAAAAAGTTTATGCACAAAAAGTCTATTTGACTTGGGTTGATTTAGAAACTGCAGACAAATAAGGAATACGAGAAGTATCTAATTCGATACCTGGTTTTTTTAAATAAAAAATTGCTAACCGCCCTCTATCAGTTCTGAATGTGGCTAAATCTCTTTTGTATTCCGTCAATCTTTCTTTAAGTAAAGCTTCTGCTCCTTTTCTAGGTTTATTTTGATGTTTCAATGCATATTCTCTTAATTCTTGAGGTGTTATACTCAAGACCTGCTCCGCTTCCAATAAATATAGGTCTACTACGTTAAAAAGAGTTGTATCTAATAGATTTTGACCTCCCCTGAAACTATATAACATTCTTTTTAACCTTAAAACTTCTGGAGTATGTTGCTCATCGGTAATAAAGAAATTTGCTTCGGTTGTCTGATGTTTTGAACATCCTAAAAATTTATCCGTATTATTTCTAACCCAATTAATTAATCTTTTGACTGAGTAATCACCATGTAATGGACCATAATCAGTTAAAGTCCATAGTTTAACTTCCGTTTCTGGCATAAAATCTAAATCAATTAAAAACAGTTAAACCTTTTAAGCCTTTCCCAAAGAACAAAAATCTATCTGATTAAGATATAAGTTAGGATTTAAGGATTCTACATGCGGTTTTAATAGCTTTTGGAGACCTTGATAATTTTATCGTATTCATTCTCCATCTCTTCCCTTCTGGTGACATAGCTTAATGTGATGTCCGATGCAATGACGGAGATGTATCCTTCTGGTTTGTGAATTGATCCAAATATCAACAGTCCAGTTTCATTGTTTTTCAAACCTGATGCTGTGATTTCTGCTATCTCATAATCCCTTCTTTTATCTATAATATCCTCAAAGAACCAATTATAAGGCAAGTAATTTGCAATTTTATGCGCTAAAATACCTATGCCCGTTTCAGTCCTTTCTACTCCTAAGATTCCCAACCTTTTGCATAGTTCTTTTAGTTGAGGATGCTCTAAATCCTTTTCATCTGTCTTTGTACAGAAAGCCTCAACAAATAGCTTGTCTATTTTTCTTCCCTCCAGTCTGGTATAGATTTTTCTAATGGAATCACTATAAATATTGTTGGCTATTTCTCTAACCTTCCTTATTTGATTACTGTTTAATCCAAGCGGTACGAGGTCAAGCCCGTGAATTATCGGAGCAAGATAGAGTTTTCTGTACATAGAAAAAAATATATTAGAAAAGGATTTAAACTCTCCCCAAGAACAAAAATCTATCTGTCGGTTTAAAACAGGCCCGGCCTGGGATTTGAACCCAGCCCAGGGGTTCCACAGACCCCTACGCTAACCAGACTACGCCAACCGGGCCATGCCCAATTTAATTTTTCTTTTGAACATTAAGAATTTATTCATCATAAATATCTTATAAAGTTTTCACCACTAAATAGTAACATTTTAAATACTTTACTATCAATCCATAAATCATGAACGGTCAGTTTAATAGGTTTAAAATGTTAATCGAAGTCCTTGGACAAGGGAGTTTAATCGGGGTTAGTTTTTCCCTTTTGTTTTTGTTCCTTCTCGAGATGTATTTCGAAAAGGTATACTTCCATGAACCCAACAAATTTATTCTTTATTCTGAGATAGTGATGTCTACTCTAGTACTTTTATACAGTTTGTATTCCTTCAAGAAGTTGGTTAAGAATTTGTAAAGGAATTAAAGGATCTCTCTTTAAATCCATTCAATTGTTCTTCAAATCTTTTTAATGGGATGACAAAGTGTTGTGTTAATTCTACGGTTGGTTGGAGATAACCATCTTTTGTGAGGTTGAACAAGATGCCAAGAGGGTCTTGAATGACTGCACATTTTATTTTATTGACTTTCATCTCTTTAAGTGCCCAGAATCTGTGATGACCGTCTAATACTGTGTATAAATCTTTTTCAGGGTGCTTGACTACAACTATGGTTGGAAGGTCTTTGCCAGATTCAAGTATAGCTTTATACCTTTCTACTCCTTTACGATAGACTTTTTTGTCTGCTGTTATCTTTTTAACGCTAATTTTAACTTTGTGTTTTTCGGGGTTGAGAAACACATTAATAGGTTCTAAAGTTTGGTTTATCAGTGATAATCGCATAGTTAACTACTCCTTAATAACCTTTTTAAAGATTTCGTTAATTGATAAAACAATTCATGCAGGGGGTGAGATTCGAACTCACGAACCGACTAACGGACAGGAACCTCAATCCTGCGCCTTTGACCTGACTTGGCAACCCCTGCTCACTAAACTATTTTCTTTTGAATTCAGTTTTTTTCATTCTTTCTATTACTCTGCTAATTTTCTCTCTATCTATATTTATTTCCTTTTCAACTTCTTCTAAGGATAATCCCTTCTCCACGAGCGGTAAAATTCTATCCAGCTCTTCATAGGATATACCCAATTCTTCTTCATCAGTCTGGCCTGGCCACAGACCTGGGGATGGTGTTTTATCTATGATATCTTTAGGAACTCCTAATTCCTCGGATAATTTTCTGACTTCTGTTTTGAATAAATCGCCTAAAGGCATAAAATCACAGGCTACATCCCCATAGAGTGTAAAGTATCCCTGCAGATATTCACTCTTATTACCAGTTCCAGCGACTAAAAATCTTTCTTTGTTTGCAAAATAGTAAAGAATACACATCCTAATTCTTGCCATCAGGTTTCCTTTGACGAGTTTATTACTCAAATCTAAGAATTTTCCAAAACTTTCGACGATAGAATCTATTTCTATCACTTCGTGTTTGACTTTCAATTCTTCACAAACTTGAATCGCATCCTCTAGATCTTCCTTTTTATTAATCTTTGAGGGCATCATCAATCCCAAGACTCTATCGCTTCCTAAAGCTTCAACACAAAGAAACAGAACAGCAGTCGAATCCACACCGCCACTCAAACCAATTACTACGCCTTTTGCATCAGCATCTTTAACTTTCTCTCTGATGAAATCTATGATTTTTTCTTTCATCTAATCCAAGCTATCGCTTCAACAGAATTTTCTCTGCATTAGCTACATCCTTCGGGGTATCAATAGCTGTCCAGAATGAGCCTTCTCTCATCTTGAAAGCAAAGAGTTTTCTATCTTTAACCAATTTAGGATAAACATCGGTTTCTATCATACCTTTATCTGGGAAGTAGTCCAGACTATCTTGGTTGAATATCGTTATTCCAGCATTGATCCAAAGATTCAATACGGGTTTTTCCCTGAACTGAATGATTCTTTCGTTTTCAATATCTATAACCCCGTATGGGGATACTAACTGAGCCAAAGCCAGAGTTGGGTTCCTAACATCAAAGAATTTTTTCTGCATCTTCTGAAAGTTGAAACGGAATATATTGTCACCGTTTGTTACGATGAAGTCTCCTGTTATATGTTTTTTAGCATTTTTTATGGCCCCTGCTGTACCCAAAGGGGTCTTCTCCACAGAATGAATTAAATCTGGGTATTTTTCTTTAAACACCTTATTCTTGTATCCTGTACATAGTATTACATCTTCTATTCCATGTCTTTTAAAGAAATCGAGCTGATATTCTAACACCGGCTTGTTCAACACCGTTATCAAAGGTTTTGGAGTTTCTAGAGTAAAAGGTCTTAACCTTTTTCCTAAACCACCAGACAAAATCAAGAGTTCCATTTTTACCCCTCCCTATTAATCATAATTTTACATAGTTTTAAATACGTTTCGTTCATTAAAATCATTTTTTCTCATGCCCATGTTTTAACAATTTTTTCATCAACTCTTCCTTTTTTTTAGTTGAAAGAGTGATTTTGTTATCCTTAATCGAATGACTTTTTTTATCGAGCAGTATTATTTTGTTAGGTTCTAAGTCTTCTAACAATGTCACGCCCGGACCTATGACGCTGTTTGGTCCAACTCTTATTCCTGGCATCGTGCATGAATTAATCCCAGTCTTACAGTTTGCCCCCATGATTACTCCTAATTTATCCATCATCGAGTTACTTTTTCTACCTCGAATGTTGACTTTGATAGGTTCTTCGTCAAACCTGAAATTAGCAGTAATCGTTCCTGCGCCAAAAGAGCAGTTTTCTGCAATTATTGAATCGCCGACATAAGACATGTGAAACCAAGAATTATCTGCGATGTAAGAGTGTTTAATCTCTGACGAATACCCGATAACACAATTGTCTCCAACATGCGAGTAATTCCATATTAGAGCATTATTCCCGATCACTGTATTCTTCCCAATATAACATGGGCCACGTATTACAGCGTTCTCAAGAACTCGAGCATTATCTTCTATGATCACATTTCCGTATATCTTGGCCCTTCTGGAGATTTTTGCTTTGCGAGATATCCCAGGTTTTTTGATTTTGCTCAAAAAATATTTTACGACCCCAAAAATGTCCCAGGGATACTTTATCGCATGCCAATAGCCATCGTAAGGTATGACTTTTATCCTATGGCCATTCTCAACCATTTGAGTCATAGTCTTTTCATAGACATCGTCTCTGTCACTATTCATGTTTTCCAAGTATTCGAAAAGTTTCTTAGAGTTTTTATGTAGATGAATGACGATGTTGACGAGATTGCTCGGTTCATTTCCCTCCCCAGGTTTTTCATGAATTCTGATTAACTCATGTTTCCCATTAACTTCTAGATATCCACCAGGAAAATAAGAGTCTACTTCATATCCAATGATGTAAGAATCGTATCCTCCTTTCTTAGCTTCCTTCATAATTTTTCTGTATGCCGAGATATCAAAAACATCGTTTGGGTTGACTATTAGTATTTCTTCGTTGATTAAAAATCTCTTCCCACTCAAAAGGGCATCTGCCATGCCTTTTGGTTCTTGTTGTAGAGCAAAATCAATTTTAGCATCTACATGATCGCATGTTTCTTTAATTTTATTCATGTTGAATTCATTCCCGATCATCACAAAACTCTTGAAACCGGCCTTTTGGGCAATTTCAATCTGATGTTGAAGTAGAGTCTTACCCATGAATTTAAACAGAAATTTATCCTCTGTCAAAGGAAACATTCTCTTTCCGATCCCACCGCATAAAAAAACGACTTTCATAATTCACCTCGGTATTTTTTTTACTACATCATCAACAAACTTTTTTATTTCCTCAAAAGCTTTCTTGTTATAAGCTTCATAGGACATAGAAATCACTGGTTCAGTGTTGGATGGCCTAAACAATGCCCAGCCATCATCAAAAATAATTTTCACTCCATCTAGTGTATCGACCTCAAAACCTTTACTCTCAAATTCTTCCTTCAAAGCGTCTATGAACGAAAACTTTTCTGATTTCTTTATCGGAATCCTCAAACCTTCTGAAACCTGAGAAAAATATCTCGGGAATTCGTCGGCAAAATCTGATATTTTCTTTCCTGATTTAGTAAGGTATTCTATCAAATTTAAACATGCGAACAAAGCATCATCAGCACCATAAGTTTCTTTAAAATAGTAATGACCAGAAATCTCTCCAGCCACGGCAGCTTTTTCTTCAATCATTTTTTGAGTTATGTAAGTATGTCCAACCCTACAAACAGTAGGGATACCACCATGTTGTCTAATCACATCATCTATGGCTTTAGAGTCGAGGATAGTGTAAACTATTTTAGAACCCGGTTCCTTTTTGAGAGCACTCTCGATTAATACCGAAAAAATGATACCCACATAAACTATACTTCCATTTTCATCGATAACAGCCATTCTATCCCCATCTCCATCGAATGCGAATCCAAGATCTGCACCCGATTCTAAAACTGTTTCTTGTAAATGGACCAAATTTTCAGTTATTGTGGGGTTGGGTTCATGGTTTGGAAAATTCCCGTCAGGCTCACAAAATAATTCATGGACTTCTATTCCAGCTTTTCTGAGTATTCCAGGGTATATGCTCCCTGTAGAACCATTGCCTGCATCTACCACTACTTTCATGTTTATCGGTTTTTTAATATCGATGAGATTGAGTATGAAATCGGAATAATCTTTTATGATGTCTTTTTTGATTAATTTTCCCTTACCTTCAGTAAATTCTTCATTATCGAAGATTCGTTTAATCTTGATGAGTCCTGTTTCAAAGTCAATGGGGATACCCCCTTTGGAATAGAACTTAAATCCGTTGTATTCCTTTGGGTTGTGTGAAGCTGACACATTTATGCCACCATCACAGTTCAAGTGTTTAGTTGCAAACATTATAATCGGTGAAGTTACAGTCCCGATATCTATTACTGTTGCACCAGTCGATAGTAAACCTTTGATAAACTCTTTCTTTAGCGAGGAACCACTCAAGCGTAACTCATCACCAACAACGATTTTACCTGGGTTGAAAGTACCAAAGGCCTTGCCTATTCTCAAAGCTATGTCTTCATTTATATCTGCAGGGTAAATTCCCCTGACATCATAAGCTCTAAATATACTCATTTAACAGTCACACTCTTTGCCAAGTTTCTCGGCTTATCAGGGTCACATCCTCTTTCAAGAGCAAGATAGTACGCCAACAACTGAATCGGTATTATCATCAAGATCGGATGCATCTCTACTTTTGGAATAATGATTGAATAATCAAAGATTTCATTCTCTTCGTTTGCTATACCTATGATATAACCGCCACGAGATTTAATTTCCATCGCATTGCTCAATATGTCTTGTTTCCCGTTATTATCAGGAACCATGGCTATGCATGGCGTTCCTCTCTCGATTAAAGCCAGGGTTCCATGCTTCAGTTCTCCTCCAGCCAAACCTTCAGCATGTATATAAGAAACCTCTTTCAATTTTAAAGCCCCTTCTAAACTCGTGGAATAGCTTAAACTTCTCCCGATCAAATATATGTTTTCTTCATCCTTTAAATTCTTAGCCAGTTTCTTAATTTTTTGAATATTATCCTCATTCAAAATATCGTTTAACTTCTTAGATACTTCCTTCAACTTCTCTCTTCCTTCTTCATACTTTCCTGCACAGGTGTAAGCCAACAGATACAACAAAGCGAGTTGGGACGTGAAACTTTTAGTTGCAAGAACGCATATTTCAGGTCCAGCATTCAAAAGAAGTGTGAAATCACTCATTCTCATTAAAGATGACCCCATCACATTGACCAGCGATATTATTTTGACGCCTTTTTCTTTCGCCACTCTAACTGCTTCTAGGACATCAGCAGTCTCTCCACTCTGTGAGAGAGCGATCATTAAAGTGTTTTTGGTCAGGAAATGAGAAAAATTTGGAAACTCTGAGGCCAAGTAAACATTAACATGTTTCTTAGTTATTTTTGAAAAAATGTACCCCGCAGACAAGCATGCATGGTAGCTCGTTCCACACGCCACGAAGAAGACACCATAGGCATCGTTTATCTTATCGGCAATTTTTTGTATGGTTTTTTTGTCTTGACTTATAACTCTGCCGATAGTTTCTTTCTGTTCTAAGATTTCCTTAATCATGAAATGTTTATAACCCAACTTTTTGGCCTGTTCAGGATTCCATTTGATAGTATCGATCTTCTTGTTTCTTGGTTTGCCCTCCCCGTCAAAAACCTTAAAATCATCTTTAGTTATTTCTACAGTCTCTCCATCGTCCAAGAAAACAACTTTATTGGTATAGTTTAGGAAGGAAACGACATCTGAGCCAATAAAATTTTCATTCGACCCAATACCTAAGACTAAAGGACATTTATTCTTGGTTGCTATCATCCTTCCACTATAATCCTTGTCAACCGCTATGAACGCAAAGAGACCATCTAATCTTTTTGATGTTTTGATTACGGCTTCTCTGAAGTTATTACCTGCATTGATGCAGTCTTCGATTAGATGCGATATGACTTCGGTATCAGTCTCAGAACTAAACTCATGTCCTTTCTTAATCAATTCTTTTTTGAGTTCAGAATAATTCTCGATTATACCGTTGTGAACGACAGCTATTTTTCCCGAACAATCAGTCTGTGGATGAGCATTATAATCTGTTACTCCTCCATGGGTTGCCCAACGTGTGTGTGAGATTCCTGTAGTTCCGAGCAGCGATGTGAAGTTTAGTTTTTTATCGACATCATCTATTCTACCTGCTCCTTTCAAGATGTTTAGGTTAGAGCCAATCGTACACATACCTATTGAGTCATACCCACGATATTCTAGTTTTTTTATCGATTCCAAGAGTATGGGAGAAGCTTTTCTATTCCCAACATAGCCAATGATCCCGCACATAAAACCACTCATTAATCGATTCAAAATCGTGAGAGAATTCCTCTTTTCCTTTAATTAATGTTGTGAACAAGTTTTTTATTCTCATACAAATTTTTTAAAGTCTAATGTATTTAAATCCGGTTTAAAACGAGGTTTTTAGGGTTATTTCAGGTTTTTTGAAAAGGAAGGATTTTAGCATCAAACCATTATAATTTGGATTTTAATATTATAAAATCATTTAAAAAAAAGTTCAATGTAAAACTTTTATAACCTTTTCTTTCATAACATTATTCATGACTGAAGAAAAAAAGTTGGTTGGAAAGGTTAGCCATTACTTCACCAAAATAGGGGTTGCGGTCATAGAATTATCGGATAAGCTTTCGGTTGGCGACGAAATATCCATAGAGGGAGCAAGTACTAATTTTAAACAGACGATCACATCCATGCAGATAGAGCATAAGAACGTAAAAGAGGCTAAGAAAGGGGATTCGATAGGCATGAAAGTCGATGACCGAGTAAGAGAAGGCGATGAGGTTTACAAGATTTTAAAGTAAGTCTAAAAACCTAAAAGTTTATCTTCTCTGCAGGCGTTAATTTAGAATAATCAGAAGATAGAAAAAACGTTTACTCTTCAAGAGTAGTAAAATTTATATATAAGTGAAAACAAGGTATACCCATATGAAATTCGAGGAAGAGCTGTCAAAAGAGTTGAAGAAACCATTAGCTTTTGAGAAGAGGGATGTTAAAAAAGAGAAAATACCTAAAGGCGAAATTTACACAAAAATCATAAATTTCACGAACCAAATTAGGAAAACTTATGGAGATTTAATCAAGTCAGTCTTGATATTCGGTTCTGCTGCTAGGGGGGATATGAAAAAAACGTCTGATGCAGATTTATGGATCATTCTCGACGATACTGCTACTAAGGGTTCTGAGGATTCAGAAAGAATTCGAACACAACTTCAACTCATTTCCACGCAAATGAAAGACTTGCACGTTCAAACAACAGACTTAACAGAATTCTGGGGATGGATGAAAAAAGGTTCTCCAGAATTGTTCAATTTTCTGAGAGGGGGTTTGGTCATTTACGACTCAGGTTTCATAAAACCCGTGCAAAGAATGCTCAAAGCAGGACTCCTTCCCCCGAGTGAAGAAACGGTCGGGATAAAAGCCAGATCAGCTGAAGCTCATTTGAAGAAAGTGGAATTAGGAATCAAGTCGATGATATTTGATTTAAGGTATGCAGCTACTGATGCATGTCAGTCTGTGATAATGTACTACTATAAGACAACCCCGGACCAGAAACACATGCCAGAAGAATTGAAAAAGCTCGTTGGAGAAAAAAAGCTAGAACCCGTATATATCAAAAAATTTGAAGAACTGAACAAACTCTGGAAGGACATCGAGCATAAAAAAATCAAGAAAGTCGGGGCTGAGCACTTGAACAAGGCCATGGAATTGGCTTCTGAGATTATCGACAGGATGAAGAACCTTCTGCCAAAAGATTTAACTGGATTGGATTTACCTTTGTGATCGAGATGAAAAAAAAGAAGAGAAAGACGAAGACGCAAATAGAAAAAGATGTTAAGAAATTAAAGAATAAAATTATCGCAAAGTACGGTGACATAGTCAAGTGTGTTATAATGATGGGTTCTGTTGCTAGGGGAGAATTCAAACCTAAATCTGATGTGGATGTTTTTATTGTTATTGACGACACTGTAAAACCCGTAACTCCGAATCAGAAGAATCAGATCGACGATGCACTCGAGAAGATGGCATCTGAAATAAATAAAGACATATCTATTCAACCGTCCTATACTCTAACAGAATTCTGGGATTATGCTAGAGTTTGTCATCCTATTATCTACAATTTCATAAAAGAGGGTAAAGCGATTTATGATGCTGGATTCTTCATGCCCATCAAAAGATTGTTGGACATGGGGAAGATTCCTGCAACCCGTGAAGCTATCGAGAGTTACATGGAAGGTGCTCCTAAAAAACTCATGAGAGCTAAGACTGTTAAGTTGCTGATGCTGGCAGAAGATTGTTATTATGCGATGCTCAACACAGCTCAAGCCGTTCTAATGTTTATGGGATTGGAACCACCAGTTCCAAACAAAGCTTATGATGAAGTGAAAAAATATTTAGTCGATTCTGGCATCCTCGAACAAAAGTATGCTGATTGGTTAAAGGAAATAATCGGAATAAGAAAGAAGATTGAACATAAGGAACTGATGGATGTTACTGGAGCTTTTGTCGATGAGTGGATAGATAAAGCCGACAAGTTTATAGAAAAAATGTTTCAACTGTTATCAGTTTTAGAATTCAGGAAAAAAGAGAAAATCCTTGAGAGAACTCATGAAGTCATGTATAAGGCTGCTATTGCTGCGTTGAAGACCTTACATAAGTTACCGAAAGAAACAGAAGAAATACCAGATGCTTTCAAGAGAGAGTTCGTTGATAAAAAACTTGTTCAAGGTTATTATTGGAATATTTGGAAACGAATAGAAGAAATGAAAGGTTTAGCGGAGAAAAAGGCTTTAGATAAGGTTGCTGACAAAGATGTCTACAAGATGAGAGAGTATGTAAGAAACCTAATCAGGGATCTAGCGAAAGTATTAAAGAAACATGAAAAGAAGAAGAAGTGAACCCTATAGGTTTATAAATTAAAGTCGATACTAAGTTGATTATATGCAAGGCACAATCTTGAGTTACAGAAGAGGAAGACATACACAGAATGTCAACCAGATGTTAATAGAATTGGAGAATGTAGACTCAAGGGAAAAAGCAAAAGAGTTCTTAGGAAAAAAACTAATCTGGAAATCTCCTTCCGGGAAAGAGATAAAAGGAGAAATTATTGCTTTGCATGGAAAAAAAGGAGTTGTCAGAGCTAAATTCGAGAGAAACTTACCTGGCCAAGCGATTACAACAAAAATACAAATAATTTAAGTAAATTTCTATCTAATTACCTTTATCATGATAATCAAAGAAGGTTTGACTCGGTTAAAAATTCCTAGAAGATATCTACAGAAAAAACATTTTTTCAACCCAAAAGTCGAACTATCAAGAGATTTAACAACACTTGTTCTACATACTTTAAACTGCAAAGATTGGGTCGTTTGTGATGCTTTATCTGGAACTGGTGTGAGGGGGGTAAGGGTTGCTAAGGAATGCCCTGTAAAAAAAGTCTGGATAAATGATATCAGTAAAGATAATATCCCTTTCAGGAAAGCGAATGTTGAATTGAATTCTGTCATTAGAAAAGTCAAGATCACTAACCAAGATGCCAATGAACTATTGTCTGAGAATATCAGAATTTTTGATTACATTGATATCGACCCGTGGGGTAGTCCTACATACTATTTTGATTCGACAGCAAGAGCGATAAAAAGGAAAGGTTTTATAGGTTTTTCTGCGACTGATACTGCTGCACTCTGTGGAACGAGTCCTATTACTTGTTTGAGAAGATATGGTATAGAGAGTTATAAGACAGATTTTTTCAAGGAACTCGGTATAAGGATTTTGATTGCTAGTGCTGCATTATCTTTTGCGAAATGGTCCTTTTCATTCAAACCTCTTTTATCTTTTACTTCACAACATTATTTCAGAGTTTTTGCTGAACTTAGAAAAGGAAAGAATATTGCAAGTGCGACATTAAAAGAGGGCCTTGGTTATGTAAATTACTGTCCTAAATGTCTCTGGAGAAGAACTGATAAAGAGCCTATAAACAAATGTGAGTTTTGCGGCTCTAAAACAAAAGTTATTGGAAAGGTGTGGATAGGACAGATAGAAGATTTGGCATTTATTCAGAAATGTTGGGAAAACATATCCCATATAGAATGGTTAAAAACTGGGGATAAGGTAAAGAAATTACTCTTTCTGTTGAAGAATGAGTCCCTACCACTCTATTACGATTTACATAAAATATGTCAAAACCATGGGCTGAAAATACCAAAATTCAAAACATTACAACAGGCATTGATAGATAAGGGTTATGCAGTAGAAAGAACTCATTTTTCGTGCCAAGGAATCAAAACCGATGCACCTTTAAAAATTCTGATCAAGATAATTCCCAAATGTCAATGACGATATTCGTAAAGAAAAACTTAATTGAACTAAAACTTAAATTATTATAGAGTACATGAAAAGGCGATTTCTATTCATCTTGGTGACTTGGGTAATCTATCTCTTCTTAATCTTCGTAATAAAAGAGAGTAAGGCTGAGACTTATTGCTGCTGTGCTTACATACCAGGTGATGATTGTCCACAAGGAAGTTTTGGTAATGAATGTAAGACCGAAGAATGGTGTGAAGGGGTTGGAAATATATGTTGTCCTGGAACTACAGATTGTGCCGCCTGCGGTGGATTACCACCTACTACGACTACATCGAGTTCAACTACGACTACAACTACGACTACATCGACCACAACTACCCTTCCGATACATGCAAAAGGAATTGCATTGTATTATTATACAGGTGAGAGGATAAACGGAAACATAACATTTATACCAGTTGAAACCCCCGAGGATAAAACGAGTACAGATGTCACAAACGGGGAATGGTCTTTAGATTCTGATTTTACAGCGGCAGATGTACTCCACCTCACATTCATTGTTGATGATGATGAAAAAATTGGTTACAATGAACTTAAACTGGATAATGATAATCCTAGTACCGCAAGATTAAATTGCTCGACACAGAATATTTCAGTATCGGGATATTCAGTGGATGTCGGTTCGGGAAATCCAATTACTTCTGGTAACGTGAAAATTTCTGCTCTAGATACTGATTATACGAATACAACATCCTTTTCTGGGACCTGGAGTATAGATTTTCATCCTTGTTTAGTCAGTGGAAGAATATACACAATCCAAATCCTTGTTTCAGATAACACAGGAGAAAGAGGAGTGTTACTTCAAAAATATCCTGCAAGATAGGTTTATGAATGTTTTCTCATAAGAGATTTGTATGAATGTTGCAGTCCTATTCAGCGGAGGAAAAGATTCAATCAGAACGGTTCACTGGTGTCTAGAAAAAAGGTATACTGTTAAGTATCTTGTAACAATGCTATCGAAGAGGGAAGATTCCTGGATGTACCATACTCCCAACATTCATTTGGCTGAGTTATCTGCTGAAGCTATTGGAATTCCTATAGTAACAAAAGGAACCTCTGGAGAAAAAGAAAGGGAAGTAGAAGATTTGAAGGATGTTTTGAAAGTTTTGGATATAGATACAGTTGCTTGCGGTGGTATATTTAGTAGTTATCAAAAGACGAGGATAGAGAAAGTCTGTAAAGAACTTAAATTAAAGTTGTTAACCCCTTTCTGGCATACTGATCCTGAAAAATTCATGAAAGGAACTGTAGATTTGGGTTTTGATGTTAGGATTATTGGGGCTTATGCTGAAGGTTTTGATGAGGGTTGGCTGGGAAAGAAATTAGATAATAAAACTATTAATGATTTGATATCTTTGAACAAAAAACATGAGATCAATTTAGTAGGTGAAGGCGGAGAATATGAAACTCTAGTAGTTGATGGCCCTATCTTCAAGAAGAAGATAAAAATAATCGATTCAGAAAAAACATGGGATGAGAAAACTCAGAGTGGATACCTGAAAATAAATGAAGCGGTGTTAATCAACAAGTAAATTATTTTCCTTTTACGCCCCAAATTTCTTTTTCCATTTTAATATAATCCTTAAATTTCTCTTCGACAAATTCAGTCTCTTTCTTTATCCTCTTATGGTTTTTTTCTAATTCTTTAGAAATTGGTAGTTTATTCTTGGTGAGGTAATCATATATTGCTTCGATTAATGCATCACTCGCTAAGACTGAGCAATGTAGTTTTATTTTTGGTAATCCACCAAGAGACTTCGCAACTTCTAATTTTGTTATTTTCAATGCATCTTTAATGGTCTTTCCTTTCGCCAATTTAGTAACCATTGAAGAGGTGGCTATAGCTGCTACGCATCCAAACGTTTCAAATTTTATATCAGAAATTATATCTTTGCCTTTTTTATTTTTCTTAACTTTAATATAGAGATACATCACATCTCCGCACACAACATTACCCACTTTACCAACACCAGATGGATTCTTTATCTTCCCCATATTGTGAGGTTTCTTAAAGTGTCTCATCACATTTTTTGTGTAAATACCATGGGGTTTCATTTTCATCCTCTCTTGAACGGTGAAATTTTTCTTAGCCTTTCGACAACTTTTGGTAAAACTTCTAGAACATATTTAACTTCTTCTTTTTTTGTATATTTCCCTATCGTTAATCTCAATGATCCATGTGCCTGTTCATGTTTCAAACCCAATGCCAAAAGAACATGGCTTGGTTCTAAAGATCCCGATGAACAAGCTGAACCAGTGGAAACAGCTATGCTATGAATATCCAGTTGCATCATCAAAGATTCCCCTTCTATATAAGCAAACCAGAAATGTGCGTTGTTAGGAAGTCTTTTTGTGGGGTGTCCATTCAGATGGGAATCTTCTATTTCTAAAGTCCCTTTAATTAACTTGTCTCTCGACTTAATTTGTTTTTTGGCATCCGATTTCATTTCTTTCTTTTGTATTTCCGCAACTTTACCAAAACCAACGATACCGGGAACATTGACAGTAGAAGATCTAAACCCAGACTCATGACCTCCCCCGTGCAATAAGGGTTCTATATTCGTTCCTTCTTTTATATACAATGCCCCGACACCTTTAGGACCATATACCTTGTGTGCGTTAATAGTCAGCAAATCTATGTTCATTTTTTTTACATCTATAGGAACTTTACCAAAAACCTGAGTAGCATCAGAATGGAAGTAAACTCCTTTTTCTCTACATATTTTTCCTATTCCTTTTATATCTTGAATGACACCAATCTCATTGTTACCGAATATTATCGAAACCAAGATGGTATCCTTTCTTATGGCATTCTCTATTTTGTTCAAATGCACCAAACCATACTGATCAACAGGCAAATGAGTGACTTCAAAACCTTGTTTTTCCAGCCAACCTGCTGGCTCTAATACTGCATGATGTTCTATCGTCGAAACGATTATATGTTTTCCTTTGTCTTTGTTGGCGAGTGCTATTCCTTTTAATGCCATATTATCTGATTCAGTTGCGCTGCCAGTGAATACAAGTTCTTTGGCATTAGCATTCATTAAACTAGCGACTTTTTCTCTCGAATCTTCTAGAGCTCCCTTAGCTTTTACCCCCCAAGAATGGAAAGACATTGAATTTCCGTAATTTTTGAGGAAATAAGGTTCCATTGCTTTCAAAACTCTTGGGTCAACAGGAGTCGTTGCTCCGTAATCCATGTAAACTTTTTTCATAAAAATATAACAGTGTTATATATATTTAAGTCTAACCCCTAAAAGAATACTATGAAACCATTTTGTGAAGTGATAGTAACTACAATCTTACCAGCTGTGAGATCAATAATAACGAAAGAATTGCTGAGCAGTTATCATCTAACACAGAAACAAGCTGCTGATTTACTCGGTTTAACACAACCGGCCGTATCCCAGTATTACAGAGAATCCAGAGGGTTTAAGGTGAAACTTTTAGAAAAACAACCAAGAATAATGAAAATGATCGATGACTTAACAAAAGACATAGCATCCGAAAAAATAACTCCTGAACAAATCCAATCAAGGTTCTGTTCCATCTGTAAGACTGTTAGGGAATCAAAAACCATATGCCGTTTACATGAAGACATGTATCCTTCTATTGCTCCATGCTCTAAATGTCCTAGTCCATGCTAGTCTTTCTTAACAAGGGAATAAACAATCCCACCAAAAGCTCCCATGACAGGAGTCAACATGGCGAGTAGAGCATAAGCAGAGACTGCTATTATGATAGGAGTGGCTTTCACTATTAAACCAAATAATGGAAATATCTCCATGATGTCTTCTTCACCCACAACTATTTCCTCTTCATCTATCCTCTGAAACATCTGATCTCTATAAGTATCCATACTCTCGGATAACCCCTCATACAGAATACTACATTCCGTCTTAGTCTCTTCAGGCAAATAATTATATCTTGCGCTTAACGCATACTTAACACCTTCTGTTATGTTTCCTATCTGATCCTTCTGAGCTTGTTTTGCTTCAGACATGTCAGGCATAAAATTCTCTATCAAGTCCATGTTCGTTTGCAACATTTCTCCCTCATAACTTTTCATGTTGACTAGCAAAGTCAGCAGAATGCCTACAGCCAAGAAAATGCTCATCAACCCGATTTTAGAAGCAACGACAGAATATCCAGTTGAGAAAGCCTTCTTCTCTGGTTCAAAAGTTTTATACATCCATATCGTTCCTACGAATAAGGATAGAGAAGTTAAGAGCATGGTTACCGAAAAATTAGCCAAAATCAAGACTAGAATTATCATTATTATTTGGGAGATAATGACAGCTCTGAGGTCCACTTTCTGAAAATAATACAAATATATTAAGAAACCACAGCTAATCAACACCAGGAAAATCAGCACGATCCATAGGATATTTGTGAAGAAATACTCGAAGGTTGTTAACATCGCTGACAACATGTCAGTCTCATTCAACTCCTGAAAGAATATAACAAAGACTTCATTCTGAGCAGTGACAACTCTTGACATCGTTAACGGAGAATAAGCAAAAAATATGATTCCTAAGAAAAATAAGATTGCTGGCAAGGAAGAAATAAAAGCTGTTTTATGATTCACGTTTCTTTGCCTCTTCCCTCTCCTTAACTTTGTTCCATCTTTCTTTTAATTTCATAAAAGTCTCAGTGATTTTATCTTTCTTTTCTTCTACTACTTTCTGTACAATGGTAGATCTAGGTTCGCCTAATTTCGTCGGCCAAAGCATATAACCGAGTATAGAAGCCACAGTTGCCACGACAACAATAACAACCCATTTACCCCAACTCCACCAATCTCCTAATATTCCACTTACTTGCCCTGTTATCGGACTTAAGTCAGTCAACGCAGCTTCAGTCTGATTTATTAAACTCTCAATATCATCCAGAAGATTGTAAGCTGAAGTATAATCCCCACTATCAACATAATCGTTTGCTTGATCTATCTTTGTTTTTAGTTGATCTAATAAACTATCGGCTTCACTCGTGTTGTAGTTTTCATCCTTACTCTGGTTTATCTGTTGTTCCAGATCATTCATATCATTCGTATAGCTGGAAAGTTTTGATGTTATCTCAGATTTTAACGCTGCTCCAGGGGTAACCTGGAAGGTGAAACTTTTCAGGACTGTATCATAGATTTTAGTGATAGCTTTGTATTGATAAAAACCAGTGGCGTTGAACTTAGCAGAATAAGAACCGACCGTGGCATCATTCGGAATGCTGAATGTGACCTCGAACACGTAGCTTTCAGCGCGTTTCAACTTAACCGATGTAGAGGGATTAACAGAAAACCAAGAACTGTTTATGTTAGCAATGTCTAAGATTACGTTTTGAGTCAGAGTTCTGTTTGTGTTGTTTACTGTTACACTAATTACTTTACTTTTTCCTTGTTCGACTGAAACACTGGTAGGATAATCTAGTATATTCAGATACTCAGTAGTTCCCGATACTTTACTCGTTGTATCGCTTGAAGATGAACTAGAACTGCTACTAGAACTGCTATCACCATCGTCATCGTCATCACCGCCATTTGAAGCAATATTCGTTACTGTTAGATCACCAGATAAAATGTTGAAAGAAATATTAGTAGTTTGAACTTGATATTCACAATCTGTAGTACTTGAGACAGATCCACTGGTTATTTTCCATGAAAATATACATGAACCCGATGCATTACCGGGTACGCTTATTGACGTAAAGTTCGTCCCATCTTCACTACCCGTACAGTTAGAACCTGCTGTCCAAGGATCGATTTCAGCAGCACAGCTATTGTTAGCAAAACCTATCTGCCCCCCTGATGTACTTATCGGGCCATAATTTACAACGCTTACGTTGAAGTAAGTAACATTTGCTCCTTCAGGTATACTGAAGTCTTCTACTGATGGAGAAAGTCTTGTCAGTTCCAACCCAACATCTTTTACCACGAGTGAATCGTTAGATGTGCCATTTCCTGTGAGGAGGTCTGACTCTCCATTGTTCCATGTGACACCCAAGCTAACATTATACTTCCCACCCTTCCTGTCAGCTGCAACAGTATAATTGATATAACACAACAATGGAGTCCCGCTGCAAAGCGAAGTAGTACCTGCGGTGTGTTGAGTTCTGTTCATCAGAGTGCTAGTGTAACTCGTATAATTGTATTCGTACATCGAAGCAGAAGTAAAGTTCTCAACATAAAGAGTTTTGACATAACCAGCCTCATTATCTGTTAACTGCGACCCATTGATCAAATACACAGCTGTAACAAGAGTTATATTCTCTGCTCTGGTAGCGTTTTCAATCCAGTTATTTAAATCCTCAGTACGGATATCTATGATTTTGACTATTAAACTATCAGTGAGGTTAATCTCCAAACTAAAATTAAAAGTCTTGTAAGGATAGGATGAACTGTTCAAGGTTGAGTTGGTTGTGTTGAAGAGTAGCCAACCCCTATAAATGCCAGGATCGTTTCCTGTTAAGTTTGTACTGATGTTGAAGCTCATATCCATGATTCCACTGCTACCAACACTTATTGGGTTGGGAGGTAAATCGTCTATTGAAAAACTGATGTTGCTGTCGCTGTCCAGGATTAATTTGAGGTTTGAAGTGTTGTAGGTGTAGTAAATTGGATTGCTTCCAGTGTTGTTGAACGTTATGTTCAGAGTCAAGGTCTGGTTAAACCCTATGTTGTCCGTGAGTCTTATAGTACTGTTCTTCAAGCTTTCGTTCATGATTAGTGTACCAGCGCTCACGTTAAAGGAAATAGGGAGTCTCGTGACCCAGCCTTCAGTATTGTTGTACTTTAGAAAACCTTCATACTTACCGTCTAAAACATCTGTTTCAGGTATTGTCAGGTTGAGAGTAACATTTAAAGTATAGTTAGCAGTTAGGTTGAAATCAAAATTTGCTGTATAGTTTGTCGATAACCATGAGGTTGCATTAACCCATATGTATGCTGTCACGTTGTAATAACTCAAAGGAATAGTAGAGTTAGTTACATTCCTGACCGATATGTTCCAGAAACCTTCTTTATCCGTGAAAGGTCCATCGTAAACTATGAATTCCTCTCTTGTAGCACTGGTTTTATTGGAATTAACGAATTTACTGGTCGAACTATCGATTAACGTTCCAGAAGGATCAATCAAATATAAGTCCCAGTCTGTTATGTTCTTTCCACTTTCATCCGTCCAGTTTATCTTTATTTTTATTTTTTGAGTGAAGTTGGGCACTAAGAAATTCGAGAAATCCTGACTAGTGTTTTTCAGCGTCCATGCATCAACATGGTAGATTTCAGAATATTCATTTACATCCAATAAGACTCGGTCATCTTCATTCTTGAGCGTGT
This sequence comes from uncultured archaeon, assembly GCA_964347415.1. Classification (GTDB taxonomy): domain Archaea; phylum Aenigmatarchaeota; class Aenigmatarchaeia; order CG10238-14; family CG10238-14; genus CAYFYJ01. The sequence goes on along the minus strand of CAYFYJ010000024.1, from coordinate 6,997 downwards.
AGTTTTTTAAAGTAGTAGGATAGGTCGTGTTCGGATCCAAATCCCCAAAATCCAAATAATTGACAATCAGATTCGGATATGTAATGTTTGTTATGTTTAGAGTTGAATAATACATATATCCTGTATATCTTGAATTTGAACTAACGTTGCCATAAATTCTTATTTCCCACATTGCTGAACTCGCAGGCAAACTAATATCCACTATCGACTCGTCATTCGTATTTTTTTCTATTGATCTACCTTTTAAATTGTTCGAATCATCGAACAGGAATAAGTCAAGATCATTATCTGGTGTATCTAATACCATGGTTAAGTATGTCACGTTCTCAGTAAATTCAGCGGCGTCAAAATAAAGTGAATGATAAGTATCGTTAAAAGCTACAGTTCCTCTGAAGGATGCATCGCAGAGTGTTGTATTAATAGTATTGTCAGTTGAGATAGGTATGTTAACAGAAACATTGACTGTTGCATTATCCAATGTATCATTCACCCTGTATACTCTGAAATAGCCGTAATAGTTACCAGGGGGGCAGAAAGAATGAGTAGACAATATCATGTTCTGAGTTTCGCCTATGCTCATGTTGCCTGTTATGTTTGTGTAAATTCCGGTGTGGTCCTGAACGTCAAAACTCAGGTTAAAATTATTGTTTCCTATGGAGTACTGTGGAAAACAAGTATACCAAACATCCTCATAATCGGTAAAAATAGCATCACTAACTTGCGAGTAATTTGGGGCTAAAAATGTTGTTCTATTATCAACATAAAATTGAATGTTAGAGCCATTTAGAGCTCCAATAGTTATGTTACTATTAGTCCAATTAAAAATGGTATAATTAGTTACATTAAACCAAGCAAGTGTACTGTCCGTTACCAGTCCAACCACCAAAGAAGGAAATAAAGGTAAAACCAAAAACAAGAAACAAACGACCAAAAGTAGATATTCTGTTTTTTTCATGCCACCACTAATAATTTATTAATTTATTAATAAATTCTACTGCTCCGAGTAGAAAAAGTTATGGTGTCAGCCTATTCCTGTCCCTTGGGAACATACAGCATTCCCTTATATTTTTCATCCCAGTTATCGTCATCGTTATCCTTTCCAAGCCGATAGACCAACCAGCATGCGGCGGACTGCCAAATCTAAAACAATCAATGTAGTATTTGAAATTCTCTGGTTCAAGGCCAAAGGCTTTTATCTGTTTTATCAGTAAATCAGGAGTGTGAATCCTCTGAGTTCCAGAAGATATCTCCAACCCATTATAAATTAGGTCAAAGGCGTGACAGATTTTTGGGTTTTTCTGATAAGGCATGGTATAGAAGGTTTTAGCCTCAGTAGGCCAGTCTTTCATGAAGAATACCGAACCGAATATCTTTGATAATTTTTCTTCTTGCAGTTTTGAGAAATCATTCCCCCATTCTACCTTTTCCCCGTGCTTCTTTAATTCCTCAACAGCTCTCGTGTAAGTTATTCTTCTTAAGGGTAGCTTAGGTATTTTCAGATTTACATTTAAGGATTTTAGTTCTTTCTTGCAATTCTTCTTGACTGATTTTAGGATATGGACGAAAACCCTTTCCAAGACTTTCATTACATCCTCTTCAGATTCTACGAATCCCATTTCTATATCCAGTTGCCTTATCTCGTTCAGATGGGTTGGTTTATTGAACTTCTCGGCTCTCCAGACTGGGATTATCATGAATACTCTCTCTAAAGAAATCGCACACATCTGCTTATACAGCTGAGGGCTCTGTGCCAAGTAAGCATCCCTCTCAAAATAAGGGATCTTAAATAAATCAGCCCCACCTTCACTGGCTGAAGCTATGATACAGGGAGGTTGTACTTCAATAAAACTATTCTTACACAAGAATTCCCTGAAAGCTCTGAGTATCTCGTTTTGGATCCTGAAGATGGCCAGACTCTTCTCGGTCCTTAAATCCAAGAACCTCCAGTCTAGTCTCGTGTCGAGTTCGGCTGGGGTTTTTTCACTCGGCTCCAATGGCAGGGGCGTCTCAGCCAGGTTGATTATTTCTATTTTCTTGGGTATCATCTCTTTGCCTCCAGGTGCTTCTTTATTTTTTCTTAATTTTCCTGTAGCTGATATCGCAGATTGTCTAGTGATTTTATCAACTTCATCGAATAGTTTTTTAGAAACTTTCTTCTTGGGCAGAGTTATCTGAACATCGCCAGAAACAGTATGTAATTTGATGAACTTGATGCCCCCGAGGTTCCTTATTTCTTCAACCCAACCATTGATTTTCATAATAATCTTTTCCCTTTAATCGTTATAAACTTTGATTTTTTTCTCGAAATAGTAATTTAAAAACACAATCTATATTATTATTATGCCGTTCCCCACTCGTTTGATAGGGGTATTTGCATTGATTTTCTTTTTAATTGTCGTCTTGCCAATGCTCTTCTTAGGAAGCCGAGAAGTCAGACTCAAAGAAACAGAGCAACTAGGAATAGTCGGTTTATTAGAAGGAATGCGGATGAATTACATCATCCTGATAATACTAGTCATAATCGCAATCAGTTTAACAGCAGTCTGGATCTTTGTAATCTTCAACATAACCCCTAAATAGTTTTATTTTCAAGTAATATCACCTCAAATATTCTGAGGCTTTATTCTGAATCTTCTATCTTTACCCCCAATTTTGAACGATTAGTTTCAATCTCCTCCAGGGCATGATTTTTAATAGAACAAAAATCTATCTTTTTTAGATGGGCCCGATGGGGCTTATACCCAAATGGGTTTGGGCCCTTGAAATTTTAGAAGAAAATCTATCTTTTTATTTCTTTATTGACTTCTTATATAAATTAACTGCATAATCAACAATTTTTTGAGCTTCTTGAGCATTTTTCCAAGTTTTGAATTTGACGAACTTATGTGGCTCTAATCTTTTGTAAGTTTCAAAGAATTCTTGTATTTCTTTTAATTTGTGTTTATGAATGTCTGTAATATTTTTTATTCCATCAAACCTTGGATCATTTATTGGAACGGCTAACATTTTTGGGTCTTCCCCTTCTTCATCCTCCATTATCAATGCTCCAACTACTCTTGCTTTTATTATACAACCCACTTCAGCAGGTTCACTTGTTAGAACCATAATGTCTAACGGATCATCGTCGTCATACCATGTTTGAGGTATGAAACCGTATTCTACAGGGAAAATAACCGATGAATGAAGTGTTCTGTCTAAAACAAAAGCTTCCCACTCTGGATTATATTCATATTTATCTCTCGTACCACTTATGACTTCTATTACAACATTAACAAATTCAGGTGGTTTATCTCCGATAGGGATGTTTTTCCATAAATTCATAAAAATCTCTTATTTAGTTACTATATTAATATATGTTTTAAAGAAGGGTAGAATTTTCTACTTTTATATTGGGCCCGATGGGGCTTATACCCAAATGGGTTTGGAACCTTGAATTTTTTAGAAAAAATCTATCTTCTGAAAAGAATTTAAAATCTTAAAAACAACAATCGAATCATGAGACTGTGGAGTGTTCATCCTAAATACCTTGATTGCAAAGGACTTGTTGCACTCTGGAGAGAATCTTTACTAGCAAAAAAAGTACTTCTAGGTAAAACACAAGCATTCAAAAACCATCCTCAACTCGAAAGATTCAAGAAACATTCCAATACTATATCTGCTATCAACTCTTATCTGTATCAAGTTTACGAACAAGGGTTAAAATGCGGTTACGATTTCAAAATAGAAAAAATATCAATGCCCCTAAAAACAATTAAACCAATCGAAGTCACTAAAAACCAAATACTATTTGAGTTTGATCACTTAAAGAAAAAATTAAAGACAAGAGATCCAAAAAAATACGGACAATTGTTGAAAGTAAAAGAAATTGAGCCCCATCCTATATTTAAAATAGTAGAAGGTGAAATAGAAAACTGGGAAAAATCACCTAAAAAGATGATATAATGGTAAAACCAATAGTACTAGTAAGTGCATGTCTAGAGTTTGAAAAAGTTAGATACAACGGACAGTCTATCCCATCGAAGATTGTGAGGGATTTAACACCATTTGTGGAATTCATAAAGGTCTGTCCTGAGTATGAAATAGGTTTAGGTGTACCAAGAGAACCTATACGAATTGTTAAGGTAGGAAATGATTACAGACTAATACAGCATAAAACCAACAAAGATGTTACGGATGATATGAATGATTTCTCGCAAAAATTCATAAGTGGATTAAAAGAAGTTGACGGATTCATCTTTAAATCAAAATCACCTACTATGGGACTTGCTAACATCAAAGTTTATTCTGGGATGAAAGGTTCTCCGGTGATTGACAGATGTGGGGGGGTTTTTGCAACCAGGATTGCAGAAAGATACAAAGGATATCCAATCGAAGAGGATGATCGATTGAAAAACAAGAGGATAAGGGAACATTTTCTTACAAAATTATTTTTATTTGCTCGCTATAGACACGCAGTAAAACTAAATAAATTAGATGAATTTCACGAAACTAATAAATTGCTATTTAAATTCTTTAATTCAGAACTATCGAAAAAATTGGATACCAACAAAAAAGATTATTTTCAAATAATGAAGCAGATTATGTCAAAACCGCCATCTAGTGAAGAAATTTACCTCTTTTTCAAGAGCCTGATTGAAGATAAAGAACAGATCCTAGAAAAATACAAGAAAAATAAGGTCAGTTTTGAGACTTTAAAAGAAGTTTCCAAAGTATTAATAGAAGATAGGAAATTACTTGAACAAACATTCTTTAACCCGTATCCTGAAGAACTCATGTTTAATGTTGAGGAAGATAGAGATAAGGATTACTGGAAGAGAATATGAAAAAACACAAACTTACATTACATGTATTTAGAAGAGATCTTAGATTAGATGACAATACCGCATTAATCCATGCGCTTGAAAACTCAAATAAAGTTATTCCCTGCTTTATTATTGATAAAAGACAGGTAAAAGAAAATGAATATAAATCCAATAACGCACTCCAGTTCATGATAGGTTCACTTAAAGACTTGGATAATCAACTCAGGAAAAGAAGAGGTAAACTCTATCTTTTTTATGGTATCGCAGAGGAAGTCATAGAAAAGTTAGTATCTTCCTTAGAAATCGATCTTGTCACAATAAATAGAGATTATACTCCATTCTCAAGACAAAGAGATGCTAAAATTCAATCGACACTTAAACAAAAAAATGTTGAATTTTCATCCCATGGAGATGCACTTCTTAACGAACCTGAAACTATTCATAAAAATGACCTCAAGCCTTATACTATCTTTACCCCCTTTCTAAGAAAAGCAAAAATTATCCCAGTTAGAAAGCCTGTGAGAAATAATCATACTAACTATTATTTGAAAAAAATTAAAATTCAGAAAAATCATAAGATATTTAATCAAATTCTATCACAAAAAAATCCAAATATCTTGCTTGATGGTGGTAGAAAAGAAGGATTAAAACTATTAAAAAATTTAAGAAAATTATCTGATTACGAAAAGCAAAGGGAATATCCTGCTAAAGATTATACATCACATTTGTCGGCTCATATAAAGTTTGGCACTGTCTCAATTAGAGAAGTGTATCATCAGATTATTAAACTGTTTGGTGAGTCGCACGCCCTTATCACAGAGTTATATTGGAGGGATTTTTTCACCCATATCACGTATAATTTTCCTCATGTAATTGAGAGGTCATTTTACAAAAAATATGATAAAATCAAGTGGTCCTACAATAAAGAGCTGTTCAAATCATGGTGTGAAGGAAAAACAGGTTTTCCTATAGTAGATGCGGGTATGAAGCAGTTAAACACTACAGGATTCATGCATAATCGAGTTAGACTGATTGCAGGCTCGTTTTTAACAAAAGATTTACACATCGACTGGAGATGGGGAGAGAAATACTTTGCACAAAAATTAGTTGATTATGATCCTAGTGTCAATAACGGAAATTGGCAGTGGGTTGCATCAACAGGTTGTGATGCTCAACCTTACTTTAGAATATTCAATCCTTGGTTGCAACAGAAGAAGTATGACACAAGTTGCGAATACATTAAAAAATGGATCCACGAATTACGTAACTTATCTCCCAAAGAAATTCATGGTTTACAATTTAACAAAGTTAAAAAATATCCGCATCCGATGATTAACCATTCAGAAGAAAGCAAAATAGCTAAAAATATGTTTATAAAAATAAAATGATTGGAGTTGATATAATATGAAAAAATTACTAATTTTAACGATTCTTTTACTCTCAATGCCTATTGTTGTCGCACATATACCTGAACTCGTTATCGAGGACAGGAATTATACTTTAGAGCCTATTATCGTCAACGAACCTGAGATAAGTTATGCTTACTACGGAAAACTTCATGGTTCTCCTCAAATATACAAAATCGAATCGAGAAAGCCCTTTCATTTGTACGTAAGCCTGTTAGTTCCGTATGTTGGTCAGGAAGAGACATCGGATGTTGAGTTCCACATAATGAAGGATGGAGAAAAGATAGTGATGATGCATGATTACCAAAATTGGACCAAGTGGTATGAAGAATACGGAGGGGATTGGTATCTTCAAGGACCAGAGTATGAAGCTGATGTGGAAGCAGGAATCTATTTGATTGAAGTACACAGCGACACTAATTCAGAAGATTACACATTAGCAATAGGAAACATAGAACGCTTTGGAGGAGTAGAAATACTTAAGACTGTTTTTGTCCTTCCAGTAATGAAAGCCCTTTTCTTGAACAGTTACTTGATGATTGGAGTATACATAATAATACTAGCAGTAATAGTTTTTGTAATCTATTTTATAGTGAGAAAACGGTATGAAAGAAAGTCTAGGAAAAGGGAGGAAAAATGAAAATCAAAACAACCAAACTAATCCTAGCAATCCTAATCTGCCAATCAGCAGGAATAGTCGGCTCAATCTTCACTTCCCCTTCTATCCAAACATGGTATACAACATTAGTTTAAAAACCAAAATTCTAAATTCTAATTGTATGAAGAAGA
>CAYFYJ010000023.1:0-9354 GCA_964347415.1 uncultured archaeon | reverse complement strand
TAACGCGCCAATACTCTTTAACTTTTTAGTAATACTCCTTACGGAACTTTCAATATCTTCAACTTTTCTAACTCCAGTACAAACAATTTTACCTGAACTGAATAATAAGAATGCTGCTTTGGGGTCTTTTGTCCTGTAAACTAATCCGGGGAATTGTTCTGGTTCGTATTCAGAATTTTCCAATTCAAACGCGATTTTGTCCAAGTTGAGTCTCGATGGTAGTTTTGCAGAAGCTACGATGTTTTCTATTTGTATCGAATATTTTTTTGGTTGACCCAATTTTGCAGTTTTTATCATTTGTGCGACTCTCTTCACAACTTTCTTGACATCACTAATGCTCCTGGCTCCAGTGCAAACAATTTTACCTGATGAAAAAATTAACGCGGCTGCTTTTGGGTCTTTCATTCTGTAAACCAATCCAGGGAACTGTTCCGGTTCGTATTCAGTTCCTTCAAGATGTTCGACTATTTTTTCCAACGGTATTCTAATACCTAATGCTGCAGAAGCTACGATGTTTTCTATTTTAATGTTAAATTTCGGCATTTTTTACCCCTCCCTGAAACAAGCATAATTATATTTTTAAAGTAAGTATTTAAATCGGACTATTTAAATGTACTCACTGATGTTGAGTAAAAACTCGTTGAACTTCCAGACCGGTACTACGAATATATGATCATGTTCTAAGAGTTCTTCTTCAAACCAAGTAACCAAGAGTGGAATGAATTTTGTAATTTTTTCAATTTTTAGTTCAGATTGGATCGTTGGATTATTCTTTAAGAATTTTTTAAATTTTCTGGTACGTTCTTTCTGTTCTTCTACTGAATATTTTAATCCAGTTTTTTTGTATCTGCCTCTGTCCCATTTTTTGCAATCTATCAACAAAGAAATTTTATTTCTGGTGGCTAAAACATCGATCTCAAAACGTCGATTAGTTTTAAACCTGAAATTATTGCGAACATTAAAATCATGTTTTTTTAGAATTTTGGCTATTAGTTTTTCAAACTCCTTCCAATCCATATTCTGAATTATACCTTCTATTTTTTCTCCTTCTAAAATTCTTTGCTTAATTTCATTAAGCTTAATCACAATTATAAATAATCGACAAATACTAATATAGTGGTTTGCATGAAAGGTCATGAAAATTACATCAAAGAAGTATTAATCTACGATAAACTCAAGAATAAAAAAGTAAGATGTAACACTTGTAATAGACATTGTATTATCCCATCTGGCGGACTAGGTTTTTGTAAAACGAGAGAAAACAGGAATGGTAAATTATACAGCCTAGAATATGGTCTCATATCATCAATAAACGTTAATCCTATTGAAAAAAAACCTTTATTTCATTTCTGGCCTGGCAGCAATTGTCTAACAATAGGAAGTTGGTCTTGTACTTTTGTATGTCCTTGGTGTCAGAATTTTGATATCTCCAAAATTGCACCAGATCCGAAAAAATCTCTCATCTTTTCACCAAAAGAAGTCGTCAATAAAACAATAGAAAATCTATGTCAAGGAACTAGTATGAGTTTTTCGGAGCCAACAACTTTTTTAGAATTTTCAATCGATGTTTTCAAACTAGCAAAAAAAGAAGGTTTGTACAATACTTGCATCACGAACGGATACTTCACTCCTGAAGCTTTGAAACTTCTGTTAAAATCTGGTTGTGATGCTTTCAATATCGATGTTAAAGGCGATAGAGACGCCGTTAAAAAATACTGTAATGCTGATGTAGAATTTGTTTGGGAGAATATTATAAGGGCCAAGAAGGAAAAAGCATGGATCGAATTAACTACTCTCGTAATACCTGGCGTCAATGATGATAAAGAATGTTTGAGAGAAATAGCAAAGAGAATTCATGATGAAGTTGGTGATGACGTTCCTTGGCATATATCAAGATACTATCCATGTTATCATTTTTCGAATCCTCCAACACCTGTTAAAATTTTAGAAAGGGCTTTCAAGATAGGAAGAAACGAGGGTTTAAAATTTATCTACGTAGGTAATATTCCTGGGCATAAGGAAAATACTTATTGTCCTTCTTGCGAAAAAACATTAATAGAGAGGTTTGGTTTTGATATTTTAAGTTTTAATTTGACAAAAGATAATAAATGCTCTAAGTGCGGAGAAAAAATTCCGATAGTAGGAAAGTTTATCGAAAGAAAAAGTAGGTGGTTTTGATCAGAGTATTAGGTATTGATGAAGCAGGAAGAGGAGCAGTCGTTGGCCCATTAGTTATATGCGGGTTTCTCATAGATGAAAAGGATGAAAAAGAATTGAAGAAAATTGGGGTTAAGGATTCTAAAAAATTAACGCCGAAGAGAAGAGAAAAGCTTGTATCAAAGATCGAAGATATAGGCATTCATATCGTCATCATTCGTGTTCCTTCCTCAAAGATCGATGCCAATCGAAGAAGAGGTATCAATCTCAATCAGATAGAAGCGATAAAGATGGCAGAAATAGTAAACATGTTAGAACCAGACAAAGTTATAGTCGATGCACCGAGTCACAACACGAATAAATTCAGGGATTATCTGTTTTCGAAGATAGAGAAGAAGAAGGTGGAACTGGTTTCTGAAAATTTTGCTGACCAAAACTATCCCGTAGTCTCTGCAGCATCTATATTAGCAAAAGTTAACAGGGATGAAGCCATAGAAGAATTAAAGGGAAGGGTTGGTGAAGATTTTGGTGTTGGTTATTGTCATGATCCCCGCACTATAAATTTTTTAAATGGACTGGCGGAAAAAAATCATGGTAAACTGCCCAACTATGTAAGACACACTTGGGATACTGTTGAAAGAATTAAGAATGAGTATAATCAATTGAGGATTCTGAGTTTTTTCAAAAAAATAATGAAAAGATAATTATTTTTTCAACCAATTCCCAAGTCTGGATTGAGTACCTTCTCTTCTGGTCTCCATCAATCTCTTAACAGCATTCTCTACTCTTACTTTAGAAAAATCATGTTCTTCTATCATTAATTCCATCAACCTATCTCTATCTGGCTGTTTCCATTCGATTTTATATTTGTCGGTTACTGGTGGGTTTAAGAAAAATTCATATATTTTGTGTGCATTTATATCGAATTCCCATTCAATTTGTTCCAAGATTTTATCCAGAGTCTTATGTTCTTTAACCAATTTTAAACCTGTTTTTGGGCCAACTCCCTTGATCCCCTGGGGGTTATAATCTGTACCAACTAATATCCCAAGGATTATTAATTGTTCTTTTGTTATCCCTAAGCTGGACAGAACTTTATCAAGTTCTATAATCTCGGGTTTTATTTCGATGTATGCTTCTTGTCGAGGTAATTTTCTCTTTCCCGTTATCGATAAGTTTCTGATCAAACGGGGTGAGGAAAACATCAAGGCGTCGTAATCCTGAGAACCTGTATAATCTGCATCTTCATTCCTACATATGAGAGCACATTGGGCCTCGCCTTCGGATGGTGCTTGAAGCCATGGAACACCCATAGCATCTAGGAGTTTTTTACTCTCCTCCATCATTTCATCGGTTATTTTGATGGCAGCCTGAGCATAGACCATGATATCTTCTTTTCTCCCCTCTTTTACAGCTTTCTTCCATTTCTTTCTCGCCTCTTCTCTAGTTAGGTCTCTTTCTTGAATAGTTTTTTTCTTAAAATCTGGCGGCTTGCCATCGTATATATAAATGGGTTTAATACCAGTATCTATCAATTTAATCGTACGGTAGAAAAGACCTGATAAATGCGAAGTAATTCTCCCTTCACTATCTCTTAAAGGTTCTCCAGTATCTCTCTGTCTAATTATCGAAAGGAATTGGAATAATATATTGTATGCGTCGATCGCTATTTTCTTTCCAGACAGATCTCGAAGCTCAATCTCAGTCTTTGGGATAATGACAGAAATTTGTACTCCCATATAATCAATAATTAAGACTAAGAAATATTAAGATTAAAAGGATTGAGGATTACTTTTTTTTCTTTCTTTTCTTCCTCTTCTCTTTTTTTTCCTCTGCTTTCAATTCTTTCTCAATTCTCCACTCGTCCAATTCTAACCAGACGATGAATAGTCCGATTAGTATTAAGAATGGTGGAATTATTCCTAGTAAAACCGTTTTCAGAGATGATAATAGTGGTACGGTGATACCATATACTGTTTTTACTCCTGTCGTATATTCATATGCATATGCTCCGAGTGGAACTAGCAATAATATTATTCCGATTAACATTTTGCCTAACGGATGCATTATTTCACCACCTAACACTTTTTAAAACAATATAATATTTAAATTTACTGTAGTATGTGTTTAAGTATATATCGGTGTTTTCAATGGTAAAAGGTATGTATCAGTATATCAGAAGTGTATATCAAGGAAAAAAAACTAAAGGTTCAATTAGGGATAGAATGGTGGAATGGAGAAGGGAACCTAGGTTCAGGAAGATTGATAAACCGACTAGATTAGATAGAGCTAGAGCACTTGGTTATAAAGCAAAGGGAGGATTTATTTTAGTCAGAGCAAGAATTGGTCGCGGCGGGAGAAGAAGACCCTTGTACGGAAAACGTGGGAGAAAACCATCTAAGGCAGGATTGGTGAGATACACCCCAAGAAAGAACTTACGAAAAATAGTAGAACAGAGGGTACAGAAAAAATATCTGAACCTAGAAGTCCTTGGAAGTTATTATGTTGCTGAGGACGGGAAGAGCAAATGGTTTGAAGTAATTCTAGTCGATCCTAACAGTCCAGAAATAAAAAAAGATAAAAACATGAAATGGATTATAGAGAAGCAACACAAAAAGAGAGTACTAAGACATTAAATAATTATTTTAATATCAATTCTAATTTTGATTATTATGCATCTCTACGATCTTCATCTACATTCAGAGTTTTCAGAAGGGAAGAGTTCAGTGGAGGATTTTGCTAAAAGAGCTAAAATTTTAGGGTTTAGAGGGATAGGTTTTGCTATTTATTATAAAGATAGAAAACGGGTTGATCAATTTAAAAAAAGAGCAGTTGAGGCATCGAAAAAAACAGGGATTGATATTTTCATTGGACTCGAGGCAACAACATTGGAAGAATTAAAAAAATTGGTCAACATTAGAAGGGATTATGACATACTCTTAGTCAGAGGAACAAACCTGGAATTAAACAGAAGAGCCGTGCAAACAAAAGAAGTCGATATTTTAACGCATCCTGAATATAACAGAAAGGATTCTGGTTTCAATCATACCATGGCCAAACTTGCAGCAAATAATCAAGTCGCTATTGAAATAAATTTTAGGGAAATTCTGTTTTCTTCAAAAAATACTAGGTCCTATATAATGCATCATATTCAGAATAATATGAAACTCTGTAAAAAATATAAAACACCTATTATTATTTCTTCCGGTGCTGTGTCGCATTGGCAGTTGAAGGACCCTAAAGTTTTAATCTCTATGGGATGTTTACTCGGATTGGAGTTAAGTAGAGCTAAGAAAGCTTTGTCAGAAACGCCTCAAAGCATAATAAGAATGGTTGAAGAAAGGCAAGATAATAAGTGGGTGAGACCTGGAGTTAAAGTGATTAAATGAAAAAATTAAAAATAGTTGCACCGACTCTGAGGGAAAAAAATAGATACATTGCGTTTCAAGTCATCTCAGAAATGGATGAAGAATTCACTTACTCTGATCTAGAATCTGCTATTTGGAATACAATGTTAGATTTTCTTGGAGAAGAAGGTGTATCCAAAACTTCTATTTGGCTTCTTAAAGATTCTTGGAACCAAAAAAAACAAACTGGTATTTTGAGATGCAATCATAAATCAACTCAAGATGTTATTGCGAGTTTAGGTCTGATTGATAGATTAGGTGACAATCGAATAACTCTTAAAATCTTAAAAATCTCGGGAACGATAAAAAGTATTAAAAGTAGTATATCAAAAAAAGGATAATATTTAAACTCTAAATTATGATTATAATTGCACGAAATTTATGAGGTGAAAATATGCCACAACTATTACCTGAAATGGGTTATGATAGGACCATAGCTGTTTTCTCTCCGGATGGAAGGCTCTTTCAAGTTGAATACGCGAAGGAAGCTGTTAAGAAAGGGACTACTTCAGTTGGTGTAGTTTTCAAAGACGGCGTCATACTCGGAACAGTAAAGCAAATAGTAAAATTGATTGTCCCAGGTACGATTGAAAAATTGTTCAAGGTAGATGACCATATCGGAGCAGTAGCAGCTGGTTTACTCGCAGATGCCAGAGTTTTAGTTAATCAACTCATGGTCAAAGCTCAAGTTAACAGGATAACCTATGGAGAAGCGATGGATATTTGGTCTTTAGCGAAAATATTAGGTGACAGAATGCAATTATCTACCCTTTATGCGGGGTTAAGACCTTTTGGTGTGGCCTTTCTTGTGGGTGGTGTCGATGAAACAGGCCCACATTTAGTCGAGGCCGATCCTTCGGGCATGTTATACGAATGGAACGCCTATGCGATAGGAAGGGGTGCACAGATAGCGAACAAGATTTTCCGAGATAAACATAGAGAAAACATGGATGAAAAAAATGCTCTAAAATTGGTGATAAATACCATAAAGAAAGCTGAAAAAGTTAGTGACTTGGCAAAGTCTTTAGAGATTGCAGTAATCAGGAAAAAGGAAAAAAAACTTGAAGCGTTGACAGAAGATAAAATAAGAAAACTCCTGTGAATTCGTTATGGTCGATGTAGATAAAGCCGTGGTTATTAGATTGAAGAAGGCTGGTATGAAGTTTGAGGTCCTTGTTGATCCTGACAAGGCCTTAGAATTCAAGAAGGGAAAGTCTCTTAACATAGAAGAAATTATAGCTTATCCGGGTATTTACCATGATGTCAGAAGGGGGGATGCCATTTCCGAAGAAGAACTTCAGAATAATTTTGGCACGACAAATGTTTTTCAAGTAGCAAAAAAGATTATAGTGGAAGGGGAGTTACAATTCACGACAGAACAGAGAAGAAGGTTTGTCGAAGAAAAGAGAAGAGAAATAGCTGATATCATATCAAAAAAAGGTATAAACCCACAGACCAATACCGTACATCCGCCACAGAGGATATTGAATGCCATGGAAAAGGCAGGAGTACACATTGATCCACTCATAGAAGCAGAATTACAGGTCAATAAGATTGTGGAAAGTATAAAAACTTTACTGCCAATAAAATTCCAAAGGATTATAGTTCAAATTATAATCCCAACACAGTTCAGCGGTAAAATATACTCAGTTCTGAAAAGGACTGTTGGGAAATTCGATGAACGATGGTTGAATGATGGATCTTTACAGATCACTCTTGACATCCCTGCAGGGGTCCAAGAGGATGTATTTAAGAAAATTGGTGATATTACAAAAGGAAATTTTAAATCCAACATAATAAAAAGAGTTGATGTATGATGGTTGAGATGAGAAAAATTGTTATGCCTGGAGAAGTTCTGGGAGACATGAAAGAAAAAAAATCAGGTTATGGAACATTTCCAGAGGATGGAAAAATCATATCTAAGTTTCTTGGCATCCCAAAGGATAGTTCTGGTTATTTATCCGTAGTTCCTCTTTCTGGTGTTTATACCCCGAGAAGACAAGATAAGGTCATTGGGTTCGTAATCAGTGTTGAAAAAGTTGGTTGGGTTTGTGATATCAATTCCCCTTGGACATCATTCCTCTCATTATCTGAGGGAGTAGATGAGTTTGTTGATTTGAAAAAAACCAATCTCCAAAGGTTTTATGATGTCGGGGATGTCATATATGCTCAAGTTTCTGATGTTAGAGGCAGTGACGTTCAGTTAACGATGAATACACCGATAGCGAGAAAATTAAGGGGTGGTGTTACAGTTAAAATTACCCCTAGTAAAGTGCCTAGACTTATAGGGAAGGAGGGCAGCATGATCAATACCATAAAAGAAAAAACGAAAACTATTATTAGAGTGGGACAGAACGGTGTTGTTTGGATTTCTGGTGAAAAAGTAAATAAAGCTATTAAAGCTGTTAAATTGATCGAAGAGAAATCTCATATCATCGGATTAACTGATGAAATTACAAAATTATTGAGTGATTAGATGGGAATGAAAAGTGATGAAAAATTAATCGTGAAGGGGAAAAGGTTGGATGGAAGAAAACCGGATGAAGTTAGGGAAATCGAGATGAAAGTTGGTGTTATCCCTAATGCCGATGGCTCGGCTCAAGTTAGGTTTGGTAACACCATAGCTATAGCTGGGGTCTATGGACCAAGAGAACTTTTTCCCAAACATCGACAAAAATCTGACAGAGCAATCGTTCAATGCAGATATAACATGACTCCCTTCTCCGTTGATGAGAGAAAAAGACCAGGACCGTCGAGGAGGGCGAAAGAAATTTCAAAGGTTACTCGACTGGCATTGGAACCGGCTTTGTTCTTAAAGGATTATCCAGAAATGGTTGTGGATGTTTACATAGAGATATTACAGGCAGATGGTTCTACAAGAGTTACTGGGATAAATGCTGCTTCATTGGCTTTGGCTGATGCTGGTGTTCCAATGAAAGATTTGATTGTTGCGTTATCTGGCGGGAAGGTCGATGATACACTTGTAATAGACTTATGTGGAAAAGAGGATAATTATGGTAAGGCTGATATACCGATCGTGCTCTTACCTAGGAAAAAAGAGGTCACACTTCTACAGATGGATGGTCAGTTAACTCCTCAAGAAGTAAAAGATATTTTAAAGAATGTACTGAAAGCCGGTGAAACTATTTATAAAAAACAAAAAGAGGCTTTGATGAAAAAATATGGAAAGTGATTTAATGAGACCTGAATATGTATTAAAGTTGTTAGAGGATGGAGAAAGAGTAGATGGAAGGAAGATGGATGCATTCAGGAATATAGAAATTGAAACTGGCATCATTAAAAGAGCTGAAGGTTCTGCAAGAGTAAGGATTGGTAAGACTGATGTTATAGTCGGTATAAAAACAGGTATTGGCGAACCATTTCCTGATACACCAGATATGGGGATCCTAAAGACTGAAGCTGAGTTCACACCTATAGCGTCACCAGATTTTGAGCCTGGGCCACCAAGGGAAGATGCAACTGAACTAGCCAGAGTTGTAGATAGGGGGATAAGAGAATCGGAATGTATAGATTTGGAAAAACTATGTATCGAAGAAGGAGAAAGAGTGTGGGAGGTTTTTGTTGATGTTCATATAATCAATCATGACGGGAATCTCATAGATACTTCTGCGTTAGCTGCTGTAGCCGCTTTAAAGACTGCGAAGATGCCTAAGTTGGAAGATGACAAAATTATTAGGGATAAGTTGGTAAAGAAATTACCGATAAAACACATTCCTGTTACTGTTACTGTTGGTAGAGTATCAGATAATTTCATAATTGACCCAACGAA
>CAYFYJ010000022.1:0-153898 GCA_964347415.1 uncultured archaeon | reverse complement strand
CCACCAGCAGAATCGTTGGTTGTTGTGAAATTTGCTCCACCTGTAAAGTTTAAATCTGTCCAGAATGTTGCAGCGTTAAAACCAATGTCATCAGTCCAGTTTATCTGGAATCCATAGTTCTTGTTCGGGTCGTATACAGTACCGTTCGGGTAGGAGGTCACGTTGTTACTATACCAAGGCGGCATATACCAACATGTTATGTTTATTTCATCCAGGAGAACTATTTCGTTGTTGCCATTAGTCGCACCAAACCTGAATTGAAAGTCATCGAGCAAACCGACGCCAGCAGTTATGTTGTAACTTCTCTCACGCCAAGTATCATCACCTGTATCATTGGTAATTATGTTTTGCCAAGTATCCCCACTGGTCCAGACATCAACATACCAATAATCTTTATTAGCGTCGAAATCGTTGTCGATCCTTTCCCACCAGTACAACCAACAATCAACATATCCAGAAGACAGGTCTATAGAATTGGTCAATTCCAAATAGTCTGGGTCTCCGTTCTCTATACATGCACAGTATGTGCCGAATTGACAAGTTCCTTCTGCTGCATCACAATCGGCTTCATTTGAGTTTACCCATTCTGGCCCTGGGTTTTGTGTAAAATTAGCGAACGCGCTGCCATCCTCAAAAGTGTCATAGAACGTAAACAGAGATACTTGATTATATGCGTATTCAACGTCATCCCCAAAGACAAACTTCAAAGTATGTTTAAAGGGTGTCACTACTCTAGAAGTTTCATACCCAATCTCATCGCAATAATAGTTTTCAACAAAAATCATACCATCAATGAGCTCAGTCGTTAAAATATTATCTCCACATTTCAACTCCAGAAATTCCAGATCCCCATCGAATTGAGTGCCATCAACAGCTGTAATAGTCAAATTGGCAGTTCCAGTTGTGTTAAAACTAACAGTCCAGTTTCCATTAAGTGTTGGATAGCTCTGAACATTGATGATAGTTAAGTCCGCTCCACCAGCTCCTGAGAAATGATTAAGTGAGATGACAGTTTTCCCATTATCTATTTCAAAGCAAGGAGTTTCTCCGCATTCTTGGATAACAAAACAATCAGGATTCTCTTCTGTACCTTCACACACAAAAACAGTCTTATAGGTTGAAGGAAGAATTATTTCTCCCTTATATTCTCCCTCTTGAAGGAAACCATTTGGTTCTATCCAGACAAAATCCTTTAACGAGACGCTGTTTCTGTACAGGAATTCATTCAATTTCTCCCTGTCAACATCTTCAGTAACTTCTACTACCCGATTCCAGTCAGCATCTTCTTCCTTGAAATCCTCGAATTTTACTTCTATGTCGTCTTTTTCTATACTTGCTGTACTCATTTTTTTAATCCAGAAGAGACCCACCTTGTAGGAACTGTCAACAGATGCCTTAGATCCTGATTTTTCTACCTCTTGTTCCCATTCATCAGGGTTTAATATTTTAGTTGGTTCATATTCTTGCTCTTCAGCGACTGTTGTTGTTTCCAATAGTTCCTCAAAAGGAGTTGAAGTGGTTATAACTCCCGTCTGGGTGGTGGTCATTATAGTTGTTGTAGTCGAAGTTGTCGTTGTAATCTCTGGTATAGTTTCAGTAATTTTTCCCTCCACAGAAAAACTAACTTCTGATAACTCTGGGACAACCCAAGAAACCCTATCACTCAAACCATTGCCGTTCGTATCCATGACTTTAAAGTCATATGCTGGATCATCTGATATTTTCTTCATCAAACCAAGAGTTAAGTACCTGTGAAGTTCAACATCAACCAAATTCTCTGTTATATCGATAGAAACAGGAACATTGTAATATATTTCATCTTCATTACTGTAAACTGTCACTTTCTTAGACCAAACGCCGTTCAATACTACAGAATCATACGCAATCAGTTTTGGACCAGGAATATCAACCTTTATGGAAATCCCAGTCGATATAAAATAGAACAAGGAAAATATCATTCCAGAAAGGATTATAAGCGTAAAACTCAGCTTTATCAGAGATTTCTTTCTCATCTTAAATTTTAATCCCTCTTTCATTCCTCACCAGCCCCAAAATCCTCAAAGTGTTTTTTCAGATAATGTAGAGTAGCAGAACCAACCCTTCTCCTATGAATGATTTTGGCCCCTTCCAGCCACACAATGTACTTTGTGATAGTCTGTCTGTGTACGCCGATCATCTCGGATAGATCTTGTATAGTTAAACCTTCAGGATGCCTTTCCAGGATTAAGATAGTTTCTTTCTTTATTCGTTCACCATTGTCGTTCATCAAAAATAGTCACTACTATTGTTTAACAATAATTATAATTAGCATTGAGTAATATTTAAAAGGAATGGTCGATTTTGAAAATTATAGCGAGTAATTATGAAAAATTTATAAATTTTGTCTAGGACATCTTTTTAAATCTTTAAATCCAATAAATATCTCAGTGGGGGTGTTCGGGATGAATGAAAGAATAATTCTATTGCTTGTTGTAATGTTTTCATTGGGTTTAATTCAAATTGTCTCAGTAGATGCGATATACCAAGGAGACCTCATCATAAACGGTAACACGGTATATACAATAATTGATCAAGATTTTCAAATAAACGGGAGTATTTACGTTGAAGATAATGCAACGCTCTACTTGAACAATGCAAATTTGGAATTCGTACAAAAACAAAATTATCAACATGGTTTGAATCTTCGTAATCCATCTGGTGGTCGTCCTCACCTTCAGATCATAAACTCGAACATAACTTCAAACTACATACACACAAATTGGTTTCGGGACGATTTCGAAATACAGATGGAAGCCTCTTTTATGAATGAGTCACAGACATTCCTTCGTTCATCTGATCCATACCCAGAAGATGATCCTTATTTCCCGTTCGTGAACATTACAAACTCAACGATACGCGTGCTAAGAGATCAGGCAGCATCGGATTTGTTCGTTGACGAGTCTGAGTTTTACATATTGAACGGCCATGAAACTAACATGGATATTTCATCCTCAGACATACATATTTTTCAAGGTTATGAAGGGATGAACAGTACTATAAGAGATTCGACAGTTTATAGGATGATGATATTCACCCTTTCAGGTTCTGGTAGTGTTTCTATACAGAATATAGCCCCTGGTCTTTTAGGGGATTGGAGTTATTACAGTAACGCAGTGTTGATCGATGTTGATGCTCCGAACATAACCCTCCTGAACACACAAATAGATAATTGGCAATTCTATTTTGGAGATGATATACGCGCGACACTGGAAGATTCGACATTCTATTCTTTGTCTATGGAACCATCTGTAGAAGTGGATGGATGGATGACAGTTGTGAATTCAACTGTTGAAACAGTGGAATTGCGCTGGTTAACATATGGAGATACCAATGTGTCAGTAGAAAATCTTGATCCAGGTTATTTCATTGACTTTAACACGTGGGATACTAGTTTGATTTCAATTAACGGTAGTATCTGGGAACAGTATACTTCTCGATTTGCCAACATAACATTAATAGAAACACAAGTAAATGGATGGTCTGCATTCGAATCAGGGAGGTTCGGCTCCTCATTAAACATAAAGGTAAGGAACTCAACTCTTTCCAACCTCTATATGACAGCGTTCGATGAGGCAGATACAGTAGACATCTCCGGTTCCAGTATTACAAACGTCTTAAGTATTGGTCGTGGGGTCATACCTGAGAAGAATGATACAATTTCAAACTCCAAAATTAAAGAATTCTTTATCGGTGGGTACACGGAAACAGAAATATCGAACAGTGTTATTGGTGGTGGTTTGTTCGCTAAGGGTAATTCAATAGCCAATGTCTACAATTGTTCTCTAGATGAACAACGGGCCTATGATAATGCAGCCATTAAAATATTCGATTCGCCAGCCACTGTCGAGAGTATGTACGTCCATGATTCCTCTATCACCGAGGTTTATGACTCTGTGGTAGAAGAACTAGAAGAATTCAATTCTCTACGTGTCTTGATAATAAATTGGGATAGAAGTGTTGATGAAATGACTCAAGAAGAACGTGATACTAGTGGTGTAGCCACTTTGTATGTGTTTGGCACCAGTAATGTTTCTAGGACATTCACCTTCGAGACTCAAGGTGATGGTATCCCAGTTGAAGGCGTTACTGTGAAATTGTTTGAAAAGGGAGGATCTTTGTTAAAAGAAGGTGTTTCTGACTCGAATGGTCTTGTTGATATCAAAGCTGTTTGGGGATATGCGACTGGAATGGGTACTGGTGATGAATTTACAGTAACAGCAGAAAGGGGTTTAAACACTGGGACAATCGACGTATCTTTGAGTTCGGACAAATACCAAATCATAGATATGGTTATAGTAGATTCAGATTATGATGGGTTGATCGATGAAGAGGATATCTGCCCATACACGTTCGGGAAGATAGAATACCAAGGCTGTCCTGTAGGTGACGAAAACTTTGTTGAATTGCATATAATTGATAGACCGAAGACGACTTGCGGTGGAGCAGGGAGTTGTAAATTGCCATTAGAAGGGGGTTTAGTAAAGGTTTTTGATAGAAACGAGCCTGATTTCCAAGCTTTATACACAAAGAATCCTGATGGTACAGATTATCCTGATATTTTTGAAAACTATCCGAGTGTAGTTGGAACGTGTGTTACTGGAAGCGATGGTAGATGCATTGCTGGCGAGGGAACTACTGGCGATTATCTGGTTATCGTCAAATACGTTGACGAGGGAACAGGCAAAGTAGTTTATACCGGTAAACCAAAATCTGAAAATGATTTCGTGGATACAGATGAAGACGGTGTCGTTGACCTAGCTTTCAAAGACTTCCAAATCATAAAGGTTATCAAAAATGATGGAACGACTGACTTTAAAGCCGGTTCAAAGACAGTGATCACTGGTTCAATTCTAGAAGTCATTTATCCACAATACACGATATGGGAATCTGAACAAGAACTCTATCCTTTCATCTTTACCAGCGACAGCGATTGGAGTGTTGATGTTTGCGTTTATGTGCCTGAAGGTTATGTGGTTGTAGAGGGAGAATGTACTCAAGTGTTTGTCTCTGGTGAGACCAAGACTGTAATATTCAATGTTGTAGATTTGCAGAGCCCACCACCCCATGTAACGATGGAAATAAAAACCAAACATAATGGTAAAAACAAGAAACTAAATTTGGACATACCTGGTAAAAGGATTGGCAAGGATAAAGGAAAGGATAAACATGATGGAGTGCCGTTTGTCTTAGCGGGAATGTTTGGACTCACTACAGTTGGGCTTGTAAAAAAGAGAAGATGAAATCATTAAAAGACTAATCCTCATCAAAAATTATCGAAAATTGTGAATAAAGAAGATTAAAAAAAATAAAATAGAAAGATAAATAGAAAAAAATCCTTCGGTTAACAACAAATCGATTTTACTTAGTTGTGGATTCTTGCTGTATCGTTGTGCGCTAAGCCAGACGCAGTCACATTATAGGTTATTATTATGTCTACGACTCCTGTTGTAGAAATACTATCTATAGTTATATCTGTACTCGCATCACATGCTGTACCTGTTGTGCATCCTGCTGAAAGGCTTCCTCCTGTAACACTGGTTATGATTATTTCCTGTGGTCCAGTAGTTAATACAAGTGTACCACCTGAATAGTCAACGTAGGCAAAATTACTGAAGCATGGACTACATCCCACTCCTCCGCTGGGAGTAAACACACCCAACGCATATAACGCTGCAATCACGACTATAACTATCAATATAGCCCAACCGTACGTCATTAAGTATTCCATTGCGGTTTGCGCTTTATTTTTCATATCAAACCTCCTAATATTTTTTTGTTTTTCTTCCCTTTAAATGTTTGTATTAAATGATGACGACGAATATTCGGGTTACGAAAAGTCTCACCAAAAGGAATACGCTCATACTGGTCATAAATAGGATTGGAATGAATTTTAAACCGGCTTTTTCTGTTCCTGATTGTATTAATCCCATTATTAAACCGCCGAAGACCGATGTGATAGCTAAAGCAGATACCATATAAAGTATGAGGAATTGTGTTTCAACTCTTATGTTTGCAAAAGTCATGAATGTCATAGACCCGGGCAATGTCGCACTTACATCTACTGTACCCCCGATTTCTTTCATCGTTTCAACCAGGAAAGACGATATCCCATACAATAAGGGGGCACCAATGCCAGCAGCAAAGAAGATGAATATAGCATACATCATCACAAAGGCCTGAACTTCTTTCTTCAATATTTTTGTCTGTCTTATATCGTCCGATAGCCCATCCAATAAATTAGCTATATTTCCTCCACGTTGCATGCCCTCGACCAAGAGATCGATACTACGTTTTAATGCACTAGAATTAATGTTTTTGGGCATGATTTGAAGAGCATTCTCCAATGGTTGACCAGAGAATGTCAATTTTGCAGTCTTTATGATTTGTTTTTCTAACGGGCCGAATTCTGGTCTTGCTGAAAGCAATAAAGCCCTGTCTGGTGTGAAACCAGACCTGATGTTCGCTGATATTAACCTCAAGGCATCAGGCAAGATATCATCTGTAAAATTAGCTATCTTATCTGACACGACTATCAAAACAGCATGTATGAACGCTTCGAATACTAGGAAGGAAACTAAACCAAAAAAAATCATGAGTTGCCCAGTAGTTAGACCAAGCATGCTGAGTCTCAGCAAATAAACAATAAATGTTATAGAAACTCCTAGCACGGCACCATATATTATACTGAATCCAGCATACATAGCGGGTGAAATCTTAAGTCCAGCATAAGTCATATATTTCTTTACCCAATTGTTGTAGACTTTGGGCATGGCCCTGAAAGCTATCTCATAGATTCTCATAACTCGATCGTCGGCCTCCTGCTCTTTATTAATCCAACGAATGAAAACTGAAAGACGATTAAAACAATGAGTATGAACCAGAATATTATTTCTGAGACAGCAAAACCAGAGAAAGTTGATAACAAGACCAAAAATGTTATTCCCAAACTCGGAAGAATAACAGCCAACATCATGTACATCATAGATAACGGATTGAGCTGTGAACCATACCTTCTTATAGCAACTTTCTGTTCATTCGCCAAGTTATCAACTATAGCATCCAAAGTGTTAGCAAGGTCGGCGCCTGTCTTGACAGCGTTTGTTATCTGCCATATCACTCGTCTGAAGTACATGGATGGATTCTTGAATATCAATTCTTCTAATGCATCCGTTTCAGACAAACCAGTTGATATTTTTTTGACGCACTTTTGGAATTCCTCGGAGATAAGACCATAATCGCCCTTAGAAATTGAAACTAGACCATCAAAAAGTGGTATCCCAGATTTAATTTGTACCTGCATGTGTCTTAAAGCAAAGAGGAGATGTCCATCCAAGTTTCTAACTTTTTTACTAATAATCAACATTGGGTAGTGGACAACATAGAAGAAGGCCAGAAAACCAATAAATAGAGGTGAGATGGTTAACACGAAAACAAAGTTTTCAGGTAAAACAATGAATAGAGAAGATGTCAAGAGTAAAACGAATATTATCGTGGACCAAAACCAAAGAGCAAAGAAAGCTATCGCTAAATATTCTCTTGGTGATATATCTACCTCGGATTGGTCCAATCTGACACCCAGTCCAGGAAAAATTTTTGAGAGTCTAGTGCCTAATCCAAAGAAGGGTTTAACGATCAACTTTGCTGTCATTAATGGAAACGGGACAAAAGGTATTCTTTTAATCATTCTCTAACCTTTTAACAAATCTTTCGGGATTATTTTCTCGGCTTTTTCATTCTTGTTTATTAGGTTCAAAACATACTTTGGGTCTCTATAATATTCTGCAACAACTTTGCCGACACCATCGATAGTATTAACTTTGTTCTTAAACATCCAAAGCAGGATTTTTTCTTTTTCCTTTATCTCTTTTTCAATCTCTGCACCAGTCAGTCCAGTATACATCTGCAGTTTGTTGATGAGTCTGTGGCTGCTCTGAAATTTTTCAATCTTGTCACCTCTAGGATTCCATTTGTATAGGACTCTTGTCGTTAAAGTTTTTTTTGCTCCGCTAGGGGGTATGAGTTCTGCTATTTGGTATACTCTTCTTATACCAGTTCTTCTATCCCTGAACATAGCAACAATTATATCTAAAGCCTCCAAAAGGGTTTCAGGAACGTTGATCGGTGGGTTAACAAGTCTTCTATAAGTCTGTTCCACAGTATCAGCATGTAATGTTGCATAAACGCTGTGTCCGGTGTGCATGGCCTCAAACAAAACTTCCGCCTGTCTTTGACGTCTAATCTCTGCGACAATAATTCTGTCTGGTCTCATCCTCAGACTGTTAACTAAGAGTTCCAACATAGTTATCTCTCCCTTTCCTTCAGGATTAGGTTCTCTTGTTATCAAAGGTACCCAGTGGAGGAATGACGGTAAGTTCAACTCTCTGGTATCTTCTATACTGATTATTCTCTGATTTGGTTGGATGAAAGGCATAATAGAGCCAAGTAAACTGGTTTTTCCTGATGCTGTTCCGCCAGAGACTATCATAGACATTTCATACTGAATGGCCAACCAAATCAATGCAGCGACTTCGGATGATACTGTTTTATTTTCAATAAAATCAGTTATCGTCCATGGTTTTCTCCTGAACATTCTGATGGTTATAGTGTTCCCAACAGTGGATATAGGGAATAGAGTCGCATTAACTCTGTCTCCTGATGTCAAGTGGGCGTCCAAGAGTGGATCCAACGTCGTTATCTGTCTGCCGATTTTTCTTCCGATACTCGAAGCATAATCATGTATCTGGATTTCATCTGGTATTATGATATTGGTTTTTAACCATCCATGTTTTTTATGATAAATCCAGATGGGTTCCTTCGAAGAATTAATTACTACTTCCTCCAAATTCCCATCTGCCAATAGAATTTCGATCGGGCCAAGACCGAGCATCTCATGAAGCAGTATTCCAGCTAAGACTTGCTTTTTTTCTGATGAGAGTCCTGGTAGTTGTTTTTCTAATAGTTCAAGGGACTTTGAATAGAATTTTGTTTTTGTTTTTTCGAACGTACTCGGGTCCATCAGTTCAGTAACCTTGATACGCATCATCGTAATTAGTTTGTCTCTGATTTCTTCCAAGAGGATGTTCGTGGCTTCCTTTAATTTTGGCATTCTCACATCATATATTGGAACGAAGTCTTTGGGAGTGACTTTAATTACTACATCAGCCCGTACTTTATGAGCCAGTATCTGATACTTATCTAAGATTCTTTCTTCCATTCTTTCTTCCTCAGTTTGGGTAAACCGATTATAGGGTACTCAATTTCTATCAATCCACGATCTTCTAATAGCTTAGCCCAAGCTTCTAACCTTTCTATATCGATTTTAAGTGTTTTAGACAGATAGTCGATACCAACTACCTTTTTTTTGTTTATTATTTCCAGTAACTTATCTATATCAGTTTCTATGTGGTTTAAAGGAATTTTACTTATCGTTACTGGTTTAGGTATTTCTTTTGGGGGTTTGTTTGAACCTCTTTGAATAGATGGTTTAGCTTCTCCTGGTTTGATTTTTTTAATAATGAGCTTTGGTTTGACTTTTTCAGGTACTTTAATTTTTTTTTCTATGGATGTTTTTTTTGGTTCCGACAGGTCGAAAGGTTCTAAAACGGCATAATCATCTCTTTTTCTTATACGAACTGGTGTCAACGATTTCTTTTTCTTCTCTTTTTGGAGCATAAATTTTCTACCTATTGATTAATTTTTTACTACAGGCTAATATTATATTATCTCTTAAAAGTAAATAAAATTAAGATATGATAGAAAAAGCACAATCTGCAATAGAGTATTATACTATCGTGGCCATAGCTTTACTGATATTATTACCCCTGAGCGTCTACGTATACCAACTTCTCTACCAGTATGGAGACGATACAAAAATATCCCATGCAAAGAACGCTGTGAAAGAATTAGGGGAAACCGCTGATTGGGTTTTTTCGCAAGGTCCACCAGCAAAGTATACTTTTAGTAGTTTTTATATCCCTGAAGGGATTGAAGAAATATCTCTTGACAACAACGTGATTCTTTTCAAAGTTAAGACATCTGCTGGTACCTCAGATATTTATTATCAAACTATAGGACCTTTAAATGGCTCTATACCAACTAAAAGTGGTTACTATCCAATCAGTATAACTGCCAGTGGAAATAATGTTACGATTAGTGTGGTCTAATGAAAGGGCAGTCTTCGCTTGAGTTTATGACTTATGTATCCATATTAACATTCATCTTAGCCATATTCATATGGAGTAATGCATCTCTTGAAAAGAGAAAGATAGGTATAAAAACTATAACAGAAGCTGAAAATTTTTGTGACAACATAGCCTTTGAGATTAACAGTGCTGTAAGGTCTGGGAACGGATATAGTAGAAAATTTTATGTAGATGATAATTTTAATGGTGTCTCAAATTTTGCAATATCAGTAAGTAATTACTCCGTTTACGTAGATTGGACGCGTAATTCCGTAAGTTCTAGCATTGTTATCAAAGAGCTAGCAAACACTAACACGATAAGTCCTGGATTCAATCTTATCGAGAATAGGGATGGGAATATTTATGTCACTCCAATCTAAGGGTCAAGTATTTTCAACGGATTTTATGATAGCATCTGTAGTCTTTATTCTAGCCGTATCAATATTATTCGTTTACTGGACCTACACAACGAATAGGATCGATGAGACCAATCTAATAAACGATATGATAGAAAAGGCTTATTTGATCTCTGAGATCTGGTTTAGGGAAGGCATACCAAAATACTGGGATACCACGAATGTTATCGATATAGGTCTGTCAAACAATCGTAGGTTCAACAGAACAAAAATGAATAGTTTGAACGACCCGATGTTAGGTTATGAAAATGTCACCAAGTTAATTGGTATTGAAGCTTACGAATACAATTTTACAGCTTATAACATGACGAACAACGTAATCTACACTTTTGGTCAAAACCCATCGAACCCTGATAATCTAATCAAGATAAAAAGGGTTGGTATACTAGATGGTAAGATAACCACAGTAGATGTTATGGTGTGGGTATGAAAAGGGGATTTATCTTTACTATGGACGCTATGATAGCGTTGAGTGTTATGATAATGATAATTCTAACTATAGCCTTTGTTAGTTTCGAAACAGTCCTCCCAGAAAAGAAATATGAAAAATTAAACTTCGTAGCAGACGATATGATGAATTTGCTAGCACACTTAGAAGTGTATGAAGTGCAAGATACATCAACCATCGAAGATTTGATAGGCAAAGGGGAGATAGCCAAGAGAGATTTGAACAAGACTGTCTTGGATTTAATCGCCAGTTTTTGGTATAAAGGGAACTACACTATAGCAGAGAACATATCGAGAGATGTTCTAGAAGGATTAACAGATGATTTTTGCTTAAATTTGACTCTCGAAAAAGAAACCATGTATTCTTCTTGCAGCAGTTCATCAGAGGATGTTGCAGTCTCGAGTAGGATAGAATCTGGCTATGAACCTGGTAAACCTGGCTTTGGATACATTGCCAGAGCATTCTTAACCAGTATAACGAATAAAAGAGACTCTTCTTACGTATATTTTGGAGGTTATGTGGGGGAAGGTAATATAAGTAGAGAGTTGATTCTACCCCCCTATGATTCGATATCGAGTGCGTATATGGAATTTTATGTAGGTGATGATTTCAACCTATACATAAATGGAAATTTTTCAGGTCGTTACTCCCGGAATTTAAGTCAATCAAGCAACATGACCGCTGATAAATGGTATTTGAGTTCTTCTAATTTTTCATTTTTCCAAGAAGGTAAAAACAACGTATCGATTAATTTCACTGGTAGATCTTACATCGGTGGGGGTTATATAAAAGTTACTTACAACACGACCCAAATGGCACCAACAGAGGTCTTGGGAGTCAGCAACATATCACTCCCAGGAATTTATGGTGTGATCAACCTATACGATTCTTTTTATGTTCCAGGTGATTTGTCTTCAATGAGAATATTTTTAGATTTCGAAACTAATGCACCATTATTCATGAATATAGGTAACACAACGGTATACCAGGGAAATACCACGATATTGAGGGATAATTCAACTCTTTTCACGAAATTGAATTATAGTTATTTGAGTCAGAGAACTGTACCGATAAGAATCGGTCATTACTCGTTAAATGACACGAACACGACTGGATATGTAACTGATGTAGTTTTAACTACAAGTCGTGTAGATGATATGAACCTGTGTGATGTAGACAGTTTTCCTCCAAAAAACATTACCCCTGATTGTAATTCAACATCAACTGATGTACAAAACGTAAGATTAGATTTAGCAAAGGTTCTTGATAAAAATTTTGTTGAGGTAATATTGAATAATTCAGGAAATAGAGTAGGATTAGTTTCTTACAAGTCTACTGTTCCGACCGATTGGATTACAGATTTAACAAATGATAATGATCATTTGGAATCAGAAATAGATGGTTATGGCGCCAAACCTGGTCAGAGATGTTTGTGTTGCGCTATTTACGAAGCCGCGGGAATTTTAACTGATCCTTCGAGGAATAAATTCATAGTCCTTATGAGTGATGGTAGTGCTGCATCCGCACCTGTAGGTCAATGTCCAATCGGACCTGACACAAATCCTGGTCAAGCAGCTGTTAATGAAGCTTGCGATGCTTATCAGAATCATAACATTAAAGTCTACACCATTGGATTTGGGGAGAATGCCAATAATACATTGCTTCAGGAGATTGCAGCTTGTGGAGGCGGTAAATGGTATGCGAGTACAAACTACACTGGTTTGGAAGAAATTTACAATGAAACCGCGAAAGAAATAGGAGGGTTATCTGTAGTTTACGAGTTTCAGACCGTTATATCTACAAACGTTAATTCTAGTCTTTATCCAGATTCTTTTATAGAGTTGATTTATACACCTGTCATTATTCCTCAGGAATATGGAGAAATTTCATTAACAAGAGATGGCAACAGACTCAGTGATTTCACTGGCGATAGTGTAGATATTCCATGTAAGGAAGGTTGGTATGACATCTCTCAAGATGTAAAAGTTGTGGACGCAAAAATGACGTCTTACTCAGCTGAGTTTTGGACGGACAGGTTATCGATAAATTCGAGTGCTACTGGTAATTGGAATAGATTTTATTGGCTCGGTGATTTTGGAAATAATTATCTCATACTGGGAGACCCTTATATCGTTCAAGTGCCCATCGGTTTGATAGACTCTGGTAACAATTCGTTCTGTATGGGGAGTGGTTTCAACGTTACCAATGCTACTGGTGGTTCTCCAGATTCTAAACTCGTTTATACTATGAGGGTCAAAGGGTCTGTTGGTTATGGTAGTACATTTAATAGTTCTGAACTTGCGAATGATGATGCAATAGACAGGTTGATTGATGAAATACAGGATTATGTCAACATAACTACTGATGATATCGAAATGAACACCAAAGACGTTGGGGGTATCCAGTGGTTGTGGGGTCCGAGTCTATTAAAAGTAATAATTTGGAATGGGGAATAGCAGTGGAATAACGAGTTAATTTAGTTTATAGATGCTTGGCCCTTACAAATTTTTAAACAACGATTTGAGAGGCACCAAACACAACCCACATTATAACAAGCCGTTTTGTTTTCACATAACTCACAGTAGTCATATGAACATTCTTTATATATAGTAGTAGTTGGAGTAGTCTCTGTTGGCTCTTCACCCGACTCAGACGATGTTTCATCAGATGATCCTGTTCCTCCACCTGACGGCATAGATCCAACTGTTGTCTGCATAGTATCAGATGGTATTGATGTTGTATATGTTATCACACTTGTCTGACATTCATTGTCTATGCAAACTTGATTGTTTAGACATCCACAATCCATGCAACAATTATCATGATTTTCATTCAGCTGACAGATTTGGTCACCACAATATTGTTTGTTACTATCTAATGAGGATGTTCGACCCCCGAAACGATCCATTACATACAACACCAATACCATTATCAGTACCAAAAAAAGTATAATATAGATCCATTTCGCTAGTTTTCTCATCTATAAAATCTATTCTTTTTCCAATTATTTTAGTTTATCAGTTATGATTAGATAAGCTTTATTTCCTTTTTTTAATAAGATATTTTTATGACAAATATCCCTCGCATGAGAAAGGGTATAATGTTCAGTATTATTTTATTTTTCTTGGCCGTAAGTTTAGTGGGATTAATTGCCATTCAAAGAAGTTTAATTTCATACCGCAGAGAACGAATTAACATAGAGATGAGAATCAAAAGCCTCAATAATATGTACGATAGTTTAGTCAGAGATGCAGGATCAACATTGGATACTGGTTTGCGAAGGGCTATGAATGCTGCTTTTAACAATGTTTCGGCTGAAGGTATTCCATTGTCAAGAAATGCTAATGATACATTGCAAGAGTTAGTTCTGGATGGAACCTTTGATGGAGTAGCTGAAGATTTGATGGAAAATGCAACATTTCCCTATTGGATCGAAAGAATCGAGCAAGTTGGTGTTTTAAAGGGATTCTACATCAACATCACTCTTTATACGCTTGAAATTAGGCCTTATGATAGTTTTAATCTGTTGGCTGAAGCTCAAATGGACGTTAATATCACTGATATGCAAGGAGTTGCGGCATTAAATAGATCAACTCTAGTTGAAAAACTCGTATCTGTTGAAGGATTAGAAGACCCGTTGTATCCATTGAACACGGGAGGTCGTATGACAAACATGATTGAAAGAAGTTCATACATAGGAAATTATACGCAATTGCTATTGACTGGAAGTGACTATGGGTGTACTGTGATTTGTTATGAATACGGAACTGTCACAAATGATACTACATTTCCTAATTTTCAAAATAAGATATTAGTAGTAGATGACGCAGATAGTGTAGCTAATCTAAATTCAGCAAAGGCTGTTGTTTCTGAGAATCCCATTACAGTAGGGATAACTATCCCTTATGTCGTTAGAAGTGGTGCCAAGAACAATGTCTCAGATGGAATGGAGGTGTTAGTAGATGTAAACCCAGGCGTCACAGGTAGGGTTTGGTATATAGAAAATTTCAAAGAACACGTCGATAATTCGTACTATCAACCTAGCATAACAGGAGCCAGTTATTTAGATAGATTAGAGGGGGAAATAGAGATCCAGAGTAAATATTCGAGTCAAACGAATAATATGATCGGCCTAGAGAGTTTTATCGATAAAAGTGAGATTCCTTCAGAAATTCCAGTAGATGCGGATAGAACTAATATAGATTATCTTTATTTCTCCTCAGGACCTGATGGTAAGCAGGTGAAAGGTGTGAGTACGGGTTCTAATTGGTTTAGAATCGATGATATCGATGGACGTCAACAAAATTACAGCGTTGATCAAATAATAATAAATTGAAAGTTTAAAATCACAGTTCTCCTATTATTCAATGAAAAGGTATGTCTTTAAACAAAAGATTAACACTAAATTTTCTCATATTATTTTTTGTATTTTTCCTGTCTTCTAAATCTTGTTTTGCAGATGAGATGTTGAATATAACGATATTTGATCTCGAACCGCCTTTAGAAGTTATGCAAGGAGAATGTAAAGCAGCTCCTTTTCACATAATCAACCAATACAATGAATCTGTTCTTATCTATTATATGATCGAAAAACCATTAAATATGGATATTACATCTTTTCCTAATAAATATACTCAAGTGGCATCAGGAGCAACGATTGCTGGAAACTTGAATGTGTGTGTGAATGAAAGCCTTGAAAAGAATACATATAATGTGAGTTTTTGGGTAGAAACATTGACAAAAGTTGGTGAAAATCGAGTTAAGAGTGATAAATATATTTTGGGAGTTAAAGTATTGAATAATCCAGAAATTACGACTACTACTACCACTTCAAATCCAAGTTCAACCTCAACTTCTACTACATCAACTAGTACTACAACGACAGTAAAAAGTTTTGACATTAGTATCGAAAAACCAAGTATCGGAAATATAACTGGTGGGGAAAAGTTAGGAACAATTGTGGTCATCGTTATTGCATTAGTTCTAATCATGATACCATATCTTACTTTTATAAGGGGACGGAAGGCAAAAACTGGGGGATAGCTAATATTTATTTTTTTAAAAAACAAGTAAATCATGATGAAACACAAATTTAGAAGCTCCAGAATTTCATTCATAGGAAACTATTTTCTTGGTATATCTCTGTTGTTTTTGATGTTTGTCGTCAATTTAACACTAACTCTTCCTGCGGTTGTTACCTATTCCTTGTTGATAGTCGCGATGCTACTATTTTTAGAGCCTGAAGGAATCATTATATACAAAATATACAAACTAGAGTCAGACCATATTTCAGAAATTAAAGGTGTCTTTATTAAAAGACGGGTAGATATACCATACCGAGCTATAGCGGATCACAGACTTAAAAAGGGTATAATCGGTAGGGTCTTAAACTATGGGGATGTAGTAATTACTGGGCCTAAAATTCAAATAAAAATGAAGGGAATAAGGAGACCTGAAAAACTCTGCGAAGAAATAGAGAATAAATTGTCTACTCTCGTGGGGTCTGTTAACCCAACTTTGCTTAGTTAATAAGAAATAAACTTTTACCCCCATTAATTATTGGGATGAAAAACAAGATTTTTGCAGAAGTTTATGGGTGTAGTGCTAATCTATCTGATTTTGAGATAGCTTTGGGTTCATTGACAAAGGAAGGTTATAAGATAGTCGATGATGTGAATGATTCTGATCTGAACATCATTTTTACTTGCATCGTTAAAACACCAACAGCTCATAGAATGATTCATAAAATAAAAGAATTGACTAAATCAAAAAAACCATTGATCGTAGCAGGTTGTATGCCAAAAACAGAAAAATATATCATCGAGGGAATAAACCCACATGCATCATTAATCGGACCGAATTCATTAGAAAAATTTCCTGATGCAGTTAAATCTGCGTTATCAAACGAGAAAACTATTTTAACAAAAGATTCAAAGAAACCAAAACTTTGTATGCCAAGGGTTAGAAGAAATCAAATTATAGCAATTTGTGAAATAGCATCAGGATGTTTATCCCGTTGTAGTTATTGTGAAACTAAGTTTGCCAGAGGAAAATTATTCAGTTATCCAAAGGGTTTGATATTAAAGGAGATTAAAAATAGTTTGAACCAAGGGTGTAAAGAGATTTGGCTTACATCTCAGGATTGTGGTTGTTACGGTATGGACATGGATTCAAGTTTACCAGAGTTACTTCAAAACATTTGTAAAGTTAAAGGAAAGTTCTTCATCAGGATTGGGATGATGAACCCCACTCATGTCAAACATATGTTAGATGATTTGATTGATTCATACAGACTAGAAAAAATTTTCAAGTTTTTACATTTACCTGTACAATCTGGATCGAATAGAATACTAAAAAGAATGAACCGTGGTTATAGTGCTAGAGATTTCAAAAACATAGTTAAAAAATTCAAGAAGGAATTTCCATTGTTAACTTTATCTACAGATGTGATTGTAGGATTTCCATCGGAGAAAAATAATGATTTTCAAAAAACTCTTGATCTAATTAAAGAGGTTAAGCCAGATATAGTGAACATTTCAAAGTTTGGACCAAGACCGGGAACAGAAGCTTCAAAGATGGAGCAATTACCCAGAGAAACAATAAATGATCGAACGAAAAGGCTTGTTGGGTTGGTTGAAAGGATAAAACTAGATGGTAACCAAAAATGGTTAAATTGGATGGGTGAGGTATTGATCGATGAGGTTGGGAGGAAGGGAGGCGTCATAAGCAGGAATTTCGCATACAAACCAGTGTTAACTAAAGGGGAATTAGGAACTTTCAAAAAAATTAAGATAAAATCGGTGCAATCAAGTTATTTAATCGAGGATGACTAAAGATAAATAGGGAATACCATGGCTAATGTAGTTTCAAACGTTATAATAGCTATTATAGCATCTGTCATTGCAGTAATCGCATTTCAAGGATTACAATATGCATATTTCTCTGACGTCATAAAAGATATAGGATTGGGTAATTATAGCACTAAATTTGTTTCAATCCAAATCCAGAATATCACGTTTGAACATGTTTCTTTGCAAATCAACGGAGAGAAATGCCCGAATTTAAGAGAAGGTGAACATTGTAAAAGTGGTTGCATCGTGTTGAAAATATTCGATATTAAAAACAATCTTGTTGATATTGACATAACTGATGATATCATTTGCGAGATTCAGAGAAGGGCTTTCAATTTTGGTGAATCAACGATCGAATATGGTCAAAGGGGCGAGAAAACAATCAAGAACGTTACTAGTGAATGGGTAAAGTAACAGAATTAGCATGAACATAACAGCCTTGGTAGGGGTTCCATAGAGTTAATCTTACAATCTCTATAGAACTATCCCTATTTAATTTAATAACAAGGCCATAGATGCCTTTACTTTCGGCATCATCTTCTTTTTCTTCTCTTTGCTCCTCTTTTTGTTGTTTTTTTTCGAGTTGTTCTTCTTCTTGCAGCCATTTTTTATTCACCTTGATAATAATTTTATATATTCCAGTATTTAATATTATCATAAAAACTTAGAAAAATTTAAAAAAAATTAAAAAACAAAAGTTTATTAACAATAAAATTCTATATATAAAGTTGATGGACTATGGAAGATCCATGTCGTCAACCCCACTTGTTTTTGAATTGGTTTTCTGTAGTCTATACAACAATGTTTAAGATCACCAAAAGTTAATTTGGGATGATTCCAAGTTCTTCATTTCCATCATTGGAGGACCAAGAAATCCTCAACTAAAATAACTGTATCAGCCGTTGAGAAAGGATAGTGTTATAACCCCCGGATGTATTCCTTATAGTAATTGTATGGTAACCACTAATCCCTCAAGAACTAATTTTCATATTTCCTAAACTTTAATATTCAGTCGAATAATTAAAATTATGGAATGGTTTGTCTTTGCTTTATTGGCTCCTATATTATGGGCCGGTTGTAATGTTATAGACAAAATTTTATTGACAAAGAGATTCAAAGATCCATTCACTTATCAGGCATGGACAGCTATTTTTAGTGGCGTCTCTGCAACTTTACTTATAATATTTTTACCAGTTTCTTTTGGTTATCCTGAGTTTTTATTGGGCATCATCGTCGGTATTATTAACGCCTTTTCACTTCTGTTGTATAACAAAGTTATGCTTGCTGAAGAGGCTTCTAGAGTAATTCCTTTGACTTATATTGATGCCTTATTTATCATTCCTATGTCTTATGTTTTTTTTGGGGAGGTATTGGCAAGTGAAAAATATTTTGGAATATTTTTCATACTCGCTGGAGCAATGTTAATTTCTTATAAAATAGGAAAGAAAAGAAGATTTGTTTCTCCATCTGTTGTAAAATCGGTATTAATAATTGCAACAATTTGGGCTTTTTTAAGTGTTCTACAAAAATATACACTTGAATTCATAGATCCATTATCATTAGTGGTTTGGATTTTTCTAGGATTATCTATGGGGGCTCTTCCTTCACTTTTTTTCCCAAAAATAAAAAAAGATTTCTTTATAATGATTAAAAAAATTGACAGGTTCGTTTGGATATTAACGATTATAATTTTTATATTTGCTTATGGTGCATCGTTCTCTCTCCAAACTGCCTTATCATTAAGTACTCCTTCATTAGTTGTTGGTGTTGCTACTATACAGCCTTTTGTCCTTTTTGTATATACCACAATTTTAACTCGACTTGTTCCGAAATACATACAAGAAGAGATCGACAAGAAGACTATATTCCTGAAATTGATAGCTATTTGTTTGATATTTTTGGGTGTATGGTTATCAGTTAATTAATCCATTTAGATAATCTTGTCTGATGTATACCATTTATTTCTATGAATGGCATCGCTCTTTTGAGTATCACACCTGTTGATTTTAAAATGTTAATATTTTTAATCGGCCTTTTATCAACAATATTTTGAGCAGTTTTTAGACCAATGCCAGGGATTTTTATTAACTCTCCGAATTCAGCATTATTAACATCAACAACTATGTCGTTGTCTTTTGCAATAGAAAATTTTGGGTCTTCTTTCAAATCCAATCTATCATTGTCGTTGAATACAAAATCTTTATTCTTAAAACCATAATCCCTGAGAAGGAAAGATGCTTGATAAAGCCTGTATTCTCTCCAAGGATTTTCAGGTTCTTTATTCTCTAACGGTGTGTTTTTAACGGGTTTGAATTTAGAATAATAGACTCTCTGAGCTTTCAATTTTTGATAAATCCAACTACTAATCTTTATTATCTCTTTATCAGTTTCATCAGAAGCCCCAACAACCATTTGTGAGTTTAATCCTGCCTGACATTTTCCTTGTTTTTGTAGTTTTTGAACTTCTTTCGAAATCCATTTCAATCTTCTTATTATATCTTGAACAAAATTCAGGTACAACTTCATATCCTCATAATGTTCCTTACTCGGTAACTCTATGTTTATTCCAATTCTGTCAGATAATTCTGCTGCCCGTTTTATTAATTCCCGGTTAGTTCCCGGCATTATTCTTAAATGTACGTATTCTGTAAAACCCATCCGTCTAAGAATATCGATAGCTTCTATTTCTTTTTCAACAGTATGATCAGGATCTCTTTCAACCGATGACGAAAGGAACACTCCCTTAATCTTTCTCATCTTCCAAAGTTTCATTGCAATTTTGGCAAATTCATCTGGTTTCCAACTGTCTCTAGAAACTCTTCTTTCGCATCTCAATCCACAGAATTTACAGTTGTTCCTACATTTACTCGATAAAAGTGTTTTAAACAACGGAACTGTCCTGTTGCCGCCACAACTGGCCCTAAAAATAGGAATAGTATGTTTCTCATAGTCGCATTGTACTGTCAAATTAAACCATTTTCTTCGTTTGAACATGTCTATTAATTATCAAGTTTTATATAAAGTCACAGCGAGAGTAAGGTTGTGATGAATATTATAATTAAACCTTTAAACCAAAGAATCCTACTGCATTTCGTGTTGTAATTTCATCAACTTCTTTTATATCGAGTTTTTTAACTCGGGCAACTCTATCTGCGACTTGTAGAACTGCTGTTGGGTTATTCCTCTTTCCTTTGAGGCCCCACCAAGGAGAATCAGTTTCCAATAAAATTTTTTCGATCGGCGTATCTCTTATGATTTTTTTATGGGTCTTTGAGCGGATTGCGATAGGGCCAACAGAAATAAACCAATCGTTATCTTTCACTCTGTTTAATAAATGTCTCGCACCAAACAGATGCATGAGAACATTTTTAGCATCTTCTTGCTCCAAAATTTTGATCATATCCTCAGACGAATCCCTAGAATGAATGACTAAAGGTTTTTTCAAGTCTTTTGCTAAGGATATGTGCTCGATAAAAAGTTTTTTTTGTCTTTTACGCCATATATCTTCTGTAACATGATGGTAATCTAAACCTGTTTCGCCTATGCCACTCACTTTATCTTTATTTTTAATTATTAAATCGAAAAATTCATCTTTCTGTTTTTCATTAATTTCTTTAATGTAAATAGGATGTACACTAAAAGTGGCGAACACAAAATTCTTATGTTTCTCTAACATTTGCATGGTCAAATCAAAATCGCCAGGACTGGCGCAGCAAGTTATTATAGCGTTCAATCTTTGTTTACATGACTCGATAACACTATCTCTATCGGGATTATAATCGGGTTGTTCCAAGTGACAATGTACATCAATCATTTCATCACATGATTATAGTATCACTTAAGTTTTTTTCGCTGAAATAATAATATCTTTGAAAAATTAAAATTAAAAAAACCATATTATAATCTTTCTATCCATTCCTAAATTTCATTTCATAAAAATTCGTTTAAAAATAAAACATGAATTTACGTTAGGGGTGTTCGATGTTGTGTAAATATTGTAATGGCCACTTGAGTTACAGGTTTCCACATGGTTTAACGATGACTGAGATATGTTTGAAGTGTGGCAGCGTCAAGAATTGTAACAGAGTTTTCTTGGCTTTGTTTTAATTTTTTTCTATTTGGTGTTAAGGCTGTTTATTTATATTTAAAAGATAAACTAATCCGTTATGGCGGTACTAGAAAAGACTATAATCAATAAATGCCCCAGATGTGGATCAATGGAAGTCAGAACAGGGCATACAAAAATACTCAGTAGCAAATCATCGATAATTACAAAAAAATACATCAAATGCGATAGTTGTGGATTTGAAGGTTAGATTATTTCTCTTCAATTACGAACGCATTTACTACTTCTTTTTGGGGAGATCGGATACGAGTTTCTATCTCTTTCATTTGTAGTAATTTCAAAAATATAAAGATTTGGATTGACAATAGGTTGAATGTGTATTGTTCACACACTGATAGGGCATTGATATTAACGTCAATATTGATTTTGACTTGGGTTCGATAGAATACGAATTTCAGGCTCGATTTTTAAGGGTCAACCAAGTAATCCGTTTTGTCATTTCTTTGAATTAAGTATTAGGCAGAACGATGTTAAGTATAATTATGTTTATTTCATTAATTAATTTATACGTGCCCAATACATCAAAAGAGGGAAGTAAAGTGAAAAGAAGTAAAATAGATAAGAAAAATATTTTCATTGTACTCTCATTAATCGGAATATTTACCTTCGCCTATATACTCAGGTACATTCCTTTCATGGAATACGACATCAGGTTGTTAACAAACTGGGGGGATGATTGGTGGTTTCTTGGGATGGCTAGATATTTCGCAACCAGACACTATATCCCAGAAGTTGAACCTACGTATGGTAATGGAATAGAATATCAGTATCCACCTGGGTTGATGTTGTTCTTTGCTGTTATGACTCAGATAACTGGAGTTGAACTCGTTTATCTTGGTAGGTTTGTTGCGGTTGGGTTGGGTGCTCTAACGACAATATTTGTTTATGTTCTAGGGAAAAAACTCACGAAAGACTATAGAGTGGGTTTGCTCGCCGCACTATTAGCCGCTTCTTCGGTTAGATACATTTCAAGGAGCGGAGGGTTTAATTCCGAGTTGTTTGGGCATTTACTCATGCCACTCATTCTATTGTTCCTTTACAAGGGGATGAAAGAAAAGAAAGACAGGAATCTGTTAATATCAGGTCTTCTACTGGCAGGACTTATAATCTCTCACCATCTATCTTCGGCAGTGATGATAGTTTCTCTAGTTTTCTTTTCATTCCTTTTACTAGTCTTTAAGAGAAGGAAGGGTTTTTCAGAAATAAAAAAAGTTTTGTTCGTTTTGGCCATAGGACTAATAATATCTTTCCCATTCTGGATTAAATTGGCTACTGGAGGGATAATGAACATAGTGGTCAAAGAAGCATATGGAAGAGAAGGATTTTTAACTGTAAAGAATTTCTATAAACACTTGGGTATACCACAATTCTTCCTTGGTTTTGCTGGTATAGCTTATGCGTTATACAAGAGAAAGACTGGACACATACTACTCATAGCGTGGGCGATACCATGTATTCTTGGGTTATGGGATAGGGATATTGCTACTGCTTTGTTCAGCGATACTCTACTAAAATCGAACCCAGATTTACTATATGTTTTCAGTCCCTCACTCTATACTAGATATTTTGAGTACATGACTCCGGCAATCAGCATTTTAGGTGCAATCTTATTCTTTGGCATCTTTGAATTTTTAGGAGGAATCAAAAAATTAAAAAAGTATAATATATCCACAATTCTATTAGCGATAGGTTTGTTTTTAGTCATCATCTCTATTCCTCTACCGTTTAACTCATCTATATTCTATGAAGGTTCCGGTTATGGCTGGTTGAAATGGGCAATGGTTAGTTTTATTTCTACAGAAGAATATGAGGCGGCGGTCTGGATGAGAGAAAACTTGTCTGAGGATGTGAATATACTCAGTGACTATGAAGCGAATGAGATGATTCTTGGTGTGACAGCCTTACCTGTAGCCAATGGAGGAACTCTAAGGGCATCTTTACCTGTTGGTACGATATACACGGAGCATTTGACGATTTATTTTACTCCTGATTTAGGTGAGGCACTAAGACTAATCAACAAGTATAAAGTTACTCACATCTTCTTGAGCGATAGGATGATAGACAAGGGATGGTTTGCCGTGGAGAGAAATGCAAGATTTAATTACGAGTATGGAGGGAACATGCACAATGCAGACTTGGACAAGTTTGAAACATCATATTGTTTTAAAAAGATATACGAGGAGAATAAAGTCAGAATTTATGAAGTTGATTACAAGTGCGATGAAATGATTAGTTTGTAAATTTCTTCTAATACACGATGATACGTTGGTATAAATATGATTGAAAAGAAAATAAAAGAATTCTTCAAACTGAGAAAGAAAAAAATAATTTTGATGTTCCTTTTAAATTCCATCTCATTCTTTATCTTAACTTCATATGCCCTATTGAGTTATTCCGGGCTATATGTTGGACTATTGCAGATGGTATGGAATTTATTTTTAAGTGTTCCTCTTCGTTTGTCTTCATTATTTATAGGATTCGGTTTTCAAATCCCAAGATGGGTATACTATATCTTGTCTTTAATAATATACTGGTATTTACTTTCTTGTACGGTAGTTTGGGTTTATGATTGGGTGGAGAAAAAAAATATGAATCTGTTTGTGAAAAAATGAAGCATATGAAAATATCCAAAACTCTAAAAAATCTTGATGTACCATCAAAGTAATCTTGATAGTGCTGATAGTAATTATCTCTTACCTTCTTTTCTTAACAGTCTTAGGACCTATCCTTTATTCACAACAACTAACAATGCATGAAACGAATGCATTAAGAGTGAGTCAGACTAAAATTTAGACTTTAACTATTGAATATATTGATCTTCATTTTTGCCGATTTCAAGAACTTACTAGTCTTCTGTGTTTTAATCATAAAATCATCCGCCTGTTTTTCCTCATCGTTCGAATCATAGTGAAATCTTGTCAATATCGACAGGGGGGAGAGGAATTTCAAAAATGAATTTGAAACTTTTAAAATAGATGAATATTGTTTTATGTGAGCCAATTCATGCAACAACACGGCTTCTAGCTCTTTTTTGTTAAGGATATCGAATAAACCAACTGACATGAATATCGCTGATCTAAAACTCCTGAATGAAAAGGCCAAAGGACTGGCTTTATCCACTGCATACAACCTAGGCATTGGTATATTCAATTTTTTTGAATATTTCCTAACAAAATCGATGATGTGTTTATTCTTTATTTTTCTCTTCTTGTTCATGGATATGTAGAAGTTCGGAATTATTATGAATCCAGTGAATATAGCAATAGTTAAGTTTGCGGGAAGTGCGTAAGATACTAAGTGTATTGGACTATAATAGCAAGAAATAGACATTAAACCACAACTCATTTTAACCGTGAACAAGACGAATGGGAAGAACAGCGTTGTAAGATGTATATATATGAGAGATATCCTCTGTTTGGTTGAGAGTTTAGTCTTCTTAAGTATTATCAGCGTCGTAATAGCAAGAAAAAAGGAAAATACAGATAGCGTTAATAGACCAGAATCAGTGACGAAACCATAAAAACAATCTACTCCATTCATATCTTCACCTTCCTTTTTTTGAAAATCTTTCGTTGAAATAGTTAACAGCAGATCTACCGAAAGTGTTTATTAACTTGTCTACAGTATTCTCAATAATAGATCGCTCAAATTGTGGTCTGTTTACAACAGGGGAATATATATAATGAATTCCTCCTCTGCCTCTTTCCACTTTTCTGTAAACCATGCCTTTATTATACAATCGATCCAATATAACAGCGATACTCGTCAATGCGACTTTCCTCCTTTTCTTTAACACATCGTATATTTCTCTGACTTTCATCGTTTTTTTCTTCAGGAGTACATTCAGAACTTGAGATTCCAAGGGACTCAAGAAAGATTCTAACCCTTTCTTTTCAAATTTCATTTTTTTGAGTTTCACCATATAGATGTTACTGCACTAAAAATTATAAATAATTATGTATTTCTTACATGATTTGTAAATCGCTGATAGAATAAGTCTTAAAGTAAACATTATACTCTATACATGAATCTTTAAAAAAAAGAACAATTGAAAAACAATTTTTACATGGATCATTTTAATTAAACATTTCACATTCTCCCTTTTCGACTGTATCATTTCCACACTGACAAACATGTTCCGTGCAACTACAAACCTCGCCTTCAATTATACAAGAAGTACAAACTTCATCTTTATCACACTCATAACTAGGGATTTGTTCAGCAATACCTCTAATGGCTCTTTTCTTTATCTCTGTTCCAAATAAAACTAAAAAGATAATAGCCATTAATGCTGTTATTATTAGAATTATTTTCAATTTCATATCAATCCTCTACTCACTAAATAA
The DNA here is from genome assembly GCA_964347415.1 of uncultured archaeon. Classification (GTDB taxonomy): domain Archaea; phylum Aenigmatarchaeota; class Aenigmatarchaeia; order CG10238-14; family CG10238-14; genus CAYFYJ01. Next base: position 127,491 of record CAYFYJ010000022.1, on the reverse strand, counting down.
AATAGATAAACTGAAACTAATAACAATAAAACACCGCCTATCTTTCTTATAATTGCAGAATGTTTCATCATTTTTAGAGCTATATTTTTATCAGTAATCAAAATACCAAACAAAATGAAAGGAGTTATAAATCCCAGTGAATAAAATAACATCATAATAAAACCATAAAAAATAGTTGCTTCGGCGACAATATAAACGAGTATTACAGCTAATAATGGGCCAATGCAACTTAATATAACCCCACCATATATCAATCCTAGGATGAAGAGATTCCTCGTTTTATAACTTGGGAACAAACTAGGTATGTTTAATCTGAATACATCCAACATGTTCAATCCAGTAATTGAGGTTACTATAGCAGCTAACAAATAAAGATAGGGACCAATAAAGTTAGTCAATAATTTACCAGTTAGACCACTTAGAACCCCAAGAGCACTGAATGTTATAACTATTCCAATCATAAATTTTAAAATTCTACTCAATCTAGAATGTATTTCAGTAGTCATCAATGGAATTATTATAAAAGTGCATGGGCTGAGTATACTTAATATACCCAATAAAAATGCATACAGTAATTCAACAACCATTAACAACTGCCCGTTACATTACATATCAATTCTTTAAGATCTTCTTTGTAAATAAACCCATAATGAGAATATTCCTTTTCTTCCTCATCACTCGTGCTAAAAACAAATGTCGGAACTCCCCCGACTTTATATTTCTCCACTTCTTCTCGACAAGAGTTTACATCATACCATCTTATGTTGAACAAATTTCCATGTTCTTTTAATAGTTCTTTTAATATTGATTCCTCCCTAATACACCAAGGACAAAATGGAGAAGTGAAGTATTTTATTCTCAAATAAGCATCTTCATTTCCACCAATAGCATTTGGACAATCATTTTTATTGGATTCTATTTTTTTCGTGAAACTGGCTTTAAAACCTTCGATAATATATTCATTTTCAAGATTTTTCTCATACTCCTTAATTTTCGAATTCAATGATATAGTAAGACCTACTAAAAACAGGACGAGAATTACTTTTATTGCCGTGAAATAACTTTTTCGTTTTTTTGATTCCATTTTCTCATCTTCATTATACAAACCATATTAAAATAATAAGTCCCAAAGCAACCATAACAAGTCCGGAGAGAAGATGCATTGCTCCACTTTTTGACTGTTCCCATTTGGTTATTCTTTTAATCACAACTTTGTTTGACGCAGCGAGTAGAATTACGATTAATGGCAAAACGAACATCAGGTTATAGAGTAAAAGATAACTTAAAGCTTGGAAATAGGCGACCTTAACTGAGAGCAATCCTATGATTGCCACATACATTGCCCCAGAACAAGGAAAAACACAGAGTCCAACCAATATCCCTAGAACAAAAGCAGCTGGTGTGGTCGCCCTATGAACCCATGTTTGAATAGTTTTTTTGCTAGCACTAGGAATTTTTAACTTAATAGGAAATTTCGGAAAGAAATAACCAATCACATTAATTAGACCAAGAAAAATTATTAGATATGAAGCAAGTTTAGCCATGAAATGGTGTACACCGAAGAGATGAACAACTTGCAAAATACCCAGTCCAATTAAAAAATAAACCATGTAGATGGCTGAGATGTACGTAACACCCATCTTAAAAACACTGGCTCTAGTCTTGCTTATTGTAAAAAGAAAAGTGATGAGGAATAGAATAACTGCAAATGCACAGGGATTAATACCATCCAAAAGACCGGTCAGCAAAACTGTGGGGAGTAAAGTAATTAAATCTAGAGGTTTATCCACTAACTCTGGTGGCGTCATCAAAGAATCTTTATTCTCTTCAAACCAATCAAGATACTCAGTAATCGGTATATCAATTTCATATTCCTTGATTTCACCCTCAAAGGCCCATACTTTATAGCTTTTAGCATCTTCCATCTCATCCTGTAGAATGACTATTCTATCAAACTCTCCCCGGTTTTCTTGGTTTAAAATATCCCTTATCACATGCTCTGGAACATGGCCTTCTAATATGATTTTATTGTCTATAAAAGTGGTGAAATGACCTTGGAGTTCGAGAGGAATTCCAAGTTCTTCATTTAACTCATTCAGCTCTTTCCTGTATTGTCTATTGTTTATATAGTCCTTCTTAATAACTTGAATACTCGATTCCTCCAGAATTGGGTTTAGTTCTTCGTTTATATATGTAACACAATGATGACAAGCTTCATTGTAATAAATCGTAGCTTTTTCGGTTTTAGCAAATATGTTTGGCAGAATAAGCCCTATTAGAACTAAACCGATGAATGAGGATTTAAGTAATAATTTTTTTCTACTTCTTGTGTAATTTTTTTCAAGTATCATAGTACATTAGCCTTTATCTCAATTTCCACTTCCGGTTTTTCAGGATCATTACTCTTGATATAAACAATCCGTAAAACATTTCCTTTAACTTCTTCTTCCATTAGGTTAGGATCAAAGGTGACTAAAAGATTTGCAGTTTGATTAGGTAAAATCTCTTCTGAATCTATTGTTGCTTTAGTACAAGCACAGGATGTGGTAACCTTTTTAATTAAGAGAGGGGCGTTACCTATATTTTTCACAACAAAAGTATGCTCGACAAGTTGAGGTTGGATATCACCAAAGTCGTAAGATCTTGGTGTGAATCGAATTCTTGGACCTCCTCCCCCAGAATTTTGCAAATTAAAATATCCATAAAAGACAGCAGCAATAATAATGATAACTATTACAACGAAAATAATGTGAGTTGAGTTAACCTTTATCATATTTTCACTTCTATATTTGATTGGCCGAAATTCTTACTTCCTTTCCACGTTCAGGATCATTCGAAAAAATAGTGATTGTCCTTGTCACCGGCCCTCTAAGATCTCTGTGAACAGTAGGATCATAATAGACCTTGAGTTGGGCAGTCTCCCCAGGAGCTAAAGTTGCTGACCAATCCTTAGGATTAGTACCATGGGAGGACATAGAAAATTTTGGACCTTCCTTCCCATCTACTATTAGTCTAGCTGAAGTGCACCCACATGAAGAATCCATATTATTTATTATTAAATCGCTTTTACCCACATTTTTCACAGTCATTAGAGTAGTAACAGTGCCTTCAGCAACGCTCACGAAACCAAAATTATAATCTTCAGGTTCAACTTGAATTCTTGGGCTTTCTTGCAACCATGAATTCACAAAAAAACCAACAAGACCAATTGAAATGATTATTGGAATCAAAATCTTCAATATCTTATTCCTTTCTTTACGCTTTTTTTCTGACTTTTCTCGCTTTCGCTGCTCTTTTCTCCTCTGTCTTTTCAATTCTCTTCTTTCTTGTTTACTTAACTTTTGGAGGTCGTCCATTTTTTACCTCTTCTAATTTTAATTTTCTAATGATAGGTATTAATCTATTTGATTAAGTTCTATTCTCACCTCATATCGAAAATCAACAGGATCGTTGGATGCTATGTAGATTATCCTGGTAGCTGCACCCCTGAAATCTTTATGCATGTTAGGATCATATTTAACCTCAAGCTCTCCTGTTTCACCTGGTGGGATTTTATACGTCCACCCAGGAGGACTTGCACCAACCCCTCCGTGACCGGCCATTCCAAAGAATGGACTTCCGCCTATAGAAGCTGTAGTACAGCCACAAGAAGTAGATAACCCGTCTATTATCAAATCACTTTTACCATCATTCTTAATAGTGAAAAAAGTACTAACTGTGCCTTTAACTTGAGATACATCTGCAAAATCATGGAATTCAGGACTAATAACAATCTTTGGCCTGTCTGCTGGAGATCTCTTTAGTATCTCGGCCTTTATCTCTTCCTGTTTTAATTTTATCAAAGTATTTAAACCATATTTTTTAACAGTTTGAATAATGACATCAGTTTTGGAAAGTCCCGCATCGATTTGAGAATCAACATAATTTACCATGTCTCTGGCCATTCCACAACATCTTGTATCTATCGTTCTACCGCAACAAGTACAGATAAACAGTTTGTATATCTCTTCAGCTGAGACAGGTTCTTCAACCGAGGCAGATTCAACAAGAGAAACTGCTCCTGTAAGATTTTTATTGTTTGAAGTTGGAGATAACAGAGTATATGCTAAAAAACCTCCGACGGAAACTATCACAAGTGCTACAACTAAATAAACGGTACTCCTTTTGATTATAAAAATATCCCTGTCACTTTCATCTTTTATTCTAATCATATACCATAATTTTATGGCTTGATTTTAAATACTTTACAGTTTTTGTAAAGCTTAAAATAGAAAAATATTTAAATTTAAGTATTATAAATATGAAATACTATTACAAAAATTGTAAGAGTTAGATAGTATTTAAAAGTGGAAAAATAGATGATGGTATGATTGAAAAAACAATTAAAATAAAAAAAGACACATTTGTTACCTCAATTTTAGTTTTAATTGCAATAGGACTGTTATCATACAATCAGTTTATGATATTTCATATTTCTTCTAATTTAGGTATTAAAGGGGCTGCTATAAAGGGAGTGAAATTTTCTAGTGAGGGCGAAAAAGATATATCCGATGTCGATTTATCTGAAATCAAAGGCACTGGCTTTGCAATAGCTGCATTGTTCCCAGTTGAGAACATAGAAACCCCACAAGATGCAATAGATATGATCGTTCCAACAGGAACGCCTGGATATGGAGAAGCAATGGGTGTTACTTTTGATGATCCAGAGGGTTCATTATCAACACTTGCAAATGCTCAAAGAACTCTTTTAGCAGGTTTAACACCTGAAGAAAAGGAAAGATTTATTAACTTGGCTTCAAAACCTGTTGGTATATCATGTGAATATTGTTGCGGTCTTCAAGCTGTAGGAATAAGGGATGATGGTTCTAGCAGCTGTGGATGTAAGCATAACCCTGCATTATTAAGTGTTACAATGTGGCTTATACAGAATACTGATTATACAGATGCCGAGATTTTAAGAGAGGCTCTCAAATGGAAGGCTCTATTCTTCCCGAAAGATATGGTAGAAATTGCCTTGACGGTTGCGGGAGGAGATACTTCAGGTTTAGAAGAATTACCTGGAATGGTTGGAGGTTGTTAAATGAAAATAAATAAAGAAATATTGTTGACGATCTTGTTGGTAGTGTTAGTTATAGTATCAGCAGTACAGGCAATCCAATTAAACATCCTAAGCAAGAGAGCGGAGATAGGTTCTTTTGTTGAAGCAGCAAAAAAAACATCATCTGCCAGTTCTACCCCACCTACTGGTACTGGTGGATCTCAGTTGCCACAAAATCTTCAGAATTTGCCTAAAATGGTTGGAGGCTGCTGATCCTTTTTAATTTTTAGGAGGTTGTCACTATCCCAGAAAAACAAATAGTTAAAAGTAGTAAAATGTTGAAAATGTCTTTGGTAATGCTTGCTTTATTAATAGGAATCGGAATTTTCAATGTATTAACATTGAATGATGCAACCATTTCAATAACTGGTTTAATAACAGCAGCTGAAGAAGAGGCGAAACCTGCTGAGATTAAACTTGTTAAGATTATTCATTCTGATTGTTCTGACTGTTTTGATATTGATAAAACTATCGATACGATAAAAGGAGCTAATGTCAATGTAATTGATGAGTCAACGTTAGAACTCTCATCAAATGAGGCTAAAGATTTAATAGATAAATACGATATTGAGAAAATCCCGACTCTCGTGATAACCGGTGAAACAGATAAATCAAACGTCAAAAGTTTGTGGAAAAGATTTGGAGAAGTCAAAGATGACGGAACATTCATATTTACAAAACTCACTCCTGTTTATGTTGACGCTGAAACTAAAGAGATATTGGGAAGGGTCTCTTTGACTTATATCAAAGATTCTTCTTGTGACGGTTGTGTGGATTTATCTGATTTCATTGAAGGATTGAAACAAGCAGGAGTTCAGATAACTGAAGAAGTATCATTGGAGTATACGAGTGATGGGGCACAAGAATTGATTCAAAAATACGATGTGAAGAAAATCCCCGCATTGATAATATCAGATAATCTTTTGGAATATGAATCTATACAACAAATTTGGAATCAACTGAATACCACAAAGAATGATGGATTTTATACGCTACATGCAATGGCACCCCCATATAGAGACTTAGAAACAAAAGAAATTGTAGGTTTGGTTAGTGTAATATACTTGGATGATGAATCTTGTTTTGAATGTTATGATGTTAACGCACATAAAAATGTTCTTCCGAGATTCGGGATTGTTATCAAAGATGAAAAAACATACGATATAAGTTCAGATGAGGGAAGTGCATTAGTCAATAAGTACAATATAATTAATGTCCCTACGGTTCTGTTGTCTCCTGAAGCGAATGTTTATCTAACATTACAACAAATTTGGACTCAAGTTGGTACTGTTGAAGATGATGGATGGTATGTCTTCACAAGCACACGACAAATGGGTCCATACAAAGATTTGTCTACTGGAGAAGTAGTTAACCCTACTACTCAAACTACTTGAAGGTCAGTTTCAAATTCCCTTCTTGAAAGAATGAGCACAATGTACACAACAAAATGTTAACTTCTTATTTTTAATAGCTTCTGTATATCCACCTTCGTATACTTTACAACCACAATGAGTACAAACAGTTAACTTTGGCTCGATGGCTATATCTATCAAATCACCAAACCTGTTCAGCATAATTTTTACAAAATTTTCTCCTTCTTTAGTCAAATGGTAGACTTTCTTCTCTCTTTTACCGGTTTTTTTGATTTCTATGTAACCATGTTTTTTTAACAATTTCAAAAATGGGTAAATCTCTCCAGGGCTAGTTCTCTTCTTTATTCTCTCTTGAATCTTTTTAATAATCTCGTAACCATGTTTTGGCTCTTCTGACAGCAATAGCAATGTGTAGAATTTGACTAAGTTAGTAATCTTGATTTCTCGCATAATTAATACAAGACTTATAAAAATATAAATATTATATATTTAAATATATCAAAATATGATATAATATAAGAGGTGATTGAATGGGTCCAAAAAAGAGAAAGAAGAGAGGATGTTGCTAATTAAAAAACTGATGTAAAAAAACTGAAAGATATCTTGGATGATGGAAAATGGGTTTTATAGAGAGAGTTAGACACAACCATGCGTTGTTGATGGTACTCTGTTGTTTGATACCTATAATCCTATTGGTGGGGACTATATATTTTTTTAGGCTGAGTGACACATACTTGTTTTTGATAATTTTGTTGCTGTGTCCTCTCCTCCACGTGTTCATGATGAAAGACATGCATAAAAAACATTCAAAGGATGAATGAATGCCAGAATTGACAGAGTCTCAAAAAAAAATCAGGACTTATTTGGTATTGACATTCTTCATTCTTTTTTCTATATTTTTGATAGGAATGTTTTGGTTGGCTACTAATCCTGGTGAAACTGTTTCTCTTACTCTTTCTTATGCTGCTGGTCTATCGATGATTGTTCTACCATGCACACTGCCTCTAGTATTTGTCATAGTTCCGTTGAGCATGGGTAAAGGATACAAGAAAGGTTTTCTCATGGCAATTCTGTTCAGTATCGGACTGATCATAACTCTGAGTTTATACGGTGTAGTTGTTGCCTTAGCAGGCAGGGCGTTCAGTCTACAAAGAGTAACTCAAACCATGTATATATTGGCAGGTATTCTTGCATTTGTTTTTGGTTTATCAGAATTGAAACTAATTCATTTCGAGTTACCATCTTATGCCGGAATGCCAGGATTTATTCAAAGACAACCAGAATATTTCAAAGCATTTCTTCTTGGTCTGTTCTTAGGCAATGCTGGAATAGGTTGTCCAAACCCAGCAACATATGTTATTTTGACGTACATCGCATCCGCTGGTAGCGTGATACAAGGTCTACTTTTGCAAGCTGTCAACGGGATTGGCAGAGCAGTGCCACTAATATTCTTATCGATTCTTGGTGTTCTTGGTGTGAACGCAACTCAAGCAATTATTAAAAGAAAAGAATTCATCAACAAAGCAACTGGTTGGGGTCTTGTCTTTTTTGGGGCATTAATCATAGTTTGGGGATTGTACGGACATTATTGGTTTTTGAATACTCCGATCCATAAAGGTTGGACTAGAGCATTTGGTACTATTTCTGGCGGAGTGGCAGAATATGAGTGTTGTATTGAGCCACCATGTCAAATGTGTGCAAGGGGTGAATGGATTTTTGATGAAAAAACATGTTTATGTAGAATACATTTGGAACAAGGTCATATGGATAAGGTTTGTCCAGAATGTAAATCTGGATTGGCAACTGGTAAAGGTATTTATGATATAGCTGAAAGTACGCAGTATCCTGCGTTCGGGATACTAACAGTTCTCAGTATAATTCCGATCATTTGGTATTTATGGAAGAAGCCATTTAAGAAGGAGGTGAGAAAGATAACAAAGAAAACTGAATTGAAAAAACAGAATCTCGTATTTGGTATGGTTTTTGTATTAGTGGCTGGACTTTTGATTGGTTTTTTCATTAATTCATTGAGAACTACAGCTGAAAATTTCAGATCAATGACTATTGATGAACAGAGGGAAGAATGGATGGAAGAAGCCAACATCATCAGAGCATCTACAGATTACAGATGTTGTCTAGAGAAACCATGTTGGTACTGTATCCAAAAAACTCCAGGGCATGGAGAGGGAGCGAAGTGTACATGCCTAGATGATGTGATGGCGGGAGAACATCCATGCGGTGAATGCATAGGAGAAATATTGGAAGGACATGGCATTAAATCATTAGCACCATACTATGCAAAAGCTATTGCACATAAAGTAGGAGAACAACACGTGGATCATTTGAAATCAATAATCGCTGACATGTACGATATAACTGTAGAAGAGCAGATGAATTAAATATTAGAATTAAAATTTGAAAGGTGGTAGAATGGTAAAAGATTTAGTTTGTGGAATGGATGTAGACGAGAAGAAAGCAGCAAAAGTGAATTACAAAGGAAAGATTTATTATTTTTGTAGTCCAGCCTGTCAATGGGCATTCGAGAATAATCCGAAACAATTTGTGGAATGATTGAGGTGGAAGAATGGCTAAAAACGGAATTGCAGCTTTTTTAAACTTTATAGTTTGGGGTTTAGGTTATATCTACAAAGGCAAGAGTGGTTTCGGTCTTGTTTGGATAATAGCATACATATTTGCTCATCTGCCGATTTACTTTTTAGGATGGGAGTATGCTTTCACAGAAATGGCAGGAATACTTACTTTCACATCACATATAATAATATCCATTTTGCTTGCATACGATGTGTACAAATGAGGGAATGAAATGGTTGAAATATTAGTTTTATCTACGCCCGGTTGTGCGGGTTGTGAAACTGTTAAAAAAATGCTAGATAAAATGGGAGTAAAGTATAAAGTAATTGATGTCGTTGAGCATCCAGAGTATTTAAAAAAGTATCCGATACTGACTGCTCCAGGAATAGTGATAGATGGAAAATTGGAGTTCACAGGAGTTCCTAAGGAAAGTGAATTAAGGAAGAAATTAAAATGAAGAAAAAAAAGGCTAATGAATTAAAATATATTTTCATTGGAACGTTATTTAGTATATTGATATTTTTAATATTCGGCGTAGTGATGGCCCTCATACCCAATAATATTTTCAAAAGAATGTTTCCACCCACTATCATTGATTATACCTTTCTTATCATGACATCAGCAATGCTGGGAACTTACTTATCTTTATATTTTTATGGGAAACAAAAAGCATACGGAAAGGAGGATTATGCTGCTGCAGGCGGGGCACTACCATCCATATTAGCTTTCAGTTGCCCGCTGTGTAATGCCTTATTAGTTTCTCTATTAGGTACTTCAGCAATACTAGCATTTATTGAACCGTTTAGACCAGTCTTTGGGATCTTTGGTATTGGGATATTAGGAATTGCTATGTATTTAAAAATCAAGAGCATAAAATCTTGTCGTAGATGCTCAAAAAAATAAGGAAACCAGTTTCTTTCGCAAATATGAGGCATATATAAGATTGTATAATTCGGATGATAGAACTTATTTTAAAACTTTAGGGAAATTATTAACATTATGGTAAAACAAAAAATAAGAGACAATAAAAGATATTTTATTTGTAATTAATGTAGTTTTGCTTATTTAAATAAAGAAACAGCTGAAAAATGTGAGGAATGGTGCAAAGAACATCATAGTTGTAATCTAGAAATCACAAAAAATCAATAAAAATTGACTAATCAAACTTTTTAAGTGTTCGAATTTTGTTCAAATAATATTAGTGGGTTTCATGGCGTCAATGAGAACCATAAAAGATTTAAATTAAAAAAACAAGAATCAATCAATAAAAAGCTTTACAAAAATTGTAAATGGAGATTACTAATGAAAAATAAAAAACCAGTATTAATAGGCATATTTGGCAGTTTAATTCTTTTATTGATATATTTTGGAATTCTAACTATAGCTAACTCATTTTCTCATGCTATTGCTCAGTTTATTGAAATGGGGTATTGGATAGTAGCATTAGTTGCAGGTTTTGGAATCCAGGTTGGTCTTTATTCCTATATAAGAACTTCTATGCATGCTAAAACCGCGATTGCTTCAACAGAGATTGCTGCAACTGGTGGAATCTCTACAGGATCTATGATAGCTTGTTGTTTACACCACTTAACTGATGTTTTACCAATAATTGGTTTATCGGCAGCAGTGTTTTTGACAGAGTATCAAGTATTGTTCATGATCGTAGGAATATTATCAAACTTTGTCGGTATCACCTTCATGCTTGGCATAATACAAGAACATAAACTCTTCAATATCAAGAAAGGTTCCTTCAAGAATCTGTTCAAGTATAATATGAAAGGAGTTCGGAATAAAACGATACTTTTATCTATAATTATTTTTTTCATATCTCTTAGCTTAACCATGTTTAAAAGTCCGACTGAATCTTCTACATTACCAATTGATTTGGTATCTGAAGGTGGAACTGTGGGTCAAACAATTTCTTTACAAACAATGACGAATGATGAAGGTAGAGTTACTTTTGATGTAACTCCAATAGATTTTAGTTATGAGGAACCAGTTAGTTTTGAGATTGATATCAATACACACACTGGTTCCTTGAATTTTGATTTAACTGAGATAACAGTATTAGAAGATGATACTGGAAACAAAATATTGCCACTTGATTGGGATGGCTCTGCACCCGGAGGGCATCATAGAAGAGGAATTTTATCATTTCCTAAACTTAACGGTCAAACAAAATCCATGAAACTTATCATCAAAGACGTATATGATATTCCAGAAAGAGTTTTTATCTGGGATTTAGAATAATTGGTTAGTATAATCATTAGGGAGTGGGATGAATGCCGGATATTTGGACAAAAGAAATACCGAAAAATATTAATATGTCAAAATATGATATATAGATGGTGAAAATTGTGTTCGGTTTGTTTAAGAAATATTGTCAAATTTGTGGGATGAAAGTCGATAAGAATAAAGATATAGTGAGATTTGGTGAACATTTCTGTTCAGAAGAACATGCACAGCAATTCGTAGATGAAAGGAAAAAAATGGATATTTTAGAGACACAGATGAAAAAAAATTCAAAACAAAAAAGTAGTGGATGTTGTTGTGGATAAAGACTTACTTAACAGGTTAGAAGACTTAAAAAAATAAAATGTAGGTTATACCTTGAGTTGGTTTGATCGATTAGTTAGAAAAGGAGAAGATAAACCTTTTACTGTTAGTCTTAATGAAATAGATGATCTATTGAATAAAGAGTTGGAAAAACAACTTAAACCATTTAAAGCAAATGTCAAGAAAGAGTACTCCAGCATTCAAACAGTAGTCAATGAACTTAAAAATTGTTTAAATGCACTTGAGAAGGCTGAATTAAGTAGTTATTTTATTATTAGTTCGTAATTATGTTTAGAGGATATTAATATGTGATTTAAATGTCTAAGAAAAAAGTTATTCTACCCATAGTAGGGATGCATTGTGCTGCATGTGCACAATCGATTGAGAAGGCATTGAATAGATTGGAGAGTGTAAAAGCCAATGTCAATTTCGCTTCTGAAAAGGCTTTTGTAGAATATGATCCAGATAAAATCGATGTTTCTGAAATAAAAGATACTATTAGAGATACTGGGTATAATGTCATTGAAGAGAAAGAGAAGGAAGAAGGTGTCAATCAAGTTATTTTGAAAGTAATCGGAATGGCTTCTCCTCATTGTGCTGGTATAGTAGAAAAGACTCTAGAAAAAACTAAGGGAATAATAAACGCTGAACTTGAATACACAACAGAAAAAGCAGTAATCAAATTTGACCCAAAGTTTATAAAACTATACGAAATAAAAAAAGTTATTGAAGATACAGGTTATAAAGCAATCGAAGAAACAGCATTAGACAGAGAAAGGGAGGTTAAAGAGAAAGAGATTAAAGATTTGAAGAAAAGACTCATAGTATCCCTTATATTTTCAATTCCATTACTTTACTTTTCGATGGGATGGATGGTTGGTTTACCTATCCCTGATCTTATCCAAAACAATCAAGCAATAGTTCAATTAATACTGACAACTCCTGTTATAATAGCTGGATTCAAACTCTATACCATCGGATTCAAGAGTCTGTTGAGGTTAACTCCAAACATGGATTCATTGATTTTTATCGGTACTTCTGCAGCTTATATTTACAGTATTTTAATCTCTGTAGCCATCTGGTCAGGAACTGGAACCTATGGCGTAGAGGATCTATACTATGAAATAGCTGCATTCATCTTAGTTTTCATTCTACTTGGAAAGTATCTCGAGGCTATAACAAAAGGGAAAACTTCTACAGTTTTACAAAAATTGATTGGATTACAAGCAAAAACAGCCAAAGTCATCAAAAATGGTAAAGAGATAGAGATACCAATAGAGGATGTTGATGTCGGTGATATCGTTATAATCAGACCAGGGGAGAAAATACCGGTAGACGGAATAGTAATAGAAGGTTATTCAGGGGTTGATGAAAAAGTTATAACAGGAGAGAGTATACCAGTTGAGAAGAAGAAAGGAGATAAGGTTATTGGATCTACGATGAACAAGACTGGTATGTTAAAGATTAAAGCAACGGGTGTTGGTAAAGATACAGTTCTTGCACATATAATAAAGATAGTAGAAGAGGCAATGACCTCTAAAGCTCCAATACAATTGTTGGCGGATAAAGTAGCACAATATTTTGTTCCAGCAGTCATCGTCATAGCGATAGTAGCCTTTGGTTTATGGTATTTTGTTGCCGGACGATCTTTTGTTTTTGCTTTAACTGTTTTTATCGCAGTTTTGATAATTGCATGTCCTTGTGCTCTAGGATTGGCAACTCCTACTGCAATAATGGTTGGCACTGGAAAGGGAGCTGAAAACGGAATATTGATGAAGGGTGCCGAAGCTTTAGAAACTTCACATAAGTTGCAAACCGTAGTATTCGATAAGACAGGAACTTTGACAAAAGGTGAACCAGAAGTTACAGATGTTGTTCCTGTTGAAAAACACAATGAAAAAGAAGTATTAAAATTTGCTGGAATCGTTGAGAAGGGATCAGAACATCCTCTTGGAGAAGCGATTGTTAAGGAAGTGAGAAGGAAGAAGATCAAGATTCCTGATACAAGTCATTTTAAAGCAGTAACTGGTAAGGGTGTGAAGGCAATGTATCAGAAAAGAGCGATCTTGCTTGGAAACAGGGGGCTGATGAAGGATAACAAAATCGATACAAGTCACATTGAGGAAGAAATGAAAAGATTGGAGGAACAAGGTAAAACTGCGATGATATTGGCCTTGAATAAAAAAATTATAGGAATAATAGCTGTGGCGGATACGTTGAAAGAGTACAGTAAAGAGGCTGTCGAAGAATTACACAGAATGGGTAAAGAAGTTGCTATAATTACGGGAGATAATGAAAGAGTTGGAAGGGCTATAGCGAAACAAGTTGGTATCGATCGTGTTTTGGCAGAAGTACTTCCTGCAGATAAGGCTAAAGAGATAAAGAAGTTACAAGCAGAGGGTAAAATAGTGGCAATGGTTGGTGATGGGATAAATGATGCCCCTGCTCTAGCTCAAGCAGATGTTGGAATAGCAGTTGGCTCTGGGACAGACGTGGCAATGGAGACTGGAGATATTATTCTCATCAAAGACGATTTGAGGGATGTTGTAACTGGTATAGATTTGAGTGGTTATACAATTAAAAAAATAAAACAAAACTTGTTTTGGGCATTCTTCTACAATGCTGTAGGGATACCAATAGCTGCAGGTATATTATATCCTTTCTTTGGATTTTTGTTGAACCCTATGATCGCTGCGACGGCGATGGCATTCAGCTCTGTTTCTGTTGTGACGAATTCACTGTCAATGAAAAGATATATACCTAAAATAAGAGTGAAATGATTATGCGAATTTAGATGGATCAAAAAGAGGTAGAATTATCTTAGTTTATATTTACTTCTCTTCAGTAGTTAAAATGAGGGTATTTACTACCCCATCCTGAGAAGGTCTAGAAATAACCTTGGCTTCACCCAACTCTGTTTTTATGATGGCTCCTTTGGTTATGATTTCACTACGGACTAAATGTGGATCGGCCTCATTCTTTAGAACGTCCAATATCTTTACTTTTTTTGCTTTATTAGTCTTGGGATCAATAACATTCGCAAATTCAACCCTGGCCAGTTTAATTTTCCTTACTCCCCCTCTCTTCCTATCAATCCATTTTATTTCTTCGCCAACTTTTGTGTGTAAGGGTAATGATCCTCTCTGAAATCTTCTCTTCTTTCTATGCGAATGTATTACGCCGCCAGTAACTTTCTTGCCCTTGTCTATATTCCATTTGGACATATGATGACCTTATCTTAGATAAATTTAAGCATATCTTCTTAAATATTACTATTCGTTCGGTGAGTTAAAACGGTGTATAAAAAGTATTTAAGTATAGATGTTGACAAAAGTAAAATAGTGAAAAAATGCCAGATAGACCCATAGATGCATTAGACAAAGCGAAAGGGAAAAAGGTTTTTGTTAAATTGAAGAATGGTGAAGAGATAACAGGAACGCTTGTGGCTTTAGACTTGCATCTCAACCTTTGGTTAGAGGATTCTGAAATACAGGGAGAAAACAAAAGAAAATTAACCACACTCTTGATCAGAGGCGACACGATACTCTATGCTTCTCCTGTTTAGATTAGGTGATAGCAATGACAAGGGGAACACCATCTTTTGGTAAACATCAGAAAAGAACTCATGTTTTATGTAGAAGATGCGGGAGAAGGGCTTTTCATATCAGAAAGAGAAAATGTTCTGCTTGTGGATATGGTGAAAACTCTAAGATAAAAAATTTCAACTGGCAAACTAGAGATATATACAGGAACAGAAAGAGGTAGTTTGTATTAAACATTATTTTTAAAACTTTAATTTTTCTTGTTCTCATATTTATTGTAAATACTATAGGGCCCGTAGCTCAGCATGGTAGAGCAGCTGGCTTTTAACCAGTTGGTCGCGCGTTCAAATCGCGCCGGGCCCATCGTGATTTAATGTACAAGAACCCGACTCCAACAGTAGATATTATAATAGAGAAAGATGATAGAATAGTTCTAATCACAAGAAAGAACGAACCTTTCAAAGGTAAATTAGCGATACCAGGTGGTTTTGTTAATGAAGGTGAATTGATTGAAGAAAGAGCCATTATAGAAGCAAAAGAAGAAACTTCTCTTGACGTTGAATTAAAAGAAATATTAGGTGTCTACTCCATACCTGACAGAGATCCTAGGGGTCATTTGTTGACTACAGTTTTCATAGCAGAACCTAAAACTGGAATAGTGAAGGGGGGGAATGATGCTGCTTCTGCCGCTTGGTTCAAGATCGATGATAAAATTCTAAATGGGCTCTCATTCGATCATAAAAAAATTATTATTGATTATTTGAAGTGGAAAAAGAGGAATGGAACTTACTGGTCAACAAAGTAGGTGTAAACATGCGATTAGTATTAACAACATGTGCAATAGATAAGTCCCAGATGTTGATAGATGAAATCTTAGAATTAAAACTAGCAGCATGTGCAAGTAAAATAGATGTGGGAAGTAGATTTTGGTGGAAAGGAAAAATCAACGAAGAAAAAGAATGTTTAATAATATTTAAAACTAGGGTGGAATTAGTTCAAAAAGTCTTCCAAAAAATAAAAGAAATTCATCCGTATGAAGTCCCAGAGATTGTAGAAATAAAGGTTGAAAAAGTTTACGACAAGTATTTAGAATGGTTGAAGAATGTAACTCAGGGCCCATAGCTCAGCATGGTAGAGCAGGTGGCTCTTAACCACAAGGTCCAGGGTTCGAATCCCTGTGGGCCCATTTAAAAAATTGTTTAAAGTCATAATTCTAAAATAGTAGTATGAAGCGTTTATCGATTTTGCTCTCAATATTCCTGATTATAGTTATTTCAGGCTGTATAGATGATAATGGAACAGTTACTGTTTCTACCAAAGATGGTGTTGCCATTACTGATCTCTCATTCGATCATTCACCTGTCTATGGGAAAGATAATGTTGTATTGCGTTTGGAGGTTCAGAATGTGGGCGGCAGCAGAGCTGAGCTTAAAAAAATTCAAGTTTATGGAGTTGATTTTGGGTCTTCTGGAGGAGATTGGATTATAAGGGGAAATGGTCTTCGAGAATTGGATAAAAGTTTTATACAAGCTAATCTGCCATCTGGTGGAGACTTGTATCAACCCGATCCTGTTATAGAAATAGAGGGCGCTACAGATTATTATGAGTGGAAACTGCGAGCACCTTCAGGGGTTACTTCTGAGACGGATTATGATTTCCGAGTGAGAGTGGAATACAATTATAACACAACATATTCTGGAATCATTAGAGTTATCGATGATAATTATCTACAATCGTTAAATGAAGAGGAAAGACAAAAATTATATAGTTCTGGCGGCATAGTTTCTTCTGAATTAACAAATGGCCCTATATCTGTGATTCCTTTTAGTGGTAGACATTTTATTATTGATCCAACTGACTTAGGGGATAGAATCATGAAATTTAAAATAGAAAATGTGGGTAAGGGTTATCCTTATATTTGCGATGTTGGTTTAGGTTGTGAACAGGATGATACTAACGCGAAAAAATATTATTTAAGAACCAGCATAGTAGGTGACATTATTAGCTGTAACGAACAAGAAATGAAACTCAGTAGTGGGGAATCTCATATTCTTTATTGTACATTTATGCCTTCCAAAGTAGGGAGTTTTACGAATAAAGTGGATAAACAATTTCAAATAATATTTGAATATTCATACTACATTGATGGTTCTAGTCCAGTTACAGTAAAACCAACTTATTGAAAAAGTTTTTATTTATCAATGTTTATTTAATTCTTCAATATTTTTGTGATGAAATGGGAAAATATCCGACGCATATTGTAACACCAAAGGCTGCAGTCTTCAACAAAAAGAACAAGCTATTAATAATAAAGAGGAATGCGAAAGAAATAGCATTTCCTAGCAAATGGACTATACCAGGAGGGAAGTTGCAAGAAGGTGAAGATGCGAAAGAGGGCCTCAAGAGGGAAGTTAAGGAAGAAGTTAATTTGGATATAGAAATTATAAGACCTATGAGTGTTTTTAATTTCGTCAGACCAGATAACATAAGTGTTGTTGGTATAATTTATCTTTGTAGGGTTCTGAATGATGAGAACACTCGAGTGGATGGAGATGAACATGTTGATTTTGCATGGATTGGCAAAGAAGATGTTAAAAATTATGATTATATAGACCAAGATCAATTAAACTCAATATTTAAGAACATCAAAAAACAAAATATTCAGATTAAGTGATCCAATGAAAATTGTTGTTACCGTAGGTATGCCTGGTTCCGGTAAGAGTAGCCATCCAAAAAAATTTGGTGAAAAATATGGTTTCCCATTATTGGAAACGCATACGCCTTTATATGAAGAGTTAAAAAAAAGAGGTTTAGAAGCTACAATTGAAAATATAAAAAAAGTGACGTTGGAATTGAAGAAAATCTCTGATTCGTATTTAACTGAAAAACTAATTGAAATTGTTAATACGCGGTTTAAAGACAAGAAACTGGTTTTTTTATCTGGTTTAAGATCGCCCACAGAAATCGAACTCTTGAATAAAGAATTCGGCGAGGAGAATGTTTACGTAATAGCTTTCGTTGCATCTAGGATGTCTAGATATAACAGACATGCCCGTCCAAAAAAAGGATTTGATTTTGTAGGTAAATCGTCCAGAGAAATTGAAAAAGAAATTGAAGAAAAACTGAAAGAAGACCAATTAATGTCTGATTTCAAAGAATTCGTGAAAAAGGATGAAAAGGATCTGGGCTGGGGACAAGGAGATGTCATAGCATTAGCAGAATACTATATTGTGACAGAAAGTGAAAGGTATCCTAAAAGGGGTTTTGAAGAATCTCATAGAGATTTTGAGAAGATGGTTAAAGAGATTTTGGATGAGAAATGACTTATAAATTTTGATTCTCTAATTCTTTATTGAAGCTGGGGTGGCTTAGTGGTTAAAGCGCCGGACTCATACTCATTGAGGAATGAGTTTTGATTCAAGATGATAAGAAATCCGGAGATCGCGGGTTCAAATCCCGCTCCCAGCAATCGAAACCAATGATAAAAAAAATAATGATTTCACTCAGGCATCCAGGCAAATGTTCTGTTTGTAAGAAAAACATAGAAGTTGTAACACTCGGCAACACAAAAACGAGAAAGGTTGCATACGTCTGTGAGGAATGTTCGAAAAAACTAAAAATGAAAACTTCTACTTTCGTGAAGAAATACGGTAAGGGGGACGAGGAACCATTCAAAGCAGGAATAAGGGTTCTACCAGGCGGAAAGAACAACCAGTAAGTAACGTTTATAACCGAGAAGAACAAATAATATATTATTACTATGTCGGGAGAGTGTTTTAGTTAAGTTTTTTGGTGATTCATTGGCACGTGAAGTCAAGTATGTGACAGAGACCATCGGCCAGATAATGGGTGAGTGGACGAAGAATGGGAAAAAAAGTTTTATTGTAAAAGTTCCAAAATCTCATCATATCAAAGAGTTTGATCTATTACTCAAACAGATGTTGATTCATTATCAAGTTCCTGTGAAAACATTTGTACAGGAAATACCTGTGGAGATAAGATGCTCTTGTGGTTATACTGGTGAGACTAGAACATCAAATCCAGAAGATGTTTTTAGAGTATTGTGTCCAAATTGCAACAAAAACAAGGGAAAGGTTGTTTCAGGGAAAAAAATAGAAGTTTGTTAAAAAGGTTAAAAATACTGCCTTCTTTTATGTGTTTTAGTGCATTTTTTAAAACAAAATGCTAAAATACCTAAAACCCCCGAAAAAGCAAAGCTTTTTATATAAGTATGTGCTATAAAATAGTAGAAAAAAGCCCTTTTTAAGGCTTTTTAGACCTTAAACGAGGGGGTGAAAAATAAATGGCTGTAATCGTAAAAAGCGCGATAAGAGAGTTAGTAAAGGGAAGGTTCAACGTCAGTGACGAATTCTTGAAGAGACTTGACGCAGACGTAGCTGCTATGGTTAGAAGAGCAGGTGATAGAGCAAAGGCAAACGGAAGAAAGACGTTGAAATCAAGGGATTGTTAAATTGGTGGGGAATTATTCCCCTCTTTTTTTCTATTTTTATTGATGCATTTTTTCTGTTGATTTGATTAAAAAATATAAATATATCAATGCTAATATATCAATATTGATATAATGGTCGGAGAAAAGATAGTACCACGCGGTTTTCTCAAATCGTATGTTTTGAAATTACTTAGATCTGGACCTAAACATGGTTAT
This sequence comes from uncultured archaeon, assembly GCA_964347415.1. Lineage (GTDB taxonomy): Archaea > Aenigmatarchaeota > Aenigmatarchaeia > CG10238-14 > CG10238-14 > CAYFYJ01. Next base: position 107,664 of record CAYFYJ010000022.1, on the reverse strand, counting down.
GATATCATAAAATCAATAGAGAATGAAACTGGCTGGAAACCTAGTCCTGGAGGAATATACCCAACTTTACATGATCTAGAAAAAAAGGGTCTTGTGATCAAATTTAAAGAGGGTAGGAGAAAATATTACGAACTCACAAAAGAAGGAAAAATATTCATAGAGAAATTTGATAAAAGTTTAAACGAAATGAAAGATAGGTTTCGAGATTTTGTCGGTGTAATGAGTCAAATATTAGATGTCAAAGAATCAGAATTAAGAAGAATGATGGAATCTAATATCAGATCTAATAGAAGGATTATTTTTGTTTTATCACCAAGTTTAAGAAAATATTTGTTCAAATCTAGAAAGTTGATATTTCATATTGCAAGAGATGAAACCAAACACAAAAATCTTGAAAGAGTTTTAAAAGAAACTGTAAAAAAACTTGAAAGAGTTGCTGGTGAATGATTTGATTGATTTGGCTTTAAAGAATATTTTGAGAGTAAAAACCAGGACTGGGTTGACTATTTTCGGTGTACTAATTGGAATTACTGCCATAGTTGCTCTCGGTTCTATATCTGAAGGGATAAACGCGATGATAAATGAAGAATTAGAATTTTTGGGAGGAACAATCATGGTTACTGAAAAAGAGGCTGGTGGATTTATGATGGGATTTCAAGGATCAGAGATTACATCAGAACAAATAGAAGAACTAGAAAGTTTTTCGGGTGTTAAGGAAGTTGTTCCACTCAGTTTTGCTGTTGGAGAGATGGCAGCAATGCAAGGACCTGAGTATGTTATAGTTGGTGTAGATCCTGCAAATCAAGAGTTTTATACTGGTAAAGGAATTGAGTTAGATTCTGGAAGAGAATTAGAATCAGACAATGAATTCTCTGTGATGTTGGGTTATAAATATGCAGAGGATCATGATCTCGAAGTTGGTGATACGCTTGAATTCAAAGAAGAAGATTTTGAAGTAATTGGTATTTTTGAGGAAAATATAGAACAAGTAGATGAAATAATCGTGATGCCACTGGGGACAATGATGGATGTCTATGGTATGGATTCTTATGGAGCAGCTTATGTTGTTCCAGATAATATAGGTAAAATTGAATCTCTTGCAGAAGAGATAGAAGAAGATTTTGATGATCTGAGTGCTCATACCCAGGCAGAAATAGCAAATCAGGCAGCTCAGATTGTTGATACCATCAGGATTTTCACTTTAGGAATGGCAGGGATATCTGCAGTCGTTGGAGGACTGGGTGTAATGAATACGATGATAATGTCGATAATGGAAAGAAGGAGAGAGATTGGTATAATGAAAGCGGTCGGTGCGACAAGCAGATTTGTATTAACGCAAATCTTACTCGAGTCTATTATGATTACTTTAATAGGTGGGTTATTGGGTGTGGTATTAGGCGGACTGGGTAGTTATTCTTTAAGATTTGTCTCAATTGGTATGGCTCGAGCACAAGTGACTTTTCAACTTGTCCTTGGTAGTTTGATGTTCACAACTGTATTAGGCGTATTTGGAGGATTCTACCCCGCTTGGAAGGCTGCTAAACTCGATCCGATAGAGGCGATAAGATATGAGTAACATAATCGAAGTAAAAGACGTAGAAAAAATTTACAACCCTGGAATGCATAATGAGTTGAAAGTATTGAAGGGCATAGATTTGAAGATCAAGAAGGGGGAAATGATTGCATTATTAGGACCTTCAGGCTCTGGTAAATCTACACTCATGCACATAATCGGTTGTTTGGATAGACCCACAAAAGGAAAGATTTTCATAGAAGGGGAAGATGTATACAAGTTATCGGATGATGAGTTAGCCCTGATAAGAAGAAGGAAAATTGGTTTTGTTTTTCAACAATTTAACTTGATTGGAGTGTTCACTGCGTTAGAGAATGTTGAGATGCCAATGAGGATTGCTGGTTTAAGTAAGAACGAATCGAAAGAACGTGCTAAGAAGCTGTTAAACATAGTCAAACTCGGAGAAAGATTAAATCACTTTCCCAGACAATTATCCGGTGGTGAATTGCAAAGAGTTGCTATTGCCAGAGCTTTAGCGAACGAGCCGTTGATAGTATTGGCAGATGAGCCGACTGGTAATTTGGATACGAGGACTGGTGGTGAAATTATAGATCTGATGAATAAATTGAATGATAAAGGTTATACTTTCCTGATCGTGACTCATGATCATTCGATAGCAAGATCAGCAGAAAGGATAATAAGGATAAAAGACGGTAAAATATCAGGGGGGCATAAAAATTGAAAAGAAAATTTATACCAGGAATCTCCATATGGAAGACAATCGCTATAGGTATAGTTGCCTGGGTTATAATGTTACCGTTGCTCTTGTTGAACTATATAATTTTTGGTTACCCCATTGAGTACTTTTTTACTGGTCCTATCTTTTATATGACATTATTTGGTGCTATAACAGTTTTGTTTCCATTGATCTACAGTTTGATATTTAAAAAATTCAAAATCTTTCAAGCCATTATTTCTGGTATTTCTAGATGGTTTCTCATATGGACATTAGTGTTGATGACTGGAGAAACAATTGATTATTATTTCTTGATGTTTTTCGTTGAATTGCTAATAATGATATTTAGTTATGTCATAGCGGCTCTAATAACAAATTATTTGTGGAGGGAAAAATATATAAAATGATAAAATACTAAGGGGTTGACTATATGAAAACAATATTTTTGTTTACGACATTGATCTCGGTAATTTTAGTTTTTAGTCTACCTGGAATTTTAAGTGCACCAGTACTTACATACCAGTTAGTAGTTGAGACGACTTTTACTGATCCTTATCCGGTCGAGCCTGGTAATAATCTTGTGCTTTCTTTAAGTTTACTTAATAATGGTAGCTTAGACGCAACAAACGTAGTAATAGAACTAGAACCTATTGAACCGTTTACCTTAATAGAGGGTTCTAAAAAGGAAGTAGGTTCAATTAAAATTAGGAAAACGAGAATAGTTGATTATAATCTTTATGTAGATAGTTCAGCAGTTTCTGCTTTGTATGAAATACCAGTTAGAGTAACTTATAATGGAGATAAAAGATTTGTTAGGAATGTGATGGTCCGTGTACAGGGTGAACCAAAGTTTGAATTGTTGGATGTTGTTAGCGATACTATAAGTCCGGGTGATCAAGGGAATATAACAGCAAAATTGCAGAATGTTGGGACAGGTAAGGCAAGGAGAACTAGTGTAACTTTCACATCAACCTCTGATTATGTAGATCCTGTCTTATCTGGTGGTGTAGCTTATTTAGGTGATGTAGGGCCTTCAGAAAGTAAACAAACTGAATTCACCATTCTGGCTGATTCAGATTCAGAATACGGAATTTACATAGGAAAAATAAACGTCACCTACGACGATGAATCTGGGAATGAGTTAACAGAGAGTTTTGATGTGGGAGTATTGATCAGTGGGGAACCAAAACTTCAAGTCTACAAAGTCGAGGCAGACAGACAAGCCTCTGATTTAACTTTTGAGATAGTAAACATCGGGAATGCGGAGGCTAAAGCCATAGCCGCTAAGTTGTTGGTTGATGAAAAGGTATTTGATTTAGATTATGTCACGAGTGTTAAAATCGACAAAAGGAGTACTTTGAAGTTTTCTTTACCGAATAGTATGAGAGGGAAGTTGGAGATTTCGTACGAAGGCCCAGACAATAAACAGTACAGTCAAACTGAGGATGTGTCTTGGGTTATACCATTCACGTTTCCGACATGGATTATAGTTATAGTTGTGTTGGTAGTTGTATTCTTTGTATGGAAGAAGAAGTTGTGGAAAAAAATATTCTAGTTGATTTTCTTGGCGATAATAGAAGTAAAGAATTTGAGTAAAGTCTTCAACAATGAGATCAAAGCAGTCGATGATATAAGCTTTAAAATTGAAACGGGGAAAATATTCGGTTTCCTCGGACCGAACGGGGCAGGAAAGACGACGACTATCAACATGTTGTGTACATTGATAAGACCTACCAGTGGGGAGGCAACAGTCTGTCGATATGATGTAATCAAACACCCGGATGAAATCAGAAAATGTATTGGATTAGTGTTTCAGGATACAACTCTGGATGATAGGTTGACTGCTAGAGAAAATCTGGAATTGCATGCTAGACTATATGGCGTACCAAAACCTGAGCGACGAAAGAGAATAGACGAAGTTCTTGAATTGGTTGAATTATTAGATAGAGGGAATTCCATAGTAAAAACTTTTTCCGGGGGAATGCAGAGGAGGTTAGAGATAGCAAGAGGTTTGATACACTATCCAAGAGTTTTGTTCTTGGATGAGCCCACACTTGGTTTGGATCCACAGACTAGAAAACATGTGTGGGATTACATACTGAAATTGAAGAAAGACTATAAGATAACGATAATGATGACAACGCATTATATGGAAGAAGCGGATGAAATCTGTGATGAGGTGGCGATAATAGACCATGGAAAAATTATCGCTATGGACACACCGAAAAAATTGAAGGATAGTCTCGGTGGCGACACGATAATACTTGACATTCCGGATGGAGATGTAGAGAAGGCAAAAAAGGTTTTCAAGAATGCAAAAATCTTTGACAGTCAAGTCCTTCTGTCTGTGAAGAATGCTGGCAAAGAGATAAAAAAAGTCTTAGAGAGGGCCAAGAAAAATAAAATAGAAGTGGTTGAAGCTAACATCCGGAAACCAACTTTGAATGATGTGTTTCTGCATTTGACTGGAAGGGAGATTAGAGAGGAGACTGTCAGTTTGAGAGAAGAGTTGAAGATAAGGAGAAGAAGGGGGATGGGGGGCCATTGAATGCGTGAATTAGAAGCTATCTACACTGTCTGGTTGAGGGAGATGCTGAGATATATTAGAGCGAGAGAGAGAATGATCGGTTCATTGGCAATGCCTATTTTTTGGTTGTTGATATTCGGTAGTAGCATTAGAGCCTCCGTTAGCATGGACATAGATTACACTTCTTTTATCACCCCTGGGATAATTACCATGGCATTGATGTTCAATTCCATCTTTTCTGGAATAACTGTTATATGGGATAGGGAATTAGGATTCATGAAAGAGATGCTGGTTGCTCCGATTTCTAGGTTGTCGATAGTTGCTGGTAAAGCTTTGGGTGGAGCCACGACTGCATTAATCCAAGCAACATTCTTACTCTTGTTGGTTTTTTTTATAAAGAGTATTTCCAGTGAATATTTTATAGCTGTGAGAATGGACGTTCTTGTTTTTTTAATGATGATTCCGATGATGGTTTTAATTGCTTTAGGGTTGGTTGGGATTGGGATAGCGCTTGCTTCAAGTCTTGATACATTAGAAAGTTTTGGTCTGATAATGCAATTCGTGATAATGCCAATGTTCTTTCTATCAGGAGCGTTGTTTCCGATAAATGATCTTCCCAGTTTGATAAGAATTATAACTTACTTGGATCCTGTGACTTATGGAGTTGAATTGCTGCGTTCAATATTGATCGGTTTTTCTAGCATGAATATTGTCTTGAGTTTTGGTGTGGTTTCAATATTTTCTTTTTCTATGCTCTTGGTTGGGGCCTATTTGTTCAACAAAAGGAGCTAGCTCCGGGTGTTTTAATTTCTTTCTGGTTTAACTGACAGTCGTTGTTGAAGAAGTGGTTGTAGATGAGGAAGTCGTGCTAGAAGTTGTTGTAGCATTTAGGGTTGTAGTTGATTCTGTTGTCGTACTTTCAGTTGTAGTCATGGTTGTTGTTGTACTCGAAGTTGAAATAGTCGTCGTGGTTGTTGAAATTTCACCTATTATCTTCACTGTTGGTTTTAAGATGAACTTGTTTTTACCAGTTTCTTTTATTGAATCAGCTGCATCAAAATCTAGAGTTAATGTTGTTATCTTTCCTGATTCTATGTAAAATGGATGTATCCAGTAGAATCTCTTGCTTGGGACTTTTATGTCATAAGTTTCGTTCTCTAATGTTAACTTTGCTTCACTTACATATAATCTAATTTGTGTGTATTTTCCTGCCGAAAGGGTTTTCTCTCCCATGACTTCTCCTGGTGCATCGACTAGATCGAGAAGGTTATAAGATTTGGTTTCATCCACGATTGTTATCCAGCCTGCCGAAGATGTCTCGTTGGTTTCAAAGGTTTCATTGGATTCGGTTTCATCGTCATTCCCTGTCTTATGAACTTCTACTTTACTTATAATTAGATCTATTGCTGAAATGTTTGTCAAATCTAGTTTATCTTTTATCTTCATTACAAGAATTCCTTCAGTTACAATAGGAGTGGTTGTTGTTATAGTTGCATCACAAGGAATAGTAGGACTTGCACAAGGTGGCGTGCTGAAAAGGCATTCTGGGTTACAAGAGTCGCCCTCTTGTATATACCCATCTGGGCAATTACACTCTATAGTAGTTGTTGTGGCACCTGTGGTTGTTGGTGTAGTTGTTATGATCGTAATTGTTGGAGATGTTGTCGTTAATGGACTTGTGGTTGTTGTTATTTCAGGAATTGGTGGGGTGGTGTAATAATATCCTATTCCAGCTAATACAATTAAAACTAATATTACTGTGATGTATGCTGCTTTCATGGTTTAATAATTGATTTTAATTTTTTTATACTTAAAGAATCTATTTTATTCCATAGCTTGGATCATAATATCAAGAAACCCAAAATATAAATGGAAATAATTCTATGAAACATGAAGAAATTTTGAAACAACTAAAATCCTTGTCTAATCCAGAAGCAGTAGCGGGCATGGCACGATTTGGTATTAATACCGAAAGGGCCTATGGAGTATCTCTATACACTCTAAGGCCAATGGCCAAGGAGATAGGAAAGGATCACAACCTAGCTCAACAACTCTGGATCTCAGAAATTCATGAAGCACGCATTCTTGCAGGAATGATAGATGACCCAAAACAGGTAACTGAGAAGCAAATGGAAAATTGGGTAAAGGAGTTTGATTCATGGGATGTATGTGACCAGGTTTGTGGTAATCTTTTTGATAAGACCCCTTTTGCATACAGAAAAGCTGTTGAATGGAGTTCAAGAGAAGAAGAATTCGTTAAACGTGCGGGATTTGTTTTGATGGCAACTTTGTCTGTTCATGATAAGAAAGCCGAGGATAAACAATTCGAGAAATTCTTTCCCATTATAAAGAGAGAAGTCAATGATAACAGAAATTTTGTTAAGAAGGCGGTTAACTGGGCGCTGAGACAGATTGGAAAACGCAATATAAATTTAAACAAGAAGGCAATCAAAACCGCCAAAGAGATTCAAAAAACGGATTCGAGGAGTGCTAGATGGATTGCCTCTGATGCACTCCGAGAATTGACGGGTGAAAAGATTCAAAAAAGATTGAAAAGTAAAAAAATAAAATTTTAAACAATAGGAATCTATCTGCTTAGTTTAATTTTTTTATAGAATTCTTTGTCTATCAAAAATATTCGCGACTATCCCAGGCACTGATTCCAAATCTTGATAAGTCTCTTTAGCATTTCTCCGCAATTCCTTACAAGAACCCTTTTTGGGAACGATTATTCTATATCCAAACATGCGTGCCATCGATCTCTCTTCAGGCCCATGCACGACTAGAACTCCATTTTCTGGTCTGTCTCCTTTTTTTGACATATAATCTCTCAGTATGCGAGCCTTGTCATGTACACGCGGCCAACCATCCTTATCATGGACTATACCAGACACACGATCATTATGAAAAGAAAAATCATTATCCATCAGATCATTTGAGTCTCTCTAAATCAAACTCCAATCCATCATAAATTCCTCTAAGGAGTGAACGAATATCATGAGTGATAATTCTAACATCTATACCTAGATCTCTAATATGTCTTATTACTCTCTGTGACCTATCTGGCATCAATTTTCTATAGTTTTCACTACATTCTTCCACAAACCGTTTTGGAGCTCCTCTATAAGCATACTGTGCAAAACGATAAGCCAATCCATTCCAACATTCTTTTGCAAATACACTCGCGACTCCAGCGTACAAGTTCCTTAAAATACTAGTTGAGCCGTTCCTGATGTTATGACGCGTCAAGTCTATTCCAAATTGTTCTATACAGGATTTGGGCATTAATATTCCTTTTATGTCGAAGATTACATACGGCATGATGGTGAGTTTTATAGTAATACTTAAATACTTAACTAATTTTCATTTCTTAACTTTCCACTTAACGCCGTCAGGAGTATCTTCAAGGACTATTCCCCTTTTTTTCAACTCAACCCGAATGGCATCAGCAACCTTCCAATCTTTTTTCTTTCTCGCTTTTTCTCTTTCATCAATCATTTTCTTAATATTACCAGGTAATTTTTCTTTTTTAATTTCCGGGATAATCTGGAAGAATTGACCCAATTCATGTATTATTTTTTCAGCATAAGTCAAATCTTTTTTAGAGAATTTTTTCTTCTCGATTTGTTTGTTGACGAGTGAAATAACTCCGAAGAAATTAGTCAATGCCAGAGAAGTATTCATGTCATCATCCATTGCTTCAAAGAATTTTTTTCTCATTTTTTCTATCTTTGGAACAAACACTGGTTTAGCATTTTTAGCCTTCTTCAAATTATTTTTAATTTTTTCTAGAGTCGTAACTATCTTCTCAACTTTTTTCTTAGCCACTTCCAAATCCGTGTCATTGTAGTCCAATGGTTTACGGTAATGAGCTGAAGCCATCCACAGTCTCAACGTCTCAGGATCATCCTTATCCAAAGCATCGACGAGTTTGATAAAGTTTCCAAGGGATTTGGCCATCTTTATTTTGTTTATCGTCAACAACCCAGTGTGGACCCAATACTTAACGTAAGGTTTTATTCCTGTCGTGGCTTCAGCTTGAGCAATCTCAGCTTCATGGTGTGGGAATGCCAGTTCTATTGCCCCACCATGAATATCATACTGTGAACCAAAATATTTCATTGCAATTGCCGTATCCTCAATATGCCAACCAGGATAACCTATGCTCCAAGGTGATTTCCATTTCAAAATGTGTTCAGGTGGAGCTCTAATCCATAGCGCAAAATCACGGGGATCCCTCTTGTCAGGGTTAATCTGGACTCTCGCTCCCACTATCAATTTTTTAGGAACTTTACTGGATAGTCTACCATAATCCTTGAATTTGGATACCTCAAAATAAACAGAACCATTCGCTTCATAGGCATATCCTTTCTTTATCAGAGTCTGGACTTGTTCTATTATCTCTTTTATGTGACGAGTCGCCCTCTTTAATAAATCAGGTCTCAAGAATCTGATCTTTTCAAAAATCATGAGATGGTGTTTCATGAAGAATTCAACAATTTCCATTGGATCCTTTCTTTCTTCTTTTGCTTTCTTTATGATCTTATCCTCACCGGTCTCCAACAGATGCCCGACATCAGTAATATTCTGGAGGTAAGTGACCTTGTAGCCTAAGTATCTCAAATATCTAACTAGGGTATCGTAGAATGCATATGTTCTGGCGTGTCCTAAATGGACGTAATCGTATTCTGTTACTCCACACACGAACATTTTGACTTTTTTGTTATCTAGGGGTTTGAACACTTCCTTTTTTCTCGACATTGTGTTGAACAGTTTCAAAACCATAGAATCATCTTATTAAACCATTTTGAACCAATGCTGGCATGATCTTAGTTTTAGCAACAGATCCTAATATTTCCCAATCGTCATCCTTTCCAAACCATTCTAGTTTTTCAACTTCACTATCTGGTTTCAATTCTCCTAATACCTCGCCAAGATATAGTTTTATCTGAACTATGGAATCGGGATGAGTTGTTGCTACATCCTCGTAAGTCCCAATGTAATTAATCGAATCTTTGATTATATCGACACTGAGTTCTTCTTTAATTTCTCTGACTAACGTTTCTTCGTCAGTCTCATTCTTCTCGATTGTTCCACCTGGGATATAGTATTTGTCGGTATAATAGTTTTTTGCCATCAATACTTTATTGTCTCTGATTAAAGCCAATGCAACTTTAAAAATTTTCTTCATTCTTTCACCGAAAAGCTGACGGCGAGAGTTGAACTCGCTTAAACCGGTATCAACACATCATCTGATCAGCATACCAGTTCTGCAGCCGGTCGCATAGCCGTTCTGCCACGTCAGCCTAATAAATTTATCCTTTATCCCACCATTTATACTTTTTTTAATGCTTGTTTTAAATCTGCAGTCAAATCTTCTGCATCCTCTATTCCGACAGACATCCTTATTAAAGTATCTAATATTCCAATCTTTTCCCTTTCTTCCCTTGATTTGCTAGCATGCGTCATTAAAGCTGGGTGCTCGATTAACGATTCCACACCACCTAAACTTTCTGCGACTGCAAATATTTCTAAGTTCTTCAAGAATTCTTTAGCATCATTCAAACCACCATCAATTTCAAACGAAAGCATGCCCCCAAAACCTGTCATCTGCCTATTTGCCAATTCATGTTGGGGATGACTCTTCAACCCTGGATAGTTTACTTTTTTAACTTTCGGGTGGGATTCTAAAAATTCCGCTATTTTTTGAGCATTATAATTATGTCTCTCCATTCTTACAGCTAAAGTTTTTATCCCCCTTAAAACCAACCAGCAATCAAATGGAGAAGGTACCATACCTGCCGCGTTCTGATTATACCTTAGTGATCCAGATTGTTCGAGTGATCCATATAATTTATCGTTTGATGTTATTATCGCACCACCAATTACATCACTGTGACCCCCATGATATTTGGTAGTGCTATAAAGTGAAATATCAGCACCTAGATCTAAAGGTTTCTGGAAGTAAGGGCTCATGAAAGTATTGTCTACGACTGTTATGATGTTTCTCTCTCTAGCAATTTTAGTTATTGCTTTAATATCACATAGTTTCATCAATGGGTTAGTCGGGGATTCAAGCCATATCATTTTTGTATTATCTTTGATTGCACCTTCTACGTTCCTAGGGTCTCTTGCATCTACATAAGTGAATTTCAAATTAAAATTAGAAGCAAAAATTTTATTGAACAATCTAGGAGTTCCCCCATACAAATCATCAAAAGCGATTATATGGTCTCCAGATTTGAGGCAGGATAAAACAACAGTCGTCTCGGCTGCTAATCCAGAGGCAAAGGCTAAACTAAATTTTGCATTCTCAAGAGCAGCCAATCTTTTTTCTAATGCATATCTTGTTGGGTTTCCGGTTCTTGAATATTCATAACTTCCAGTGGGTTTATCGACTTCCTTTCTTGCGAATGTTGATGAAAGATGTATTGGTATGACAACATCACCGCTTCCCCCTTCTTTTAAATTGGGTTCTTCACCCACATGAATTGTCTTTGTTGCAAGTTTCATACAATCACTTAATTCAAAAATTTGTTTTCTTTCAGCCAATCATCTGAGAAGATTTTATTCATATAATTTCTACCAGTATCAGGTAACATAACAACTACTGTTTTATCTTCATCTAAACCTTTAGCTACTTTTAGTGCAGCAAAAACGGCAGCACCAGAGGAACCTCCAACTAATAGTCCTTCTTCTCTGGCTAGACGTCTAGTCATTAAAAATGCTTCTTTATCATTTACTTTTATTATTTCATCGATTATACCAAGGTCTATGGTTCCGGGAATGAAGTCTTCTCCAATCCCTTCGACTTTGTATGTATGAATTTTACCTTTAGTTCCATAGAATTCGTGATGAAAGATCGAACCAGCGGCATCCACGCCAACAATCTTCACATTAGAATTTTTTTCTTTCAAGAACCTACCAGCCCCAGTTATCGTTCCACCTGTTCCCATTCCTGCTACGAGAACGTCAATATTTCCATCTGTTTGTTCCCATATTTCTGGTCCAGTAGTTCGGTAATGTGCTTCTGGATTTTTAGGATTAAAATATTGATTTGGAGAAAACGAATTCGGTGTCTCTTTCACAATTCTTTCAGCCACTTTGTAATAACTTTTAGGGTCACCTGGGGATACGGCTGTTGGTGTGATTATGACTTTAGCGCCGAATGCCTTCAATAACTTGATTTTTTCTTGACTCATCTTGTCAGGTATAGTAAAAATCATCTTGTATCCCTTTATCGCAGCAACTAAAGCCAATCCCATACCAGTATTGCCAGAAGTAGGTTCAACTATAGTCCCACCGGGCCTTAACAATCCTTTTCTTTCCGCATCCTCAATCATCGAAATTCCAATTCTGTCCTTTATGCTTCCACCAGGGTTAAAATATTCCAGTTTGACTAAAACTGTTGCATCGATGTCTTTCGTTATCTTGTTTAATCTAACTAAAGGCGTGTTTCCGATTAGATCTAAAACGCTATTTGCGACTTTTAATAAACTGCCATTAGGTTCTAGTTCTTTGAGTGAGATTTTAACTTTTTTCATAATTCTTGATATGTGAATTTCGTGATCAATCAAATCAATCATGTGTTTGGATGTTTTCGGTGGAAACTTTCTCCCTGTCAAACCAGCTGCTATGACATCCTCTTTAGTTATTACATCCCCATTCCAGGATTTTACTAAAATTTCAGATGAATTATAATCAACCAGATAAGCAGGAATTTTTGAAAAACCCAGTTGCTTCAAAGAATTAAATCTGAAATGACCATCAAGAATAATATTACTGTTTTTATCCACTATTATTGGTCTCTTAATAGCTCCATCTTTGAGTATTTGATTTTTTAATTTTTCGAGATAAACTGGTTCTACCTCTTCATGTTCTCTCAAATCCTTCAGATCAATCAATGCTATTTCCATAGAAATACCTTCTTTCTTGTGTCGGATAAGAGAAAAATCTCTTTAACAAAACCTCTTCTCTTCAGAATTGCAAGGTTATATCTTAAAGTTCTTTCAGGGAGTTTGGTTATTTTAAGGAGTTGTTGACAAGTTTTAGGACTAGAAGAAAGCGCTGATTTAATCAGCTTTGGTGCAAACTAGTTCACCGACCATTCCGATCCGCCTTGAACAATTTCTTTTTCTGAAAGAAGATATTTAAGTTTATCGGAAGCGGCAATAATATCATGGCGAATTGTTATCTTTGTGGAAGAAACATTAAAATTCCAAAACATAGTCCTAAAAGAAAATACATTTGCAGAAGATGTTATTTCAGGGACATGTTAAAGAAGAAGTTGAGGTTTTGGAGATGAGAATCGAGATTTTGTATATAATGGACTGTCCTTGGTGTGTAAAAACCAAGGAGTTAATAAAAAAGAGTTTAGGAGAACTTAAAATAAAGGCTGAAGTAGAAGAAATTTTAATCGATACAGATGAAAAGGTAAAGAAGTATAAATTTGTAGGCTCACCAACCGTCAGAATAAATGGAAAGGATATACAGGAGGAAGTTAGCAAAGGTCAATGTTTACCGTGTGAAGAACTTGCTGAACAAACCAAAGAAACAACAGAATTTGTCAAACAAGAATGTAAATGTGGATGTAGAATCTATTTTTATAAGGGCAAACAATATCCATATCCACCAAAACAGTTAATAAAAGAAGCACTATCTAAACAGTCGGTTTAAACCTTTTTAGTAACAAAGAATTTCCTATGACAGAAATATCACTAAAAACCATTGCTATCCCTGCGGCCATTGGGGACAATAAAATATTAAAGAATGGATAAAAAATACCAGCAGCTATTGGAATCATCGCTGTGTTATAGAAGAAAGCCCAGAATAAATTCTGTTTTATCTTACTCAAAGTTTTTTTACTCAATTTTATTGATGTGACAACATCCCTCAAATCCTCTTTTATCAGAACGATATCACCAGTTTCTATTGCTACATCAGTTCCACTTCCAATCGCTATGCCGATGTCAGCTTGTGCTAAAGCAGGGGCGTCATTTATACCATCCCCGACCATTCCTACGAATTTACCTTGGCTCTGTAATTCTTTCACTTTTTTAGCTTTATCTTGCGGCAATACATCTGCCATCACTTCATCAATGCTAACTTGCTTAGCTATAGCTTTTGCAGTTCTTTCATTATCGCCTGTAATCATGATTATAGATAAATTCATCTTTTTCAGTTGTTTAACAGCTTCTTTGGAGTACTCTTTGAGCGTGTCCGCAATGCCGATTATTCCAACGGTCTTGTTGTTGAACGCAACAACGACTACAGTCTTCCCATCCTCTTCTAGAGCTTTCATCTTTTCTTCTGCAAACTTCATTTCAATTTTGTGATCTTTCATCAACTTTCTGTTTCCGACGAGTAATCTCCTGTTTAAGTATTTTGTAACAACGCCCTTTCCTGGTATAATTTGAAAACGTTTAGGTTCTGGTGTCTTGATTTTTTGTTCCAGAGCTTTCTTGATGATGGCCCTCCGAGAGGATGTTCAGAATTTTTTTCAGCTATTGCGGCTAATATTAACAGTTTCTTTTTGTCTTTATAGAAAGGGATTATATCAGTAACTTCCGGTTCTCCTTTTGTTAATGTCTTGGTTTTATCGAACACAATCGTATCGAGTCTCTGGGCCTTTTCCAAGTATTCCCCACTTTTTATAAGAATTCCGTTCTCTGCTCCTTTCCCTAAACCAACCATCACGGCAGTAGGTGTAGCTATACCCATTGCACAAGGACAAGCAACCACTAGGATACTCACCATGATGGTCAACGCAAAGAAGAATTGTTGACCCATGAATAAGTACCAGAATAAGAATGATGATATGGCTATTAACATGACTACTGGAACAAAATAAGAAACGACCATATCTGCTATCTTCTGGATTGGTGCTTTAGTTTGTTGCGCTTCTTTAACCATTTTTATTATTTGAGCCAATGCTGTTTCTGCTCCTATTTTTGTCGTTTTTATCTTCAACATCCCGTTTTTGTTCAAAGTAGCACCGATCACTTCGTTTCCTTTTTTCTTTTCAATCGGTATACTTTCTCCCGTTATCATCGATTCATCTACTGAAGAATAACCATCCATTACGATTCCATCAACTGGTATTCTTTCTCCAGGTCTGACTATTACTACATCTCCTTTTTTGACGTGTTCTATTGGAATCTCAACCTCCTTTCCATTTCTTATAACTTTTGCAGTTTTTGCCTGTAACTTCATCAACTTCTTAATGGCTTCTGATGTTTTACCCCTAGAAATGATTTCCATCAGTCTCCCGATAGTAATCGTGGTTATCACTGTTGCAGAAGCCTCGTAAAAAGTAATACCACCAAAGAATGTTGTGAAAAGACTATAGAAGTATGCGGCACTAGTACCCAAGACAACTAAAAAATCCATGTTAATGAATTTATTTTTTAAAGAATTCCATGATCCACGATAGAAATGATAACCAACAATCAACTGGATTGGTGTGGTAAGGATTAAAAGTATGTAATTCTCATTGGATATTTCCAAAAACATACTGATAATAACTACAGGTATGGTTAGAATGAGGCCGATTATAGAAAAATATTTTAATTTTCTAATTTCTTTGTCGCTTTCGTTCAATTCGTCTGGCTCTAAAGCTTTGTATCCTAAATCATTCACGATTTTTTTAAATTGTTTTATACCGATTAATTTTGGATCGTATTCTACTGTAGCTTCTTCTGCTGAAAAATTGACTATCGCTGTTGAAACTCCTTGTTGTTTTTTTAACGATTTTTCTATGTTAATCGCACAGCTAGCACAATGCATACCACTTATAACTAATGTAGATTTTTTCTTCATGTTTTCAACTATTAATTATCAGAATAACTTCTTAAAAAATCCATTTGATTCTTTCTGATCTATCTCTTCTGGTTCGTATCCGACCTTTTTTATAGCTTTCATGATATTTTTAATATTTGTTTTTTCTGGATCAAATTCTACTGTAACTTTTTCTGTCACGTAGTTTACTTTAGCATTCTTTACACCATCTATATCTAGGATAGTTTCTTTTATTATATGTTCACAACTGACGCAATGCATGCCTTTCGTCTTTATTGTCATTTTTTTATTTTCAGACATTTTAATTTCCCCCATTTATAACAGGACAAGTCTTGTTTAGTGTTTTTGTAGATAGACATCTTCCTTCTTTTATTCCTGACTTGCATTCTGGACACACCCTATCAAAATCTCCTTCAATGATTAGAGTATCACAATCACATGTTCCATCATCCCATATCCAGTTGCCTAAGAAACACATTTTGCATGGTGGATCAATACAACATTTATACTTTCCTGACTCTGTTGCTTCTTTTAAAGTTAAATCCATTTCCGAAAGTATCTCATTTCTTTTTCCTTCAAAATTTTTTGCTTCAAATCTGCTGTCTTGAGGTAGAATTGAAGATCCCAAAGAAATACCAACTAAAAATAACAAAACCATACAAACGATTATTTTGTTTTTCATTCAATCACCTTCATAATTCCTCCGCATCATATCTTCCGGATGATTCTATAACACTAATTATCTCTTCTACACTCGTCTTTGCTGGATCAAAATTAATAGTTGCTTTCCTTTCTACGTAACTCACGTCAGCATTCTTAACACCGTCTATCTGTAAAAGTCTTCTCTCGATGCGTCTTTCACAGCCAGCACAGCACATACCCCTTACCTTCAGTATAGCAACCCCGGGTTCTTTTTTTATATCTGTCTCTTCGATTTGAGTGAGATCTTCTTTCACGATTATATCACCCCTTGCCATACCCATCCAACAAGTGAACAAAATCGTTCCTTCTTCTTCTGGTGTGAATTGTAATGTAACATTTTCTCCTTCTTTTGCAAAATCAGCTCTTAAATCATATTTTGGTAAACGAATTCCTTTGAAGCAATAAGTTAGTTTTTCTACATATATGTTCCATTTTACTGGTACTCCTTTTTTAACATAAAAAGTATCAGGGTTCCAACCGTATCTATCAACCTTCATATTAATTTCTTGGTAATCGCCAGCAGCCACAGCAGCACCTGTAATCGGACTTCTACTTTCAACTGGAGAAAATAAAGTTAAACTTGGTATAGGCAAGTTATATCCTGATAAGAGTAAACCACGATCTAGGGTAACTAAACCCAAGGCTATGACTACAATTGCAGAAATACCCATAATTTTTCGTGTGAAGTTATGAGAGAAAAAAGATATTGCATTACCGAAGACAAACATCAGTGGTATGGTACCTATACCAAAGATGAACATAGTTAACCCGCCTTGAAATGCACTACCGGTTGAAGCTGCGTAAATTAGCATTGCTTGTAAAGGACCGCATGGCATTAATCCGTTTAACAAACCAAAAATAACAGGCCCACGATTTTTAGTGTATTTTACTAAACTCGGTGTTCTGATCGTTGTAATTCTTCTCAGCCATGGGAAGAAAGTGCTTAGACCGTATAACATCATGAACACTCCTGCAAGAATTGATAAATAACCACGAATCTGTTCAGTCATCATAAAAAGAGCGCCAACTAACCCTGCAAGAATCCCAAAGGATATATATGAACCAAGCCTGCTAATGTTGTAGAGCAAATGTTGTCTCATGCGTGTCTTTTTTGAAATCTTAGTTTCTGAATCTCCTGTTGAATACGCAACAACAAATCCGCTACACATACCGACACAATGGGCACTAGTGAGTAGGCCTGTTATAAGAATGAGTACCAAACCAGCATTCGGGTCAATGACTGTGCTTGAAAACATATCGATGCTGTTCATGATAAGGTACAAACCAATAAAAAGAAAAATAAAGCCAGTGTATTTAACTGCTTTGAACTGTCTTTCGCTTAAAACAAGCTCTAGATAAGTGTCCTCAGATTCTTGTTCAATATTCTTTTTGTTATTTCTAATCATCTCTATCAATCCCTAAATATTCTTGTCCTGATGGGTTATCGATTTTATTTTGATAGTTCAGTATCTATAACTTGTTTGAATGCTGAAAATGGTTGTGCCCCTGTAATCTTCTGCCCATTAATGAAGAATGCCGGTGTTCCTGTTACTCCAGCCGCTTGACCATCCTGAAAGTCTTTTTGAACTTCTGATGTATATTTCCCTGAATCTAAACAATCGTCGAATTTCTCAGTATCTAATCCAAGATCAACTACGTGTTGCTTCAAGCTTGTAACACTCAAAGCACCAGTTTCAAATAACTTATCATGGTATTCCCAGAACTTTCCTTGATCATCTGCACATTCTGCTGCTTCTGCTGCTTTTTGAGCGTTTTGATGGAATCCTAATGGATAATCACGATAAACAAACTTAACTTTCCCAGTATCAATGTACTCCTTTTCTATTTGTGGTAATGTGTCTCTCCAAAATCTTGTACAGAATGGACACTCAAAATCACTGAATTCTATCATTACAACGGGTGCATTGTCTGATCCTTTACTTGCATCGTCGTCTGCGCTCACCTCAACCGTCCCAGTTGGTGCTTGGGGTTTTGATGGCTGTGACGGTGCTTGTAATAAGTTGATTATTTCTTGTTTTGTTTTTCCTTGTCCTGCTAATTCTTCAATTCTCGAAATTATGCCTGGTCTTGTGGTACATCCGGGGTCGTTTATTTCACAACCGCTGAGAGTCCAACCACATCCACAAGTACACTCGACTTCATCTTTTAATTCTAAGATCAATTGATCAATATCATTTTGTTCTTGTGATCCATCTTTCTGTTCTTGTGGTTCAGGTGAACCCTCTGGAGAAGATGTTCCTATAAGTTCTCCCGTGGTGTCTGGGATAATATCTCGAATAAAATAACCGACGCCAAAAGCTACTATTATCAGTATTACTGTAGTCATTTTACCCATCTTTAATCTGATAGTTTTAGTATTTTCTTTTTCTGTCATATCTATTAATAGAAAAAAACATCTTATCCCTACTTGTATGAAACTAGTTTCATCAAAGAATTAATGATGTTTTAGGATGATGACGTTGCTCATCCCTCTTCTTCTTCTTATAATCAAACCTTTGCCTTCTAGTTTGTCTAAAATTCTGCTAACTTTTACTTTAGAAAAATCAGTCTTTTCAACTAACTCACTCTGAAAGACCGCTCCATCAGAATTTTCGATCAAGTAGTATATTTTTTTCTGCTCTTCTTTTAAGGTCTTCAACATTTTTTGAATTTTTTGACTTTTTTTAATAGCACGTTGTTCGGTTCTTTTACTGGTGAGAACCTGTATCGCTCCAAAAATACCAATAACCCCAGATAGAGTTATCCCTATGTATCCTTGTATGGGTAAATTATCCTCATGTGGACAAGTGCCACCTACACAACCACACTGTGTTATCGCTGTTTCTTGTATTTCTTTAATGAAAGATACCATTACAAGAAGCAATAATACAGAGATCCCGATTATGATAAAACCAATTTGTTTAGTTGTCATACTATACAACTTGTTATTCCCTAAATATTTATATAATTTCCTAATAATAGGTAGACAATGATAAAATGAACAAAACCCAATTTGTCAATCATTTCGATGACAAAGTCAAGAATACTATAGACAATTTTAATCTGATTTCTAAGGATGACAGATTAATCGTTGCTGTTTCTGGCGGGAAGGATTCAACATCTATACTTTTTTTATTGAATAAACTTGGCTATCAAGTCGAAGCAATATATATTGATTTACATTTAGGCAACTATTCAAAAAGAAACCTGAAGAACATAGAAATGTTTTGCAGGGAAAATAAAATAAAATTACATGAATTCTCTCTTAGAAAAGAGTTTGGATGTTCTGTTTGTTATATGAGATCTGTTTTGAAATCTAAGAACATCGTCATGAGGTCTTGTAAAATATGCGCAATTCTAAGACGTTGGTTGCTGAACAGAAAGGCGAGAGAGCTGAAAGCAACTAAATTGGTAACTGGTCATAATCTAGATGATGAAGTTGAAACGATTTTGATGAATTATTTCCATGGTAATATTAATCTGCTTGCCAGGATGGGCCCGGTAACTGGTGTGATAAGACATGAAAAATTTGTTCCCAGGATAAAGCCGTTGTATTTTTGTACTAATGAAGAGACAACAAAATATTCTAAACTGATGCGTCTACCAGTCCTGTACGAAAGATGTCCTTGCAGTGTGGATGCATATAGGAGATATTTCAGAAAATTCATTAATGAAATAGAAAAAAACCATCCCAGAACAAAAGATAAAATCATAAAAGAGTTCTTAAAACTATTACCTGAGTTCAAAAAAAGTTCCAAAAAGGATAAAAAGATAAATTATTGTGAGGTTTGTGGAGAACCAAGTAGCAGACATTTATGCAATGCTTGTCAATTAATGAAACAATTAACAGATTGATGGTATGAAAGCTTTAGCATTGTTATCTGGTGGGTTGGATAGTACTCTAGCTGTAAAGTTAATCTTAGATCAGAGTATAGATGTTGTTGCAATAAACTTCACCTCCCCTTTTTGCCTGTGTGGGAGAGGTGGTTGTGGGGCTGTGGGAATAGCTAAAAAATTCAAGATCCCCCTGAAGATAATGAAAAAAGATGAAGAATATCTGAAAATTATAAAGAATCCTAAACATGGTTATGGAAAAAATATGAATCCATGCCTAGATTGTAGGATTTACATATTAAAAAAAGCAAAAAAGTATGCCAAAGAGATAAACGCCTCATTCATTTTTACTGGAGAGGTATTGGATGAAAGACCAATGTCACAACACAGAAAGGCTTTAAATATAATAGAAGAAGAGGCTGGTTTAAAAAGAAAGGTTCTGAGACCTCTTTCTGCTAAGTTATTACCAAAAACAGAAGCTGAGGAAAAGGGCTGGGTTAATAGAGAAAAATTATTGGATATTAGAGGCAGATCTAGAAAAAGACAGTTCGAACTAGTAAAGAAATATAAAATAAATGATTATCCTTGCCCATCGGGTGGTTGCTTGCTGACTTACAAGGAATTCGCAGATAAAGTCAGGGACTTGTTTAAATACAAGAATAGAATAAAGATGAAAGATGTTCTACTCCTGAGAATTGGTCGACATTTCAGGTTTGGCAAGAACAAAATAATCGTGGGCAGGAATAAAGATGAGAACAAACAGTTGTTAAAACTAAAAGGTGCTTCTGATTATTTTTTTGAAGTTCCTGATTGTGGTAGTCCCATAACTTTACTTCAAGAGTCGAAAACAAAAAAAGCGATAGAAAAAGCAGCTGCATTAACTGCTCGTTATTCTGATGTGAGAGGGAAAAAAATTAAAATTAAATACGGTAAAGAAAAGTTAAACAAATCAATAACTGTTTCTATATTGAATGAAAAAGAAATAAAAAAATTAAGAGTGGGATCAAAGTAACCTGAAATCCTCTATAAATATTTTCATCATCAATCTATAAAAAATGGGAATAGAAGAGATTAATAAAGTCGTTGGTCTTATAAAACAGGAAAATGTAGATTTTGTTTCTTTTCAATTTGTTGACATTCCTGGTAATCTAAAAAGCGTTGCTGTACCTACAAAAACTGAAACAAATAAAAAAGATTTTGAAGACTATTTGGAAAGTGGTATTGGTTTTGATGGTTCTTCTGTTGAAGGATTTGTAAGAATTGCTGAAAGTGACCTTGTTTTAAAACCTGTTCTGCCCACTTTTAGAATTTTTCCTTGGAAAGTAGATGAAATGGTTGGGGCCAGGATTATATGTGATGTACTCAGACCTGAAGGTCGGCCATTTGAAGGTGATCCGATACATATTCTGAGACAGGCAATAAAGAGAATGGAAGAAAAATTAGGTGTGGGTACAATATTTAACTTAGGTCCTGAGATAGAGTTTTTTATATTTCAAAGTGCTGACAGCATGACTACGATGCCACTTAAAACAGATGTTTATGGCTATTTTGATTATGCTCCGTTGGATAAAGCGACGATATCAGTAAATAAGGCTGTTCGTTATCTGCAGGAGCTCGGAATCGATGTTGAAAAGGTACATCATGAAGTTGCTCAAGGCCAGTATGAAATAAATTTTAGTTATGATTCAGCGTTTAAAGCAGCAGTAAATTTTATAACTTATAAAATAGCTGTTAAAACAGCAGTTCTTGAGAATAATTTAATCGCAAGTTTTATGCCAAAACCGATATTTGGTGTAAATGGTTCTGGGGCACATACTCATTTAAGTTTGTTCAATGCAAAGGGTGAAAACTTATTCTTTGACCCGAACGATAATTATCATCTTTCAGAAACAGCTAGATATTTCTTAGCCGGATTACTAAAACATGCAAGGGAAATAACGGCTGTCACTAATCCTACTGTTAATTCATATAAACGTTTAACTCCTGGATATGAGGCTCCCGTATATGTTTGTTGGGCTGAAAGAAACAGATCAGCTCTCGTGAGAATTCCAAAATATTTTCCTGGTAAAGAAAATGCTACGCGTCTCGAGGCACGTTGGTTAGATCCATCAGGAAACCCTTTCTTAGCTTATGCTGTAATGTTAGAAGCGGGATTAGAAGGAATCGAACAAAAACTAGAATTATCAAATCCTGTAGAAGAAGACGTATATCATTTTGACGATGCTAAACTTAAGGAATTTTATATAGAAACACTTCCAGGAACTCTAGGAGAGGCTATGGATCTTTTAGAGAAAAGTAAAATCGCGAGAAGGGCCCTAGGAGATTATGTTTTAGAAAAACTTCTTGAAGCTGAAAGGGCTCATTGGGATTCATACAGAATTCAGGTACATCCATGGGAGCTTGATAAATATTTAGCGCGTTAAAAGTCCTAAAACCTAGAAAATCAATATATATTTAAAGTTCACATCTTATCTGTTATAGAGTGATGTAATGGCTGAAAAAACTAAAAAAAAAGAGGGTATAAAGATAAGAGTAAATCCTTGGATAATATCTACGTTGATTTTGCTGATAATACTAGCAATACTCTTGGCTTATCCAAGCATGACAGGTAGAGTAGTATCAACAGATGGAACCAGACCAACAGTATCGGGTGACGAAGTTGCTAATAAAGCCGTGGATTACATAAACAAATATATCCTAGCAGGACAGGGAACTGCAAGCTTCACGAGTGTTGAAGAAAAGGATGGGCTCTATAACATAAAGCTCAACATTGCAGGCAGAGTATACGATTCTTATGCGACGATGGACGGAACACTATTGTTTCCATCGGCAGTAGATTTAACGGAAACGCCTGAATTGCCGGAACAGCAAGAACAACCTACGGGAACTTTTGATGCTCCTGACGCAGAAAGACCAGAAGTTGACCTGTACGTCATGTCATTCTGTCCGTTCGGTAAGCAAGCAGAAGATGCAATGGAACCAGTAATAGGTCTTTTGGGAGATAAAGCAGACATAAAGATACGTTTCATAGCCAATGTACAAGGAGACGATGTAGAGTCTGTACAATCTTTACATGGCATTGAAGAAGCAAAGGAAGATTTAAGACAAATATGCGTAATGAAAAACTACGATCAAGAAACTTTCTGGAGTTACTTGAACGAAATAAACGAAAATTGTTTTTCCATTTACAGAGATTCAGAAAAAATGGATGCTTGCTGGAAAGAAGCTGCAGAGAAATTTGATATTGACATAGAGAAAATAGAGACATGTGCTTATGGCTCAGAAGGTTTAGACCTTCTAAAAGCGGATGGAGAGTTGACAGAACAGTATGGAGTAAGTGGTTCACCAACATTAATAATAAACGGCGAAAGATATAGCGGAGGTAGAACTCCAGAAGCATTCAAGCAAGGTATTTGCAGTGGATTCGAAACAGAACCAGAGGAATGTTCAGAAACATTAGAAGCAGCAGCTGAGGACGCACCCTCGACTGGTGGATGCTAAACCCCCTTTTTAATTTTAGTTGATGGAAATGGAGATAAAGATAGGCGGAAAACTGGTTTCGGTAATCATAATACTAATAGTAGTAGGTATAGTTGCTTGGTCTGTTAGTGGTTATTTAGTAGAAGATGATAGTAATTTGAGTGATTTAGATAATTTCGCCAAATGTCTTTCAGATAAAGGAGCCACAATGTACGGGGCCGAATGGTGCGGACATTGCAAAAACCAGAAAGAAATGTTCGATGGTTCTTTTAAGCATATAAATTACGTTGAATGTCCTGATAGCCCCGATGTTTGCCTAAATGCAGGGATCAAAGGATATCCGACTTGGATTATCAACGGACTTCCCTATGTTGGTGAACAACCGCTTGAAAAACTGAGTGAACTGACTGATTGTCCTTTGAGTTAACCTTAAAGATAATTTATTATAAGATAAATAATTCTTAGAGGGTATGTTCGGGTCTAAATATAAGCTCTATATAGATGGTAAATGGGTTAATTCTGATTCTGGAAAAACCTTTCCTAGTCCGAATCCCGCCAAACCAAAGCAGGTTTTAGGACGATTCCAGAAAGGGAATGAAAATGATGTAGAAAAGGCTGTTGAGGCCGCAGAAAAAGCTTTCGGTTCTTGGAGTAACACACCTGCCCCGAAGAGAGGGTTGATAATACTAAAGGCATCAGAAATACTCAAAAAAAACAAGGAAAAATTGGCAAAACTAGTGACGAGAGAAATGGGAAAAGTTATAGCTGAAGCCAGGGGAGATGTTCAAGAAGCTATTGACATGGCTGAATATATGGCTGGGGAAGGCAGAAGATTGTTTGGTCACACTACTCCTTCTGAGTTGAAAGATAAATTTTGTATGACGATCAGAACACCTATTGGTATCTGTGGTTTAATAAGTCCTTGGAATTTTCCGTTGGCCATTCCTGCATGGAAAATTTTCCCCGCATTAATTTGTGGGAATACTGTTGTGTTCAAACCTTCATCCGACACCCCCCTGTGTGCCACCAAATTTGTAGATATATTAGAAAAAGCTGGATTGCCAAAGGGAGTTGTGAACCTTGTGACTGGTCCTGGTAGGAACGTTGGCATGTCGATAGTAAAACACGAAAAGATTAGAGGGATTTCTTTCACTGGTAGTAAAACCACTGGAGAAACGATAGTTAAAGAAGCTGGGTTGAAAAAAGTTGGGTTAGAGTTAGGAGGAAAGAATGGAATAATAGTAATGGATGATGCCAACTTAAACCTTGCTTTAGACGGGGTGATATGGGGCGGGTATGGAACTACAGGACAAAGATGTACTGCTGCTTCTAGAATTATCGTTCATGAGAAAATTAAAGAGAGGTTTGAGACGATGTTAGTTCAGAGGATTAGTAAATTAAGACTTGGAGATGGATTGAAACCTAAAACAGATGTTGGACCGTTGGTCAACAGAGCAGCGCAACAAAAAAGCATGAGTTATGTTGAGGTTGGTTTACGAGAAGGAGCTAAAATCTTGATAGGTGGTAGGGTTCCTAAGATGAAGGGATTCTTCTTCGAACCGACTTTGTTTACTGACTGTACGATAGACATGAGGATAGCACAAGAAGAGATATTCGGACCGATAGTTTCTTTAATCCCTGTGAAAGATTTTGATGAAGCTATCGATACAATGAACTCTGTGGAATACGGGTTGAGCTCGGCGATTTATACTGAAAATATTAGAAAGGCTTTCCTCGCAATCCAACATATAGAAGCTGGATTGACTTATGTTAATTCTAGTACTATTGGTTCAGAGGTCCATTTACCTTTTGGAGGAGTTAAGCATACAGGAAATGGAACTAGGGAAGCAGGGATTGAAGGTATAAATGAGTTTTCTGAAACTAAAACGGTTTATATTGATTATTCTGGTAAGTTACAGAAGGCACAGATTGATATTGAATGATTATTCCCAATAACCTGGGTAATAACCTTTTTCATAAGGAAGACTTATTCTATTGATTTCTTCTAGGTCCTCTAGATTATTCATTTTTATCATTTTGTTTGAAACAGTATAAAGTACATCATCCATGTAGAGAGACCTTTTCACAGAATAATCAGATCTGAAGTAATAGCCGCTCTTCAAAAACTCTTCATCATCTTCTAAATGAGTTATTCTACCTCTTAATACAAATCCGTCATCCAAGGAAACATCTAATACATAAGCCCCTTGCCAAACATAATCTCCGTGCATACTAGGAGGCACACCACCTGGATATTTTTCTTCGTCTATTTCAGCGAGTAAGATGGGAATGACAAGAAGGTTCTTTGATTTGCTGAACAAGAATGCCTTATGATCTCTTAACGCATAAGAATCAGTTCCTCTATCGCCTATCTCATACTTTGATACTTCTTTTGGTTTTGAAACATCGCTCACATCGAACAAAGATAATTTCACTCCTTGATACCAAGCAAAATCGCCTTGTTCCGCTGCTACTGTTTCCTTACCTATTCCTATTATATGGTTCTCGTCGTAAGGATGCAGGTAATCAGAATAACCGGGTATTTTTAGTTTTCCGAGAATCTTTGGGTTGGATGGGTTTGTTAAGTCTATCACGAATAGGGGGTCAATCTTTCTGAACGTCACGAGATAACCTCTATCGCCGACAAACCTAGCGGAATAAATACTTTCTCCAGGAGCAAGATCTTCTAATTTTCCAACAATGTTAAGATTATTATCGAGAACATAAACATGGTTTTGGGATGGTGTTTGGCCAGTAAACATCCAAAGACCTCCTGTCGTGGTTGCTATTCTAAAGTATCCATTGTATTCGTCCATGGAGAACTGGTTCAAAACATTCCCGGGAACTTCCCCATTTGTTTCATATTCTATTTCTCCATTTTCTATGGATATTTTATGAACGGCTGTTTTTTGTGTTTCTTTTGCGATTTCTTGTAGTAAATCTGTCGTATCTTCTTGTACATTCTTCATTAAACTCTCTTTTTGGACATTACTCAAACTGTTGTAATAATTTTCGAATGTTTCTCTTACTTCCTGCATTTTTTGATAAGTTTCAAGGTCTGAATTTTTTATCGTACGCATTTCATTAGCGATGTTTATCGGTACGTTGGGTATGTAAACTTTATCGATCATTCTTTCCAAATAATCGATATGCCTCAACCACTTTGTATAGGTTATGTAAATGTTATTCAAAGAAACGAACATGTTCTGTGCATTTCCCATGAGAAATACTTCATATGATACATCTTCATCATCATCCTGAGTGTTTATCGCTGTTATAGATGTAAATTTGTAGGAATAATCTAGAACATCGAAATAGTATACATCAAGGCATCTGCATAAAGGTCTAGATTCGCCCGCGTATGTAATTTCTGGGATATTTAGTTCTTCTTCACTATAGTGATATACAGGCTGGTTTATTACAACGTAAACATAATCTCCTATCATCCTCGAATCGTAATAGCTTCCATCGAATAGAATGTCTCTCGATACAGTTGGGTTTTCTCTATCTGAAATATCATAAACTTGAAGAAAAGTCTCTGAAGAATAGTATCCTTTGCCGGAAGATTCACGCCCAAAAATGATCAGTTTATCCTGATTTATGAATATCTCTTGAGGGGATCCACTGAATTCTATCTCAGATAAAACCTTAGAATTTTCAGCTGGGTAGGCATCTACAATAACAACCTTTTTTCCGGAAACAACATATATGTATTTTCCATCATTCTTTACGATATCGGCTTCATCAACTCCTGCAACTTGTATGTTTGTTGTCGAATATTCTGTGGCGGCCTCAGCTCCACCAGTTGTAGTTGCAAGAGCTCTTGGCACAAGACCATCAGTAAAAACAGGCATGCCTATACCGCCATACATGCCGATTTCTCCACCTGTTTTTATAAAATTTTCTATCTCATCACAAGAAGAGAACTTCTTCAGTTCGGGTTTTACTGGGATCTCGGGTTTAATGGATACACTAACTAGGACTATAATTCCGATTACTATCAAGATGGGTAAAATTTTGCTGTCCATAAAAACCATAAACCAAACCATACTTTTAAATTAATCGATTTTTTAGGGTCAATACCCTATTTTAATTTATCTTTTGTTGGTTATAAAATTTTTCCTGAGTAATTTCAAGATTTTATATAACTAATAACAACTAATATATTAGGTGGTCCTATGAAAACGGTTGATAAAAAATTGATTAAAAAGATGTTCAAACCGAGAGGGAAATGGAGTCATAAGGGTGATTTTGGCAGTTTGTTGATAATAGGGGGTAGTAAAAGATATTCTGGTTCACCAACATTCAATGCTCTAGCTGCTTACAGGACTGGAGTAGATCTAGTGACGATAGCTGCTCCAAGACGGGCTGCAGATATAATTGCATCTTTCTCTCCAGATTTGATTACCTATCCCTTAGAAGGTGATTACCTGAATGAGAGTCACCTAGGTGACATTTTTATTCTAGCTGAAGACTCTAATGCAGTAGCTATAGGTGGAGGTTTGGAAAGGAATGAGGAGACATTAACTACAATCAAAAGAATATTGAGAGGACTGACTTCACCTTGCGTCATAGATGCGGATGCGATTCATGCGGTTGCTACTGATAAAAAAGTGTTGAGAAAGAATTTTATACTCACTCCACACTCGTTTGAATTCTATGTTTTAACCGGTAAGAAACCAGATTCAGATACGAAGAAGAGAATAAACTTAGTTAAAAAAGGAGCTTCCAAGTTAGGTTGTATCATTCTCTTGAAGGGTTACGTTGACGTGATTTCAGACGGAAAACAAGTAGCGATAAATAAAACTGGTAATCCTTTCTTAACAGTTGGGGGAACAGGAGATACTTTAACTGGGATTTGTGGGGCTTTGTTGGCTAGAGGGATTGATCCTTTCGAAGCCGCTTGCGCCGCATGTTACATTAACGGCAAAGCCGGTGATATGGTTGCCAAAAAATTAGGAGAAGGCTCGATGGCATCGGATTTAATAGATGAAATTCCTAATGTAATAAAATTAAAATAAGATAATCCCTAAATATTGACACGTGATGTTATGGTAGTAAAGGTCTATAGTACACCCATTTGCCCATACTGTCAGATGACGAAGGAATTTTTAAAAAATAACAATGTAAAATTTGAAGATATTGATGTATCTAAAGATCAAAAGGCCGCACAAGAGATGATAGAAAAATCTGGTCAGATGGGTGTTCCTGTAATAGATGTGGATGGTAAGATCATAGTCGGATATAATGTGACAGCATTAAAAGAAACATTAAAATTAAAATAGGTGGTAAATGTTGTACGATACCATTGTAATAGGAGCAGGTCCAGCTGGATTAACAGCTGCTATTTACGCCTCTAGAAGGAATTTGAAAACTTTGGTTTTGAGTAAAGGTTTGAGTGATCAGGTGTCTGAAACACCACACATAGAAAATTATCCTGGTTTTGAAAAGATTGAAGGTTACAAATTAATCCAGAAATTTGAGGAACAAGTAAGGGATTTTGGCGTTAAAATAATATTCGAAGAAGTTGTTGGGGCAACGCCGAAGAAAAAGAATTTTGTCGTAAAGACAACGAGTAATAAAAATTATGAGGCAAGAACATTGATTTTGGCATTCGGAAAGATTCCTAGAACTTTAGACATTCCTGGCGAAGAAAAATTTACCGGTAAGGGTATTTCTTACTGTGCAACTTGCGACGCTCCACTCTTCAGAGATAAGACAGTCGCTGTAATAGGCGGTGGTAATGCTGCTTTAGATGCAGCTTTGTTATTATGTAAAATCGCAAAAAAAGTTTATCTTGTACATAGGAGAGATGAATTTAGAGGATTTGAAGCTGAAATTGAAAAAGTAAAGAAAAAGAGAAACATTGAACTAGTTCTGAGTTATATAGCGGTAGAATTTAAAGGAAATAAATTTTTAAAATCCATGATAGTCGAAAGTAGAAAAACTGGTGGGAGAAAGGAAATAAAGGTTGATGGTGCGTTTATCGAAATAGGTTCTGTAGTTAAAACCGACTTTGTTAAAGATTTAGTGAAACTGGATAAAAATGGTTATATAAAAGTCAACAATAATTGTGAAACTTCTCGACCAGGCGTGTTTGCCGCCGGTGATGTTGATAACACACCCTTTAAACAAATCGTCGTAGCGGCAGGTGAAGGAGCTAAAGCTGGTTTAATGGCTTACAATTATTTGCATGGGATAAAGGCCGAGATAATAATAGATTGGAGAAAGTTCAAGGAGATAGGTGGTTAATCGTATGGAATGTTATGATTTTGCAGATGAATGGGGACCAGAAAAAATTGTTCAGACTTATGATCCTAAGACAGGGATGAAGGGGATTCTTGTAATCGATAATACTGCATTAGGTCCTGGGAAGGGCGGGATAAGATTTAGGCCCGATGTTGATGTTGAAGAAGTTTTTAGACTTGCGAGAGCAATGACATGGAAGTGTGCTTTGGCTGAATTACCGTTTGGTGGGGCAAAATCTGGAATAATTAGCGACGACAGAAAAATTTCGAAAGAACAAAAAAAGGCAATAGTTGAAGCTTTTTCAAAATCTTTAAAACCTGTTTGTCCCTCTATGTATGTTGCTGCTCCTGACATGAACACGGCAGAAGAAGAGATGAAATGGTTTGCTAAGGCCAACGGATCCATGAAAGCATGTACCGGAAAACCAAAGAAGCTTGGGGGAATACCACATGAATTGGGTTCAACTGGGTTTGGAGTTTTTCATTCTACACTCGTAGCTGCCAAACATCATGGCTTGAATATAAGAGATGCCACAGTAGCTATCCAAGGTTTTGGTAATGTTGGGATGTTCGCGGCAAAATTCTTATCAGAAGTTGGAGCAAAAATAGTTTCTATATCTGATTCTAAAGGTTGTTTAAATGTTCCAGAGGGGATAGATATTGAAAAGTTGATCAAGATAAAAGAAGAAACTGGTAGTGTTATTAATTATTCAACAAAGACAGTAAAATCAAGAGACATGCATCCTGGCCAAACTTACAAGTGTGATATGATTTTGGAGTTGCCAGCCGACATTTTTATTCCAGCTGCAGTTGCAGATGTTATTACAAAAAATAACGTTGATAGAGTTGAAACGAAAATAATCGTTGAGGGAGCAAATATACCGATTCCACATGATATCGAAAAGATATTACATCAGAAAGGGGTTTTAGTAATACCCGATTTTGTTGCCAATGCAGGCGGTGTGATTTCATCTTATGTTGAGTACAGTGGTGGAACGCCGAAACAGATGTTTAAACTAGTCGAAGAGAAGGAAAAAAAGAATACTAAGCTTGTCCTAGATAAAGCTAAGAAAGAAAAGTTAAGTCCGAGAGATGCTGCGATGAAGATAGCTCAAGAAAGAGTGAAAAAAGCCATGAAATGATTTTATGAAAATAGCTGTTGTCGGTTTAGCCAGAAAATTAATTGAAAACAGATTGTCAGAGTATGGTTTGAAGTCAGACAAGAAGGATCCTGATGTTGTGATATCTATCGGTGGGGATGGAACAGCTTTATATGCTGAGAGGATTTATCCTGGAATTCCAAGAATCCTGATAAGACACAGCAAAATCTGTGAAAAATGCAAAGTAGGGGAACATGATTTCTCGAAAGTGTTGAACGCCTTGAAAAAAAAGAAATACAAAATAATCAAAGAAATTAAAGTCGAAGGTATTGTCAACAACGATCCTGAAAAAAAATTAATCGGTTTGAACGAAATCTGTATTCATCATAAAATTCCGATTAAGACTATCAGGTTGCGAGTAAAAGTAAACAATAAAGTTGTGGGGGATAGAGTGATCGGAGATGGAATCGTAGTCACGACTCCTTATGGGAGCACTGGTTATTTCTACTCAATCACAAAAAAGAAATTCGCTAAGGGTTTGGGGTTGGCATTCAACAACTCTAAAGAAGCTAGGAAACCTTTGATATTGGATGGAGATTCCGTTGTCGAAGTAGAAGTTCTTAGGGGCCATGGTTTAGTCACAGCAGATAACAATGATAGAATGATCTCGATCAAGAAGGGGGATATGTTGAAGATTAAAAAATCAAAAGGAGAGGCCAGAATAATTGAAATGGGGTGATAATATGAAACTTCCGATAATTTTAGTAAATTTCAAATGTTATGATGAAGGAACAGGAGAAAAGGCATTCCGACTAGCCAAACTATGTGAATTTATATCGTTCGAATATGGGTTAAACATTTCAGTCGCTCCACAATTTGTTGATATCAAAACGATAGCAGATGAACTAGAAATACCAGTTTTTTCTCAACATATTGACCCGATCGAGGTAGGAGCTCATACAGGGCACATAACGGCATTATCAGTAAAAGAGGCTGGAGCCATCGGAACTTTGATAAACCATTCGGAGAGAACGTTAGATCTGGATAAGATAGGGAAATGTGTTGAACTCACGAAAAATTATAAGTTGATTTCTGTTTGTTGTTCTGCGAGTGTTGATGAGAGTAAAGAGATAGCGAAGTTTAATCCAGATTTTATTGCTTATGAGCCCCCAGAACTCATCGGCACTGGGATACCTGTATCACAGACAAAACCAGAGGTTGTTAAAAAAGTAGTCGATGAAGTTAAGAGAATCAACTCAAACATAAATATTCTCTGCGGGGCCGGTATATCAAAAGGCGCGGATGTTAAGAGAGCATTGGAGTTAGGAACTGTGGGGGTAATACCAGCATCTGGTGTTGTTAAGGCAGCGAACCCAGAAGATGTTTTAGTCGATTTTGCTGAAGCCATCAGACAATAATATTAATTAGTTCAGACATAATAACATAATACTCGTGGTTCTATGAAAAAGCAGAATAACATTAGACTTTCCCCGACTGGTATTGCATGTTTCTATGAATGTCCTAGAAAGTTCTATTACATCTACATTCGGGAAATAAAAGAAAAACCTAAACCATCGATGGTCAGAGGTAAGATAGTACATCGTGTGTTGGAACATTTCTTCACTTTTATTGATTTGACTGATATCGAGGAAGGAAGCAATTGGCAGGAAGTGTGGGAAAAATTCAGGAAAGCTTTATTCTCTCTCTTAGAAACTGAGTGGAAACAGATTGGAAAGCTTTATGATGATTGTTTCAAGAATCAGACCCAGAAGACAAGATTTTTGAACGAAACTAAAGAGTTCTTGGATTTCTATGCGATAAAATTGGCGTATTCCTTAATGAATAAGATGAAGGAGTTGGATAAAAATTCGAAATGGTTTGAACGGGATATAAAGAGGTTTTTTTATCCGAAAGACATGGAGATGAAATTAGAGATAGAAGGGGAAAATATAAAAGGATTCGTGGATAAAACGATGAGCTTATTCGGAAAGGGAATAGCCATCGTGGATTACAAAACATCAAAATGTGCATTGCCTCATTTTATTCCGGATGGCCATTTGAAACAGGGTAAAGCATATGCATTCCTTTGGAACGAGCTGTTCAAAGAGATGCCAAAGCACATATCATTCTATTACTTGAGGACAGGAGAAAGCGTTTTCTATCCCATTTCTGAAAGAGACATTGAAGAAATAAAGGGCGATATAAGTTTGATCAGAGGGAAGAAACCTGTGATCAGCGAATTCTCAAAAAAGGAATCAAGACTCTGTGATTTTTGTGATTTCAAAATATTATGTTTTAAGAAAAAAGATGTTAAGGCGAGTTAAATGTGCTTGACATCAACAGGAAAAGTTGTTGATATCGATGGGGGAAAAGCAGTCGTAGATATCAAAAACAGAAAAATTAATGTTAAACTCAACCCCTCTGTTTCCGTGAGTAAAGGGGATAAAGTCATCATCTTCAAGAATATTATTCTAGAAAAAGTTACTGAAAATAGACATAAATAAATCAGAACCAAGTAGATTTTTGTTCTTAGGAAAGAAAATCAATCTTAAATAAATTGAGAACTTATTTTTTTCCCTTTTTATGTAAAGCTTCAACTGAGTTACTTGCGACCTGAACACCCTGTACTAAAGGAGAAAGATTATAAGTTATTGAAGTTGAAGGTCTACGGTTTAATAGAGCTAAATCGACTCCTAACCACATTAAATTTGCAGACGCATTACCAGCATTAATCAAACCGTTTTCAGCAAGATAGGGACTTACTCCTGAATGTAAATGATAAAAAGCGGCTAATGCTGCATCACTAGATCCTTGTGGATCAAAAGGATATCTTAGAATTGATTCAATAGTACATACTCCTGCATAAGCAAGATTTATGAGTGGCGCGAATCTTTTTCTGCTCATAGAAAAGCGAATAACA
Organism: uncultured archaeon; assembly: GCA_964347415.1. Taxonomy (GTDB): domain Archaea; phylum Aenigmatarchaeota; class Aenigmatarchaeia; order CG10238-14; family CG10238-14; genus CAYFYJ01. The sequence continues at coordinate 73,807 of CAYFYJ010000022.1, read as the reverse complement.
GTTAAGGATTTAAGCTTTTCTTTTTCAATTCTCTAGACTTTTTATCCAGAAACTTTTTGTATAGGATAGTGAAGATGATTTAAAATCAAAAGCGTGGAAAAAATTATAAGTTTTGAATCAGAATCTTTATCAGTGCCTCAGTAGCTACAGTCTGGTTAAAGCGCCGCACTGGTAATGCGGAGATCCCGGGTTCAAATCCCGGCTGAGGCTTCAAAAAATCTTAACTTTTGGGTTCTTTGGTTGGAATTCCCAATATTTTACGACCATAATCAGTTGCCTTTGATTGGGTATAAACAACTCCTATTTCTTCTAAAAGTATTACTGGTTGTCCATTTTTTGTTTCCTCAGATACTCGATATCTTTGTAGATGAGCCGATGGCCCTTCGAATGGCTTTGTTCGAACATCTAAAATTAATGCTTTTTCTTTTTCAACCCAATTAGTTGTTATTTTTATCCTATTAGTCAGCACTTCGCCAAGTAGGGCTTCCAATAATTTACCGCCATGAGAAGGAAACCTATACCCCAAAGCCGCCAGTGCATTTCTATGTTTTCCTCTATAAGGTTCTTCGGTAGGTTCTTCGGTCATTTTCATCAGCAATGGTTACTGCCAATAGGGCAGTCAAACATTGGTCTACGTCTACTGTTAAAATTTCCACCAAGAACTAACAGCAAGAATATGATGAATATTATGAACAATAGAAGTAACAACCAAGGTAACCATAACCAAATTCCTGTAAACCAGAAGAAACCTGTCGGTAATGAAAACATAGGCCATACCCATGGTCTTACAACATGGACACTCGAAGTAGTAGAATATTTTGGTGAACTCTCAGCAGTGATAGTGAACTCATAATAGCCTGATTCTGTATCGCATGGAACAGATACATAAGCAGTAATGGTCTTTCTCTCGTCTGGTTCAAGTTCAACGGCTTCTGGTATTCCAGTTATCCATTCTGCTACAGGACCTGATACTGAAAGAGTAAAAGCATCTGTGACTTCACCTATGTTCACAACAGTAAGTTTGATTTCTTCAGTCTCACATTCCTCAACAGCAAACTCTTTCTTAATTTCAATGAATGGAATTCCTGTAGAAACAACAAAATCCTTTGACCATGAATCCGTAGTTTCGTCATTCCATACAGTAACTCTAATGGTTTGCTTGCCCGAAGCATCATCAGGAACTGAAACTGGAATAAATACTTCTTTGGTTTGCCTTGAAACTATATCAAAAAAACCAGTATAATAGGTTTTGGAGAAAGCTTCTACTTTAGCTTTAACTTCATCTTCATCAGCATCTCCACAACTCATCACATCAATGAGTATTTTAACACTCAAACCCGGTTGCAAGGGTTTATCTGTTCTTATGTTATCGATCGATAAGCAGTGATCTTGTTCTTCACCGAATATTTTTCCTATAGTGAAGGATCTTGTTGAAGTATCTGTCTCATCATCAACTTTTGCCTTTACTTTTATCTTATGGGAACCAGTTGAATAATCATCAGTATCGAAAGTGAACTTGAACCTGTAAGTCTGGTCTTCATCCAGGATTTTACTGGTAGTGTAGAATTTATCATCATCTATGTAAGCATAGACATAAACTCTATCTGAATCGTCTTCACTGGATTCCAGGGTTACAGGAACTTTTACTTCGACTATATCGCCTTTATCAGGATTTGAAGGTTCTAAATTTATGTAACCAACGTTCACTCTCGCTTCCCCATCACAATCATCAACGTCTAAATCAGCATACTCAGTTATTTTTACGTCTCCAGCTGCCACAACGGCTTTTACATCATGACGACCTTCTTCCAGATCATCATAATCATAATCATACTCTATTTCAAAGGTTCTTGTTTGACCTTCATCCAAATTTTGTTCGTCTTTGCCCAAATAATCCCAATCATCATAATCATCTTCAATGTAGAATCTGGTTGTTATTTCTGTATTATCGGGGCCGGATTCTAGGGTCACACGGATTGACAAATCAATGGTTTCATCCTCATCCCTGCATATATTATCAGGATCAACATCCAAACTGCCTAATTCCAACCTGATTTCATCAGAGTCTCTGTTTAATTTTAAATCTACTCTTTTTGTTTCGTCGCATGAGCATGTTACTGTCTCAGAATCTGAATCATAATCAGATCTTGTTGCTTCGACTGTATGAGTGCCTTCGTCGACTTCAACAGTTATATGATCGTTATAACCTTCGTAGGAGCCATCAACATATATATTAGCATCTAAAGCATTGTCATCCTGATCCCACACATAGATGTCAAGGTAACATTCTTCAACAGCAGAAACAGTAGGAATTGAGCCTAGCAATAGTAATAAGGAAGCGGTTAAAAAAGCTATAAATTTGACATGTTTTACCATCATATAGTGAACAATAGACGTTAAGTATTTAAAGGTTTCGGAAAGAGTTTTTAAAGGTTATAACCTCTTAGAGGCCTATTTTATATTGGATTAGAATGAAAAGACGGGGAATTAGAAGTCTATCGCCAGAGAAGGTGAAAATCGCTAAGGAAAGGATAGAAATACTGCTTAATCTGGCAGAGAAAGAACTGAAGAAAAATCCTGAGAGGAGTAGAAGGTATGTAGAACTTGCCAGGAAAATAGGGATGAAATGTAACGTCAGGCTAACTAAAGAGCAAAAAAGAAAGTTTTGCAAGAAATGCAACCAATTGTTGACAACTAAAAAAACCGCTAAAATCAGAATCGGCCCGCAAAAAAAAATTATGAAAATAAAATGTTTGAATTGTGGTGATGTTTACAAGAAACCCTACGTTAAAAAGATATAATAAGATGAAGTTATACATTTTTTAACATGCTTATGTTATGGAGATAAAACATGGCGGCTTACAACTGGAAAATAATTGGCATGAGTTTAATAACAGTATTCATAGCAATTTTCGGTATTTTTTACGTTGTTAATAATATTGCAAGGGTAACAGTGCTATGCGAAACGAATAAAAACTTTAATTTCTGTAGTGTTAGTTCATTGCCAGTGGTGATTTTGATAGCACTACTGATGATTGGTGGGTTGATCACGATTTTAAACATAGCTGCGTATATACTGTTGACCGGAAGAGCACGTGATTAGTATGAAAAACGTTGATTCAAAGAAGTTCATAGCAATTTGTAAGGAAGAGTTGAAAAAGATAGAAGCGATAAAACCGCCAGAGTGGGCAATTTTTGTAAAAACTGGGTCTAGTAGGAAATTTCCCCCACGACAGAATGATTGGTGGTATACTAGAACAGCTTCGATACTCAGAAGAATTTATCTGAATGGTCCTGTTGGAGTTGAGAGACTGAGAACCCATTATGGAGGGAAGAAGGACAGGGGACACAAACCAGAGAGGTTCAGGAAATCTGGGGGTAGTATAATAAGGAAGAGTTTACAACAACTAGAAGCAGCAGGTCTGATCGAGAAGAGTAAAAACCAAAAGAAAAGAGGCCGAGTGATCAGTGATAAAGGTAAAAAATTCATTAGTAGCATTACCAAGGGAGTGAAGGAATGAATCAATTAACCCCAGAACAGATGAACGAATTAGAGAAGATGAAAAAGGTCTTGATGAGGAAGATATTGACTAAAGAAGCGATAGAGAGGCTGGGGAGAATCAGACTAGTAAAACCTGAACTGGCCACTCAACTAGAACTTTATCTTCTACAACTTTATCAATCCGGTCAAATAAAGACTACTATAGATGATGCTCAGCTCAAAAAGATATTGGATAATATAGTAAAGAAGAAAGACTTCAAAATAGTGAGATGATTCGATGGGTAAGAAAGTTGGTTCTACGGGTAGGTTTGGAGCAAGATACGGCAGAGGAGTAAAAGTTGCTGTAAAAAAAATAGAGGAAAAACAGAGGATGGTATATGCCTGCCCTTCATGCAAAAGAAAGGCCTTAAAGAGAGCATCTGCAGGTATATGGGTATGTAGTAAATGTAAGGCTAAATTTTCTGGTGGAGCATACTCCCCGACAACAGAATTAATTGTTATGGAGTGATTTAATGAGTTTCAGATGTTTGAAATGCAAAAAAATGATTGAAAATGCCGAAGATAGGATTAGATGTCCATATTGCGGGTATAGGATATTGTTCAAGATGAGACCAGAAGTAATTAAAAGAGTGCGAGCCAGGTAGAAGAACCTATTAATCCTCTTTTATTTTATATATTTTTAGATAAAATGCAGGCAACTTTAAGGATAGAATGCAAAAACCCAGAAATCATTAGAAAAAGTCTATTACCCGATATAAAGAATAAGAAGGATTTAAAGATCTATTTGAGTACAGACAAAAAGAATTTAATCATTAAAATCGAATCGGAAAAGATAAGTTATTTAAAAGCGGTTGTCAATTCATATTTATCCCTAGTAAAAACACTTAAAGAAATGGAGGGACAAAAATGGTAGCAGAAGATGACAGGAAATTTTTAGAACAATTCCAGGCTTTGCAGCAACAGTTACAGGCTATACTCATTCAGAAAGAAAACTTAAAATTACAGACATTAGAGATAGATAAAGCGATAGAAGAATTGGGAACTAACAAGGGGACAAAGGCATATAAAATAGTAGGACCAGTAATGGTACAAAAAGATGTAAAAAAATTGAAAGCAGAATTAAAAGAAAGAAAAGATAATTTTGATTTAAGAGCTAAAACTTTTGAAAAAACCGAAGAGAGGATTACTAAAAGATTAAAAGATATGGAACCGAGATTAAAAAAGATGATGAACCAATGAGTGATTCAAATGAGAGACTTAGAACCGATAGTAAAACTATTAACACAGATAATAGAGGACAGAACAGTTCCAAGGAATATAAGGGGTGCTGCTGAAGAAGCAAAAAAAGATTTGACCGAAAGGACAGAAAATGGTTGGGATATAAGACTGAGTTCGGCCATATCTGTGCTGGACGAAATTATTAATGATCCAAATATGCCTATGTACACTAGAACACAGATATGGAACATCGTGAGCATGTTGGAGGCCGTGAAGAGGGAATTATAATTATTTAAGTTTAAGTATCAAATCCAAATTTGAGGTGAAAAGATGGTCTTTGAATCGATATTCGGGAAGGATGAACCTGAAGATAGAGAAGAGTTTATTGAAATAACAACTGAGGGTGAAGATAGAGGAAGAATGAATATCAGAATAGAAAATCTACAGGATTACAGGGATGTGGAGGGAGTTCAAAGACTTTTGAGAGAAGGAAACGTTGTATTCTTACGAATAAAGAAACTGAAAGAAAGGGATTTGGGCGAGTTGAAGAGGTCTGTAGAAAGATTGAGAAGAACCTCAGTCGCTATGAATGGGGATATAATCGGTGTTGACGAAGATTATCTGATATTAACCCCACCATCTGCTAAGATTCACAGAGGGGAAATAGAACCAAAAGTAGAGTAGATCTTGACTTAGAGAAAACATTTATTTCTGATTAATCTAGATTTTAATCTATGGTAACCAAAAAAATGAAGGTAATAGCACTATTTTTTATAGTGTTAATGTTCGGTTCTACTTTCGCTTATGGTTTAATGAGCCTCTTCAATCAACCCACCGATCAGATCCAAATACCACAAGATAAAATCTTAACTTATGAATTGACCGAACAACAGAAAACATACTTGTTAAGAAGATATTTCACTCTGATCGAATATCGTTATTCTTCTGGATGCATGGATTGTATTAGTATGAAGAATGAGTTGGAACGAATTACACTTAATTCTGATGGACAGATTTACCTACAAGAGATATTATCCGAAGGGTCAGACGGAGTAACGATTACGAGCTTGAATGGAGCGAAAACTATTACCAACCCGACGATTAATGAAACACAAGAAGCAGTTTGTAATCTTTTGTTGCAAAGACCTGTATGGTGTGTAACCACGCGGTTGTAAAATTTATTTTTTAATAGATTTAATCTCATTCTCGAATTGTTCCAGTTCGTCTAAGAATCTCTTCACTACTCTTGGTAGATCTTTTTCTTGGACCTTGATTGATTCAGCAGCCTGTCTAAGGATTTTTTCTTTCCTTTTTAATTCTTTTATTTGATTTCCTGATGTCATTTGATCACCTTAAACATTTTTCCATGACCCGGGATGATATAATCAGCTATTTTCAAGACGTTCTCTCTACTTTTGCTTATTAGATCTTTTTCTTTTACATATGAATCATGTTTTCTCATCAGACTGTTGTAATCAGTCCTTGGCTTTTCGTTGTCTTTCCACCACCATAAATCACCAGCAATCACCACATTTCCTTTTTTAGTTTTAACAAGCAAAGAAGCATGTTGATGAGCATGACCTGGAGTTTGGATGATTTTTACATCAGTATCTGGAATCTTATTATTATGTTCTATCTGAACATCCTTATCATAAATTTCTTTAGGATTCAGAATTTTAGCTTTTTCAAAAGCTCCAGCAAGTAGAGCATGGTCAGTATGATCATGGGTTAACAAAACATAATCAATATCAGATGGTCTGAGATTCTCTTTTTTAAGTGCATTTATTAGTTTACCTCTGTTACAGCCGGGATCAACAATAATGTTCTTACCATTCGACTTGACTAATGTAACAGTAGAGTTTGCAATCCAACCATTTTTAATTTTTTTTGCATAACCTTCTATTAAAACTTTAATTTCATTCATCCGATCACTTTTTTCTCAATTTCCTCAATTCTTTCCTTTTTGTTTTCCACTTTTCAAACAATTCTCTAACAGCTTCAGGAACTTTCGCCTCTTTTACTTTCAGTAATTTTGCGGTTTCATCGAGTAGAGATGCTTTCTCTTTGAGTTGTTTCAAGGCAACAGGTCCAACAGTAAATTCTATTCTGTCAATACCGTCCTGAATCCTTTTGGTTTTTAGTATCGTTACGTATTCGACTTCACCCGTCTTCTCACAGTGTAATCCACCACAGGCTTCATGATCTATATTACCGATTGAGATTATCCTTAACTTATCTTCAGGAACAACTCCTCCTTGATATACTCTAAAACCATATTTCTTTTCTGCTTCAGCTCTAGGTAACAATTCAGATTTTACAGACAGGTTCTTTCTAATTATTTCATTTGCTTTTTGTTCAATTTTTCCTACAATATCATCTGTTAAAGGCTCATAATGAGTTATATCGAGTCTGGCTTTTTCAGAAGTTTTTTCTGCACCATGTTGCCAAACATGATTCCCTAGAATTTGTCTAGCAGCAACATTAACTATGTGTGTAGCTGTATGATGCATTTGCAGAATCTTTCTCCTGTACTCATTGATTCTACAGTTAACAGTCTTGCCTTCTTCTAATTGTCCAAGAATTCTATGAACAACCACATCTCCAACCTTTTGAACATCGGATACGGGTGAACCTCCGATAAAACCAACATCAGATTTTTGACCCCCGCTTTCAGCATAGAAATAAGTTTTATCAAGAACAACATATTTGTCTTCTATAATTTTAAGAACCTTCGCCTGGAATTCCATCTTTTTTTGGTCTTCATAATATAGGATTTCTGTCGGAGGTAAACCACTAACATCAATCGTCTCGATTATCGGAATCTTTTTCTCACCCATGTGCCTTTCAGTTACTTTAACATAGAAATCGATTGGGATTTTCAAATCTGGCATAAAATCTTGAACTAATTCTGGGGTTATGCCATCTGAGTCATAGAGTTCGATTAATTTTTCTTCGTCAATCATTTCTCCCTTTGCAACTATTGCTTCAACTGTCCGTTTTGTTCTGAGTTTTGTCTCATGGAATCTCTTCTTCTCGATATCAAGGATTTTATGGATCTCGTCTATATGTTCAGACAATTCTGGACACATTAACCTGAGGTGTCTGGCATGCAATTCACAAACATCTGTTAAATCGATATCCCATCTAAAATCGTCTATGAAGCCCAACGCCCTTCTTAAAATGACACGAAGGTTATAACCACCACCAACGTTCGAAGGCAGCAACCCATCAGCTATAGCAAAGGTTAAACCCATTGTATGATCTGATATCGCATACATAGCTTCCAATGGTTTGATATTTTTGTCCAGAAGTTCAACAGTAATTCCTAATTTTGTAGCAATTTGTTCTCTCATCCTTTTAATATTCTTTACTTCATCTAGGTTGAGTGAACCAGCTAATTTTGAATATTTTAGGAAGAACTCAGTATCATACTTAATCCCGGTTTTATTCCGCAAGTATCGTAATATGGGTTCAAACACTACATCATATGATGTAGGAGTTCCTTGAGTTATCCAGGCAAATCTTTCCAAGCCCGCACCCATATCGATGACTTTTTCTTTCATTTCTTTTACATCAGAATTTATTGTTTTGAATTCAGTAAAAACAGCATTGCCTATTTCCAAACCTCTAACAAAATATTCAAGTGAGGGTCCAAAAGCCCCAGGACCGACCCATAGATCTTCCAGGAAAATTATTTCGTCTGGTTTGATACCGAACGGTCCAGATAATAACTTGAAATCTAATTCAATGCATTTATCTTTCCAGTATCCTTGCTTCCCATTGAAAATAGAATGTTGCCCGACCATGCAAAAACAACTGTAATGTCTGCCAGTTATTCCGACGTTAGGAATGTCATTGAAGCGTAAACAGAATTGAGGCACGATTAAAGGATTAGCAGGGAATTGGAATGTAACACCTTCTTTTCCCAAACGATGGAAATCTATTATCGAAGCTATAGTGAAGAACAAATCAGGTCTCCATCTACAAACTATGGGATAACGTCTTATGCTCGTATGGCCATTCTTCTTGAAAAAGTCTTCTATGATTTTCCAAGATTGTACATAATCAAACTTTTTACTGGTTGGAGGGTTGCCCAAGAACTCATAAAATTGGCATGGTTGGTCCGGACAATGCTCTCTATCTGTCTGTAAAGTCCAGTAGCCTTTACCACATTTTGGACAAACCTTTCTAACAAAGCCATTATCGGCGAGAAAATCAACTTTATAATATTTTTCCCATTCTTTACTGAATTTAGGCTTCAATTTATCTTTAGTAATCATAGTATCTACTGAAGTTTTTCGATGGTAAGATTATAAGTTTTATAATTTTAATAAATTTTTGGACGGAAAAAAATGATTACTCTTTTATGGTTTAAAATGTAAAAAAATAGTTTCTTACGAATACAAAAAAAATAATTGTGATAATTTTATATACCACTTGCGCAAATGAAATAAATAAAGGAAGTCTCTTACGAGGGACACTCATGACAGATTGGGATGATGAATGGAACGATGAGGAAGACACTGAAGACTGGGAAGAGGAAGAAGAAGGCTGGGATAACGAATCTTGGGACGATGAGGCGGATGAATGGTAATAGTTCTTGACTTCCTTTTCTTTCTTTTAAAATCAACGGATCAATGCCTTTATTATATCAGCTCTAGCAACGATACCAACAATCTTTCCGTTGTCGACAACAGGTAAACGATTGACATCATGTTTTTCTATCAGTTCTGCCACATCAATCATCGTTTGTGATGAAGAGATGATTATAACATTCTTGGTCATTACCTCTTTTATTTTGGTCTTAGTTATTTTTTCTAATTCCTTTTTAAAATCAGAACGTACTTTCTGCATCTGAACTAATGCTAGCAATAATGTTGATAGACCAGGTGTATCTATTTTCGGGAGTTTTCCTAGTTTTATGTCGATGAATTTAATCATATCAGAAATGGAAACTATTCCGACTATTTTATCGTTTTTTACTACTGGGGCACCAGCAATGTTTAGTTGAGAAAGGATTTTTGCTGCATCAAAGATAGTGTCATCAGGAGATAGGCATACGACATTCTCGTTCATAAAATCTTTTACTGTTTTCATGTTCTCTGACAAATATTTATCAAAAGAAAGTATTAAAGTTAAATGATTACTCGATAATTGCTCCATTGCTTATTTCTTTCTCGGGCTTGATCAGGACTACTTTGTCACCTTCCACAGCAGCCAATATCATTATCTCTGATAGTTCTCCCATGAGTTTTGCTGGCTCCAGGTTCGTCATAAAAACGAACTGTTTTCCTTCTAATTCACTTGATTGATAATGAGTCTTAATGCCTGCAACCGCTTGTTTTTCTTGTCCGCCGATGTCAACTTTGAGTTTTATAAGATTTTTTGAGTTTGGTACCTCTTCGGCCTTGGTTATAGTTCCGACTCTCATTTCCATTTTTTTGAATTCTTTGAAAGATATCATACAACTCACTATAGAAATTTAACTATAAAAATTTCTTAGGCTTAAAAAAAGAAAAAAGTTATACACAAGCCCCATTTGTACAACTAGTGTAACCGAGCAATGTACAACTAATATATTCACTCATTGGAGCAGGATCGCCAGTTTGACGGCAGTAATGCTCGAATAAAGTGGCATTACCAGTTCCACAATAATCTGTGTAACTGAAAGGCTCTGTAGTTTGCCCTGAAACTGTTCCTTTTACTGTATAAACCTGTCCACCGTCTGTATCAGTACAAGTCCATGGGATTGTTGTTGTAGTTGGGCATTGCCCACAATCTTCTGGACAAAATTCACATGATTCTGGGCCTTCGCAAACTCCATCTCCACAGTCAGTTTCGTCATTGTCCTGTCTTTTAAAGCAACCTGAGTCATCCATGTCAATCCAACCATCGCCATCGTTATCGTATTTGTCGTTACATTCTGGTTTTGTTTCCCCATTTGTCGGAGTAGTTGTTGTTACTCCACCTGCACAATCAGAACATGTTCGATCTTCCCACCCTTGACAAGAGCCATCGTAGTTACAACCGCTAGGTTTTCCTAGGTTGATAACTCCACCATTGCCCTGTATTGATATTGTCAAAACCGCTATAAAAGCAATCAATAATATGATTGCAACAACTACAAGTTTTGTATCCATTTATATCATCTCTTATATATTTAGGATTTTTAGCTTAAAAACTTGAAAATGAAGAATTATCCCGTTCCTTCCAATTTACTCTTTTGTATTTTAATTTCTTTATCTTCTATTTTCTTGAATAGAATTTTTGGTTCCTTTATCCTGTGACCGGGTTTTATCAGGATTTTTGATATAGAATTCCATTGTTGCTCATGAACAGAGTCTGAGTAATTCAATAACTTCCATAATTCCTCTGTAGAAAATGGCAAAAATGGTTCTAATAATATAGCTAAAGATCTTACGGCATTGACGCATAGATAAAGACAGTTGGCTGCTCTTTTTTCATTAGACCATGGTTCATTCTTCTGGAAGTATTGGTTGCAATGGATAGAAAACTCGTTTATCTTTTTCAATGATCTATCTAAATGTAAATCTTCCATTAGTTGACCGACTTCTTCTTCTAATTTCCAGATTTTTTCCTGGAATGCTGCATCTTCGTCATTATAATCTTCGGCTGGTTTTGGTACTTCACCATGGAATGTGGAATGAATAAAACTCAAAGTCCTGTGAACGAAATTGCCGATGTTAGCAACCAATTCATTGTTTATCCTTGATTGAAAATCTAACCAATCGAAATTAACGTCTGACTGTTGGTAAGGAGTTATGATAGAAATGTAGTATCTGAGATAATCTGCGTTAAAAGAATTGAGAGAATCTCTCAAACTCACGTACCATCCTCGACTCTTAGAAAATTTCTTTCCTTCTAACAACAAATGACCCCTGGTCGGGATGAAATCTGGAACCTTGTACTCACCAACACCCATTCTCATAGATGGTAGGAACAGGTAATGATGATAGACTATATCCTTTCCGATGAAATGATATACCTTGGATGAATTCCAGAACGCTTTTCCATCTTTTTTTTGTTCGGTTAAATATTTCAATGCAGCTGAGATATAGCAAAGATGATTGTCAAACCAACCGTACAGAACTTTGCCTTTCGCCTCCTCCAATGGAATCGGGACGCCCCATGGAATATCACGAGTAATGTCCCAATCTTTTAACCCTTCTTTTGTCCAATTCAAAACATAGTTCTTGACTTCAGGTTGCAGATTCTTGTTAACTGTTAGCCAATTCTTCAATTCGTCAGAAAATTCTGAAAGTTTGAAAAAATAATGTTCGCTCTGTTTGGTTATTGGTCTTGATCCACAGATTGCGCAATGGGGGTTTAGTATTTCTCCGGGTTGAAATGTTTTTCCACATTTTTCACAACCGTCTGAATACTGGTTCTCTGTTTGGCAAAAAGGACAAGTTCCTACGACATATCTGTCTGGTAAAAACTTCTTACATTTATCGCAGAAATATTGCTCAACGTTTTTCTTGAATATGAATCCTTTCTCATTGAGTTTGGTAAAGAAGTATTGTGTCATTTGAAGGTTTTCTTCTGAACTCGTATGATCAAAAATATCGAACGATATTCCTAAATCAGCAAAATCTTTTTTATCGATTTTATGCCAATGATCAACAAATTCTTTTGGGGTTTTGCCTTCTTTTTCTGCTGCTACCAGAATGGGTGTACCAAAGTCATCACTCGCGCAAACATGAATTGCATCGTTTCCTTTCAGTCTCTGAAATCTTGTGAAAATATCCGCAGGCAAATAAGTCGATGTAATGTGACCTAGATGAATCTCACCATTTGCATAAGGCAAGGCCGAAGTTACAATTATTTTTTCTTTGAATTTTACCGCCTCTTCCCGAATTTTATAAGTATAATTAGAATTTTTCTAGTTATTTATGGATAACGCTTTAACTATAAACGCCTTTTGGGTTTTTCTCTTGCTTGGTCATTGAGTTTGGTGTTACAGGTAATGTTTCACTCCCACATTTTGGGCATTTGTTACCAAGAAAGAAAGTTCCACATCTTTTGCAGGTTTTACCTATTTCTGCGAATTTAATCACCAATCTTTTGTTTAGGATAAGAACTAATAAGTATTTCTAAACAGCGAAAAATAAGTAATCAATTCAAAATGAAAATTTTGGTTGAAAAATTCTAAAAATTTCTTTTTTATTAATATTTTAACATACCTATAATCTCTATGATTAAATCAACCGATATTGGAAGTATTAGTTTCGAAGGAAATTCTGACCAATATGTTGATGCTAGAACTAAATTATTGTATTCTGGTGATAGAGATGCTTTGGAGTATGTTGGATCAATTATAGTAAAAATGTTTATAGATAAAGCCAAGAGAATCGATGAACCCACTTATCCTCAAATTGCTAATGAAAAACTGGGTATGAATGAAATGTTCCTTCAACTCATCGATGGTATTGAGAAGTCCAAAGGTGGTTATGAAGTTGTTGGCCGATTAAATCTAAAACAATTGAATTGTTATATACCTGAAGTTCACGTCTTAGAGAAGAATTCAGCGTTTATCGCCGAAAAGGTTGGTAGAAGACCAGTTGAATACAGTATTTGTCTTACAGATCCTCATTGTTTATCTTGGGCCTTTGCTAATAGAAGTTCAGTAAATTTTGAGGAATTAGGTTACATACTCGCAAAAATCTTAGAAGAAACTTCATTCAGCAACAAATATATGCGTCCTGCACGTGTTAGTGTAGATGATCCTTTGTTAGGTGTATCTGATGATCTTAATATTGATATTTTAAATGCCCCTAAAAGAGAAGAATTACGAAAATCCTGGGAAATTATATGTGACGTGGCCAAGTCAAAAGGTGCTACGACGTCTATGCATCTACATAGTACAACCGATAAATTATTTTGGGATGTAGATTCGTTAGAAGTTGTCCAAGCACATGTAGATGACCATCTTTACACATCACCAGAAACAAAAGGACTTCTAAAAGATACAGATAAAAAAATCTTTGCAAGCATTTGCAAGACTGATCCAAATACTCTGATAGATCAAAGAATAAGAACAGAACTTCAACGAAAAGGTGAAACAGTACCTAAATATTTGGGTCAATTAATGGCTGGGGAATGGAAAAAAATAAAATCTGGTGAAATTAACCCTGTCGTATTTCTTGAACTTGAGGATGTAATGAAAAAAAGATTACTTGGAATAGGGGAAAACGTTGGTTGGGAACGAGTGGTAGACGCTAGCCCTGAATGTGGTTTACCTAAATTTTCATATAAATCCGACCTAGAATACCTGAGACGTGTTGGTGATGTAGTAAGAGATGTTAATGAAGAAATGAGGCTCCTTTAAATCTCTAAACTCAAGTCTATTCCTTTCAAATTAGCTCTTTCAACTTTTCCTGTCATCTTAAGAATATCATCACTTAAACTAATTGTTCCTTGAAATTTTTGCATGGTTAATTTGTCACCCTCTAAGGGGAGGGGACCCAAATCTTTAACTGTTACTGTTCCATCAGCACCAGATATTTCAATCTGATCTTTGCCTATGTTACCCAGAGAAAAGCTAATAGGTGTGCCTACTAAGGAAAAAGCGATTTTTTCTTTATTTGGTTTAGGAGAGAAGCCAATGCCCCCGATTTCTACTGATGGTGCATCACCAACAATATTCATTTTATTGTCTCCTAACATCTGAATGGTTCCTGACATGCCAGTAGCTTTGAAACTAGCAGTTTTACTGTCTTTCAGGACTAGATCAGAAATGGTGGCAGAATCGTAATCTAATTCTACGTCAAGGTTAAAATTCTGGACATCAAAGTTTTGACCTGATAGGGCATTAAAATCAGTTTCAAGTGTAATATCAAGAGTTCTGTTAACTGGTTGCTGTTTGACGAGCCGACCAGTTATACCCTTGAAGAAACCAGTAACAGGTCCCATGTAAGGATCAAGATACTTTATCCTGAAATCTCTACCCTGTGGGGAATAGATTAATAAACCTAATATTACAATTATGATGAATAAACCCAGCAATAATTTGAGACGCATGGTATTCACTCTATATTTATAATAATACAGTGATAAATTTAAGCATAGGTGTTGGTTTGAGTAGTTTTGATATCACATTGGCACAACTCGGAGAAGGCATATGGGGTCAATTGATCAGTTTGATCCTCTTTCTAGTGTTTATATTTTTCTACTCGAGGATAATGGTCACACAGATTCTCTTCAAATTAGAGAAGAGCGCTCAATTGCTCGAGAATATGTCCGACAAGGGGAAAAAAACTGTCCTGAAAAAAATCAGTAAAAAACCAGACTCAAAACTAAAGAGAAGTGTAAATAGGTTTTTGGAATTCTTCGTGATTTCTCCTGTTAGCCTAGACCCTTACGGGGTTGTTAAAAAATTAGAACATCTAGTTGATTTGGAAAAGGATAGATTCAAGTATTTTGTGAATCAAGTAGCTCCGAAACTTAGCTCTGAAGAACAGGCAAACACGATGATGGGTTTGTCTGGGGCCATAAGTCTTTACATGCTGTCAAAGCTTGTCCGACATTTTGTGGAATTGATCAAAAAGACCAAGAGCATCAACTTAGCCATGATACTACAAATGCAACTTCCTTTAATCGAAAGGTTGGCTAGAGCTCTATTGCACGGGACAGAGGCCTTAGCAAATGGTTGGCCTGTAGGAGATACTATTGGAGCTTATACTGCTGCAGCTCTCATAGGCGATTCGAAAACAATCGAAGCAGATGATGAGACTGTTGTATGCAGGAAAAAATACAAGAAACGTGACATCATAATAGTTAAAGCCAAGGGGCCAGGGGGTAGGGTTGGTAATCCTGGTAGGGTTGTTGAAAGAATAGTAAGGAAGGGTAATATTGCTAAAATCATAACCATCGATGCTGCTTTAAAATTAGAGGGAGAAAAAACCGGAACGATAGCCGAAGGCGTTGGAGTGGCGATTGGCGGCATAGGTGTAGAAAAGACGTACATAGAAAATATAGCCGTAAAAAAGAACCTCCCACTAGATTCAATCATAATCAAGATGAGTCAAGAAGAAGCAATAACACCGATGAAAAAAGAGATATTGGATTCTGTCCCTATAGTAACACAGGCTTTGGATGCTTCTATAGACAGGACCAAAGAGAGAGGAAAGATAATCGTTGTTGGTGTGGGCAACACATCTGGTGTGGGAAACAATAAAAAAGATGTTGAAAAAGCTAATGAAGTCATAAAACAAAACATCAGAAGAATTAAGTCCTTGGCAAGGAAGAAGAAGAAGAAGTTTAAGTTTCCTTTCTAGTGGTTTTATGAAAGGTATATTCATAGTTTTTGAAGGGCCCGATGGTTCAGGACAATCAACACAAGCAGATTTATTGGAAAAATGGTTCGAAAAAAGAAACGTCAGAGTGTTCTCGACTAAAGAGCCTACCAGCAGTCTGATCGGGGGTATAATCAGGTCAATTCTAAAAGGTGAATGGAGAGTCAACATGAAGACTTTACAACTCTTATTCTCAGCTGATAGATCGTATCACCTAAAAAAAGAAATCATCCCGTTCCTGAAAAAGGGCATCAACGTGATATCCGATCGTTATCTGTTATCAACTTTAGCTTTTGGTTCCCTTGAGGAAGATCTGGATTGGTTAAAACAGATAAACTCTGATTTCCCAGAACCGGATTTAACATTTATACTGAACGTTCCAGGACAGGTATGCGCCGAAAGGATTGCGAAGAATAGGTTTGGTTTCGAGATATTCGAAACAGCTGACAAACTAGAGAGGATTAGGGAGAATTATCTTGGGTTGAAGTTCTACCACAAGAACACTCACGTCATTAGGGGCGATCACAGAAATCCAGAAGAAATCCATAAAGAAATCACTAAGATAGTAGAGGAATACTGTAAACAGAAAGGGATCAGGGTTTAAAATTATTTTTTATATGACTAAAGAGTCTTGGATTCTTTTCTTTCGCGAGTTCTATCATTTTACTCGCGATCCTTCTATAACCTATATCGCCCCCACCAGATGTTCTGAGTTCGCCCAATACTGTTAGTTGTCTTGGTCCCATACATAGTAGATATCTTTTTCTACAGCCTTGGCTTGCAACAATTCTTGACATCCTGCCGAATTTTTTGTAAACCTTTTCAACGAGTTCTGCAGTTCTTTTCTGTGCATCTTCGTATTCCTTTAAAATTTCAGATTCCCGGATGAGATCGGGTGTATCAAACCCAGCAAGACCACGCATATCTTGTTGGAATCTCAAATTCATCCTGTTTCTTTTGAAATCCTTCCAGTATGCCCAGGGAGATTCTACCTCGAAGACGAGATGCCTTGTTTCAAACCCTCTTATTGGGTTTTTCTTGGCTTCTCTTCCTAGAGTTGCTTTTTCAAAAAGTTCTTTTTTCTCATTTCCGTTAAAACCAGAGATTTTTTCATAAACATCACTGAACGGTAAACTACAGAATGGATAGATGATCTGGGTTAATGCCAGTTCTTCGAGTGGTAATTCATGGAAAATTTGAACATCTTCCTTTACTGGCTTGAACTCTTTCTTGAAAACCCCATTCGCGTATTCGTGAAGTTTCTTGTTTCTTTCAATAACATGATTATCCGGTTCTAATCTTTCAAAATATCCAGAAACCACCTTTGATAATTCTTTCAATGACTCCTTTACATAATGTCGCGTGAAATTGTCATCGATTGCCATCAATTTTCTGAAGTGTTCAAAAACAGACCTAACATTACCGCCAAGTATGACAGTCGTATAAGATGATATCGGTATTATGAACCTTATCGCGTCCAAAGCAGAAACCTTGTCTGTTAGGTCCCTCTGTTTTTTCGAAGCGACTCGCAATACAGAGTCAAAACCATTCTTGTAGATTTCAAGATTTTTTGTTGTAACACTCTTAATTTCATCAGCAAATTCAGACCGCATCAGGGTAGAATCCCAGTAAACATGGTCGATATCAAACCTTGTTCCATATCTTGTCGAAAATTCCATCGTAGTCATCGGATAATAGAAATCTTGTTGATCCCCAGTAGCATAGATTGGGTTATTCTCAGAGATTATGAAAACAGATGCACCTTCAGCGCTTGAACCATGCCCCCATTTAAAATATATGTCACTATTCCTTTCAGTCGCGAATTTAATAACATCCGCAGGAATCGTATTGGTTAATTTATTTTCCCTTATGTTGTTGGCAACCTTTTCTAAGACGCCTTTATCCCTGAGTATTTTTAGAAACCTATCTCTTACGCTTGGAAATCGACTGATCCCTAAGTAGATGTAATTCTGTAGTTCTGGCGGTAGATTCCGGAATGAGAATATCGGCTTATCTGGATTAGTAAAGAAATAGTTCAATACAGTGTTTGAATCAGCGTCCATGATATCACAATAAAATAAATTGAAGGAAATATAAATATGATATCTAAAAAATTATAGAGGGTGATTTTTTGGTAGTAATCGGATATGAAGATATATTGAAATTAGTGAAACAGAACCCATCTTTAATCGAAAATGTTGATGAGAGGAATGTTCAACCTAGTGGGGTCGACCTCAGGGTTAAATGCGTCTACAGATTAAGGGATGGTGGTTTTTTGGGTACAGAAGGTAGAAAGACGCCAGATGTTGAGAATGTTTCTGATAGGCCTGGTGATAAGGTCAGACTTGAACCAAATGAGTTTGTGTTAGTCGAAACCGTGGAAAAGGTGAACATGCCAAAAGATGTCATGGCCATAATCTTGCCGAGAAGTAGTTTGTTCAGGTGTGGAGTTAGTTTGCATACAGCAGTAGTAGATCCTGGATTTCAAGGAACTTTGACGTTTGGAATGAAGAACTTGAGCGAATTTACTTTTGAGATTGAGATTGGCTCGAAGATAGGACAGATTGTGTTCGAGACAGTTAAAGGAAACGTGAGATTATATGACGGCAAATATCAGGGCGGGAAGGTTACCTAAATTTTGAGAATAATCCTTGGATACCCTTTGTGAACGAATTCCTCATCTTTTATACCCAGTTGATTGAATAGTTTTTTTATCTTCTCTTTTCCTTGTTTTGAATCGTCTGTTATAACTTCAGCTTCGATCCAATTACCAAAATCCCTCGGTTCATCGAATTCATCCAGGTTTATCTCGAACTCGTCCATCTTGAATTTTTCTCTCTTCTTTTTGATGAACACTATTTCCCTGAACCCTGCATGAAGTAGTAATTTTATCGCCTGATCTGGTTTGTCAATACCAGTAGAGAATTCATGCCAAGCACCGTCTATATCAGTTAATGCTTTATAGACCAATTGGTGTTCATCGTCAGTTGACCTCACTCTAAGCACGAAATTAGATTTTTCTTTATCTTTAGGATAATAATAATGGTCTTCTTGGGATAGCTTATCTACAGATTTCGCTCCGATAGATAGTAATTTGTTTCTGAGACTGTCTAAGCCTTTAATGCGTGCCCTGATTTCAACTTCCATAAATATATCTATACTATCTAAAAATTTATGTACGTGGTTAGATGGGTTTTATTGTAATAGAAGGATTGGATGGAGCAGGAGGTCAAAGCCAGACTGAACTGTTAAAAGAATACTTTGCTGAGAATAATATCCCATCAGTATTCGTTAAATCCCCGGATTATGATCATCCTATCGGTCAATTGATATCTGATTACCTGAACGAAAAGTTTGAACTCAGTAATGATCAGGCATTTCTTGCTTTTGCTACGGATGTACTAAATTCCGTTTCAAAAATAGAGGCTGGTTTGAAGGATGAAAAAATTGTGATAGCTGACCGTTACATAACATCCACCATAGCCTACCATTGTTCTCAAGGCTTTCCTTTTGAAGATGCCATGAAATTAGTTGAATTGTTGAAGTATCCCAGAGCCGATGCAATCATTTTCATCGACATTAAACCCGAGACGAGCATGGAAAGGAAGAAGGGTGAAGGGGAATTGGATAAGTATGAGAAAGAAATAGAATTCTTGAGGAAAGTAAGGGAATTGTACATGAGAGAAATAAATGAGAATGTTCTTGGGAAATGGGTTGTGATAGACGGGGAAAGGAGTAAAAAAGAAGTTCATGAAGACATCCTGAAAATTATAAATTCGTTAAAATGAAAATCTAAGTGAATAAGATGGGAAGGATAACAAAGGACGAATATTATTTGCAGATAGCCAAGTCTGTGGCCAGAAGGTCGATTTGTATCGATAGTAGAAAGTGGGGTTTTGGGGCGATAATAGTCGCGAACGATGCTATAGTCTCCACGGGATATGCCGGCCCGGCCAGAGGAGTTGTTGATTGTAAAGAAGCTGGGGGTTGTAGCAGAAACATGTTGAAATTGAATCATAACGATACATATGAAAGTTGTCCATCAGTTCATGCAGAAGAAAATGCTATAGTAAACGCTGCAAGACATGGGTCTAGAGTTTTAGATGGAGTGATGTTTACTCTGGGCGTTGATAACAATGAAAAAGTAAGACCTTGTCTGCCATGTCCAAGATGTAAGAGACTTATAATAAATGCAGGAATAAGACAGGTCGTGACATTGGAGGGAAACGGCAACATTATAAAACATGATGTTAGAGATTGGGTTGAGGAGGATAGCAAGGCTTATACAGAAAGCTTAAAAAAGATTAAGAACGTAAATTAGGAGTGATTTTTATGGCATTGAGACCAGGAAGAACAACAAGAAAATTGGAAAGACCTTGGACAAGAGTCTCGAAGAGGAAGCCAAGGAAGAGTTACGTAGTTGGTGTTCCTTATTCGAAAATTCATGTTTTCGAGATGGGTAATGCTGATAAGAAGTTTGATGCTCATCTTTCTTTGGTTGCCGATCATTCTGTCCAGATAAGGGATAATGCCTTGGAAGCATCTAGAGTTGTCACGAATAAGTTTCTTGAGAGGAAGGTTCCTGATAATTATTTTCTCAAGATTCTGGTATTTCCACATCATGTGTTGCGTGAACACTCTCTGGCTACTGGAGCTGGAGCCGATAGGTTTTCGAGTGGCATGAGGAAGGCGTTTGGAAAACCGAGTGGAAGAGCGGCAAGAGTTATGAAAGGACAGAAGATAATGTCATTAAAAGTGAACAAGAAGAATATCGATGTTGGAAGGTTGGCTTTGAAACGAGCGAGCAAGAAGTTGCCGGTTCATTGTAAGATTGAGATTAAGTAATCTCCTATCCGCCGGTTGAAAGATAGAAATTTGATTATATGAAATGGGAAAAACTCATAAAATTCTTTGATGAAGTTAACCAATTAAAAAAGACGAAAAGACAGGGTTGGGTTATCGATAAAGTTGAAAACCCTGAAACTGTTGCCGAACATACATTTAGAACTGCATTAATGTGTATTTTTCTCGGTAAGAATAAAAATCTAGACATGGAAAAAGTTATGAAAATGGCGATAATTCATGATTTGGCTGAAGCAAAAATAGGTGATATCGTCACATATTGGAGATATGAAAAGGCTGCTTCTCGAGAGGAAAAAATAAAGAAAGAGAAAAAAGCTATTCAGGAAATGATTTCTGGGATAGAAGGTTATGACGAAATTTTTAACCTTTGGTTCGAATTTGAAGAAGGAAAAACCAAAGAAGCTAAATTTGTAAGGCAGGTAGAGAAATTAGAAATGTCTTTACAAGCTTTAGAGTATGAGAAAGATGGTAATAAAAATGTAATCAGAGAACACTATCACCAGCAAACAGAAGAAGCACTTGAAAATCCTGAGTTAATTAATTTTTTTAAAGAAATGTTGTCAGTTATGAGGAAAGAAAAACATTAGGTTTTTACTTTATCAACTTTCCAACTTTCTCAAACTTTATTTCCCCATTCATCAGTTTGTTCAAGATAGGAACAAGCTCATCAATCTTAACTCTAACTTGCCTAGTCGTATCCCTGTCCCGAATAGTGCAAGTACTATCCTTTAAAGTATCATAATCAATCGTTATCGAGAAGGGCGTTCCAACTTCATCAGCCCTAGCATACCTTCTTCCGATAGAGCCACTCTCATCGTAAAAAACATCAAAATTTTTCTTTAATTTTCTGTATATATCCCTTGCTATCTTTGGTAAATTATCTCTGTTGACCAACGGAAAAACAGTAGCAGTGAAAGGAGCAATTTTTACCGGAAACTTAAACCAATTCCAACCTCTTTTCTTATCCTCTACAAAACAATGCAATAGTATCCCGGCGATAGTTCTCTCAACACCAAAAGAGGGTTCAACGACCCATGGAATGGTTTTTTCTCCTTTTTCTGTTAACACAGTCATATCTTTCTTAGAGAATTTCATGTGTTTTTTCAGGTCATAATCGGTCCTAATAGCGTTCCCAACCGTCTCCTTCCATCCAAAATCAAATTTTATCTCCAAGTCGAAGTTTCCTAAAGAATAGTGTGGAGTTTCCTCTTTGAGCATGTTCCTGAAGCGCAAACAGTCTTTTGGGATACCTAAAGACTGGTAAAACTCGAATTCCTTAGCCAAAAAGTAGACCATCCACTCGTTCGGGACTATTTTCTTTCTCAGAGATTGCTCGGCCGTTAATTCTAATGGCTTCCTATTGTTCTTTTGGGCTTCTCGGGTGTAAATTACCAGCTTCTTAGCCTTTATTTCATCGAATTTTTGACATTCTGGCCTCTTAGGGTCGTAGAACAGCTCGATCTCTGTCTGGCTAAATTCCCTTATTCTGACCAGGAAATGCCTGGGTGAAATCTCGTTCCTGAAGGAGTGACCAACTTGAGCTATTCCCATGGGGAGTTTGGATCTAGTTGCACGAAAAACCCTTGGAAAAGCAGTGAAAATATTCTGAGCAGTTTCAGGTCTCAGATAACCAGTCTGTCCACCAACAGGACTAATATAAGTCTCCAACATTAAGTTAAACATTCTTACGTTTGATAAAGGATTGCCACACTTAGGACATTTAATTTTTTCTTTTTTTATGATATCACTCAATTCTTTAACTGATTTGCCTTCGACAAACTTTCCAGTCTTTTCTTCTATGAGTTGGTCTGCTCTGTGCATGGTTTTGCATTTTTGGCATTGTGCAATAGGATCGACAAAGGATTGTAAATGACCAGAAGCCTTGAAAACATCTTCTGAAAGGATTGTGCAACCGTCTATTTCAAAGATGTTGTCTTCAGACTTAACGAAGAACTCTCTCCAGTAATCGATGAATTTTTTCTTTAGTAATGTCCCAACAGGACCATAGTCCCAGAAACCAGATAGGGTTGGATAGATTTCAGCGGTAGGGAAGACTATACCACGGTTGAGACAGATTCTCTGGATTTCTTCTAACTTAGACATGATATCAAATTAGGTTACTAAGAACAAAAATCTATCTGAATTCGGTGTGAATTACAGTATCTCTTCTTTGTTGTATTTTCCTTCAAATCTTTCTCTGACACAACTTGGTAGGGCACACGCATCAAGATAATGTTCTCTGGGACCGCCAATTGTACCTCTATCTCTATGAGTTACTTTATATCCCCCATCATCTGGTTTGTATGTGCTTACGATTTTTGTTAGAGTTTTTCTTACTTCTACGACCCTGTCGCCAGTTAATTTTACATTAAAACGCGGTATTTCGGGTGATGCCGTAACACCTTCAACTGATGCCATAATATCTAATCAACAATTAAGACAGTTAGAATTAAATATTTTATCGTGAGTGTTTTCTTCCGGCAGAACAAAGATCTATGTGAGAACTTTCAGTATCTTTGATTTGATTATGCTCTTACCGCCAGTTACTTCGGCCAGGATGTTGCCACAGACCAGACATGTCACATTCTTTGCCACTTTGTTGAAGATTATCTGTTCGTTCTTGCATTTCAGACACTGAACTTTCAGGAATCTTGATTTTGGTGCTTCAACGAGTTCTTTTTTCATAACATCACCTAAGCTTTGACCAACTCAAATTTTTTAATCCTGAACCCTTTTCCTTTGCTGTGTTTTTTGTTGCATACTTTACACTTGTATCTCAAGTCAAGCTTCTTAGTCGCTTTCTCATGACTTGGCTTGGGTCTTGGGAAACCACCATAACCTTTCATTATTTCTAAGAATCGTCTCTGGCCTCTTGCCATCTTTCGTCTTGGTTTTTTCTTAACCTGTTCGATTGTATGTTCTTGATGCTTCTTACAATAAGGACAATAGATTCTCTGAGTTTTTGGCACTCTCATATTCTCTTAGCCTTTTTCATTCTTATCAACAAGTCGGCATTGTCTTTTGGGATGTTGGCGGTATCACCTTTTTTGAACGGGCCGTATTTGTTCAGATCAATGCCAACAAATTCCTCAACATCATCTGTGAATTCTATTTTTTCAATGCCTAGTTTTAGTTTAGTTTTTTTGAATAATAAGCTTAAAACTCTATCTCTCTGAGTCCTCAACATGTTGACTGCTGACTCGAAGAGTTCTTTCTCGTCTTCTATTAAATTTTCTGGTGGGAGGTTTGTTCTGACTGTTATTAACGCGAAGTCGAGCATCTTCCTCTCTCTCCTGTTGAAGATGTTTTCTATGAGTCTTTCCACGTTCTTGATCTCCCTTTCTGCTAACTTGTCCTGCTTTTTTTCTGCTATCTTCTTCTTCTGTTCAAGATAGTTTTTTGCTTTCTGGTAAAAATCGTTCGGTATTTTGGATAGTTTTGGCTCTGACATTTCTTCTCTCTGGATTTTTCTGATGAATTCGAAGGTTATTGGTTCTTCTGGCATACCTTAGAATAGGAAATAAAGATTAAAATAGCTTAATCAACAATTTAACATTATGGCAAAAGTGAAGAGGTTGTATAGGTCTGGAAAGGAGAAGATTTTAGCTGGGATTTGCGGGGGAATAGCCGAATACTTCAACGTTGATCCAACTATCATCAGAATACTCTGGATATTGTTCGTTTTTGGCTATGGCTCTGGTATATTGGCATACATAATAGCTTGGATAATAGTACCAAAAAACCCAGCTCACAAGTGGTAGATAATATTAAATTTTATCTGATTTTTGGATTGTTTTACTCTTTCCAAAGAACAAGAATCATGGGTTTAATATCCAAATGTAGAAATTAAGCGTCAAAGCAACACTGACCCAGGCTATGTATGGGACGAGCAGCCAAGCAGCTGTTCTGGATATTTTATAGAATTTTAGAATCGTGAACGAAATAAAAATCCAGAGAAAGACTATCTCTATTAAACCCAATAGAGGAGACCTTAACCCGAAGAAAAGAAACGACCAAGCAGCATTCAATATCAGTTGGAAGCCGAATAAATACAAGGAATTCTTAACTCGTTTGTTCCTAAATCCTTTATCCCAGACCAAATACAAGGAAATACCCATCAGAGTGTAAAGAATGATCCATACTGTACCGATAAACCAGCCTGGTGGAGCAAAAGCTGGTAGTTGTAATTCTGCATACCATGTCTGAACGGAAGTGTTAGTGAAGACCGAACCTATTACTCCTGCTAGTTGGCATATTACAATTGAGACAACGAGTTTAGCTATGTTTTTAATTTTCATTTCTCTTCTCTTCTCCTAGATTTTCTTTTATGGCGTTTTCTCATTATAGCATAGACTACAAAAACTATTATCACTAGTATCAGTATATATATCACAATCATCAAGAAACTGTCCCAGAAAAGGGCTTTCATCAGTGGGAGGACAAAAACAGTCTTAAGTATTTCAACTGCCCCAAAGCGTTCTATATTCCCTATTGCCAATGTATAATCTTCTGAATTGGTATCACTGTGTACTTCGATCAAATAGGTTCCTGCTTCTACATCGGCTTCGTATTCTGGACCTTGAAGATACCAATCCCTCCCATATTCTTCGTACCACTTGGTCCAATTTTGATAATCATGCATCATCACTATCTTTTCGCCGTCCTTCATTATGTGGAACTCAACGTCCGATGATTCTTGACCAACATAAGGGACTAACAGGCTTACGTACAGATGAAAAGGTTTTTCTGATTCTATTTTGTATAGTTGAGGAGAACCATGAAGTTTTCCATAGTAAGCATAACTTATCTCAGGTTCATTTACGATAATAGGTTCTAAGGTATAATTCCTGTCCTCGATAACTAGTTCAGGTATATGTGCAGTTACAACGGGCAATGAAAGTAAAATTATTAGAATAGTTATCTTCATTCTTTCATTCATTTTTTTCCCATTCTTCTATTTCACCTTTAACTATTTTAAACATTGGGTGTGGTTTTATTTCTTTCACTTTGATTAATTGTCTGTATTTTTCTGGGTCTCTTGTCTGCAATTTTTTCTTAAGATGATTGAACTCGAATTGGATTTGGCCTGCAGTAACTTTGATTGGTAGTATTGTTTTGATGGGCAGAGATATTTTTTCTTTGTTGAAATTATAACCACATCTTAATCCTTCTTCAAGAACATGATACAGGTAAGCGTTAATCGCAGATAAAGTATTGGGATGATTCTTGAATCTTTCCAGTTGAGGATGGTTTTGGAATCCTTTTGTTTTGCCTACAAGCACTTTTTTCGCTAGGAGGGATTCTCTCCAGAGTGCTAAGAGTCCTTTGCAGTCAAGGTATTTTGGATTTATACTCCACAATCTCATGGGTTAGTCACCAACGGAGAGTATTTCGAAATAAAATGGTTTGGCTGATAATAAATAGGTTTCTGGTTGGATGATAAGAAGGATTATTATAAGACACAAAAAGACTTAAACTCTAAATCTCAAAACGTAAATAGCTGTGATAAAATGATACCATGGATACTCATTTCAATTGCCCTTGCAGCTATAGTATTAGCAATACTCGGTATTTTAATCATGAAAAAGAAGAAATGGAAGAAAGAAGTAGACTACCGAAATTATTTTACCATGGGGGCAATATGGGTCCTGGTCGGTATAGTTTTTTTCATAATTTTTGAGAATATTATAGGTGGGTGGTTTCTTCTAATGGGGTTGGTTTATCTATCTATCGGTCTGAAGAATAAAGACAAATGGGGTAAACCGCAAAAAGTATCGCCTAAATCCCAGCAGATGTTGATGATAGGTGTTTTGATAGGTATAATCGTTCTGGTTATTGGTATTTTATTGTATGAGTTAATGGTTTAGAATTAGTAAGTTGATTTGAAAAAAGGAAAAGAAAAAAATTAGTTCATCGTGTTACAGACTTCTTGTGAATCTCCGTAGCCATAATAGCCGAATGAGCGTCCATATACCTCTGCTCTTCCATCAGAACATATCGTATAGTAGGTTACTTTTCCACCAAAATAACCCTGATATGTTTTTCCTTTTACGCTTCCATCAGAGAAGACGTATCTTTCGTATCTTGGTATCCAATCAGACATAAACCGCACAGCTGATTCATATTGTTCGCTACAGGGATTTATCGATTGTGTGTTGTATGAATATTTTACCCACTTCTGAACCCATTCGTCTAATTTTGTTGCGACATTGGAACATGCTTCTTGTGGCATTGCTGCCATTGCTGTTCCAGCTAGAATTAACGCAGTTGCTAGAATCGCCCCAAACAAAACTGTTTTGGTTTTATTCATCATAACATCACTGTATAGTAGTTAAGGATTTAAGGTTTCCTATCAGGTATCAGGTAGAAAATCCACCTGATTCTTAAAATAAAAGAAAAAGAAAAAAAAGAGGCCATTAGTTAGCAATTCTCTTATTTTTCTAGCTTCTTTCTTATGCTGATGGAGTTTCACATTCTGCTCCTATCCAACCTGACTCACAAACACACGTGTCTTGTGACTCACATGTTCCATGACCTGAACATACGTCAGGATGATCTTGTTTAAGACCAGAGCATGTCCAACAAGTTAATCCTTCATCTGTTGCTCCGTCACAGTCGTTGTCTGTGTCATCACATATTTCTGAATTGTCTCCTGTGGTATCTGAACATTCGACTCCTAAACCATCGACCGTACATATGTATGACCCTTCTTGACACAAGTCTGAATCTGCTCCGTCACATGGATTCCCTAAGTTAGGCCAATCTTCATCTATTGAACCATCACAGTCGTTGTCTGAACCGTCACACACTTCTGTATTGTCGCCTGTATTATCTGAACAAACCATTGAACCAGCTGTACAAGAGTATGTTCCTTCATTACACAGGTCGCTGTCCGCTCCATCACAAGCCATACCTGTTAATGGATCTTCAGAACCGTCTGCTGAAGTTGGGTCACAGTCGTTGTCTGAACCGTCACAAAGGTCAACAGTAGATCCTGTATTATCTGAACAAACTATCATACCATCTGTACAAGAGTATGTTCCTTCAGGACACAAGTCTGAATCTGCTCCGTCACATAACGTACCTACTAATGGGTCTTCTTCGCCTACACATACTCCTAATGTACAAATATCGTTCTCTGTACATGGGTCTCCGTCGTCACAAGGGTTAGTGTTTGCTTCATTTAAACAAACACCTGTACTTGAATCACAGTAATCATCTGTACATACGTTTCCGTCATCACAACTTATTGGTTGACCTGAACATGTTCCTGCTGCACAAATATCGTTTGTTGTACATGGGTCTCCGTCGTCACAGGGTTCTCCATCTGTACATTCTTCACATCCTTCATCTACAGTTCCGTCACAATCGTCATCTAATCCGTTGCATACTTCTGATGTTGGACCAATTTCTCCGATACATGCTCCCCATGCGCCTCCTGCACAAGTTTCAGTACCATCTGTACATTCACCGACATTCCTAGTTTCTGGAGGACCTGTATAACAAGGTCGAGTTTCTCCGTCTTCACATTGTCCGTCACATCCCTCGTCCACTTCTCCGTCACAATCGTCATCTAATCCGTTGCATACTTCTGATGTTGGACCAATTTCTCCGATACATGGGCCCCAAGACCCATCCTCACACAACTGAATTCCTTTGTGGCATTCTCCTTCTTCTAACCCACAAGTCTGCATCAGATCATCTTCTGTCATTCCGAAGCAATCTGGTTGATCTGTACCGTCACATATCTCTTGTACCTCAAAACATTCCCCCAATTCTGCTGTTCTCGCTTCTAGATTCAAGACTCTGACTATTAGGCCTTGAATAGCTTCGACTATGCTCCTGAACGGATACAATGGACTTCCTGGTTGTGCACCTACGCTTATCGCTGTTATTCCTGTCAAAGCAACAAGAATTGCTACAACTGTCACAACTATTTTCTTTCTTTTCATTTCTAACAAGGGTGTACACCCCCAATTTCTATAGAAAGGTAAGAACTGAAATATTTAAGCTAATTTTTTCTATTAGGTAGAAAATCTAATTGATTCTTTAGGTTTGGGTTTATTCTTTAATCTTCCATCTTTTTTTTATATATTTAGCAATAGTCTTGGCTTCTCTCCTTGTTCTCCCCAACGGGCTACTTATTTCATTTTTTTTGTCGCTTAGACAAGTCGTACAAAAATCTAAAAGTTTACCTTCAAGGTATTCCTGTAAACTTTTTTTCATAATCTAATTTTCTCTTCCCTGAACAAAAATCTATCTCATTTTCTATTTCTTCTTCATCTTCCTGAACGGATAATTAACAGGATTCTTTATCGTTACTTTTTTCGTCTGGCCTTTACAAATTTCATCTGGCAAATGAACGCCCATACTGTTGTAAAAATTCTGGTTTAAGCAATTGGGTGGAAGCAGATTCCTTCTCTGTCTCTTGTGCCATCTCACTTGAGTCCTTATGTACCTGCTCGGTAAAGGTGGTTTATTCTTCTCGTTCCATGTCAAGATTTCTTTCTCGACCTTATCCCAATCCCATCCCATGTTTCTCAAATAATTCGCCAGAATGAAAACAGATCTTTTCCTCCCGTCAGTCAAACCATTAAGTATCTTCAGAATACATGGAGGGAAGAATTTCTTATTCTTTATCAGTTTTATCCTCATCTTAGGTCCTGTATACGGGACTTTCTCTTCGACTATCTTGTGTTTTTCAGCCCAATCCAAAGCCTCAACGACTAATATATTGGCTTCTTTTAAGCCTTGTTCGCGTTTTAAGAATCTTTTCTCAACCTTTACTCTCTGTGGCTTTGCATCATCCTTACTCAGTTTGTCCAGTCTAGAAGGATCGACAGGTAGACTGACGAGTAGACTGCTCTCATGCAGACTGTAAGGTAAACGGAACATATGACGAGGAGCAACGACCATCGAATCTATCTGAACAACCCTAAACGGATCCAAACCGTCTTTATCAGTTATCTCGGTTATTGGCTTCTTAACTCTTTCAGCTAAAGCCAAAGGATTATCAAAAGCGATCAACTCTTCTTTTACTCTTTCCCTAACATAATCTTTCAAGTATTCTATGATCTTCTGAGGCAAATCAGGATAGAGGCCAACAGTCTTAACCAAGTTAATTTTTTCAGGGAATATCTCAAAAGGTATGCCTATGTGAAATGATTTACCACCAGTAAACTTGACAGAATAGTTGTTAATGCTATGGTCCTTCAACGCATCGAGTATTATCTTCACTGTTAACTTAGCAATCTCAAAATCAGGACAGTCTGGGTCGATTATCAAATCCCAACCTATCCTAACCCTATCCATTTCTTGTTTGATCATCCCAGACTCCAAAGCCATGGGGTTGGACCATCTCTCAACAGATCCGTGAAAGGATACTACCCCTTCCTTAATCATCTCGATAATATCATCCGGATACATCAGGACGTTAGGCCTCTTCCCGAAATTACCGTTGGAAAAGACGCCAACAACTTCCCTGTTCTTGGCAACCTCTATCAAAGCCTTTTGAACGTCATCCTTAGAATAATAGTTCCAAATCGAAGATTTCATAAAGTCTATATTGTCCTCAAATAATTAATCCTTAGGTTTTGTCATCAATAGTATCTGATTCGAGGTATTTCAAATGGTTATTGATTTATATTACATAGGAATGGGAATCTTCACCTAAAATTGCGTTTGGATTTTGATAGGAAGTTATGCTTGTCATTCTCTCTGGGGGGATTGGTTTTCCAGACAATATGTTTTCAATTTCTATACCACATTGTTCGATGATTTTTTCTAGATTTTTTCTTTTTTCCTTTTTTAGCCATTTTTTTCATAATCTAATTTTCTCTTCCCTGAACAAAAATCTATCTGGTTTTGATTAAGAAGCTAAACAAATCTTGCCTTAGTTAATTCTTACTAATACAAGGTAAATTTAAATGCCTACGTTTATAATCTCTTAAAGTTCAGGTGAAAAAATGGGACAGGTAAAAACTCTATACGTCAAGCATTTGGCAAAAAATCTGGTCGAGAAGTATCCAGGCAGGTTTACAGTTAAGTTTGAAAAGAACAAGGAGGAATTGGACAAACTCGTTACACTCGAATCTAAGAAGATAAGGAATGAGGTTGCTGGATACATAGTTGATGTTATAAAGATGCAGAGTAAACCAAAGATGGAAATAACTCATAGACCGAGGGAAGAGAGGGGAAGGGAAAGAAGAAGGGGAAGACGTAAATAATTTTTTTCCTATTTAATTCTAGGATAGCGATGATTGAATCGTTCCAGTATGATTTAATGAATACAGAGGTAGCTCATGAGCTATCCCTTTTCTCATAACGCGTCCAAGAACAGATGGGATAAGTAACCTGAAAGAATAACTGCGAAATAAACCAGAAAACTAATCATCGAAAAATCGAACAATAGCCAAAGCAAGATTGTCAATATAAAAGAGGGGAACATTGAAAACGGGAATGTATGGGTAATTCCTCTGTGTTTTGTCGGGAAGAACCTGAACAGGATATAGATAAAAATGAAACTAATGATTATTGAAAAGACTGAATTGAAACTCATGTTAAAGAAGAAGAAGACAATCGCAATCGACGCGAGTATAAATGAAAAAATACTTCTGATTTTAGATTTCCATGTGTCAATGTCAGGGAATATCGACAGAAAATAACTGAAAAAAATCAGTAGTAATAATAAAAAATAGTTCCCGATGAAACTGTAGTTAAGAAACAACACGATCCAAAGGAGTAAAAGAAAGGAATTCACTGTGAGATGCGTCTTCCAGGATGGCATTTCATTCAACGATTATTCTCGCATCCCCAGCAACAGCCCGGTCAGGCAGAGCAAATATAGGATTAATGTCCAACTCCTTTATCTCAGGATTGGCTTCCAACATCTTGGAAGTCCTCAGCAGAATATCAACTAACGCTTCAAAATCCACAGGGGGTTTTCCTCTGTAACCTTTTAGAATCTTCAGGGCTTTAATCTCTTTCAACATCTCTATAGCATCCTGTTTTGTTATCGGGACAACCCTGAAACTAACGTCCTCAAGAATCTCAACAAAAACCCCACCCATACCAAAGGCAATGGTCTGGCCAAAAGTTTGGTCTTTTTTTCCTCCAACGATAACTTCTCTGTCATTTGGTAGCATCTCTTGGATAAAGAACCCGTCTATTTTAGCTTTAGGAGCTTTTTTTTCTATGTTTTTTATCATCTGGTGGTAGGCCTGATACAATTCTCTTTCATTCTTTATGTTGAGGATAACGCCACCAACTTCTGTCTTGTGTATGATTTGACGTGAAACTACTTTCAGAACCACTGGGTATCTGACCTTTTCCACGAATTTTTTTGCTTCATTGAGTGATTTGACTATATCACCTTTTACAATAGGGATATCATAATAGTCAAGGATTTTTCTGGCTTCAAACTCTGTCAGGTTATTCCTTCTAGAGTTTTTTACTTTCTTGAAGATTTCTTTTGGTGACATATCATCATATAATAAATTGAAAAAGTGTTAATAAAACGTTTTTTTAACTGTGCAGAGTAGAAAAATTTAAATAATTCTTTTATTAAGAAATAAAGGACAAATATGTTAAGATTTGGACGTTTTGAACAAAAAGTTTCTCTAACAGAATGGGGTAAAAGAAGGTTTTCAATCAGACCCCAAAATTATAGTACTGAAATAGGTCCTGATATTGATAAGGTCGCAGGGGCATTGTATAACACAAAAGGACCCATGACACCCTCAGACATTGGTAGATATGCTGGAATGTCGAGAAGAGATGTAAAATCTACAATTGATCTAATGGAGGCAGCAGGGCTTGTTTATACCATTATGAAAAAACCATTTCAATGAAATTCGTATAGAATAGTTTTCAATTCTTTTTTCCCGAGCAAATTCGGCATTAATCGGATTTAAATCTTTTTAGTTTTTTATAAGATACAGTGGAATTTATGAAACCAGAGCTCATCCGAAACGTAATAATAAATACGACTGGAGGAACCATTGAATCTGAAAAAAGTGCATATGGCATCGTGCCAACTAAGAAAAAATCTGAACCCGTATCAATCGGGAATTACATATTCCGAACACATGAAATTTGTAGACTTGATAGTACTCGTATTGATGACAAAATTAGAAATGAGGAAATTGGACCAACTACAGCAAACCAAGCAAGGAGGGGTTATAATCCTGTTGTTTTACATGGCACTGATACTTTAGCTGACACTGTAGGTGTAATAGATTACAATACGTATGCCAATAATAGAAGAATAGTTTTTACGGGTGCTTTATACCCACCGGATTTCATCGGGTCCGATGTTGATACGAACAAGCGGGATGCTGTATTTTTTGCTTGGGGGGGCTATAATCGATCAGGGGTTTTTGTGGTAATGGGTGGAGATGTCCTTTCTTCTTTTTTGTGGGGCAAACATTATTATAGACTACATGATCCAGTTCTTGAATTACTCCGTATTGGCGGGAAAAAGGGTATTTTTGAAGGTCTTGAAATTGAACTTCATGAACCATCTGAACGTATTGCAAGAATTCGGGGAGATGAAATTTATCCTGGTTATCCAACTGGACCTAAATACGATGAAACCACGTATTTGAGCGCTGATACTAAATTTCTAATTTCTCCAGGAAGTGAAGGAAAAGTTAGGGGTCTCGATTTTAGGGGGGCAGAACCTCCTATGGGAAAAATACGTGAAATCAACTACTTAATAAGAAAGTATGCAAGACTTAAGAACACGTTTTTAAACAACCCAGAAAAAAAAGCTGAGATCTTAACTGAAGTTGAAAAACTCTTGGGAAATTTAGATATGGACACTGATATTTTTACAGTTTATTGGAAAGATTCAAAAATTAGATTTGATCCTAGAACAAACTTAGAAAAAATTCTTGTGGTTGGAGATGTTTCCAGCGATCCATCGGGTTTTATAGGAGGGATAAAAGATGGTACATGGACGGGTGTTATAGCAGAGGGGGTGGGTTATGGACATTTAAAAATGAACGATAAATGGCAAAAGGTGCTAAGAACAGCAAAGGATTATAACGTACCTGTAAGTGTTGTAACAGCTGAAGGGTTGGTTACGTCAAATGAATACGCAGTTGCGAAACCATTATACAAAGAGGGAATAAATCACTCTGGAACTTTGAACGCCAAAGAAGCTCAAATAAGAATGGCAACTTGTATAGGTCATGAAGAAAAAATAAAATTCAGAACAGAATACGTGGCAGAACTTTTCAATGTAGAACCATTAGATATTGACAGCGCATTCATTGTGCCTGGACTATTATTTAAAAATCCCGAACAGAGAAAGGAATGGGCACATGTTCACCATTACTCCACGAACATAGATTATGCTATTACACCAAATTTTCTATGGGAAGAAAAAATTCTTTTGGCAGGGTTAAATAACGCATATGTTTCGGGAAAAATGAGATCAACACATTTCTAATTTCTATTGAAATTATGGTATTGGATTTTCACCATAAGTTCTTGGAAAGGGAGACACATCTGTAATATTTTCGGAACCTGTAATATGCATTAAAAGTCTTTCAAAACCTATTCCCACGAACGAAGTTTCAACTTCACCGAATTTTCTTAAATCTAAAAACCAATTATAATATGGTCGGAGAAACCCATGTTCTGTTATTCTTTCTTTTAATAATTCATAATCTGTAATCATTTGGCCACCTGTCGCTAACTCTCCGGATATTGGGGCAATTAAATCAAAGGATTTTGATAATTCCGGGTTTTTTGGATGTGGTTCGATATAAAATGATCTTATTCTTGAAGGAAAGTCTCTAACGAAAAATGGGGCCCCAGTAACGTCGCATAGCATATCTTCTTCTGCTTGAGTAAACCTTCTTCCCGATTCCATTTCAAAGCCCTCTTTCTTCTGTTTTTTATAAGCTTTCTTAAGTGATGCCATTGCCTCATTGTAAGTAAGTTCCATAAATAGGGGCTCATCAGGAGGCACTTGTATATCTCTTTTTAGTACTGATGAGTCTCTTTCTAAAATTTCTAGTTCTTTGGGTCTTTCATCTGCTACAGTTCGGATAGTTTTTAAGAACAAATCCTCAGTTAGACGCATCATATCTTTATAGCTAGAGTTGGCCTGTAGGATTTCAACTGTCCTAAATTCTGATAAATGTCTTCTTGATTTTATTTGTTCTTTTCTAAATGTGGGAACGAAGCTCCATACATTCTCGAACTGAGGTACGGCTGCATCAAGATATGGTTTTCCAGTTTGAGCAAGATGTGCATAATAATCGAAGTATGTGATGGGAAACAAAGTGAAGGGATTTTCGGCGGCCATTGTAGTAATTGAGGGGGTGGGAATTTTTTCGAATCCCCGTTCCTTTAAATAAACCCGAATTGCATCTTCTGCAGTATTCCAAATCTTTATTTTTGCTCGCATTTCTGGATATCTAATCCTCAGATGTCTATTTTTTGGTAGTGAAATTTCTTCTGGAGACGGATAATCCACTGATGGTTTTAAAAGGTCATGATAACTGGCGTTTATTAAAGGGGGTTTCTCTTTTGGGTTAACCGCCCCCTGTATAAGCACAACAGATTCTCTTCCAGCTTCAGGAAATGGTTCAGTGTATTTGGGATGATTGAAAGAAACCCGTATAAGTCCTGTTCCGTCTCTAATAATCATAGTCCAATTATCTTTATTTATCTCGCTGATCCATCCCTTAACTGCAACATCTTCTCCTGGTTTATATTCTCCTTCTAGGATTTCGCGAACTTTATACAATCTTTTATCCATAGAGATACACTTTCATGCAGAGGAGTAAAAATATATAGAGTGAAATTTAAATCTCTATCTTTTGTTCACGGGCTTCAATTTTTTCAGTAGCAAGAGTGTTAAATTGACTTCGCTAGATACATTTCTGGAGACTCTTTGATCGTTACCCAAGTGTCACAAGTTAATGTCCTTCCAATCCCTTTAATCTTCCTCAACCTATCGATGACGAAATTTCCGATTTCTTTTATTGTTTTTCCTCTAGCCTTTATCAAGATGTCCCATTCTCCTGAAACTATATGGACCTCGCGCACGTGTGGGATTAATGATATTTTCTTTGCAACCTCTCTCTGGGACAATGGTTCTCCATTTGGGGAATGGAAGTATTCCATCCTAACCAAGATAAATGCTACAACATCATTATCCGTTTTTCCAGGATCTAGAATGGCTTTGTAACCTTTTATCACACCTTCTCTTTCAAACTTCTTCATCTTTTCATGAACGGTTGTTATAGACATACCTAACTTCCTGGACATTTTTTTTAGACTCTGTCTACAATCTTTTTGAAGCTCGTTCAACAGGGCTATATCCTTTTTTTTAAGTTTCATCGCATCATCAAATATATTTTTTAAATTCTTTTGCATATACGAAAGATTTTCGTATTATTAAAATAATTGTATAAAGAATTAATAAGTTTTTCGGTTTTTTCCGAAAAACATATTTATAATGAAGATACGAAGAATATTGAATACGGGGTGGGGACGAACCTTAAGGAGGTGTTCCATCACAACGCGTCCTTCCACCCTATTCCAAATAATCGGAGGGGTGTTATGGCAGAAACTGATGAATACATAAATTGTCCGTTTTGTAACCAACAGGCTAGGCGAGAGGATATAGAAGATGGTACGCACGTTTGTTGGGGTCCACACGATAATTCACATAGAACTCTTGGAATTTGGGATTAAGGTGATTTTTATGGATGGTACTTGGTCTCCACATGCTAAAGAAATTAGTTATGTAGTCTGTCAATCATGTAAAGAATTAGTGAAGAAGAGGGAAATAGTCAGGAACGGTCTGAAAATCTGCTTGAAATGTGCTGAAGTTTGATTGTTTATTCTCTCTTGATTACTCTTTTTACGATGCTGTTGCCCATTATATCGATGTAACCTTTATTATCCAAGTATGCCAATATGATGAAACCTATTATTCCGATTATAAATACGATATCCAAACCAATACCAAATAAAGACAGAACTCCTTTGGCAAAGGCCCCTGCGACTGCTAATATAAAGCATCTTATTAATGCTCCTGGAACAGTTGCTAAAAGATAATACTTGAATTCCAGTTTAGTCACACCTGACATATAGCTTATGAGATCGAAGGGAATTATCGGTATTAATCTTGTTAAAAAAATGCCCCATGTACCATTCTTCTCGACCCAACCGTCTACATGGCCGACCCACTTTTTTCCTATGAGTCTAGTTATTATGGGTTTACCCCCGATCCTGGCAATGTAGAATGCTATTATTGCTCCGATTATCGTACCTAAACCACCAAAAATAACTATATCGATAATTTCGATCCCAATAGCACCAGAAAAAATCAATAAAGCTTCAGAAGGTATGGGAGCGATTATAGTCTGAATTATCATCACGACCAATAGTCCAATCTGTCCGTATAATGCTATTGCTGAAGTAAGCATTGCTTCGAAGACCATATCATCATCTCATAATATTTTGTTTTATTTATTTATAGCCCGGACAGGATTCGAACCTGTGTCTGAAGGTCCAGAGCCATCTAGTTAACATTTCTATGCTTGACCATTCTGCTCGATTAACGATCTACACCACCGGGCTACGCAAAATTAGAAAGTTAACTCTTATATAGTATACTCAGCTTCTCATTCCTTTCTGTGTTACCGCAAACGTTGTTTCAGAGGCATATAATGGGGTTATAAAACCTCTTTGGACGAGCGTCTTTGTTATAGAATCGACAACATTCTTAGGACTGTGTGGGTTGCCTGTAACATCCCTCTTTACATGTTCGATCAATTCACTCTTCCTGACTACTAATTTCTCTTTCATCAGCGTCATTATTTTTCTTTGTATTTTTTCATACATTTGCAACTAACTCTTTTTTCAGTCTTTGTGCTTCAACTGGGTTCAAGATCTTTGCTACGATCTTCAAGGCAAAGTTAATCGCGGTTCCTGGACCCTGTGACGTAATCACGTTTCCATCCGCAACCACTGGTCTATCTCTCGGATAAGGCAACATTTTTTCAAACCCTGGATATATGGTTGCTTTTTTATCGTCTAACAACCCTGCCTTTGCCAATATTGTGGGTGCCCCGCAGATAGCACAGATGAGTTTATTTTGACTATTAAAGGTTTTAAGTATTTCTATCAACTTTGCACTCCTACCTAAATTCTGATAGCCCGGTGAACCTCCAGGTAATATTATTGCATCATAGTTCTCGGGGTTTATTTGATTTAACGTTCTGTCGACAATAACTTTAACTCCGTTCTTACTCTGAATTACTGAACCTATAACACCGATTGTATCAGTCTTTATGTTAGCTCTCCTTAAGACATCCACGACAGTAAAAGCTTCTATTTCATCAAACCCATTCGCCAATGGAACCATTACTCTCATTTCTATCCCTCCTTTTATTATATAGTTTTTTGAGAATTTATTGTCATCTGTTCAACGAAATAAAAATATAAGAGTTGTTACACTATATTTTAACACTCGATTAACGTGATTGAATGATTGTAGGGTTCGGTATTAAGTCGATTTCAGCTGAGAGAAAGAATGTCCCGAAGGGCAGGATAGACATAAGTTCAACACCGAAGATAGTCTCTGTTGATTGGCCAGATATGAAAGTGTTTACTAAGAAAAAACCGATAAACATAAAATTTGAGTTTACTACAAGGTATGAACCTAACGTCGCCGAAATAAAAATTAGTGGCCACGTCCTGTATTTAGGCAAAAAAACAAAGGATTTAATAAAAAAATGGAAAAAATCCAAAATTTTTCCGAAAGAAGTGGACATGGAAGTTAAGAATTTTCTGTTCAGAAAATGTTTATCGTTGGGCGTCAACCTATCAGAGAACATGCAGTTACCTCCCCCTCTAATTTTTCCAAGAGTTGTGCAAAGGAAAAAGGCTGATTTGAGATATATAGGCTAGAAGATGTTCAAACAGATCATCATCATAAGAAACGATTTGGGCATGTCTGTGGGTAAAAGATGTGTTCAGACAGCTCATGCTTCTTTAGGCGCTTACAAAAAAACTGATAAAAAAATAATCAAAAAATGGGAATTAGAAGGACAGAAAAAAGTCGTATTAGAAATCGATTCTAAAGAAAAGATACTGGATTTGTACAGGGAGTTAAAGAAAGGAAAAATACCTTGTTTCTTGGTTGAAGATGCTGGATTAACAGAACTAAAACCTGGAACTATAACTGC
The DNA here is from genome assembly GCA_964347415.1 of uncultured archaeon. Classification (GTDB taxonomy): domain Archaea; phylum Aenigmatarchaeota; class Aenigmatarchaeia; order CG10238-14; family CG10238-14; genus CAYFYJ01. The sequence continues at coordinate 34,694 of CAYFYJ010000022.1, read as the reverse complement.
CCTGGGCATCGGTCCAGAGAGAGAAGAGGCCCTGGATAAGACCACAGGAAAGTTGAAATTACTTTAAATTATTATAAACAATATTGAGAATTATGCTGGAATTCGTAATAGACAATCTATTCTTGGCAGTAATGATAATTCTAACTATCATATACGCCTCTTGGCTTTTTCTGTTATTCTGGCCAAAGAGAAAGGGAATGGAAACAAAATTCTATCCTCCAATATCGATGATAATTCCTGCTCACAACGAGGAAGATAATATAGAGGAGGTTCTGGAGAGTTTAGTCACTTCAGACTATGATGAAAAGGAGATCATCGTAGTAGATGACGGCTCCACTGATAGGACTTATGATATAGTTAAAAGGTTCTCGAAAAGATATCCTGTCAAACTGATAAAAGGCAAGCATCAGGGAAAGGCAAGAGCAGTGAACTTAGCGGTAAAAAAAGCTAAGAATGATTATCTGGTGATCGTTGATGCCGATACAACAGTCAACAGGGATACTCTAAAAAATCTATTACAACCATTCCAAGAAGATAAAGTTGCTGCTGTTGCATCCAACACTAGGATAGATTTGACGAGAAACATTATCACGTGGTTTCAAAGTTTAGAATACTCACTTTCTACTGCTTGGAATTATATCTGTAGTGGTATTGGTGGACTTTCTGTAATGTCACCGGTCTGCGCCTTCAGAAAAGATGTTATCGACGAGATAGGTGGTTTTAGGGGAGATACAGCCGCAGAAGATTATGATATCTGTATGATAATAAAAAAGGCCGGTTATAAGATTAAAATGGCGCCATCTGCCATAGCTTATAACAAAGCGCCACAAACAGTATCTGGCTGGATAAAACAGAGAATGAGATGGGAAATAGGAACATTCCAAGTCATAAAAAAACATTTTGACATGGTGTTCAACAGAAAACACAAGGGTGTTGGGTTCTACTCAACTCCAACAAAAATCTACTGGTACATACATTCTTTCATTTATTTGCCTGTAGTTTCTTACCAGATATTCTATGGATATTTCAGATATTATTTCTTTCAAGGAAATTATCTCTCATTCGAAGTCATGAAATATTTTTTCTACTGGCTCACAGTTTTTGGGATGGCAGATTACACATACAAGTTAATCATCGGCGTATATCCTTTTGATATCATTTCCGCCCTGATAATGTTCGTTTTTGTGTCAGTCACTAGTTTTATTTTTTATTCTTTAATAAAATTTTCAGATAGAATAACCATTTATCACTTAATTGCTTTCGTGTTTTTTTTCCCCTATACATTGATTCTTATTGTACTAAGGATTTTCACGCTTTTCTATAAGATGAAGAGTTCAAAGAAGTTTGTAAAATGGGAGAAAGAAAAATAATTAAAACCTGAAGTATTTCTTGAATAATTCTATTATCTTGATGCTACCGAATTTTGGTGTTCTGTACCAAATCATGGGTCGATTAAAAACAGCGCGTAGAAGAGCATTAGCATTGAATACTGAGAGTATGACTCCTAAAGTTAAGGTTGAGAAGAAAGCTGATTTGTACATGTTTAATTTGTTTTCTTTTTTAAGAGCAAGGAGGGCAACAGCGAAAAACCCACCAGTGGTGGCAAAGGTTTGAATCGTACCCAATAACTCTTGTGTAGTGAGGGGATGAGGAATGCCTGTTATCATTCCCAACAAACCAGCAATGGTCATCACTACAACGAATGGGAATATTAAACCGCCAAACGTCAAATAAGTTATTAGAGCCTTCTGAGATAAAGAGAAATGTCCACCAAACCAGATAGATCTAGCATTATCCATGAATGTTCTAGTCATCCCATAAGTCCATCTCATTTGTTGTTTTATGAATGCTTCAAACGTAAACGGTAATTCGCCCCTGACTTTTAAATTCGGCAGATAAACACTCTTGTAGCCTTTCTTGAATATCTTTATCGACAACTCAGCATCTTCAGTTAAGTTTTTCTCATTCCATCCACCAGCCTCTATGAGTACATCTTTCCTGATCGCCCCGTGTGTTCCACAGAAAAATGATATGCCCAATTTGCTGCTGAACGGACAGTAAAAGTTATGGTATATCATCAACAGGGTTGATGATAATTTTGTTATGAAATTTTGGTTGTGGTTTATGTATCCCATCCTAGACTGAACTATGGCCATTTTTTCATCTTGGAAGAATGGTTTCACTATTTTCTTCAGGAAAGTCTTCGATGGAACAAAATCAGAATCAAAAATAACTAGTATATCTCCATTTGAATATTTCAATATGTTATTTAATGCGCCGGATTTGAATCCTTTCCTCGATTTTCTTCTAAAAACTCTTATTTTTTTGGGATGTTCTTTCACGAAGTCATCTATAACTTTTTTTGTCCCATCAATACTATCATCAGCAACTATTATCTCAAACTTATCCTTGGGGTAATCGAACTTCAAGCAGGATTTCATACATCTTATAGCAACAGGATCGTTGTAAACTGGGATTTGAATCGTGATAGAGGGCCAATTAGATGGTTTTGGATATTTTTTATATACTTTTTTTGAGAATATGTTATATATTGCTGCCATGTAACATAAGACTGAGAAGAAGACAACTGGCAATAAAGCTGTCTCGTAAATAAGAATACTCATTGAGTTGATGTCCATAAGTTAATTTAGATTCCATAAGTTATTTAAGTATTATTCTACAGGATCAGCCGAATAATCAGAGTCGCTATTATATAAAAATAGGCATAATTTACCAGATAAAAAAAGGCCATGAAAACTCGTCCTTTCGGCAAATGATACCAATAAATATAGTTCATCGGATAATTCATGTAAAAACTCAGGAAGAAAAAATCTTTTGTGAGTAAAAGAAGTAGTGCGAGCAGCAAATTCCATTTATTAGGTCTAAAAAATTCAACTATTTTATTCTTTTTTATTTTTTTCATGACAACCTTAAAAGTATTAATGTATTCCTATAATATGAATATTTAGACTATTGAGAGATGAGTTGATGAAGAAGAAGAAATTGCTCATAATCGCGAGTATAACAACTATCATCCTTTACTTCATGGGTATTTTGACCGGTTATTTTGTCCAAGTGAAAGTCTTTTCAAGAACACAAGAAGAATTAGAAAAAGTTCAAGAAGAATTCTATGATTATAATCAAAACCTTGAGAACATACAACTAGAACAATTATACTTAACGACCCATCAAGGTGAGCTGAGCTGCAAAATCCTAGTTTCTACTATCGATGAGATGCACAATAACTTGGCATATTTCTGGTCTAGACTTCCATCAAAACTAGAAGTATATGAAAAATACAGCGAAGTCCAGCCAGAATACGTTAAACTGAAGAGAGATTACACCTTGTTATCGATAAGGACTTGGTTACTCTCTTTAGATGTGAAAGAGAAATGCGGAGAAGAAATAATACCTGCTCTTTACTTTTATTCTCGGGACTGTGATAGTTGCATTGATCAAAGTTATGTTCTGGATAATCTAAAAGAAGAAAACCCAAACTTTTCTGCTTTCATAGTTGATTTCAACTTGGATGAACCGATAGTAAAGATTATTAAGAATGTTTACAACGTTACAGAAGTCCCATCTTTCATCATAGATGATAAGCTATATCCGGGTTACCAAAGTTTGGAACAAATGAAAAAAATAATTTCCAAGACATCATAAACGGTTTAAGTGTTAACGTTGAACCAAAAATTAATCCTCAGTGTAATCATTCTCATAAACATTTTACCCGTAATCTATTTTTTTGGGATGAACCGAATTCTATGGTGGGATGAGGCTGTCTATTTGTCTTTAGGGAAGTCTATACTGAATGGAAGATATGAAATCGTTCCGGGAAAGGATACTTTCAGACCAGCTCTGTTCCCATTTTTAATTGCTTTAAGTTTTTTAATAGACGGGGAAGTTTTAGTAAGGATTTTGGTTGTGGTTTTCAGTATTTTTAGTATCATCGCAACATACTACATGGGTAAAAAATTGTTCAATGTTAAGATCGGTTTATTGGCATCATTGGTTGTGTTGAGCTTTCCTTTGTTTGTCTTCAACAGCAATAAGATTCTAGCTGAGATGACATTTCTTACTTTCACTCCTTTAGCTGTGACAACATTTTATTTTGGAGTTGAAGGGAAAAAGAAATTTCTCTATCTATCAGCTTTTTTTACTGGTATTAGTATTTTAACGAAATACTTTGGCGGCTTTCTTCTGATGGTTTATCTCGTGTATATCTTATACCGAAAGAAATTCCAAGTTCTTAAGAAACGAGAGTTCTACATTGCTCTAATCATTCTATCTCTTACACTAATGCCTTGGTTTATAGTCAATACTATCTACTATGAAAATCCTATTGGTGGGATCTTCGATAACGTAGATATCTATCTATCTTCGCTAGAACATCCTTTCTATATCTTCTTTACAAATTCTTGGGAAATCTTTGGACTGTCGGCAATATTAATTCTGGCGGGAATTTTTTATGCTTTCAAAGACAGAAAAAGTAATATCCTGTTGATTTTACTCTATGTTTTGATACCATTTCTATTTTTTTCATTCATGCACCATAAAGAACCAAGATACCTAGTATCTTTCTTCCCAGGATTCAGTTGTCTTGCAGCTTTTGCCGTACAGAGAATACCAAGAAGGTTTAGGACTTTCGCGTATGGATTACTGATCGTTTCATTGATACTTGGTTTATACATTGGTTGTAAAAAAATTTTTGACGAAGAGGTTGACGCGAATGTTCTGAAAGAAGGATCATTATATGTCAAACAAATAACAGATATCAATGAATACATAATGTCCGAATCATATCCTTACTTAAGTTATTATGCGGGCAGGATGACTATAAGACCTCCGATAGATAAAGAAAAATTCTACAGTTTGATAGAAGAGTATAACATAAGTTATGTGCTCATCGATGTTACCGAACTAGGAAACCCAGACTATTTCCTAGATGAATTAAGAACAACAAGTTTTGAAGAAGTGAAATCGTTCACGAACCAAAACCAAAGAACGGTTACAATATATAAAAAATTATAATCAGAGTTTTTTAGAAAAAGAAAAGGAAAAAAAAGAACGGCAATATTTTTTTAACGGCTATTGTCCTAAAGCGGTGTTATACCAGCTGTGGTTGCACTTGTTATCTCTATGGCAACAGCTGTACTACCTTTTAGCAACGTATCGTATTTCTGTAGCACTGAGGCAGCCATCTTAGTTTGTTCTTTGTCTGTACCAGCAAAGACTAAAACGGTTTGTCCTGTCTTGAAAGCATCCTCGATTAACCAAATGTATCCTTTACCTGCCACCCATCCCTCACCTGGAGATCCACCCGCACAAGTGTACTTGGCGGCTAACTTACCGTTGTCCACCAATTTTTGTACGAGGCTGTTAGCACAAGAACCTCCGGCTAATACGAGGTCGTAGTCGACAGTTGCAGGATCCTGGATGTCTGTATCAACTAAAGATACGGACCAAGTTATCGGGACTGCTTGTTTGATAGTTCCTGTTCCAGTTCCTGATGTGGTTGTTGCTGCTCCTTCTCCTAGGATGAAGAGGTCTGCGTACATTTGACTAGATGGATACTTAACGATGACTTTTGCTTCATCCTTATTGTAGAAGTTAACCATCGTACCATATGCGTCTATGGCATCACTGTAGTAAGTATCGCTTCCCCAAGTTGTCCATTCTACTCCTCCACTGCCATCTCTTGTAGAGGCAGTATCGCTGAATGTAGGTTGGTCAACCTTGACTGTCTTTGTTGTTGTTCCTGTTTCGGTTATACCGATGTATATGGCATGGTAGTTGTTGTCTGCTCTCTCTTCCTCTAGTATCATAATACCGCTACGATAGTTCTTCAACGGTGTTGGTACTACTCTTACGAGAGTTCCTGAAGCATCGAATGTATAGTTTAACTGTCCTTTCAAGAATGTACCACCCGCAGTAGTTACTGCATTTGAGGCCTTAGTAGATCCCTGATATGGCACAATTACAGTACTATTTGGAACAGTGGTATAGTTGTTAACGAATATTATGTATTCACCATTCTTTCCCTTGATTTGTGGGAATAGCGTGTATTGCCCTGCCACTTCATAGGTTGCACCTGTACCTGTATCAGTACTAAGGGAATTTGAGTCCTCCCAAGTTATCTGGACGTAACTGGCTGCTTTTGTAGAGGCGTTACAGACTGCTACATAGTAGTCCTGAGACCCTATTCTCATGGTGACATTAGCACCATTAGTAGCACAACTGTTCGCACCAATCTCGCTTGTTGTAAATGTATGTTCGTACAGTGTACCAGAGAAGACATCTGTGAACCTTAATACATCAGTTGTCTTTATCTTTCCTGCTGGTACGTTTGTCAGCTGTAATAGATGAGTATCGTCTGCTTTATCGAGTATTACATAGTCTTTGTAAACTACGTTTTCTCCCTCTTCTACGATATATTCATACGAACTACTGGTCATCAAGTACGCTGTAACCGTTCCTGAAGCAGTATTGTTGTCGTATGCGAATGGGATAGTTTTTTCTGTACCACCGTAATCAGTGAATTTAATCGATGCTGTATCTGAACTTCCATCTATGGTTAACACGCTGTTTGTATCAGCGTCCATAGCTGGAGTTGTACCTGACAATTCCAACTTAAACGTTCCCCACACAGGATCTGTATAGGATTCTCCTACTAGGATGCTATCCTCTTCGGAATCCTGTGCTGGTGTTGCAATCGTGAAAGCCGAAACTGTGTTGCTAGTTGTACTTCCAGTAATTGTAACCGCTGTCTCATCCACGTAATCACTCGTACCGACTAATACCTCATCACCGTTCTCCAAAGTTAATTTTTGAGAGCCAAGACTAACTTTTGCTTGACTGATTTGTCCTTCCTTTGGATAGTAATAAACGGCTGACATATATACGTCCAAACCACTGATCTTCTTGGTGTTTCCTGTATCCATTTGTTCTGATACTCCATTGACAGAAACGACTGCCGTATTCTCATCACTAACACCACCTATTCCAACGGTATATTCAGTTCCACTAACCGTTACCGTTACTTCCTCGCCTTCATTTATTACCTGTGAATCAGCTCCACCATACAATATTAATGTATCGCCGTCAGAGTTACTACCGACGGTGTATTCGTTTCCAAATATGGTGAAAGAGTTGTCTATTATGTCTGTACTGTTGACAGGCACGGCCTTGGAGAAAGTAATTCTTGTCGTATAGGTTGGGCTACCTGAAGTTGCTACCATTTCTAGGTGGTATGCTGGATCTTCTATATCGTTGTCACTGTCGGAGAGGTATAGACATGCGTTACCATTTAGTTGTATATCTTGTGTATAGTCATACGCAGTTCCATCATCTCCATACAATGTTCCGTCTTCTAATAGAGTTGGCATTTCTGTATCAGTTATAGTAGTTCTAGCATTGTTAATACATTCCGCTGGGATTAGCCTGTTAGAAGATGTATCTAACCTAGCCGCATCCCCTCCTGTAGCGGTTGTTGCACTTTCGCCTGTGGTTGACACTAATGTGTAAGAGTCACCACTCAATCTGGCGATTACATCTGAACCACCAGCTAGGTCCTCAGCTTTCGCGTTCGAACCATAGACAATGCGGAAGTTTGAACAATCACCGTCTGCACAGAAAGGTTTCGAATAATCACCCAGCGTGTATGTCGCTGCTAGTATCGGCGCTGCTATCATAGTTGCCATAATTGCCGTTAAAAACAAGGCAATTATTTTTTCTCTCATTTTTTAGTTCCTCCTTATATAATCCACTTCATCTTTTGATCAGTGGCTAATAATAACTAATATATTTCCTTAAAAACCTTGTTTTCAAAGGTATATAAACCTTTAGTGAAACAGTTTCAATTGTTTCATTGGTTATGTTAAAATAATGTATTTTATTGGATTAAAAATCTAAAAAATGTTTTAATTGTTCCATTAAAGAAATAGATAATATTAATAAGAAAATAAAAGAAATTAAGTCATTAAAAGACAAATAAAACGATTTAAAGCTTATTCTTTGAATGAAATCTTCTTCAAACTGATACGATTCTTTCTTCCTGTCTTTTCAACAGAAACAACGCCTCTGCCCTCAAGGCTTTGAATTATTCTGGATACTTTTGCCTTAGAAAAACCTGATTGAGCGACTATTTTTCTTTGATCAACTTTATCTTTCCCCTGTTTTTTTATGATATTTATCACTATTCTCTCGGCTTCATTTAAAACCGAGAGTATTAGTTCTGATTTTTTTGACATTGACCTATAAACGAAGAATATTACGACTATGAAAACTAGAATAAAAACAGAGAGCCATCTGTAGATGAGATTTTCGATTGGTGTTATGGGCAAACCTTCATAGTATATTCTAATTGGTATGAGATCGCCAGATTCTTTATTCCTAAAAACCCATGATGTAGTAATTCTTCTCCCTTCTATCCCTTTCTTCTCTCCAGAAGGGGAAATAGGTAAAGTGACTTGATCTTCTTCTGCGATAAAAACACCGTTCGGTAATTTAACTTTCATGGATATTCTATCAGTATCCCAAAGTAACGGTATGTCAAATGAAAAGAGAGTTATATTACCGTGTCTTTCAGTCAATCCCTTCGCTTCAAAACTCGTTATGATAGTCACCTCACCAATCATAAACGGTGATGGGGGTTTACAATGGAGTTCTTTTTCAACTCTCTGAGTAACAAAACATTCTCCATATTGTGTTTTTATGTTTTCGATTTCACCTTCAAAAGGGAAGGCAATCTCCTTTATCTCTCCAGTGAACCTAAATGATATTTCTACGTCACCCGAAACATCGTCGTTAACGTCAACGGAAATGTTCAACTGGCGCATGACTTGAGCTGATGCTGTTGGAATTAACAACAAACTGAACAAAAAGATGAATATGAAACGTTTCATAATAACTAATTAACCTTATAAAAATATATTAATCCTTTATTATGTTAATCTTGAAACCACATTCAGGGCATCTATCTTCATCCACATGAATCTCATTCACAAAAATCCCTGTTCTTTCAATGACAGGTTGCCTACAATTGTAACAATATGTGTTCTCGAATTTGCTACCCCAAATGTTACCAACGTAGGGGTATCTCAAACCAACATTCGACGCATCTTCAGCAAAATTTTCCAGAACACCCAATGAAGTGGGGGGCACATCAGTCATTTTAAAACAAGGTGTGAAACCGAGAAGATGATAAGGCACGCTAGAACCTAAATTATCGATAATCCATTCGACGAGTTTGTGGTTATCTGCGGGACCATCCCCGATCCCAGGAACAATCAAGTTTGAGATCTCTATGAAAACTCTGTGTTTTTGAAAGTTTTTTAGAGCTTCATATATCGGTTCAACTTTAGGAACGCCCATGTATTTTTTATAGAATTCGGGGTTACCGGAAGCCTTTAAATCGACAGTGACAGCATCCAAATATTTACCAATTTTTTTTATCGCATCAGAGGTTAGGTAACCATTCGTCACGAACACGTTCTTTATATTATAACGTTTCGCTAATCTAGCGACCCTATATGCAAATTCAAAGAATATCGTTGGTTCAGTGTAAGTATAAGCAATTATTTTGATATCTTTTTTGTTGGCGATCTTAATTATGTCATCGGGTTTGTATGTTTTTCCTTTTATTGCTTTTGATTGGCTAATTTCCCAATTCAAACAAAATAGACATTTAAAATTACAACCGACAGATGATAGAGATAAAGTAGACGAACCAGGATAAAAATGGAAAAGAGGTTTTTTCTCAATCGGATCAACGTCCATTGAAACAATTTTTCCGTAATTTTTAGTATACAAAGTCCCTTTTTTATTGATTCTGACTCTACAGAAACCAGCACTGCCTTCTGGTATCAAGCATCTTCTTGCACAGAGAAAACACCTGATGTTTTTTCCTTCTTTAGACCACAACATGGCTTCATGCATATATATATTATATTGTGAAAACAGAGTATTAAACTTGTATGAGGCCCCGGTGGCTCAGCCCGGCAGAGCAGCTGTCTCGTAAATCCAAGAAAACAGCGGGTCGTGGGTTCAAATCCCACCCGGGGCTTGGGTAAAAATATAAAAATTATAAATTTATCAATTGTAAAAAATAATCGGGTGAATAATGATGGAAATTATCTTTAAAATCGAAAAGCAAAATTTGCAAAAGGTTAAGGATATTTTATTAAAAGATGAAACAGTATCAAAGGCCAGTATAAATTTTAAAGAATCGAAGGGTCTAGGTCTAGTGGGAGATCACTATTATTGTTATATATCAGGTTTGGATGAAGCTTGTGAAAAAGCCATAGAATTAACTAAAGATTTGGCTGAAGTTGTTAATGAAAAGGCTGCAAAAGAAATAATCGAAAAAATTAAATCTGAGGAAGAATCTGCAATGACTGGATTCGGCGATATCTTTGGATGAGCGGCTGTGGTCTAGCCTGGTTATGATACGAGCTTGCCAAGCTTGCGACCCGGGTTCAAATCCCGGCGGCCGCATTAAATCTTCTGAAAAACCATAACTTTATTTACTAAAAAATTTGATAAATTATTTGGAGGGTTTACATGGCATTTTTCAGAAGAAAGAGTAAAGAGGAAGATTTAGAGGAACTTAAAGACATGGTAAGAGATAGAAAATTCGAACCCGAAATGACAATAGACGTAGAAGAAAAACCAGAAGAAGAATCAACATCAGAGACAATGCTCACAGAACAACAACCAGTGGAGGAAGAGAGCCCAACGATCTCAGAAGTTCCACCAACTCCAGTATCGAAGCCTCAAAGACCAGCATTCGCTCCATTATTCGTTAAGATAGATAAGTATAGAAGTGTATTGAACTCTATAAACGACCTTAAAACTACTATAATAATGCTCAAAAACGCTCTCTATATCCAAAGACAGATTGAAGGTTTGAGAGATGAAAATAGGAAATTCTTAGAATTAGCAATAAACAAGATAGATAAAAAAATTGTTTCATTGGATACAGAATTCTTGAGACCGAAGGGTTTGGAAGAAGAGTTTCCACCAGCAACTTTTGAGACTGAGGGTTTGGAAGGAGTAGTTGGCGATCTTAAAAAACAAATTGAGGGACTTAAGTCTGAATTAAAAACGATAACTTAAAAAATTTCTTTTTCTTCTAATTTTATTAGAATATTACTAAGCAGGGGTCGCCAAGTCAGGTCAAAGGCGGTAGAGTCATTGAGCGCTGATTAAATGATGCCGATGCTCAAGATCGTTGGGGAAACCTACTCCGTTAGTCGGTTCGTGAGTTCGAATCTCACCCCCTGCATATTTATTTAAATTTCCTAGCACGACTTAATTTAGATAAAATGGTAAAAAGAAAGGGTTTTCCTGAAATTGGAGAAATCGTCATAGTTTCAATTACCAGAATCACTCCTTATTCTGCGATGTGCAAATTAGATGAATATCCCGGGAAGGAGGGTATGATCCACATATCTGAAGTTTCTGGAAAATGGGTTAGGGATATCAGAAAATTCATTAAACCGAACAAAAATTATGTCGTCAAAGTACTGGCAGTGGAAGAAGACAAAGGTCATATAAAGTTGAGTTTGAAGAGAGTTGCTAGGATCGACAGGACTAGAAAAATGCAAGCTTATAAACGTGAACAAAAGGCTGAAAAAATTCTCGAAAAGATAGCAAAGAAGCAAAAAATGACTCTGGATAAAGTCTATGAAGAGATTGGCTTTCAACTACAAAAAGAGTTCGGGGAAATATTCAATGCCTTTGACCTTGCTTCAAGGTCCCAAGAAGCGTTAACAAGTAAAGGTATTGAACCAAAATGGGCAAAAATTATACACAAAATCGCAAAGGAAAATATTCAGAGGAAAAAGGTGAAGATAAAGGCTGAACTAGATGTAAAATCCTACTCTGGCGACGGCATCGAACACATAAAAAAGTTCTTGAATAACCTAACCAATAAATATAGAGTAAACATAAAATATATTAGCGCGCCGAAATACAGTGTTGAGATAGTGAGTGAAGATCCAAAGATGGCGAAGAAGGAACTTAAAGAAAATTTAACTGCTGCTATCTCAAATCTTAAAGAAGGCGAAGCAAGTTTTAAGATGATAGGTGAATGAATTGGACGGGACTAGAATTAGAGTATTTAAAAAGATTCCAAAGTTGAACAACCCTGTGTTCGTAGAAGGATTACCAGGGGTTGGTAATGTTGGTAGAATAGCTGCTGGTTATTTAGCTGAACAATTAGGAGCTCAAGAGTTTGCTGAATTGTTTTCAGCCCATTTTTTACCTTTTGTTCTCCTGCATCAGAGTTCAGCTGTCCATGTTCTAAAAAATGAATTCTATTATTGGAAGGCTAAGAAAAAAAACCAGAGGGATTTGATAATTCTAATCGGTGATAGTCAGAGCATCGATCCAACAGGACATTATGAGATCGTTGAAACGGTTTTAGATTTTTTGGAAAAGTATGGAGTGAAAGAAATCGTTACTATAGCTGGTTTGAATGTGGGTAAGCTAGAAAAACAACCTAAGGTGATAGGTGCAGTCAGTGAACCAGATGTTATGAAAAAATATAAAGGATACGGCATCGATTTCCAAGCCGGTAGTAAGGTTGGGACGATTGTTGGAGCTTCAGGTCTTTTCTTGGGTTTGGGTAGATACAGAGGAATGAAAGGCATATGCCTCTTAGGAGAAACATCCGGCTTCCCAATAATTCCTGATCCAAGGAGTGCAGAAGTCGTATTGAAGATATTAACTAAAGTCCTTAACATTAAGATCGACATGTCAAAACTCAAGGATAAAGTAAAAGAGATGGAAGAGTTCATGAAGAAAATAGAAAAGGTTCAGCATCGAGCCATAAAGCAATTATTAGCACAGCAAATGAAAAAACCGCCCGCGTCGAAAGAACAGTTGAAGTACATAGGATAAACTTATAAGATTTCTCGTTTATAAAGTGAATTCATGCCAGAAGAGTTTTTAATACCGAAACAAGATTATTTGTCTGCAGGTATACACATAGGAATGAAATCCAGGACCAAGGATATGAAGAGGTTTGTATACAAAGTTAGGGAAGACGGCTTAGCGGTCTTGGATTTAAAAACTCTAGATGAACGTCTCCGTGTTGCTGCGAAGTTTTTAGCCGATAAAAAGAAAATTCTCGTAGTCGGCAGGAAGTTAAACTCACACTTACCGATAAAAAAACTCGCTGAAGCTGTGAAATGTGATTTTATCATCGGAAGGTTTATGCCAGGGACATTAACCAACCCGAATTATGAGAAGTTTATGGAACCTGACATTGTAATTCTAACAGACCCTCTTTCTGACTATCAGGCTTTAAAGGAGGCCTTGAACAGTAGGATTCCGATAATCGCTCTATGTGACACTTTCAACGAGACTAGAAATATTGATTTAGTCATACCTTGCAACAACAAAGGTAGGAAATCACTCGGTGTCATATACTGGCTCCTGGCTAGAGAAATTTTAAAGGGCAGGGGAGAAAAGGAGTTCAAGTACAAGTTAGAAGATTTTACTGCAAAAGAATAATTAAACATTTAAATACTACTTCTTCTAATAAACCTTTGAGTGAGTTGGTTAGATAGCTTCGCCTTTCCTTCAAAAGAAAGGTGAGGAAGTTCCGTCCACCTTAGGATGCTAGAAAGTGGACTGAGAAGTTCGTGGTCGATATCAGAAACGATACCATGCAAATGGATGAAACGGATCGGTCACATCCAATGAGGTGCAAGCGAAAAGCGCTTAGACGAATGCTATCTTAAAAACAGAAGACGGACTAAAACCAACACACTCATTTTTATATTTTCACTGAGTTAATTATTGAGTGATAGTATGGCTAAAAAAGACAGAGTCAGAATGCCTGTAGGTATGGCTGGATTAGTCAGATACGGAGAAGCGGCAAAAGATCAGATTAAAGTTAAGCCTAAATATGTCGTAGCCATCTGCGTAGCAGTAGTTATATTCGAACTAATTTTAGGAGTTTTCGGTTAGAAAATTTTGTTGTCTTCTTTAAATTTTAAGGATATATTAATATTATGAAGAAGTTTGAGTTTTTGGATATAACTACGGCGGATACTGCTTTTGCTGCTTATGGGAAGGGTTTAAATGAACTTTTTGAGAATGCTGCTTTGGCAATGTTTGAGGTTATGGTTAACACAAAACAAATCAAACCAAAGGTTAAAAAGACTTTGAAAGTTAAGAATGACGATCTTAAGGGTCTGTTGTTTGCTTGGCTTAATGAGCTTCTCATATTCTATGGCTCTGATAATCTTGCGTTTTCAAAGTTTGAAGTGAAAATAGACGAAGAAAAAATGGAATTAAAAGCTGTTCTTTATGGAGAAAAAATAGATATAAAAAAACATGAAGTAAGAACTGAAGTTAAAGCTGCTACTTATCATAAGATGGAAATCGAAAAATTGAATGGGGGATGGAAAGCAAAAGTTATCGTTGATATTTAACCCTTAACAACACCCATCGGCCTTAATTTAGCAACTATTTTCGCAATACCAGCTTCTTGACAAACTCTTACAACTTCATCCACATCCTTGTAAACTCTTGGTGCTTCTTCAGCTATCCCTTTCCAACTCGCAGATCTAACTAGAATTCCTCTTTCTTTCAATGTCTGTTTCACTGTCTCTCCACGGAATCTTTTCAACGCTTTATGTCTTGACATTAGTCTTCCTGCCCCATGACAAACGCTAGAGAAAGTCAAATCTTTAGCCTGTTCAGTACCAATCAAAACATAACTTCCTGTCCCCATGCTACCAGGAATTATAGCTGGCTGCCCAATATCTTTATAAATTTCAGGAATATCAGAAGTTCCTGGACCAAAGGCGCGTGTAGCTCCCTTTCTATGAATGTATACTTTCTTCTTCTCACCATTCACTTTATGTTCTTCGATCTTACCCACATTATGAGCAACTCCATAAACTACATCCAATCCGGCATCTTCTTCATTCATGTTCAAGGTTTTAATAATACTTTCCCTAACCCAATGAGTTATCATCTGTCTGTTACAGAAAGCAAAATTAACAGCACAAGCCATGGCTTGGTAATAATTATCACATTCTTTTGTTCCTGATGGTGCATAAACCAATTCTCGATCTGGTAATTTCTTGACTTTATCCCTGAAGGCATTCTCTAGAATTCTTAGATAGTCCGTACAGACCTGATGCCCAAACCCTCTTGAGCCAGTGTGAATCATGACGCATACTTGATTCTCATTGTTTATTCCAAAGATTTTTGCAATTTTGGGAAGATAGATTTTCTCTACATATTGAATTTCTAAGAAATGATTACCCGCTCCTAAAGTTCCTAGTTGTGGAGCACCTCTAGTTAAAGCTTTTTCACTAACGGCATTTGAGTTAGCATCTTTCATGCAACCTCCTTCTTCCAAGAATTTCAAATCCCTTTCTTTGCCATAACCATTCTCAACAGCCCATTTTGCTCCAGCCTCTAAAACTTCGTTCTTTAATCTACTATTAGATAGTCTTACTTTTCCTCCTCTACCAACGCCTGCTGGGACATTCCTAAAAATACTTTCTATCAAGTCCGATAATTTTGGTATAACATCTTTTTTAATCAGGTTAGTTTTTAGTAAACGTACACCACAGTTGATATCAAAACCAATTCCACCAGGACTTAACCCTCCTTCCTCATAATCCAATGCCGCGACTCCACCAATAGGAAAACCATAACCAAAATGCATATCAGGTAAAGCGATGGAGTGTTTGTAAATTCCAGGAAGAAAAGCCACGTTTGCAATCTGTTCAATTGCTCCTTCTTCGAGTTGTTTGAGTAATTTTTCTGATAAAAAAAGTAGCGCAGGCACTTTCATCCCTGGTTTAGCTACTTTAGACAATTCATACTGACAATCCCCAACCTTCTTTAGTTTTTCCTTTAAACCCATAAAATCACCTAAATTTGAATACGTACAGGATTAACTGCACGCACCCATTTCTGCAATTCTACAGTGAGTACGCGCTATCATTAGTTGTATGAGTTTGTATTTAAATTTTTGTCACAAATCCTGTTATTCTATCAAAAACATAAACAATTTAACCTTTAAACTCTGGAAAGAAGAATAATAATTGTAAAGAGGTGAAAATTTTTTGCCAGTATCGACAGCACCTTACACAAGAAAATATAAACACACTAAAACCAGAGGGAAAGAAGGGGTAATCAGATGTGATAGATGCGGTAGGCTTGTTCCTAGATGGAAGACCTTCACAGTACGTAAGGGCTTCAGAATAAGGGACCCAATAATATTACAACAAATAAACAGAAAATTCTTACATTTAATGAATCGGCGACTAAGAGTATGCCCAAAGTGTGCAAGATTCTACCACATCGTAAAAAGGGGAAAATCTGTTAGAAAAAAACACTTATATTAAATGATCAGATGGTATTAGAAAAAATTAAAGGTCTAAAAGGAGTTTTGTGGAGAAAATTAAAGAAGGGAAAGCCTGAAAAGGAGGAAGAACGACCTGGTTTTCAAATAGAACTCCCTAAAGCATTCGTAGAACTACCACCTACTGATGTTCTGACGAAAGTGGATGTTCGTTATCCCTTGATATTGCCATTCGCTTACGCTCACATAATATGGAACCCGAGTGAGAAGCAGTTAAATTACATCTTAGAAGAACCAAAATTAACTGAGCAAGAAAAACAAATTCTACAAAAGATTTCTTCTAATCTGATTGACGTGATTGAGGTTGGTCTTTCATCCATGAGATCGACGCCAAAAGCAATAGGATACTTGGAAGAACAGATAAAAAAAGTTGTGAAAGAATTTTCGATCCCAGTAAGACCAGAGCAGTATACTAGAATTATGTATTATATATACAGGAATTATGTTGGTCTGAATGAGATAGAACCTCTAGTAAGAGATCCTTGGCTCGAAGACATTGGTTGTGATGGTATCAATATACCGATTTATGTTGTTCACAGAAAATACGGTTCTATAAAGACTAATATTGTTTTTGAGAAAAAGGGTACTTTACGTGAATTTGTTATTAAACTTTCTGAGAGATGTGGTAGATACGTGAGTTATGCTGAACCGATTCTTGATGGTACATTACCTGATGGTAGTAGAGTGAACGCCACTTTAGCCGGGGATGTCGCGACTAGGGGACCAACATTCTCTATAAGAAAATTTGCTCAAAGACCATTCTCACCAATAGATCAGATTTTATTAGGAACAGCTTCCCCGACCGTAATGGCATACTTTTGGTATTTAGTAGAAAGTGGGGTTTCCGTAATGATATCGGGGGGTGTTGCTACTGGAAAAACTAGTTTCCTCAATAGCATATCTATGTTTATTCCACCTGAAGCAAAAATTGTCAGTATAGAAGACACTAGGGAATTAAGGCTCCCACATGAACACTGGATACCATCTGTCACAAGAATAGGTTTTGGAATCCCTATGCCAACAGGAGAAAAATATGGGGAAATAACACTTTTCGATCTGTTAAAAGGATCTTTTAGACAAAACCCAGATTATGTTATCGTCGGTGAAGTTAGAGGTAAAGAGGCCTATGTGATGTTCCAAGGGATGTCTTCTGGTCATCCATGCATGAGTACTTTCCACGCTGGATCTGTTGATACTGCTATAAAGAGACTGACTACACCACCCATAGAGTTGTCTTCGAGTCTAGTCGAGAGTTTAGATGTCATAGCTGTTATGGTTCATGCAAAGGAAAGGGGGAAATCTGCTAGGAGAATACAGTTGGTCGATGAGATCATATCAGTAGAACATGAATCTTTTACACCAGAAGTATTTCGTTCAGTTGAATGGGACCCAAAAAGCGATTCATTTAAATTCAACAAAGATAGTCACCTTCTGAAGAAAATAGCCCAAAATAAAGGAATAAATGTTGAGAGTATCATCGAAGAAATAACAAAAAGGAAATCAATATTGGAATGGATGGTTAAAACTGGTAAAAAGGACTTTGTTGAAGTAAGAAAAACCATTAATGAATATTATAAAAATCCTAAAAAAATCATGAAACAGTTAGGAACCGTAACGTCATTGGAAAAGGCTTTACCAATAGTAAAAGAAGAAAAAACTAAAGAAAAGAAAGAGAAGAAGGCATTAAAAGTCGGTGTTTCTGATATATTCGGGTATAAAGTAGTCTCAGAAAAGTAATATACCATGGAACACTAAATTTATTTTGATGTTGGACGGTTATAGAGAATTTTCTGAGAAAGAATTCGGATGGGTGACTAAAAAATATCCAGAAATAATTAAACTCGTCGAGACAACGCTACCGAAATCTGGATGGACTGTTTCTCCAAAAAATTATATAAGTTTGATTTGTCTATCAGCTCTAATTGGTTACATCACTAGTCTGGTAGCCTTATCAGTCTTGATTTTTACCTTTTTAGAATTCAACATTTTAATTTCTGCGTTAATTCTAGTGTTTTTTCCTGTTATTGTCGGCGCATCAGTTTTTATCTTTGGTGTTTTCTATCCTTATCAAAAAGTTGTGTCAAGGAGTCAGAGCATAAGCATGAACTTACCGTTTGCCATCTCACACATGGGTGCAATAGCTTCTTCTGGTGTGCCACCAACGGCCATTTTCAAACTTTTATCGGAATTCAAAGAATATGATGCTCTTGCAGAAGAGATGGAAAAAATAACTAGAAACATAGAAGTTTTCGGTCTAGATCCAATGACTTCGATAAGAGAAGTAGCGAAGAGAACGCCTTCTGAAAAGTTTAAGCAATTGTTACTAGGTATTTCTAGCACGATAGAAGGTGGTGGGAATTTGAAAACTTACCTCAAAAATGCTGGTGAACAGTCTTTATTCGTTTGGAGAACAAGAAGGCAAAGATATCTCCAACAACTTTCCACTTATGCCGAGTTTTACACAGGACTACTGATAGCCGCACCACTCTTTTTGATCGCACTATTCTCAGTTATGTACATGATTCAACCAGAGATTGGTGGATTTGATATATTCCAGTTGATGCGGATAAGTATATACATAGCCATTCCAGCGTTAAATATTGCTTTTCTGGCGTTCCTACAGGTGACACAGGTGGAGATATAGATGAGAAGATTGATTAAAATAACGATAGTTAACGGAATAATCGTAGCAATAATCATGTCATTGGGTTATTTTCTATTCATAGACGTAACAGAATTATTTTCAACAATTATTATATTAGGAGCAATAATGTTCGTCGTTCCTATCGCTCTGGTCAGGTACTATGAAATTTGGAAGATAAGGGCAGCAGAAGATTATTTCCCGCAATTCATGCGCGACTTGGTTGAAGTTATAAGATCTGGCATGACTTTACCTCAAGCAGTAAAATCAGTTTCTGTGAACGATTATGGACATCTGAAGCCATATGTCAAGAAGTTAGATGCGCAGTTGGAATGGGGAATACCGTTCGATAAGGCCCTTTTAAATTTCTCGAAAAACACAGGATCCAAATTAGTCGGTAGGATAACATCTACAATAATAGAGAGCCATAGGTTTGGCGGTAACTTAACTGATATCTTCGAATCAATAAGCACAACATCGATCGAGATTGAAAGATTGAGGGAAGAGAGAAAACTCTACATAAACTCGCAGCTCATCACTGGTTATGTAATATTCTTCGTTTTTCTAATCGTTATAATAGGCTTACAGAGGTTTTTGGTACCGTCTCTGACAGAAGTTGCAGTGGGTGATATAACCACTGCACCAAAGGATATTGATGTTCAGTATGGTGAGATCTTTAGAAACCTTGTCATACTCCAAGGTCTATTCGCAGGTTTGGTTATCGGAAAAATGTCTGAGGGGGCAATGGCTGGAGGGATTAAACATAGCCTCATTCTAGTAATATTAGGAATCATAATTCATACTTTTTCTCAGTTTATATAGTTAGTAAGCTTCAGCAACATCACTAGAAGTAGCTTCATCGTATACATTAGAACAATTCGTTATAACTCGAATTTTATCATAACCAGTAGTATTCATTTTGATAACATTTTCATTAAAAATATTTTTTTCCCCAGACTCTAAAGCCATGTTGAGATCAAGTTCAGTTCTACTCGCGTCAGTAAAAAATATCTCGAAATCGATGTTACCCAGAACGATTATATCAGTATTCTCAACTTTTCCACTGAAGTTGCCAGTAGTTTTATTATAGTTTAAATCCTCTAGAGCTATACCACCATAATTGCAAGTCACTCTTTTCTCTGAACGTTCTTGTACTTCCTCAGTCGTTGTTTGGGTAAAAGAAGTTAACCATCCACCGAATATAGTTGCAACAGCTATAGAAAAGGCAATGAGTAAAACTGTAGCAATAAAAGGGGATACACCCTTTTTCATTAAGCCACCTGATCGCGAGTGAAGAAGACCGAAACATCAGGACATTGTGTCTTAATTTCCCCAGTTAAAAAGTTAGCATTTGGAATGGCTCTTTCTATTTGCATGATTTCATTTCCTTTTAAAGTTACATCCAATGATACATTGTCCACTGTATTGTTTGAGCCTATTAAAAACAGGTCTGTTAAGTATAAGTCGATTGATTTTTTATTGTTGAGTACTAGCTGTAAAGTAGTACCGTCTAAACCTCCTGAATAAAGTTCGAATTGTGCTCCTAAACATCTGGCACCACCAGTGATGCTTTCTTCTTCTGCCTGTCTAAGTTTCTGTTCGGTAAACTGGGCAGTCCATGAAGCCAGAATGGCAGCTATAACCATGGTAGCTGCGATTAGTATAACTGCTGCTATAAGGGGTGACATTCCCTTTCTCTCTTTCATATACTTAATATATTTTTTAATAAGATAAAACTTTCGTTAATATTAAAACACCCACATAATAATAATCATGAAAGGTATATCCAGGTTTATCACTTATTCTCTAGTCATTCTATCCAGTTTTGTCGTACTGACTCTTTTTACCACATTAATATACAGTTATTATAATCGGGTATTGGAGACAAACATCCAAGTCAGTTTGAAACAGATCGCGGTTCAAACTGCAGATAGCATACTTTATTTATACGAACAGGCAGAAGAATCAGACGCAAGTCCTGTCAATTCAACCTCTACCACACTTTCGAACATCGATTTAAATTATCCGAATCGGGTTGAAGATAGAAATTTTGAGATTCAGCTCATGTCCTCACCAGGGATATGGAATATGATTACTAACTTAACGATTAACAATGTAAATGTAACTATACTAAAAGAATCCACTTCTGGAACAAAAATAATAGCAAAAACCACCCAAAAACCTATTGTTAGTTACGAGTATGACATTACCAATGTTCCCATTAAATTACAGGGGAAATACAGGTCTGGTGGAAACGATACTTTAAGGTTGGTAAGGTATAACTATAACGGGTCTTTAGAAGATATCATAATTCTAGGTAATTCCAGTATAATAATCGGAATAACTAGTATAAAGTAATTTACTGAGGGAATACAAATATCATTCATGAACTACATTGATTTTGCCATAGCAGTTTCATTGTTCATATTCTTTTTCGCTGCGGTCATCATGTTCACTACGAACTATTTCTCTCGTTATTCAGGTCTAACCAAAACTTCAGAATTGAGACCTGTTGCCGAGAGTCTTTTCAATGTTTTGTTAAAAAGAAAGGGTATCCCTGAAGATTGGGACCTTAATTATTCTGTATCTCCTGTGAAGGTGGGTTTGATGGAAGACCTTTACATGGTTCCAATTATAATTGAAGAGACAAACGGGTCTGCCAGAACTGATGAACCAGTTACTGTAAGAATTACATTCGATGAGAATTGCCAGAACAAAACATGGAATACAACTTTGAGATTATACGATGAAGATGATAATGAAGTAAACATAGAGATATTGAATACTACTTTCTGTACGAACCAGTTTTCGAACGTGAGTAACATTACTTGGAATGTTAACTTATCTGCCAATCAAATCAAAAAATATTATTTATACTATTCTCCTGACGATAATGTTACAGAGCCGAATTTTATACCATTGGCCTACAACACGTCTAGTTGGATTCCAAGCGATAGAGATGAATGGACCGACAACGAAACGGCTAATTTTTCATATTGGTCAAGGAATAACGGGGTATCAGGTTTTATAACCAATGATACTACAAACAAAATAAGAGGTAATAGCAGTATAAATATTTCTGATACTTTCCCTTCAAATTCAATGTTTGGATTGAATTATAATGAAACAGACAATATTACAGGATTATCTAACTATTGGTATCTAGATGTTTGGTTATATGTAGATAACACATCGGGACTGAGTGAGTTTCGAGTTTATGTGAGAAATCCGCCATCTGGATCTCCTTGGATGTACACGGATGTTTTGGGAAACATGACGTCTGCTGAATGGTACCATTTTGTGAAGATACTAGACCCCAATCAATGGGATGTCACAGGTGGTGGTACCTTTAATGCCTCAAATGGTATTGATAATCTATATTTCAACTTGTATAATTCTTCATCTGGATTAACGAGAACACTCAAAGTCGATGGACTACACTTCAAGAAAGAACCATTAACAGTAAAAATTTTTCCAGAAGAATACACAAATTCAATTTCTTACAACAAATTTGATACCATGAAAAATTTGAGTTATGATGAACTGAAAAAAACTATAGGCGAATATAAGTTAAGTGTGAAGATAGATGGAGAAACGTATGGTGGACAAGTCAATCAATCTGCCAATGCTGTATGTTATCAAAACCCATCGATTATTCAGTATACAAATGGCACTATAAAGAAGATTATCCCTAAGTTATGCGTATGGAAGTAACTTTATTCATAATAAATACAATTTTTAATTGAGGGAAGATGAAAGGTCAACTTTATACTCTCGAGGTTGGAATAGCAATTTTAATGATACTGTCAGTTCTTATTTTTTTATTCATGAACCCACCTTCTTCACCAGAATACAACATAATCAATTATAAGATGAATGCTTACACTGGTCTTGAAACGTTGGAACAAACCGGTGAATTGAGGAGATATGTAGCTGATAACAATGCTACTGCGATCGAAGAATCTTTAAACCTGTACATTCCTGGTTTTCTAAATTGGGCTGTCGTGATTTTTAATGACACTACTAACCTCACTACAAAACCTTTTTTAGAGGATGTAAATGATTCTGTATCGGTCAGCTATTTTTTAGCTGGAGATTTTGATGATTATCAATCAAGAGATATTAGAGTTTACATATGGGGATACAAAGAAAAGTATACTACAAGCACCACATCGACAACCACAGAACCACCAACATGTTCCGGAACTAATCAAGAAACTTGTAATGAGTATTTGACTGAAGAATTTTGTAACGCATTAGACTGTTGCAAATACACGATAGACGGTTGTGATGAGAAACCATGTAACGAAATGTCTAAAGGAGAATGTGAAATATGCAGCGGGTGTGTTTGGGGGTGAAATTTAACTATATGACAGCAATCACCTTTAGATCCTCAAAAAAAGGGCAGGTATTCCTAATTACTGCTGCAATAATAATAGTCATTCTAGTCTTGTTGAAAACTGGGGTTAATCTGCCAGATATACTTCAAGGGGAGAAAGAATTAAAATCTAGGTTTGAAAAAAAATTTTTCTCGAATATCGTCGATGAGCTGGTTAAAGTTATAGATATTTCCTATTACCAATCTAACGATATAAGCAACAATGTCTTTGATTTTGGGAATTTCACCAGAAAAAAGATGACTGAGAGGTTGCAGGGTTTTGAGTTTCTGTTTGTTGGAGCCATGACACCTGCCAGTCCAGGCTCTATCACTATGAATGTTACTTACATAAATCTCCTGAACATGCCTATCAATGCAACTCTACAACTAAACAGTTCCACTCCAGTAAACTATTCTGAGATGACAGATTCTACTTCTTGGACAACAAACTATACAATCACTCAGGGACAAACCTATATTCTAACCATAGGTTATAATGGAACTTATTCAGAAAATATAACCATTCGAACAAAAGTCAACAAATCTGTTTATGTTGGATTCTTTGACATTACTTTTGTTGGTTCAGAAACTACATATAAAGATAAGTTCCAGAAAAATTATACTTTACCAGTCTCCGTAATCACGACCACTACAGTTGTTACGACATCAACGACATCGAGTACTAGTACGAGTACGACACTTCCTACGAGTGTACCTACTTTTGTCAATTTGTATTTGAATAATTCTGAGGCAAATACGTATTATGTGAATCAAACCGCATACAATTTCACTGCTATTGTCAACGTAACAGGCTTGCCAGTCAACCTAACTACTAATATGACCGGATGGGCTGACCAATCAGGAATAACATCCACTACCAATATCTCAATTATGTCATGTGCTGTAAACGATACTTGGTATAATATTACTGGCTATCATGAAGGGAACTCAACTTACTTGCCAAGTTCTACAACTCATTATGCCATCTGTTATGAGACTACGACTACAACATCAACCACAACAACAACCACGACACCTACCACTACCACAACAACACCAGAAGGAGCATGTTCTGGCTTGAACAAACATAGTTGTGACTGGCCAGTTTGCGACAATACATGTTGCCCAGACTCAGGAGCGGAATGTGTGAGAAGAAATTGTGAAGGAATGACTCAACCGGACTGTGAATACTGTACAGGTTGTAACTGGTCATAAAACACAATTACAATATCATACCCATACCAACGTTCGTTGATAAAGATAAGTTCCAAGAGTCACATACTTTACCTTGATGAGAAACAAAGCTTTAAGCCCATATATCTCAACCGCACTAGTCATCCTCATAGGGATTGTAGCATTAACCCTTAGTTTGACAGTTCTAAATCCAGCGCTAAACAAAGCCAAAGATTCGGCTATAATAAACGAGGCCTTCAACAACTTAGAAATAATAGACAGTACGATAAGAGAAGTTGCTTCAGAATCAGAAGACTCGAAAAGGACGATCAATTTGAAAGTCACGGAAGGAACTTACAGGGTAGATTCAGTAATCGATTTCATAAACTTCACTTACAGGATGAAAGAAGGTCTAGAAATATCCGGACAAAGAGATAATATTAACATCACGATTTCTGCAGAAGATATAACTCTTTTTATCAAGTATACAAACATAGATTTACAAGGCTCAGATCATTTTACAAAGGGAGACAATTCTGTAGTTATTGTGCATAATGGTACTAATTCAACCACAAACCATCCGTTTATTTATGTCGGAAAATAATATCGCAATTCCAAAAAAATAATAAATACTGAAAACATATAATAATAATGGCCGTCTGGAAAAACATTAAGTGTCCTGGTTGTGGAAAACCGAACGATAGAGATGATTTAAAGGCCAGAAATGGAGCATGTATATATTGTGGTTTTAGGATTGTTTCTAATCTTGCAACATTCGTAAGGAATGATGTTAAAGTTCCAATCCCAGTTTCCAGAACTTGATTCTATGTTGTCAAAGTCTGATGGAATAGAATTAGTTAAATTAACTAGGCAGGCCTTAACGAATTATTTTAAGGACAAGGAGTTTACGATAAAAGAAACAAAGTTTAAACAAAAGAGAGGTGTTTTTGTTTCTATCCACACCCACCCTGACCATAAACTCAGGGGATGCATAGGTTATCCTTATCCAACCCTTTCATTGGGAGAAGCGATACAGAGAGCAACTATTTCAGCGGCATCTCAAGATACCAGATTCCTTCCATTATCAGAAGAGGAATTAAAAGATGTTATTTTTGAGGTTTCGATCCTTACTGAACCCAAGTTAATCGAAGTTGAAGACCCAAAGGAATACTTAAAAAAAATCGATATAGGCAAGGATGGCTTAATTATGGAATGCAATCGCCATAAAGGTCTTCTTCTACCACAAGTACCATTACAATTCGAACCAAAATGGGACGTTAAAACATTTTTAGAGCATACATGCATGAAATCTGGCCTGCTTCCTGATATGTGGTTAAATTCGAAAGTAAAAATCTACAAGTTCCAATGTCAAATCTTCAAAGAGAAAGTACCTTCAGGTGAAATCATCCAAACATAGACGAGAATGCTGTTGAGACATCATCTTCCGATTTTGATTCTGTTTCAGGATAATAGTATCTCTCAGGTTCTTCACATTTATGGCATATCCATTTCCCATAGCTTTTTTTCATACATCTCATGCAACCTATAGTTTCACAACTATCACATTCCATGAGTTCATTGACTTTACTGGAGCAACGTGGGCATACTAATTGCATTTCTATCTGTAATTATTTGGGTTTTTGTAAATTAATTTGTTAGAAGGATGCAGGGGGTGAGATTCGAACTCACGAACCGACTAACGGACAGGCTCCTAAGGCCTGCGCCTTTGACCAGACTTGGCAACCCCTGCCTGCTATTAATATCTTAATTTATTTTTAATTTACACTCAAAAATAAGGAACTTAAAATTATAATTTTAAGTCTAACAGTCCAGATCGTAAAGATTTACCATTAGTGGGAGTTTGCTTAGAACATTTTTTTTATATTCACTCAGTTTGATTCCATTTGGCGGCTCCATACATTCCAAAGTTTCTTCAAGAATTTTTCTTACTGCTCTTGCTGTGTTCATTCGATTTAAATCTTCAGTATATGACCTAGCAAATGGTTCTGGGGGTTCAAAGGGTGTTTTTTTCCCACAAATGGGGTTTTTGTAGTTGCAAATGGGGTCAAAACGAATCCAACTAAGAGGGACAACCAAAGGATTTATTAATAGAACCCCAGATTCCTCGCTGTTAGTGTAATCTAACATATCAGTCTTAGTTATCCTCAATCTTTAAAAATTTATGCTCCCGACGGGATTTGAACCCGTGCCTGCGGCTCGAAAGGCCGATATCCTTGACCGGACTAGACGACGGGAGCAAGTGGGTCGAGCAGGATTTGGACCTGCGATTCTCGCCACGTCAAGGCGATGTCTTAACCGGGCTAGACCATCGACCCATGACGCCGAGAGTGGGATTTGAACCCACAAGGGCCGAAGCCCGCTAGTTTAGCAGACTAGTGCCATACCGGGTTAGGCGATCTCGGCAAACTTGTATTAGTCCTTAATTATTAATTTGTGAAAGTTTAAGAATATTGTATCCTATATATAATGTTAGGAGGATTACTATGCCGATAACGGTCAAGGATATCTCAGAGATGTTTGGTAAGGATGTTTTTACTGATAGAGGTTTTTATTGTGGTAAAGTGGCAGACGTAGAGTTCGATTTGAACAGGTATAAAATCAGGTCTTTAGTTATATCTGCGGCTAAGGGAACCTTTCTTGGGAAAATGGTCGGTGGTAAAAAGGGAATAATAGTTCCTTATCCTATGGTTCAGTCGATAGGCGATGTCGTCATCATCAAACACATTGCCACACCATTGCCTGAAGAAGGAGAAAAGGCGTGAAGTATCCTAAAAAAACGAAGGGAATGGATTGGTCAAAACTGGGAAATACCTACATTCTTGTTGATCCCGAAACAAAAAAATCTCATACTATCGATCCTATTACATTCCTTATTTGGCTTCAGTGTGATGGAAAAACTTCTGTTGAGGAGATGACGGATGTTTTTTCCGTTAATGGAAACAGGGATATAGTCAAGGCTGCGATAAAAGGAATCCTAGAGAAATTAGAGAAATCTGGTCTCATCAAAAGGAATTGATCATTTCAGTTGTTTTAGCGTCCTGATTCCGACCAATTCGTAATAATTGACTTCTCCACCTGGGTTCAATCTACCTTTCAAGTCTTCCGGAATATCTAACTCAAACATGGTATAGTCTGACAAATCCATGAGTTGGACTCGATTACCTGAAACAGCCAAAACTTGTGCTTTCTTCCTGTTTATTATCGGGACATCGACTTTATCACCAGAGGGTTTAACTATGCTTCTTCTCCTGCCATCGAATAATCCAATAGCCTCAACGCGCGATTTACTGGCCCCATGTTTTCCACTCTTTCCTGAAGAAATAGATTCAACTCGACAAGGACTCTCATCAATGAGGATAAAAGAACCCTTTTTCAAACTTTTGATTACAGCAGTTGTTTTCCCCAAAATATCACCAAAACAAAAAATCATCTGCAAGCGATTTTTATGTCTTTCGCTTTTACAGTTACTCTTCCTGCATGATGCGATGCGGCAACAGCATCAGTTGCTATGGATTCGGCTGCATCTAAAACTGCTTCTCTCATCGCTTTTACAGCAGTAGCAGATACTCTGGGTGCACCTGCTTTTTTCGCTATTCTTTCCAAAGGTGCTAAGGGAAATGTTCTTACCATGAGTTCACCCCCAATCCCAAACCGTATTTAATAGATAAAAATTATTTAAGTTAGTATTTAAAGTTTTTTGTTAAAAGAAGTTCTAATACACGTTATTTTTTAAAAAAATGGAGTTTTCGATCAAAAAAGGATGATAAAAGCTCAAATCAATAAAAAGCCTTTTACAAAGAATCTTTTATTGGGTCTGGTTTAAATATCTGGCCATTATGTCTTTAACCATGTTAGAAAATGGTAACTTAGTATTTGTAAGAGGTATACATCCCAATGAAGTTAGTGCTTTTAGTCTAGCTATAGATGTAGCAAAATTTCTAAGACAAAGGGGTTATGATGTATCTTTGGA
Source organism: uncultured archaeon (assembly GCA_964347415.1). Lineage (GTDB taxonomy): Archaea > Aenigmatarchaeota > Aenigmatarchaeia > CG10238-14 > CG10238-14 > CAYFYJ01. The sequence goes on along the minus strand of CAYFYJ010000022.1, from coordinate 6,115 downwards.
AACACTCCCTTACAGTTACAGTCTTAATTATCTGGCAGATCACGAACCTGGGGTTATTTTAAAATATTGTAGATTTATGAAAACAACTCGATATGAGAAGGCAAGGCGGCGTGAATTTGAGGAGGAACTCAGAAGAGCTGACCCATCTGGTGACTTTTCCGAAATTTGGGAATGGAACCTCTCTCATCGATTGCCACAACCAGCAATCAGAAAATTAAGAGAAGAGTACAAAGGAAGTCCTATCATTGAATTTCATAACCGTAGAGCATTAAGATCTGGACATAGATTTTCAGATATTTTTTCGGATGATATAAACCCGTCGACTGACGAGGCAATATTTTTTACAGTAGATGATGGTCATTATGGTATTATTTCTAAAGATGCGAAAATTGAAAATTGCTATTTTCTGGAAATTCCAAGCTTCTACAGAAGGGTGCCTAGAGAAGTTTTAATAAGACGAAAAAAAGTATTTGGAGCTGTTAAAGGGAGTTTTGAGCATCCTCATGCTTTTCTTGATTATCTGGAATATGTTGTAGATTTTAAGAAAAGCCAGAGAAGGGGGCTTACTGGTCAGAAAATGGTGGAAAAACTTGCAGAGGCTATCGAAGAAATGGTAACAAAAAATGGAAAAAAATGAAAGAAAGGTTTAAATAGTAACTCGCAGAAAATATGTTAAGTTTAAAAAGGTGAACCGAAAGATTTAAATACTTTTCTATATCTACTTTAAAGTGATTAAAAATGAAGTTCGTAAAAAAGATGCAGGAATGCCCTGAATGTGGTAGCAACCAGTTCATTCAGGATAAAACAAGGGGAGAACTTCGATGCGCCAAATGTGGAACAATTCTTAAGGAAGCCATGATTGATAGAGGGCAGGAATGGAGGGCCTTCGATTCTGAGCAAATATCAAAAAGAGCCAGAACGGGTGCGCCGTTGACTTTCACTAAACATGATAAAGGATTAACTACTGAGATAGGAAAGGGTTTAGGAGAACTGTATAAAGTTCCAGGGAAGAAAAGAGCTCAATACTACAGGTTGAGGAAATGGCATAAGAGATTGATCGAATCGAAAGATAGAAACTTGTCCTTTGCTTTATCGGAATTACAAAGAATCATTTCATTCTTAAACCTTCCCAAACCGGTCCATGAAAGAATAGCAAGATACTATGAAGATGCTGTGGATAAGGGATTGGTAAGAGGAAGGTCAATCGAATCCGTTATCGCTGCTTTAGTTTACGCTGTTTCAAGACAGTTTGGAACACCAAGAACTTTGGACGAAATCGCTGAAGCTTCAGGACTGGAGAAGAGAGAAATCGGTAGAACTTATCGTTATGTCGCGAGGGAACTCCAGATAAGAATACTACCTGCTAATCCAAAAGACTATGTGCCAAGATTCTGTTCGATATTAAACTTGAGTGATAAAGTTCAAGCACAATCAATAAAAATACTGAAAAAGGCAAAGAAAATGGATATAACCAGTGGTAAGGGACCCACAGGAGTTGCAGCAGCTGCTATTTACATTGCTTGTGTTTTGACAGGTGAGAAGAGGACACAGAGGGAAGTTGCTTCTATCGTAAACGTAACTGAAGTTACGATTCGTAATCGTTATAAGGAGTTAGTTGAGAAGTTAGGCCTTGAGAAAGAAGTTGAAGAAAAGACCAAGGAAGATTAAAATTCAGTTTTCTTAAGCAGCAGGATCGACAAATAAACTTGCTTCTAATTCCTCTTCGAATGATGTGGTATCGATTTTTTTCCACTCTTCTGCACTTACTTGTCTCAAAAGTTGTCTAGCTCTTTCATCGGGTATGGTTGTCATTATTAATTCTAGGTTATTTCTTATAGTCTTGGGTGAATATTTTCCTCTCAAAACAGTAACACAATTAATACACTCTACTTCAATTATTTCCCCATCTAATATTACCACATGTTCATGATAATCCGGTTTATCAGTATTATAATGAATTCCAAGTCTCTTCGATTTGTACCCTACACATAATTTTCCAGAACCAAACCGGGTATGGTAGCATATATCCCAAATGCCTTCATAATTGCAACAGGTATTATGACTCCATTCTAAGGCTTTATTTGGCATGTTCTTATCACTGGTAATTAAAGTTTTAAATCTTCTCAAAAGCAAAAATCTATCTGATTCGGGGAATTTATTCTTAAAAGGATAATATAAATCATGATACAATTAACAGAATACACTCTTCTTTCAGCATTCGTAATCGGTTTAATGCATGTTCTAGAACCATGCGAGGATAAGGCTGTGGCCTCAATCTATGTTGCATGGGCTAGCAAAAAATTGAAAGAAAGTCTGGTAATGATATTTTTGTATGGATCGGGTATGGTTGTCATAGATACTCTAATCGGTTTCTCGATTTCTTTCATAGGAGTTGGCTTTCTCCAAAATTTTCAACCCTATTTCAGAATAAGTGCAGCCCTATTCACGATAATGTTCGGTCTGTTAACCATTTTCAAATCTCACATGTTTGAAGCCCATTGCTACATCAAGATGTTTAAAGGTATTAAATCAAAGAGTAAAAAATCCATCCTCATGTTTGGGTTAGTAAGAGGATTGCCATTATGTCCGATTGAGATTGGTATATTATTATGGGCGGCATCCGCTGGCAGTGTTTTATACGGAACTTTGCTTGTTCTCTCTTTTTCCATAGGAACAATGATTTCGTTGATACCATTTGGGATAGGGGCTCGAGGTATTTTATCGATTGTAGAAAAAAGAGTCGGTAAAAGGATAAGGATGCTGACTCCATTTATTGTAGGATTGATTATAATTTTAATGGGAATTGTTTTATTAATCGGATGAAGACTAAGGATTCTATTTCAATTCAATCAAACCAGAATACTTCTCTAACCAGTCAATTTTTCCGATTTTAAACTCCTCAGTCTTTCCTTCCAATATCTTCAAAATATCGTTAACAGATTCTTCCACACGCTTATCGGAGGTGTCTATCTCAAAGACTTTCTTATTGTTCATAACAGCTTCAGAGGTTATCACTCCGAGTATTTCTGCTTCAAGGTTTTCCTGGACTTTCAAAGAGTTGGAAGGGTATCTTTTTTCCAGTCTTTTCTTCAATATGTCTGGGTTGCATCTTAGGATTATGACTACATCGACAGGGAAAAGATGAGAAGTGTGGCCTTCTATGACAATATCGTCTTTAATTTTATCGATTTCCTTTTCTAGTCTGTCCATGTCAAGAATTTTACATTCTCTTTTATTATCGTAACCTGTGAAGGCATTGAGTTCTTCTGCAAATTCGTTTACTTGTACAAGTTTGTAATTCAGTTTTTTCGATAATAGTTTCGAAACTTCTGTTTTACCAGAACAAGGTGTCCCGGATATAGAAATCTTCATATAATCACAAAATCTTTTCATTTATAAATTATGTAAACGTTAAAGATAATAACGTGATGAAATGCCAGAATTTGAGGTTTGGGCTGAGAAATATCGCCCAAAATCGTTAAAAGAAGTGATCAATCAGAAGCATGTTGTAGATAGATTGAAGGCTTTCGTAAAGGAAAAGAATATCCCTCATTGCCTTTTTGCTGGCAGGGCCGGCATAGGAAAGACGGCTTCTTCCTTAGCTCTGGCAAATGACCTATACGGAAAGGGATGGAAGGCCAATACTTTAGAGCTGAATGCCAGCGATGAAAGGGGGATAAACGTTGTAAGAGGGAAGATAAAGGATTTCGCCAGGACAAAATCGATAAGCAACATCAGATTCAAACTGATAATCTTAGACGAAGCCGATGCTTTAACGCCAGACGCCCAACAGGCTTTGAGAAGGACTATGGAGAATTTTACCAGAACTGCACGTTTCATTCTGATTTGCAATTATTCCTCCAGAATCATAGACCCTATTCAAAGTAGATGTGCTGTTTTCAGGTTCAAACAACTCTCTGACAAAGAGATGAAAGAGTACGCTGATCGAATAGCTAAAGAAGAGAAATTAAAGATGGATAAAAGTGGGGTAAATGCTATATTTGAACTTTCTGAAGGTGATTTGAGAAGAGTCGCAAATTTACTCCAAGCTTCAGCATCCTTAGGTAAAAAAATCACTGGAGATACAGTATATGATGTTGCATCTAGAGCGAAACCAGAGGATGTCAAGAATATGCTTGACTTAGTCCTCAAGGGCAATTTCAAGAGTGCCAGAGAAAAATTGCATGAAATGATTTTAAATCAAGGGTTAGCTGGGGAGGATATAATAAAAGAAATACACAGACAGATTTATGATTTGAGAATTTCTGAAGAAAACAAGATTAAGTTAATAGATAAGACTGGTGAATATGATTTTAGGATCACTGAGGGTGGTTCTACTTTAATTCAACTTGAGGCCCTGTTGGCTCAATTTCTATTATTCGCCGAAAAATGATTATTATGCCTTGGACTGAAAAGTATACTCCTCAAAAAACGTCAGATATTGTAGGACAGAAGAAGTCAGTAGAGAAATTTTTAACTTGGTTTAGAGCATGGAAGCCGGGAAAAAAGGCCGCGTTATTCCATGGTCCTGCTGGGGTTGGTAAAACATGCCTAGTAGAAGCATTAGGAAGGGAAAAAAAATTAGAAATAATTGAACTTAACGCGAGTGATTACAGAACTGCATCACAAATAAAAGAAGTGATAGGTCAATCGATGAGACAAAAGTCCTTGTTCAAAAAAGGAAAGATATTTCTCATCGATGAAATTGACGGAATAGCTGGACGTGAAGATAGGGGCGGTACAAGAGAATTGATAAAAATCGTAAAGGGATCTCAATATCCGATAGTTCTCACAGCAAACAACCCTTATAATCCGAAACTTCGTTCTCTTCGTTCTTACTGTTTGTTAATTCCTTTCACAAAGGTCTATTATTGGGCTTTGGTTACTAGATTGAATCTTATTTGTCAGAAAGAGGGTTTGAAGTGTGAAAAGGAGGCATTGAGACAGCTTGCAAAAAGGTCTAATGGAGATTTACGTTCAGCCATCAACGATTTAGAGAGTCTGGCGAGAGAAAGCAAACAAATCAAACTGAGTGATATGGAAAAATTAGGTGAACGGGAAAAAGAAACTAATGTATTCGACGCTCTAAAAATGATATTCAAAACTAAAACTGCTTTAGCAGCTAAACTATCAATACAAAGCGTTGATAAAGATGTTGATGAGATCTTTTGGTGGATAGAACAGAACATTATTAACGAATATGAAAACCCAGTAGAAATAGCAAAGGCTTATAATATGCTTTCAAGAGCCGATATTTTCAGGAATAGAATTAACATCAGACAGAACTGGAAGTACAAAAAATACATGATTGACTTGATGACTGGTGGTGTGGCAATATCAAAGAAAGAAATGTACAGAAAATTCTCGAGATATCAATATCCGGATAAGATAAAATTTTTAGGTAAGACAAAATTGAGTAGACGAGAAGAAAAAGAAAAACTGACAGAACTCTCAAAGAAATTACATTGTTCGACAAAAAAAATAAGAGAAGAGTTTTTACCTTTCTTCAAGACAAAACTTCTGTAAAATCTGTTTTCAAAGTCATTCTTTCAGATGTTAGGACCATGTGAAAATCTACATCGGTTGGCCAATTCACATCATAAACAAAAATCAAACTATAACCCCTATCACTGGCCATTTTTTCTACAAATTGTTTATACTCTTCAAGGTTAGCAGTTAAATTGCCCTCGTTAGGATTACTGATTTGAATAGTTTTTATTGCTTTTTCTTTTACATTATCGAAGAAAAAGGTTTCACTTCCGTATGCAGCTTTAGAAGTATCTATGAAAGCATAAGGATTGATGTACTTACTTAAAGTATAAAAGACCCCTACTATTACAACTGTCGTGAGGATGAAGAATTCAGCTTTTTTACTTGAGAAACTGGGCATGTGGAATGTCATCAATAAACATAATATTTTTCTTTATAATAAACTTTTTTTGTAGAGCAAGGTTGATGATGTTCTTTCCAAGAAGATTACAGATGCTGGATTTCTTCATCAATTCTAAAGCTTTTTCGTCATCGATAAGTTCTCCACCGTAGAAATCCTTCTTAACAACAACGGTAGGGTTTTTTCCGATTGTTTTTCCTAACAAATTTTTGTCGCAGATAGCAA
>CAYFYJ010000021.1:0-15706 GCA_964347415.1 uncultured archaeon | reverse complement strand
TGATCAGTAGTATTACAGTAAGCACTTGCTATTGAAACAACTGGCCCAACTTGAACAATTCCTGCAAAGTACAAATAAGCAGTTGATACTAATCCTATCGTTATTACAACCAGTATTATCGTCGCTATGATGGTTGCGATTCCTTTACTCATTTTTTTAAACCTCCTAAAATCATGTCTCCTACTACATTAAATGGGTTCGGGTCTTTTTAAAGGTCGGGTAAGTTGTGTCGTGGGTCTTGGTAAAAGTCGTCTCCCTAGTAAGGGTCTGTGTACCGGTCTTTTAAGTTTCTTTCCGATATCGTCTAACAATTCAAGCATGGAATCACTCTTATCTGACATCGCTCTATTGGTCTTTATCATCTCATCAAATTTTCCTATCAAAGGCTTCATGGCTTCCTTTGTTATGCCAACAGTCTCTTCTTCACCAGAACTCTTAATGAAAGATATTATCTCTTTCATGCTGACAACTAGCTCATCTATTTTCGCAGGCAATTTGGATAGCTCAATCCTCAACGCATCGTTTGACCTTGCCAGTTCATCAACCATCTGTTGGTTCATCCTGACTATGTCTATTATCTCCTTCATCAATTCGTGGCTTCCAGTAGTCGATTCTACCTTGTCTATTCTCTTCTCCAGTCTTCTTATAGGAGACATTGGAATTAATTCATATTCATCGTAATCGGACTTTTTGTCCAATTAATACACCTTCTATCAAATATTAGATTTGATTCTGAGTTTATATTATTTCTTTTCCGGTATAAAATTATTTTCTCTTAACATAAAACCTTATTGGGATCAAACCCACTTTCTTGATTTTAACCGGTTTCCAGTCCAAGAATTCGTGATCGATGAGAATTATTTTTGTTCCTTTCTTTACTTCTTTCTCGATTTTTTTTTGTAATCTTTCCGTGATTTTCTGAGACAAATAAGCGACTATTATCGATGCATTATTAATTTTCTGCTTAAAAATATCGCCTTGAATTATCTTGATGTTTTTTAAGCTTTTTGTCTTCCTCCGAGCAAACCAATTCAATAATCTATTTTTTTCTATACCAACTACTTTAACACATTTCTTGGCTGCTTCGACTAGAATCCTTCCGTCACCAGAACCGAGGTCATAAAAAACATCATTCTTCCTGATATCAGCAAAATCGATAACAACATCAACCATTCTCTTAGAACTAGGGAAAAATATCGCTAATCTATTCTTCAGAATGTAGTATAAACAAAAAGAGAAAAACGCGATTAAAAGTAACCAAAGTTCTTGCATGATTTTATTTTAGTTTCTTATCCTAATATCCAGGTGGCATTCCTCCTCCCATACCACCAGGTGGCATCGGAGGCATTTCTCCTTTTCCTAACTTCGATGCTGAGACTACATCATCTATCCTTAATATCATCTCTGCAGCATCTGATGCTGATTTTATTGCTTGTGTTTTAACTTTCAAAGGTTCGATCACTCCTAATCCCAACATGTCTTTGACTCCGCCGTCCAAGACGTTGACGCCAATTGAAGTATTCCCTTTATCATGTTCTGCTCTCAGAGTCACCAATGTATCTATCGGGTCTAAACCACCGTTTTCAGACAGACTTCTCGGTATTACTTCCAATGCATCAGCGAATGCGTTGACAGCCAATTGCTCTCTCCCTGAGAATCCTTCAGCAAACTTTCTGAGTTCTCTTGCAGTTTCTGCTTCTGGTGCACCTCCACCTGCAACTATTTTACCGACTTCAACAGCAGATGAAACCGATCCTACAGCATCTTCTATTGCTCTGTCAATTTCGTCCACGACATGCTCTGTTCCGCCTCTCACAAGGAGTGTTACAGCTTTCGGATTTCTACAATCTCTGACAAAGATCATTTCTTCATCAGCAACTCTTTCTTCTTCGACCAATTTGGCATAACCCAAATCATCTTTCTTCAAGTCGTTTATGTTCGTTACTATCCTGGCTCCTGTTGCCTTTGCTAACTTTTCCATGTCAGATTTCTTGACTCTTCTTGCAGCAAGAATACCTTTCTTCGCCAAGTAGTGTTGAGCCACATCGTCTATTCCTTTCTGACATAGGATTACATTGGCAGTCGATGTTGCTACTTTGTCAACCATCGTCCTCAACATCTTCTCTTCTTGCTCTATGAATTCCTGTAGTTTTGTTGGATCAGTTATCTGTATTTGAGCATCAGTCTCTGTTTCTTTTACTTCTAGAGCCGCATCGATCAAAGCTACCTTGGCATCTTTGACTCTCTTCGGCATTCCAGGATGAACTACTTCTTTGTCGATGACTATTCCTTTAATCAATTCAGTATCATCTGAGGATCCACCGTGTTTCTTTTCTCTCTTAATGTTATCTGTGTTCACGATGACTTTCCCATCTTTTTTCTCTGCTACCAGTTGTACTGCTTCAACTACAAGATCGGCTAACTTGGAACTGTAGCCATAACCTGATTTTCCACTCATGCTCGTTAGAGCAGTTTTCTTCAATATCTCTTTGTTATCTAGAGCGGCTGGTTTAGAAATTTTTTCCATGATTTCCAAGCTCTTGTCCCTGGCCAAGTTAAAACCTTTTATTATCACGGTTGGGTGGATTTCTTGTTCTAAAAGTTCGCCTGCTTTCTTCAGTAATTCTCCTGCAATAACGACTGCTGTGGTTGTTCCGTCACCAACTTCTTCATTCTGTGTCTTAGCGACTTCAACCATCATCTTTGCAGCTGGATGCTCTATCTCCATTTCGTCTAGAATTGTTACACCGTCATTCGTTATGACTATGTCACCAATGCTATCGACCAACATCTTGTCCATTCCTTTTGGACCAAGAGTCGTTCTAACAGCATCTGCAACTGCTTTTGCTGCAGCTATGTTACTCTCCTGAGCACCCCTTCCTTTCTGTCTTAAAGTTCCCTCGGGTAGTATCAAAACAGGTTGTCCACCTATTTGCGCTATTTGAGCCATTATTACACCTCCATAGGCTAAAATCCAATTATGTGAATGTGGGTATACAAATATTTAAGTCTTATGGAATAGGATTCTGTTACATAATAGGGACTTTTCTTATGAAAAATAAAGGTTGTTACACTCGGGGCTTTGGTTGTGATAAGTAAGATATTTTATCCAACTCAAATACGGTCTTATAAGTAATTCTGGAGTAAGCAAGTCCTGGCATAAAACAACCTTCCCAGATATTTAGATGCCCAAGAATTTAAACTCTTCTCTAGAAAAACCCCTAATCAAATTTAAATCTCGAATACTAATCAAAAACTTAACCCAGGATTAGAATCTCTTCGGTCTGTGCTTTTGATAACATTCTCTACAATAGACTGGTCTACCTTCTTGCGGTTTGAAAGGGACTTCACATTCATTGCCACAATCTGCACATTTAGCTTTGTGCATTTCTCTCTTGAATCCAAAGCCACCTCTTTTTTCAAAAGGCATTCATTCTCCTCCTAATTGAATTTAGAATTATGGAAAATATAAAGTTATAAAGGTATCATTTTTGTTACGAATCTTGTTTTTTATTCACTTTTATCTTTGATCAACTTACTTAATTCACTGGAAGATTCTAGTTCAGGTAATTCTGACTCAAGGACAATGGGCACGCCGTCTATCGCCCGTTCATGACTTTTCTTCGCAACAAACATTCCCTGAGAAGAAAATATGGAAGAAAGTCTTTTCATTTGAGAAACAACTTTTTTTATTTTGACAGTGTTATTAGATAATCCAGTGATCAAAGAAGTCTTTTCCCTACCTATTATCTCGAAATTTGCTGAAGTAACAGCAGAGTTATCTATTCCAAGACGAGAAAATTCTAAAGAAACTTTTTTCTGGAATTCATTCTTTGGTTTAATATAAGTTCTCTCAACTTTTTCCATTTTATAAGGCATTTTCAAGTCTATTCCTAGCAACTCTTCTAATCTTTTAACAGTATCTAAAGTAGGGTTAACTCTCTGGTTCTCTATTTCATAAAGAGCTTTCTTAGAAATCCCAACTTTTTTTGATAATTTATCTAGACTTAAATCTAATTCTTCTCTTTTCTTCTTCAAATAAACGGTATTTATGACAACAGTGTGCTTACCTTTTATGGCTTTAATTTCAGGAATAACCTCTTCTTCAACCATATTATCGAACAGTTTTGGGGTTACAACAGGCACTTGAAACCTAGAATAGATTACCTCATCGTCTAAAGAACCATGGTTAGTTCTCTCTGAAACAACGAGCGGATAAGCAGATACAAAGTAGGAAATTGCTCGCAAGCTCTGAGCCTGTTCTTGGACCAAGCCGTCAACGTTTGTCAAGGCCTTAATGAGCATAATAAACTCTTTTTTTGCGGCTATGTCAAAACAACCTTGAGTAAGGAATAATTGAAATTCTTTCCTCTCCAAAGAATTGACTAACCTATCAACCAATAAAGACTTGTTGAACATTCAAATCGCTAATTATATGAAAACAAACAAACTTATAAAAGGATGTGTTTGTGGGTATACGTCAAGATATCCAAATTTAAGATTAAATTCACAAATTTCTTGCCATGCGTTCACAGAGAGACATTGACATTGAGAAAGCTTACAATCTGTTAAAAAAGTATGGTTTGAGTAAAGGAAGGATCCGACATTGTGAGATGGTAGCAAAACTCGCAAGAGAATATGCCAGAAGAATTAACGAGTTTACAGAGTTAAACATCGATTTAGATTTTGTCTACATTGGTGCGCTTTTACATGACATAGGAAGAGGATATGTAATACATGATGAAAAAAAGAGTTTCATAGATAATCAAACTCTAATGCATATCTACAAGGAGCCAGACATGCATATGTTCATTGGAGGAAAAATCCTAAGAAATGAGGGGTTTGAAGAATATGCCAGAATGGCGGAAAGACATGGATTCGCAAAAGAGGCTGCGATAAGTTATGGCAAACCTGGTAATTATGAACCAGAAATAATAGAAGAAAAAATTATTACAATAGCAGATTTGAGTGTTATTGGGTTTGAGATGAAGACTATTACTAAAAGGTTGGAATGTTTAAGAGATACGTTTATTGAACGAGAGTTATTCCAGAGGTTAAAACATCTGGAGGATGCAGAACCCAGAATTAAAGAGTATGAAACAGAATTAATCGATCTGGGGGCAATAGATGAATATTAAATAAAAATTAATTTTTTAACTTTATCAACTTCAAATATATTGTTAGTAAATAATAAAGGACCGGTAGCTCAGCCTGGTTAGAAGCTTTCGCTGAAGAAAGCGCTGGTCTTATAAGGCCCCTGAGCGTAGAAACCAGTGGTCGCGTGTTCAAATCGCGCCCGGTCCATTCATGGTGATAGGATGAAATTAAACATGACACTCTGGCTAATAATAATAAACTTTGGAGTATTCTTTGCTCAGTTACTTTTCTCAGGTGTGGATTTCATTCCAGATTCCCACGGCGAAATCATCACAGATGTATTTGGTCTGAACATCCAAACTTTGATCACGAGGGGTTACATCTGGCAAATCTTCACATATATGTTCGTGCACGCGGGCTTTCTACACATATTCTATAATATGTTTGGTTTGATGATATTCGGTCCAAAGATTGAACTAACGATGGGAAGAAACAAATTCCTTAGATACTATCTCATATGTGGTGTTTTTTCATCGTTGTTCTACGCGCTGATTACAATACTTTATTCTGGTGTAACGAACATTCCTATGGTCGGGGCTTCAGGTGCTATATTCGGAGTCTTGACAGCGTTTGGTTTGATGTATCCAAGAGATACTGTATACGTTCAGTTTTTCTTTCCAATGCCTGCAATAGTCTTCGTCTTTTTCTATGCAATCATGCAACTGGTCTTAGGAATCGCGACTTTGGGCATGGCGGGTGGGGTTGCTTACTTCGGTCATTTGGGGGGAATGATAGCTGGGTTTATATTGATAAAATATTTTGATTATGGTAGACGTGGGATAAGATATTTCTGGGAATAACTTAATTCTATTTGAATCATATTTCTAATAAATAATAGTGAAGGTCTATGAAGAAAAAGAAGAAAGAATGGGTTTACTGGACAGATAAGATAGCGGAAGAAGTTAGAAAAAAAGTCGACAAAAAACCTATTCTAAAGAAGATAGTAAAGAAAAAAGGTTACATAGTATACGATGAAAAAACTGCATCAGGAAAGATTCATGTTGGAGCGGCGAGGGGCTGGATCATTCACGACATTATAGCAAAAACAATGAGAGACCATGGAATGAAAGCAAGGTTCGTTCTCTCAAGCGATAACATGGATCCTTTGGATACGGTTCCTGCCTACTTAAAACAAGAAAAATTCAAGAAATTCCTTGGCGTTCCTTTGAGAGATACTCCATCGCCAGAGAAAGGTTACGATAACTATGCGGATTATTTCTTTTCCCAATGTGTGGAAAGGTTTGATGATTTTGGAATAGAGGCAGATATAGAGTTAACAGGGGATAGATACGACAAAGGAGATTTTAACAAAACGATTCGGATCGCTTTAGATAATGCTGACAAAATAAAAGAAATATACCAAAGAGTATACGGTCAAACTGGTGCGATGGATAAATTACCTTTTCATCCAATTTGTGAAAAATGTGGAAAGATAGGAACAACTTTAGCATACGAATGGGATCCTGATAATGGAATAGTAAAATATGTATGTGAACCCAGTATGGTTGATTGGGCACATGGGTGTGGATATAGAGGTGAAATCTCACCATTCAACGGCAACGGGAAGATGCCATGGAAGGTGGAATGGGCAGCCAAATGGCCAACTATAGGAGTAGTCTGTGAAACAGCTGGTAAAGATCATTTCACTAAAGGCGGGTCTAGAACCATTTCTGTTGCGATATCATGCGAAGTTTTCAAATTCCCACCACCCTACCCATCAACTTGCAAAGAAATTGGAAGGGGATACGAATTCTTCTTAGTCGGTGGAAAGAAGATGAGTACTTCTAGAGGGTTGGGTGTTAGCTTTGTAGAAGTTTCTGATTTAGTACCAACAGGAATGTTAAGATTCCTAATGGTTAAGATGAGACCTGAGACAACGATAGAATTCACACCAGGAGGAAACACTATACCATTCTTGTTCAACGAATTCGATAGGATTGAAAGGATTTATTTTGGGTTGGAAAAAGTTGATGAAAGGGAGAGAACTAATACCCAAAGGGTTTATGAATTATCTTTCCTTGGTAAAATTCCGAAACAAAAACCGTTCAGAATATCTTTTGATTTTGCATCCATGTTGACACAAGCTTTACCAGAAAAAAATAGAATAAAAGAATCAATACAAATATTGAAGAGAACTGGTCATTTAAAGAAAAAATTAACAGATTTTGAAAGAACTGAACTGAAAAAAAGATTGGATTATGCGGATTTATGGTCTAAAGAGTTAGCACCTGAAAACATGAAAGTCACTCTGTTAAAAGAAGTGCCAGAAGATGTTAAGAAAAAACTATCTGATAAACAGATGTCGGCGCTCGAAAATTTGGGTAAATTTTTGAAAACAGATAGGAAAGATCAAGAGATATGGTCTATGATAAGAAGGACTGCTGAAGAAGAGGGTATAAATCCAAAAGAAGTATTCCAAGCAGCTTACCTCATGCTGCTAGGTAGACCTTACGGGCCGAGATTAATTCCTTTCATCCAAAGTTTGGATAAAAAATTCGTGGTAAAAAGATTTACAATTGCTTAACCATCTATTCTTAGTGATAATTTGTTAGAAGAATCAAGAATCTTCAAGAACGAACAAATACTTAATCCAGAGTACTTGCCAGACTTGCTGCCGCACAGAGAGCACCAGATAGAGAGGATAGCGAACAATTTAAGTCCTGCTAGTAAGGGGAGAAATCCACAGAATATGTTCATATTCGGGGTCCCAGGAATTGGGAAAACGGCATCATTAAAATTCGTGTTCAGGAAGTTTGAAGAATATTCAGATAGAGTCAAGACGATCTACATCAACACTTGGGATTACAACACTGGTCATGCGATACTGGCAAAACTCGTCGTGGAATTAGGATTTTTTGTCCAGAGGAGGGGAACATCAAAAGACGAAGTATTAGAAAGATTGGTTGAAGCATTAAAAAAATCAAAAAATAGCATAATCGTTTGTTTGGATGAAGTCGATCAGTTAATCAAAAAAGATGAGAAAGCCTTATACGATCTTCTGAGATTGAACCAATACGTAAATAATCCCGTCGGACTAGTAATGATCTCAAACTATCATAACATTTTTGTTAATATCGAGCCGAGGATCAGGAGTAGTCTGGATGTTGAAGACATAGAATTCAAGCGTTACAGTTTACAGGAAATGAAGAATATTCTTTTGGAAAGATGTAGAAATGCCTTCCGACCTGGAATTCTAGAGGAAGGGGTTGTTCTTTTGTGTGCAAACCATGCCATACAAAGAGGGGGAGATGTCAGACTTGGATTAGAATGTTTAAGGAAAGCGGCCAGGATTAGTGAGACTGAGAATGCTAACAAAATTACCGTCAGACATGTTAAAGAAATCCTAAAAGATGTTAAGCAAGTGAAATTGAAGATTATGAAAGAAAAATTAAAAGGAACTGAAAAGAATGTGATCTCACTGCTGACAGAATATGAAATCACATCGACTGAATTTCATAAAAAATATGTAGGAAGGTTTGGAAGGATCAGTCAGTTTGCTTTAATGAGACATGTTAAACATTTACAACAGGTTGGGATTGTGAAAATAAGGAAGAGTAGGAAAGAAACTAGAGGGCGAAAATACTTTATATCTTTGATGAAACGTAAAGTTTTTAAGTGAGAAGTAATATTTTTACACACACAGCGAGGTAGAGCAGCCTGGAGTGCTCGCGGGGCTCATAACCCCGAGGTCGGAAGTTCAAATCTTCCCCTCGCTATCAAGCCGCTTTCTTTCCCAATACTTTCTCTAACTCGACTTCAGGAACAACATGTTCCAATTGTTCAATCCTAGATTTTATCAGATTAATCCTTCTCTCTAAATCATCCAAATCTCTTTGATAAGCAACAGAAGCATCTATAGCTTTACCGACCCTCTCAGAAATATTCGACAAATATTTGGCTATTAAATTAACTTGTTGGGTTATTTTTTCCAATCTTTCATTGATAGACTCCTCACTCACTTCTTTCTTTTCTTCTAATTCAGGCTCTTCAGTTTTTTCATCAACTTCTTCTTTTGGTTTGAAAATTTCTTCTTCATCTCTACTCCAGAACATGATATCACTGATTTATCTATCAACGGTAAAGGATTTAAGGGGATAGTATAGTCAGTTGGCTTTCAACAGATTTTTCTTGAATAAAAACTTGAAGAAAGCATAAATTATCAAAAACAACAACCCTAAAGCTATGATAACGACTAGAATACTGCCAGCTCCTAATATTAGTTTTACGGGGAATAAATCAGGCATAATTTTGTTTTAAGATTTGAAGTTTAAATCTTAATATGGGTCCACCCAGAGTTGAACTGGGCTCTCCGCCTTGTAAGGGCGACGTCCTAACCGATAGACCATGGACCCAGTAATAATTCTTAGAGTCGTACAGTTTTATAAAATTAACAAAAACTTAAAAAGGATGTAAGGCAACGATATCAGCAACACTATAATTTAATGAAGAAATATTGACTGAATAATACATATCTTTATATAGACATTATAATCTAGTAACATTTATATATTATTACTGTTCTAAATGGTAGTGAGGTGAAATCATGATGAAAGAAGCGGAAACATCAAAAGAAGTTGAATATGATACAAAAAACACGAAGAAAGTAATTATTACCTTAAAAAATAGTGTAAGGGGAATGACGATAACTGATATTGCCTACCAACTGAAGCTAAACAGACACACGATAACAAAAATACTAGATAAACTTTTAATGGAAAAGAAAGTAAATTACGATGAAAAGGGACCGGCGAAAATATTTTATTGGAGTGGAAGCAGTAAATTCGTTGGGAGAGTAAATCAAGGTAAGTTTGACAATCTATGGATAGATGTCTTCAAACCCAAGTATCCGGGTGAGGATAGGTTTATCAGAATCAACCAAACAAAACACGATCACTTGATAAGAGCAAGCAGTAAATTCAGATCTGTTGGAGCTATAGCAATAAAGAGGAAGAACGTCATAAACCTGATCAGGTTATTGAAAGACATTGCAAGAGACGAATTGAAATTAAAGGTTTAACTATTTAATTGATAATAAAGTGTTTTTATGGTTGAACAAAAAGATATCCAGAAAAAGTTGATAACATACCAAATCCTTGAGAACAAGGCCAATGCTCTGATGAAAAGAAGGGAACTGTTGATAACTAGGATAATCGAGGTCGAATCTACCTTGAATTCGATGGACGAACTCGAGAAAAGCGGTGGAGAAGATATATTGTTACCGATAGGTTCTAGTGTTCATATTAAAGGTGGGTTGAAGAAAGTAGACAAACTGATCGTGGAGTTGGGAGCCAACACTGCAATAGAAAGTTCAGTAAAAAACACAAAAAAGATTCTTGAGAAAAGGAAGGAAATCATGGAAAATGGTTTAGCCTCGTTAGAAAAGGAATTAGTTAATTTGAATAACGAAATAATGAAATTACAACCTGAAATCAGAGCCATGCTTAGAGAAGTTAAAAAACCTTCATCAGATTTAACTGCTGGTTAAAATGTTTGGTCTTCTAAAGAAAAAATTCTCAAAGATAGTCAAAAAAATAAGCGAAAATGTTGAGAAGAAGAAGCCTGTTGAGAGAGAGGTTAAAGCAGAGGAAGAAGCAAAGAAAGTAGTTAAGAAAGGTGTTGTAAAAAAAGTTTTTGAAAAAGTAACCAAAAAAGTCCTAGAAAAAAAGATTTCAGAAAAAGATTTGAAAGATGTTCTGGAGAATTTAGAGATATCACTTTTAGAAGCTGATGTCGCGTTTGAAGTTAGTGAAAAAATAAAAGATGATTTGAAGAAAAACTTAATAGGAAAGGAAGTGAAGAGAGGTAAGGTAAAGGAAATCGTAGTTAAAGCGTTCAGGGATAGTTTGTTTGAAATTGTTGATGTACCAAGACTTGAATTAAAAGAGATAGTAAAAAGGAACAAACCTTCACTCTTTATTTTCCTGGGTTTCAATGGATCTGGAAAAACCACATCCCTTGCAAAGATTGGAAATCATTTGAAGAATAAAGGCTTTTCATGTGTGCTTGCGGCCGGAGATTCTTTCAGGGCTGCTAGTATAGAACAATTAGAAGAACACGGGAGAAGACTAGGTATAAATGTAATAAAACATAAATATGGGGCCGACTCTGCAGCAGTAATTTTTGATGCAAAAAAACATGCCGAATCGAAAGGAATAGATGTTGTTCTTGCTGATACTGCCGGTAGAACTCATGTTGATAAAAACTTGATGGAAGAATTAAAGAAAGTCATAAGAGTCAATAAACCAGATTTTAAAATACTCGTGATAGATTCTCTTGTCGGTAATGATGCCGTTCCGCAAGCAAGGATGTTCGATGAAGCTGTTGGGGTGGATGCTGTAATGTTCACTAAAATCGACGTAAACGAGAAGGGGGGCAGTATACTCTCTGTTGCTCATACATTGAAGAAACCCATTCTTTTCCTTGGTGTGGGTCAAAAATACTCGGATATAAAAACATTTAAACCTGAGGAATTCATTGAGAATATAATTTAGATGATTGTATGCCGGGTTTTGGAAAAAACATTGGTGACCTAGTTAGGAAAATATTGACTAGGACTACTGTGGATGCTGAAGCTGTAGAAGATTTAGTGAAGGGCCTGCAACGGATTCTTCTACAAACAGATGTAGATGTCAAGTTAGTTTACGAACTTTCAGAGAACATAAGAAGAAGATGTTTAAAAGAAAAGATGCCTCCTGGTTTAACCCTCAGGGAGCAAGCCATGAAGGTTGTTTATGAAGAATTAGTAAAACTTTTAGGTGAAGAAAAGGCAGGTTTAGTCAAGAAAAAAAGGATCATGTTATTAGGATTATTTGGATCAGGAAAAACTACTACAGCTGGAAAATTATCAAAATATTTCAAAAAACAAGGTATGAAACCTGCTATGATTTGTTGTGACTATCATAGACCTGCGGCCCCAGAACAGTTGAGTCAGTTGGGTGATAAGCTTCGTGTTCCAGTTCATGTTTCAAAAGAAAAGAGTCCTTACAATGCTTTGAAAGAAGGTTTGGGAAAATTTAAAAAATATGACACGATTATTATCGATACTGCTGGTCGAGATGCTCTGGATAAAGAACTCGCAGAAGAATTGAAAAAAATGGGTAAGTTATGTCAACCCGATGAAGTTCTATTAGTGATTCCTGCTGATATTGGAAGAATTGGTGGAAAGCAAGCAGAAGAGTTCAATAAACTAGTCGGTATAACCGGTGTCATCATAACTAAGATGGATGGTACAGCCAAAGGTGGTGGGGCTCTGTCAGCTTGTTCCACGACTGGAGCGAAAGTAAAGTTCATAGGAACTGGCGAAAAACTAGAAAACCTTGAGGTATATGATCCCGTACGTTTTGTGTCTAGACTTTTAGGTATGGGAGATTTACAGGCTCTTCTAGAAAAGGCGAAAGAATCTGAGCTTAAAGAAGAAGATGTTGAAAAGTTTCTATCTGGAAGGTTCACCCTACAAGATTTCTACGAACAGATAGGTGGCATGCAGAAGATGGGACCCTTGAGTAATGTCATGGATATGATTCCTGGACTGGGTCATGCCGTACCAGAAGATATGTTGGTTGTCCAGGAAGAGAAGATGAAGAAGTATAAGTACATCATCGATAGCATGACTCCTGAAGAAAAGAAAAATGCTGATTTAATACACAGTAGTAGGATCAAGAGGATTGCCAAAGGTTCTGGAACGAGTCAAAAAGATGTGAGAGATTTAATCAAACAGTACAAACAAACAAAGAAATTGATGAAAAAAATGGGTGGAGTCAAGGGAATGAAAAGGGGGGCTTTGAAACAAATAGCTAAAAAGTTTGGGTTAAAGTTTTAGATGTTTACTTCAGATGTTTTCCCTTTTTTTAACTCCTCGGGTAGAACAAAAATAAATGCTAATATTCCTCCAAAAACCCCACCGAAATGTGCCAGTTCTCCTATACTATATGGGAGATTGACTAACATCAAGACCAAGTTCATCAGAAAATAGAATAGAATTGCAACGAACATTGGGACTTTAATGTTCTTTAAAGTAAAAACATTAATCGGCGCGATGATTATGTTGAGAACGGGTATCAGGATCCCCCATATTTGTTCCCAACCAGCTATAGCTCCGGCAAGAAACATCGTACCGAATATCGCGCCTGAGGCACCAATGAGAATGACAGCAGTCCCTGCCATGAACTCCATCAAGAACCCGAATGGTATTGCACAGAGACCAGAAAGTAGATAGAATAAGAAAAATTTAACGGAACCTACCCTGGGTTCGACCACCATACCTATTATCGCCAGCATGAAGATATTACCGTAAAAATGCATTAAGTCGGCATGGACAAACATATGGGTTATCAACGTGTAAGGTTTAGAATAGAGGTCTTGAGGCGCTAGACCAAATGCCTGCACAAAATTATCAAAAACTGGAAACATATACATGCTTCCAATATCAAAAACACTGAAATCTACTGTGAATAAAAATACTGCCAGATTTAAAGTTATGATGATAAAACTAACGTACGGCCATTCGTATTCCATTTTTATTCCTCTATAATACTTTAAATTTTATAATAATAATTACGATGTGATTTAATTGGTAATAAAAGAGAAGTTAGTTGAAGTTTTAAAAAATGGTTATGTTTGTGACTATTGTTTGGGTAGACAATTCGCTCAACTTCTGTCAGGTTTGGATAACGAAGAGAGAGGTAAGATTTTAAGACACTTTGTTGCCATGCTAATAGATGCTGGAGAGAAAATCAATGTTGATAATTCCAACTTCTTCGGAATAAAGTTCCATAATAAAAAAATGAAAATAAAAAAGAAGAAGAAATGTTGCGTCTGCTCTAGCCTTTTCAAAGAACTTAAAAAAAAAGTAAAACTGATAATTAAAGAATTGGAGAAGTACGAATACAAAACTTTCTTGATAGGATGTAAACTCACTCCTAAATTAATCAACCGAGAACAAGACTTGTGGGGTGATATTGGGGTAGAATGGTGCGAATCGATTAAAACAGCTATAAATCGTGAATTGGGGAAAGAAATTGAAAGGATGACTGGAAAGAGAATGAACAGGAAAGTGCCGGATATAACAGTTAAGTTTGATCTAAATACTGATAAAGTAGAATTGAATGTTAGATCTATCTATGTTTATGGAAAATATCAGAAATTGATAAGGAACATACCACAGACAAAATGGAAGAGAAAGATATTCAAAACTTCTGTTCAAGAAATAATCGAAAAATCTTTGTTAAAACAAACTAAGTCTAAGATTTCGAGTTTTCATGGCAGTGGAAGGGAAGATATTAACGTTAGGTGTCTGGGTTGGAGGCCTTTTGTTATAGAATCAATCAGACCGATTAAAAGAAAGATTGATTTGAATAAAATTTTGAAAGGAATCAACAAATCAAAAAAAGTCAAAGTGAAGAGTTTAAAAATAGTAGATAAAAACATCGTCAGAAAAATAAAGTTTGCTGATTATGATAAAACATACAAGGCAGTAGTAAGTTTTGAAAAACAAATCCAAAATTTAAAAAATATCAGTAAATTGAGAAATGCAGTAATATCACAAAGAACCCCAGTTCGTGTGTTGAGAAGAAGACCAGACAAGACAAGAAGGAGAAAAGTGAAAGAAATAAAATATAAGATTTTAAATAAAAGAAAAATCGAATTAAAGATAAAAACCCAATCCGGTTTGTATATAAAAGAATTGATTACTGGGGATGGAGATAGGACAGAACCAAGTGTTTCAAGTTTACTAGACAATAAAGTTAAAAAGATTGAATTAGATGTTATAAAAGTACATAGCAGTTAAATAATATAATTATTTCTTAGCAAAAAACTTCATTACAGCAAATACCACCACTATTATCGCCAATGCGGCTATGATAGCTATTGGTACTAATTGAGCTACATCGATTTTAATACGAAGGGGTGGTCCTCCCCACCAAAAACGACCTAAAATCTCACCCGCTGGGTTGTATCCTTCAATCTCGAACAAGAACTCACCTTCTAGTTCAGGAGCAAGGAACTTCAATTCAATCTCGTCAAAGACTTTAGTGTCAGTCCTTATGTCATCACTCTCCTTAAGGATGGAAGTAACATCACCGTATCTCGAATGCCATGCTGATATAAATTCCACTTCTTCACCGCCAACAAATAGTCTGACGCTATCGATGTAAGAATGTTCTGGTAATGTTGTCTCTTTCAACGACAAGAAATATATTCCCCCTTCAGCAATGGGCATCGTCTTCAATATAATTTCATCTACTGTATCAACACCTTCTTCAGAATGAATCCTGGATTTTCTTTCTTTGACATAGTCTTTCCCGTCATAAACGAACAGGGTTGGACAACCTCCACTAGGTGGAATAGGTGATGTGGTTACTCCTGACCAACTACATCCTGCTGTTTCACAACTAGATTGAGAAGTATAAGATGAACATGGTGAAGGAGTGCCATCGCATTGGTCGTTGCTTACCCATTCACAACCGGTCCTACTATCACAAGTAGAGGGATTTGCAAATACGCAACAAAGGCCAGAACAATGATATAATCCAATATTATTACAGTTGCT
>CAYFYJ010000020.1:0-31815 GCA_964347415.1 uncultured archaeon | reverse complement strand
AGGGCCACATGCCAACTTCAATTTCTTCTATTCGCCCCTGAACGCGAAAAAGAGTTGGGGTGATACTGAAAAATATTTTTCTGGTTTTCTTGATATGTCGATTGAAGAAGCGAGACATTGTTTAGCGAATGAATTCTTATCGATCGATGAGAGAAG
Source organism: uncultured archaeon (assembly GCA_964347415.1). Classification (GTDB taxonomy): domain Archaea; phylum Aenigmatarchaeota; class Aenigmatarchaeia; order CG10238-14; family CG10238-14; genus CAYFYJ01. The sequence goes on along the minus strand of CAYFYJ010000020.1, from coordinate 31,659 downwards.
AGAAACGACACATGATGGAATAATTAGGATGCCAGCAGATGTACAGATGAAGATTAATTGGAGTAAAACACCTTATCCTTTGACGTTTGAAGTTACTGCTCATTGTGATATATCGTTGAGAGAATCGTTACTAAAAGACGTTCATAAGACTGCTAACGCTTTCTTGTTGGCAACACAAAAGATTGAACCACCAGGTATAATCGGGGCATGGTGTCTACAAACGATGATGACATGGACTAAGTTAGCTGGTGTGAGTGGAGTTAACATGGGTTTGTATGATGTTCCTGAAGGTTCAGATGTTTTTATGCATTTACCTGTTACACAAGATGTGGCATTAAGACATGGTGGTGGAACTAATACTCACATGGGTATTGGAGGGAAATATGCAAACGCCAAATACCAGAGAAACATGAGTATGGGAGACAGGATAGCATTAGAAGTCAAGAGAGCAACGAGAAAGAAGATGTTGGATGAGATAGTTACGTGAGGTGGTTTTTTGTTCGATGCTAAAACTTTTGTAGAGAAATCTCTAGATGAGATAAAATCAAGAGTTAAGGATGAGAAAGTTGTATCAGCCTGTTCTGGTGGTGTTGATAGCATGACTTGTACAGCCCTTGTACACAAGGCTATAGGAGATAAATTATTGGCTGTTTTTATTGATGATGGTTTAAGAAGAGAAGGGGAACCTGAATTTGTTGTTGATACCCTGAAGAAACTAGGTATAAATGTTAGATATGTTGATGCAAAACAAGAATTTTTTGAGGTTTTGAAAGGTAAGACTGATGCTGAAGAGAAGAGAAAGGCGTTTAGAGAAAAATTTTACAGAAAACTTGGGGAAGTAGTAAAAGAGGAAAATGCAAGATTCTTGGTTCAGGGTACTATTGCTCCAGATATCAAAGAAACTGTCGAAGGTATTAAGACACAACACAATGTGCTAGAACAGATAGGAATCGACCCAGCAACTTACGGATACGAGATAATAGAACCGTTGAGAGAATTATACAAACCAGGAGTAAGAATGGTTGCGAGAGAATTATGTCTTCCTACAGAAGTTTCAGAGAGAATGCCTTTTCCTGGACCTGCTCTGTCCGTAAGAGTTTTAGGAGAGGTAACACCTGAGAAAATTGAACTCTTAAAAAAAGCGACAAAGATTGTAGAAGAAGAAACAAAAGATTTAGATGCATTCCAGAGACTTGCTGTTCTCCATAGTGATAAGGCCACTGGTATGAAAGATGGAAAAAGGGTTTACGGAAACATAATAACGGTTAGGGTTGTTGAATCAAAAGATGCCATAACTGCTAGAGCTAAACAAATACCGTATGAAAAATTGGTTAGAATCTCTAAGAGGATAACTGGGGAGCTCCCGAGTGTAGTAAGATGCCTTGTGGATATGACTGATAAGCCCCCAGCAACGATAGAATTTGAATGAATTTATCTTTAATCATGAATATAATACATTGGGTGTTGACATCCCTAAATGCTGGATTTGCGATAAGCTTACGGCCGTCCTTGATGAAGCGTTAGTAGGAGGCGCCTTCGTAAAAGTGTGTGATGAGTGCCTTAAATATGATGAAAAACTAGATTTCTGTGAGGTCGATAATTTAATAGATCATATTGATCTCATAGAAGTCATCAACATCAAGAAAAAGAAGTAGGCGAGTGTCATCGAGTGCAATATCTGTGGTAAAGGTTCTGGAAAATTATTTAGAGCGAAGGTAGAAGGAACTATTCTAGAAGTTTGTGAAGATTGCTCGAAGTACGGAGAATTAATTGAGACTAAACCAATAAGAATTGTAAGAGTTAGAAGAAAGCCAAGAATGAAAGAAGATGAAACAATCATTATCGATGACTATGGAAAGAAAATCATAGAGGCCAGAGAAAAGATTAACTTGACTAGAGAGAAATTCGCTAAAAAGATCAACGAGAAAGAATCAGTTATTAGGAGGGTAGAAAGTGGGGAGATGGAACCTGATGATAAATTGACAGAAAAGCTTGAAAGATTCCTGAAAATCAAATTAAAAGTACCATATGAAGAAGCAAAAACTACAGAAAAACCAAGAAAGGGGGACTTAACTATTGGGGATGTATTAGAAGTAGAATGACCCGAATCAGACAGATTTCATTAATAACAAATGTATCATCAGCTACAGTAAACTTTTAATATCTGAACTCCTAATTATTGGTGGGTTTCCATCGACCTAAAATTTTTTAATTCAAGAAGAGAAAACTTATTCTCAGATGTTTTAACCTCCCTTTTTTTAAATTTAAGGAGGAAATTTTATGAACTTGAAAGGAAAAGATATAATCTCGATTAGAGATTTGAGTAAAGAAGAGATCGAGTTAATCCATAAGAAAGCAAAAGAAATGGAACCTTATGCAAAAGGAGAAAAGACCACTAAATTAATGGAAGGTAAGATACTAGGAACTCTATTCTTCGAACCATCGACTAGAACAAGACTCTCATTCACATCAGCAATGCAGAGATTAGGTGGAGAAGTAATGGGATTCACAGGAACAGGTATAACTTCTGTAGCAAAGGGCGAAACATTAACTGACACGATAAAGACAGTTGAGAGATACTGTGATATGATAGTGATAAGACATCCCATGGAAGGGGCAGCAAGACTAGCAGCAGAAGCATCTAGAAAACCAGTAATAAACGGTGGTGATGGAGGGAACCAACACCCAACACAAACCTTACTAGATTTATACACGATTAAGAAAATGAAAGGAGAGATAAAAGGTTTGAATGTAACTTTGCTCGGGGATTTAAAACATGCAAGGACAATGAGATCTTTGGCTACAGCATTAGCGATGTTTAACGCAAACATAACTTTAGTTTCACCAAAAGGCCTGGAAATGTCAAGTAATATCTTGAATGAAATCGAGAGGAAATTTAGCATAAAACCAAACCGAAGTTACGACATAGAATCAGGAGTTAAAGATGCTGATGTCATTTACATCTGCAGAATTCAGAAAGAGAGGTTTGTGGATAAGTTGGAGGCAGAAAGGATGCAAAAGGCATTCAGGATAACTCCAGAAGTTTTAGGATCTTGCAAAGAAGAAGTAGCAATATTGCATCCGTTACCAAAAGTTACAGAGATTGATTCTAGGGTTGACGATATGAAATGCGCTAAATACTTTGACCAAACATTCTACGGGGTGCCGGTAAGAATGGCTATACTAGGTTTGATAAATGGAGTGATTGAATGAAAGAAGAGTTGAGAGTAAAAAAAATTAAAGACGGTACAGTTATCGATCACATAAAGGCCGGGAAAGGAAAAAAGGTATTGGACATTCTTGGAGTTGAAAATGGTTTTCCCAATGTTACTGCTCTACTAATGAACGTACCTAGCAAAACAGCTGGAAAAAAGGATATTGTTAAGATAGAGAACAAGACTTTAAGAAAAAAAGAAGTCGATAAGATAGCTTTGGTTGCACCACACGCGACATGGAACGTGATAAAAGATTTTAAAGTGACGAGTAAGAGTAAGATCGAATTACCAGATTTACTCGAAGGGATAATGAAATGTCCGAACCCAAAATGTGTCACAAACATGAACGAACCAGTTAAAAGTAAGTTCAGAGTTGAAGATAAAGAACCAGTTAAACTGAGATGCGTATATTGCGAAAGACTGTTCAGTTTAGAAGATTTGATATAATTGAATCAAAGAGCTTAAATCGTTTAGGGTTTATTGTTTATCTGAAAGTATGATAAGTTTAGAAGTTGAGTTAACCGGGTTGAAATTAAGAAATCCTACTATATTGACATCTGGTTTTCTTGGAGTTTCTGGAAAGTTATTAAAAAGAGTTGCTGAAGCTGGAGCAGGGGCTGTAACTACTAAATCTATTGGAAAAGAGCCCAGAAAAGGTCATCCTAACCCCACTGTTCTTGAGTTTGATTCTTGGGTAATGAATGCTGTTGGTCTTCCAAATCCTGGATATGAAAATTTTAAAGAGGAAATCAAGATAGCAAAAGGCCAAGTCCCAGTTATCGCAAGTATCTTTGCAGGAAATCCAGAAGATTTTGCTCTTGTAGCCAAGGAAATGGGGGATGCAGATGCAATCGAACTAAACATATCCTGTCCGAACCTTGCACCTAGAGAATGCTTCGGGCAAGCGATAGGAAAAAACCCAGACCTATCTTATGAAGTTGTTAAAGCTGTGAAAAAGGTTGTGAGAATTCCAGTAATAACAAAATTAACTCCGAATGTTAACGATATCAAAATCATAGCCGAGGCCGTGGAAAGGGCTGGTACTGATATCATTAGCGCGATAAACACTGTTGGTCCTGGAATGATAATAGATATTGAGACTACTAAACCTGTCTTTGCTAATAAGTTTGCTGGCTTAAGTGGTCCTGCGATTCATCCTATCGCTGTAAAGTGTGTTTACGATATTTACGAGACTGTTAAAGTTCCTATTATCGGAATTGGTGGTGTCTCTCATGGAAAGGATGCAATCGAAATGGTAATGGCCGGAGCTTCTGCTGTCGGCATCGGAACAGCTATCTATTATCGTGGCATCGATGTCTTTAAAAAAGTTTGCGATGAAATGACTGAATTCCTGGAATCTCATGGTTATTCAAGTCTTGAAGAAATAAGAGGTTTGGCTCATCGTGATTGAATGGAAGTACCAGAGGTTTTAGAAATAAAGAGTATAATAAAAGAAAACTGGAAAACCAAGACTTTCTTTTTTTATAAGAAGGTTCAAGCTAAACCAGGACAGTTTGTGATGATCTGGATGCCGAGAATGGATGAGAAACCATTTGCTGTTGCCTTCACTGATCCGTTTGGGATAACTGTTACGAAAGTTGGTTCATTTTCTTCAAGATTACATCAAATGTATGAAGGGCAGAAACTTGGAATCAGAGGACCTTATGGTCGTGGGTTTGAACTGAAAGGACATAGAATATGTATAGTAGCCGGTGGTTATGGAATTATACCTTTATCCTTCCTTGCGGAGAAAGCCTTTACAAAGGGTTATGATGTTACAGCTATAATCGGAGCAAAAACTAAGGATGATTTGTTCTTCTTGGAAAGACTAAAGAAATCTAGATTGATAATAACGACCGATGATGGATCTAGTGGGATAAAGGGATTTGCGACAGATGCCTTGAAAAGTCAGTTGGAAAAGGAAAACTATGATTGTGTTTATACTTGCGGTCCTGAGATAATGATGAAAAAGGTCTTTGAGATTTGTGAAAATCATGGGATAGAATGTCAGGCTTCTTTAGAAAGATACATGAAGTGTGGTTTTGGGGTTTGTGGTCAATGTTGTATCGATGATTTAACGGTCTGTAAGGATGGACCTGTTTTCAGTTCTGAGCAGTTGAGAAAATTATCTGAATTCGGGGTTTTTGAAAGAGATAAAACAGGATCGAAGATTTATTTCCAATAACCCAATAAATATTATGAAGTATGATTACAGAACTCTATTGGCACTGGTCCTGTTATTCTTCTTGACTCAACTCGTTGGACTAATCATCCTGTACAAAGATATCAGCATTAAAATCGGACCAACAGGAGAAAAAGAAGTAGTCCACAGCGAGACTGTTCTTGGTCCTAGACCTGAAATAACCGGTTTTGAAACTTTTATCTGGATAATGTCTGGAGTCGCAATATCGACTGGTTTGATTCTGGTAATAGTTTGGCTCAAGAAAGTAAACTGGTGGAAGGGGTTATTCTTCATTTCTGTTTTTATGACGATTTCTTTAGCTTTAGGGGTTTTCATGCCGACTGAATACGCTTTTATCTTGGCTTTCGCTATCGCTGGACTAAAATTATACAAACCCAACCTATTCATCCATAACATTGCTCAAATCCTGATGTACAGTGGGATTGCTATTCTACTCGTTCCTCTATTCAATATAACTTGGATTATTGCTGTGTTAATCGTCATTTCTATTTACGATATTTATGCCGTTTTCAAGAGCAAGCATATGGTAAAGATGGCTTTATTCCAGACCAAGAGTAAATTGTTTGCTGGGATTACCATTCCTTTAAAAAAAGCGAAGAAAGTCAAAGGAAAGAAGGTGAAATTAAAATCTGCTATTATCGGTGGTGGAGATGTTGCGTTCCCACTCTTGTTTGCTGGGGTAGTCATGGAAAACTTGATGAAATCGGCATCTATTAGTATAGGATTGGCTTTCTTGAAAGTTTTAATAATTCCAATTATCGTTAGCTTGACTCTACTAGTTTTGTTGATCAAGGGAACAGAAGGGAAATTTTACCCAGGAATGCCTTTCATAACTACTGGTTGTTTGATTGCTTATGGGATTGTTTCGTTGGTTTAATTCCTTTCTAAAAATTTTCTTACTAATTTTACTGGAATGGTTTTTACTTGTTTCTTCGTTAATTTTCCGTTGTTTATTTTGATATCGTAGATAGATGTGTCGAATGAATCAATACCATACAACTTAATATACTTATCATGATCTTCTCTATCTCTTTTTATTATTCTTTTTCTCGCTTCTTCAACTGTAATATTGTCTCTTTTTGCAACACGTTTTGCTCTAACATCAGATGAACAATAAATCCATATTTTTACATCTGCCCAGTCTCCAGCTGCCCAACTGGTTAATCTTCCGTCCAAAACGACATTACCCTGTATAGCCAATTCTAAATTTCTCTCGTCCATATCATGGTCTATCTCTGGTTCCCTGATAGCAGAGAATTCGACAAGGGCAATTTTTCTTTTTTTAGCCACGTCTCTTAATATTTGACCCGCAGAAATGTATTTCAATTTAAATGCCTTGGCTAAGGCCTTAGCAGCATCACTTTTTCCTGCACCAGAAACGGCAGAAACAGTTATCGTTAAACCTTTCTTCTTGATTTTTTTGGATAACTCTCGCTCAAGGGGTTCTAGAAATTTCAAATAAGTTTTTACCATAATATGATTTAAGATTAGAAAACTATTATTATTTATGAAGGTTGATTTGGCCCTAAAAAATTGTAGAATTTGGCATAAAAAAAGACTAAAAAGGGCTGATCTAGTTATAGATAAAGGAAAGATCACCTCGATAACAAAATCCAGACTACCCCCTTCTAAGAAAATGATCGATTCTAAGAATAGAATAATACTTCCAGGGTTAATAGATGTTCATGTTCATTTCAGGGAGCCAGGTTTAACTCATAAAGAAGACTGGTCCACGGGGTCGAGGGCAGCAGCAAAAGGAGGGATAACTTATGTCATGGAGATGCCCAACACAATACCTCCAACACTCACACTCAGAGACTTGTTCGATAAAAAAGCGTTAGCAAAGAAATCTGTGGTTAACTTTGGCCTGTATGCTGGCATCAGTCAAAAAAACTTGAACGATCTGAAGGAGTTAACAAAACAGGCCATAGCATTCAAGTTATTCATGGGTAAATCGACTGGAGATATGGCTTTGGACGATATAAGTCTTCTATTGAAGGCTTTCACGAACGTTGCAAAAACTGGAAAAGTCCTTTGCGTCCATGCCGAGAATGAAAAAATGAACAAACACTTTTACAAAAATTACAAGAAGGAGACTGATCCTATAGCCTTTGCCCGTGCTAGACCTCCAGAATCTGAAGTCCTAGCAATAAACGATGCCATCGAATTAGCCAAACAAACGAATGTCAAACTCCACATCTGTCACTTAACAACTAAAGATGGATTGACGTTGATAAAGAAAGCCAAGAAGAATAAAGTCGATGTCACTTGTGAAACTTCTCCAAATTATCTTTTCATGACTGAAGATGATCTTAGAGAAAAAAGAACTTTAGTGAAGATGAATCCACCTCCAAGAACGGGAAGGGACCAGAAGGCTTTATGGAAAGGGATTAAGACTGGGAAAATTGATATTCTCGCGTCAGATCATGCACCTCATACTCTACATGAAAAGTATCAGAACATTTGGTTTGCTCCCAGTGGTGTTCCCAGCGTTGAAACCAGTTTACAGCTCATGTTGAATGCTGTTAATAAAAGAATGATAAAACTTGAAAAAGTTGTTGAGTTGATGCATGACAACCCTGTTAAAAGGTTTGAATTGGATAATTACGGGGATATAGAGATTGGGAATGATGCCAACTTGACTATTATAGATTTAAAAAAGAAGTGGGAGATTTCTAGAGAAGATTTAGTGACGAAGTGTGGATGGAGTCCTTATGAAGGTTGGGAAGGAAAAGGAATGCCAGTAATGACGATTGTTAATGGGAATATAAAATACAATCAACTTTAATTATGGGAGTATTAGTAATCCTTCATCAACATAAAGACCGCACCAATCCAAAGCCCCTTCATAAGGTATTTCGTCGATTTCACGACCTGAAAAAATCCCTTCTAAACCAGTTAACAATCGTCTGACTCTACCATTGGGTTCGGTTCTACTCTTTCTATTTGTCCCATCCCACACCAAAGCCACATTTTGAGCTTCTTTCAGTTCTGTATAAGCGCTTGTCAATTTTCTAACTTCTTGTATATGTTCATCTACTCTAACAGGTCTGAAATGAGTCGCAGCTCCTAAATTTTGTGTTCCTTCTGAAAGGATTATGCAGGACATACAGCCACCGAACCTCATCATATGGATTAGCCCTTCATAAGCATATCCAGAACCCCCCTCAGGCACATAATGATTATATGGAGTGGGAGGGATAGTTTTTTGATAATCAGAAAAACTCATTCTTTTAAACATGAAATGATTATAGTGATTGAAAATTTTAAATCTAATCGTTGACTAACTATTTTATTTAAATATAAACTTCTAATGAATTAGAGAAAGAGGGAGTTTGAATGAGAGAAAATATTTCTGAAGTTCTTCTAAAGATTAATGCCTTTACTGTCAACATAAAAGAACCGTTCAAATTTGTTTCTGGGATACTAAGCCCAATTTATATCGACTGCAGGAGGTTAATCTCTTTTCCAGAAGAAAGAAAAAACATAATCGATACTGCTGTTGATATCGTCAAGAATGAAATTGGTCTAGAAAACATAGATGTTATAGCCGGTGGAGAAACGGCAGGAATACCTTTGGCCAGTTGGCTTGCTGATAGATTAAATATCCCGATGATATACGTAAGGAAAAAACCAAAAGGTTATGGAAAGCAAAAACAGACTGAAGGAATATTGAAACCAGGACAAAGAGTTCTATTATTCGAGGATATGATGTCAGATGGTGGGAGTAAACTGAATTTTATCAACGGTATCAAGAATGACGGAGGGGTAACAGAACATTGTTTAGTGATCTATGAGTATGGGTATGAGGTTGCTAGAAAGGCTCTATATGAACAGAAGGTTAAACTACATGCCATGAGTAACCTGGATTCAGTTCTGAAAATCGGTAAAAGCATCGGATACTTTAAAGACGAGGAAATAAAGGAAGTTAAGGAATGGTTCAAAGATCCTGGCAAATGGGGTGGAAAATTCAAATAGGGATAGTATGCTCTATGAAAAATATGCTCAGATAACGAAAGATAAAAAGAGTTTCATCAACATTAACTTGGACCCGGCCTTACCAAGACAAAGAAAGGAGAGGGTAGTTCCTGAAAAATTCCTTTCAAAAGAAGATGCTGATAGCCTGTTGAACTTCTCTTCCCATATAATAGAACAAGTTAGTGATTATTGCTGTTCCATAAAACCTAACAGTCAATATTTCTTAGGCGGTTACCATATCTTAAGGAAGTTAGCTAAGAAAATTCATAAAGAGGGAATGTTTGCTATTCTCGACCATAAATTGAGTGATATCGGTTCGACAAATGAATCGGCGTTATTCTGGATATCTGACATGGGACTCGATGCGTTCACTTTTTCACCGTTCGCAGGGAATGTTCAAGCTACTGTCAACAGCGCACATAAGAAGGATTTGGGTGTTATTGTGCTTACTCTGATGTCAAATCCAGAAGCAGAAAAAATGATGATTGGGACTTTAGTCAACAATCAACCTTTCTACTTACATATTGCAGAAATGATTAAAGAGTCTCAGGCAGATGGTTGTGTCGTTGGTTTGACAGGTTTTGTAAAGGGGGAATATATTAAAAATATTCAGAGGGTTGTTGGTGATAGAGTCATCTTCTTGATGCAGGGGATTGGGCCACAGGGGGGAGAAGCTACTAATGCGAGATATGTTACTAACCCACTTGTTAGTCTGGGTAGAGCTGTAATATTTGCTGATAATCCAAAAGAGGAAGTTAAAAGATACTATGAGATGTTCAAGTCGATAAAAGGTTGATATAACACATTTATCCTTTGCGGTTAATTATTATTCTGATTATTATGGGTATGCTAATATTGAACGGCTCTAAGTCCCAATCATTGGGAGAAAAAATAGCTATAGATTTGGGATTGAACTTCGAGAACGTATCGATTAGAAAATTCCCAGATGGTGAAACGTATCTTAGAATAGACACAGACATCAAAGGCCGAGATATTGTAATAGTCCAAACCATGTTCCCTGACCAGAACGATGCTTTGATGGAATTTTTGTTAATAGCCGACACTCTAAAAGACATGGAGGCGAACAGTATCATCGGTGTTGTTCCTTATTTGGCTTATGCTAGACAAGACAGGAAATTCCAACCAGGAGAATCGTTGAGTTCGAAGACCATTGCAGAACTTATGAAATCTGTTGGTGTTAATAGACTTATAATGGTTGATACACACTATAAACACGTCAAACCTGGAAAATTCGACCTATTCGGACTTCCGTGTGTTAATGTGTCTGCTGGGAAACTTCTGCTAGACCACATAAAGGAAAAAATTGATCCTGATTTGATGACTATCGGCCCTGATTTTGGTTCATCAGAAATGATAAAATATGCGACTGGAGAGGAAATGGTTCTGAAAAAAGAGAAAAAGTGTCCTATTTGTGGTTTACCGGCTACTCAGTGTAAGTGTAAAGTTAAGAAGAAGAAGTATGAGATCACAGAGGTAGAGAGCAAATACAACTTTTCTGGGAAGAACGTTGTTATCTTGGATGATATCATAGCATCTGGTGGAACGATGATAAAAGCTGTTAAAAAAGTGAAATCAGAGGGAGCTAAGAAAGTTGTTGCTGCTGCCACTCATGGTTTGTTCATGAAAGATTCGTTGATTCAACTGAAAGAATTAACAGATTATTTAGTAGTTACTGATTCGGTTTCCACGCCTGTTTCTAATGTTTCTGTTGCACGTTTGATAGTTGAAGCCTTAAAGTAGTTTTAATTTAACTGTAAAGGTTTCCAAGCATCGTTGCCATGATGGCCTGTCTTATTCCAATCCCAGCTATTGGTTGCTCCTCTAAATAAAGCGCTCTTTTAGTTGTATCAAAGCTTGTTGAAAGCTCAATGTTTCTTGGCAGAGGATGCAATATTTTCATTGTCGGTTCAGCACACTTGTCAACTAATGCAGGAGTAATTCCATGGACCATAGTAGGCTTATCATATCTATTCTTCTTAATTGGCCTGCAAAAATAAAGAAAATCTTTACCTTTTATAGCTTCGATTATTCTTGCAATATACCTTTCCTTTAATTCGGTCTTTTTTTCACTTTCTTTATCACTTAATTTTCTCATATTACGTTTGTCTAACGCATTTCCAATATAATCATACCCTGGCATTTCAACATCTAATTCGATTACATTCTCTCTTTTTAACCCCCATTCTTCATTCATTGGTTCTCCATCATAAGGCACAAGATTACTTACAGTGCAACCCGTTCTGGTTAGAAGCTGTGACAATGACTGTGCACTTCTATATTTTTTTGTATGACCTACAAAAAGTACGTTGTAATTTAACTCAGTAAAATCGTCAACTTTTGCTAAATTTGTCATTACCAGAGAATCGAGTAAAGCTTGAGTTGGATGCTCATTTCTGTCGCCTGCATTTATTACTGGGGTGCCTACAACATCTAAATCAAGAAGCTTTAAATCAATATCCCATCTTAAAACAATTGAATCAGCTCCATAATTTTCATACATCTTCAGGGTGTCCTCTAGCCTCTCTCCTTTCCCTATAGAGCTGTGTCTTGGGTCTGGATCCCTAACTATACCACTCAACGATTGCACTGCTGCTACAAAGGATTCTCTCGTTCTTGTACTTTTTTGTCCAAAGAGTAAGTAGACAGCTCTATTCTCCAAATAAGGGTATCTGTAAGGTCTTAAAGAATCTTCATCTTTACTAAATTCTCTTGCAACACGGTGGATAGCGTTTATATCTTCTGATTCTAAATCATCAACTCCTAGAATGTTATCCGGTGTTATCCCAGTCTCTTGTAATAATTTAAGTATCCCAGTCATAGAGAAATAGGATATAACTTTAATTTTTTAAATCTTTCTATTGATACGGGATAAGTTTATTTCTTTTTCCTCATTATATCATGAACAGCTCTAACTATATCATCTGCTGTTAGATTAAAGTGTCTCTGTAATTCATCACGTTTTCCAGATTCTCCAAAAGTATCTTGAACTCCGACCATCTTAACCGGGGCAGGATAATCGGTACTCAAGACTTCTGCTATTGCTGAACCCATTCCTCCAAAGACTTGATGCTCTTCTGCTGTTACTATCGCTCCAGTCTCTTTTGCCGAGTCATTGATCATGGCTTTATCAATCGGTTTAACAGTATGGTTGTTAATGACTCTAGCATCTATCCCTTCTTGTTCTAGTTTTTTGGCTGCAATTAAAGCTTCATAGACCATTGGTCCACAAGCGATTATCGAAACATCATCCCCATACCTGAATACTTCAGCCTTACCGATTTTGAACGGAGTTTCTTCAGTGGTCATGACAGGGACATTTTCTCTTCCAAACCTGAGATAACACGGTCCTTTTATCTCTGCTATAGCAAAAGTCGCTTTCTTCGTTTCTTCTTTATCACAAGGAACTATGACTCTCATGTTCGGTAATATCCTCATTAAAGCTATGTCTTCTGTGCATTGATGGGATGCTCCATCCTGTCCGACAGAGAAAACACCAGTGTGAGAAGCACAAATCTTAACGTTCATGTTTGAATAAGCGATACTCATTCTGATCTGATCCCAGTTTCTTCCAGTCGCAAACACACCGAATGTCGACATGAAAGGGATTTTACCCATTCTAGCCAAGCCTGCTGCGATTCCAGTCATGTTTGCTTCTGCTATTCCGACTTGGAAGAATCTTTCTGGGAATTTTTGTTGGAACCACATTGCTCTGACAGAGTGGCATAAATCTGCTCCTAGAGCAACTATATTCTCGTTTACTTCACCCAATTTTACTAATGCTTCGCCAAACCCATCCCTAGTTTTTTCTTTGTTTATGCTTCCAAAAAGGTCTTTAACTAGAGTGGGATTGAACTTTGATTTTTCGAATTTTTTTTCTGGTTGAACTTCTTTTTTTACTTTAATAACTCGTCTATCTTCTAAAGGTATTTTTGGCGGTTTCTTGAATGTTTCTTCGTCGCTATTGAGGAACATTTTATCTGAATTATCTATCAACAGAAAAGAATTTAAGTTGATCCTAAAAATTAATGTTCCCCTAAATCGTTTAAAGCTCTTTTCATCTCTTCGTCGTTTGGAGCCTGACCATGCCAAACAGCAACATTCTCCATAAAAGAAACTCCTTTTCCTTTTATAGTATCGGTAATGATCACTGTAGGCTTGTCTTTTATCGTCTTAGCCTCTCCAAAGGCCTTTATCAAGGCAGGAATATCATGACCGTCAACTGTTATCACATGCCAGCCAAACGATTTCCATTTATCTTCTAGAGGTTCATAATCCATCACATCTTTACAGAATCCGTCTATTTGTAAACGATTCCTGTCCACTATTCCAACCAAGTTATCGACTTTGTAATGGGTTGCTGACATTGCTGCTTCCCAGATCTGACCTTCTTCTATCTCTCCATCTCCCATCAAACAGTAGACTCGACTGTTCTTCTTACTCAGTTTAATTCCTAGAGCACAACCAACTGCGATAGAGAGTCCTTGACCTAAAGACCCTGTAGAAGCCTCTAAACCAGGCAAAGAACGCAAATGCGGATGACCTTGTAATCTTGACCCGAGTTTTCTTAATGTCATCAATTCTTCGACTGGGAAATAACCTGATCTTGCCATTGCTGAGTACAATCCAGGACAGCAATGTCCTTTAGAAAGAACGAAAACGTCTCTATCCTCCCATTCTGGTTCTTCTGGTCGATGATTCATGATATTGAAGTATAGAACCGTGTAAATTTCAGCAGCAGACAGACTTCCACCAGGATGACCAGAACCTGCAGCATGAGTCATTTTGATTACATCCACTCTTATCTTTCTTGCTATCTCTTTTAATCTAGAAATATCGGTTATTTTTTGCATTTTTATCTGATTTAGAAATTGAAGTAAAAGGATTTATGTCTTAATTATCTCTCAGGAACCTTAGCCCAATCATCCAAGAATCTCTTTATTCCAACATCTGTTAAAGCGTGCTTAACCATCTTCTCCAAAACATTGAAAGGGACAGTAGCTATGTCAGCTCCGCACTTAGCTGCTTCTATCACATGTAAAGGATGTCTTATACTAGCGACAATAACTTTGGTCTTGAAATCATAATTCCTGTAGATTTGGACTATGTCTCTCACTATCTGCATTCCTTCATGTCCTATGTCATCCAACCGTCCAATGAAAGGACTGACAAAAGTTGCTCCTGCTTTTGCTACTAATATTGCTTGGTTTGCTGAGAAACATAACGTGGCGTTAGTCTTGATTTCTTCTTTACTTAAGATTTTAATCGCCTTCAGGCCTTCGGATATTATCGGGATCTTTATATTGATGTTTTTGTGAATTTTAGCCAATTCTCTGGCTTCTTTAACCATTCCCCCTGCATCCATGCTAACAACTTCTGCGCTTATCGGACCATCGACTATGTTAACGATCTCATGAATACATTCTTCGAAACTTCTTCCTGTTTTATAAACTAGAGTAGGGTTGGTCGTGACACCATCGATAACGCCCCAGGAATGAGCTTTTCTGATTTGTTCAACATCGGCAGTATCCAGGAATATCATGAATTTTTTTTCGGGTTTTTTTTCAGTAGTTAATTTTTTTTCTAAGGAATTGATTCTTTTAGAGATTTTTTCGACCTTGTCATTAACTATGTCCAGTTTCATCTCTTGATCAAATGTATCTTTCATAGGTTTTTTAAAGGATTCTTCCTCGTCCGAAATCATACAATATGTATTGACAGAAAAGAATTTAAGTTGTTACATTATTCAGAGTTCATAAAGAAAAAAAAATAACACCTTATTCTTCATTTTCTAGTTCTTCTTCAGTTTCAGAATCGTCTTCTGTTTCTGTTTCTTCTGAAGTTTCCTCAGTTGTTTCATCTTCAGCTGTTTCATCTTCAACCTCTTCTTCAGCTTCAATTTCTTCAGTTGTTTCAACTTCTGGTTGTTCTTCTGCTGTTTCTTGAGTTGTTTCTGGTATTTGCTCTTCTGGTTGTTCTGAAACTTCTTCTGTTATTTCTTGTTCGTTCTTTTCTGATTCCATGTCATTTTCCATTTTTTCACCTCTTTTAATTATTTTAATCATTATTCTTCCAGTTCATCTGTATCAACTAGTATTTAAGTATTTCTATTCTGTAGTCACTATATTGTAATGACATTTAGGACAAAAATCTATCTGACTTAGGGTTATTCATATATATAAAAAATTTTTACTCACTCAAAACGATAATCTATCTAATTTGCAAAATGTTGAAGAGAACATTTTTAACTTCAGAATAAACTTCCTCTACTGGTTTTTTATTATCGGGTTTTGGTCTGATGGAGAGCGAAAAAGTCTCTTAAAAGTTTTTATTAGGGGCCAAGCATAACCATATCTCATTCTTCCGATAAGATTGGTCCTGTATGAAATTGATATTGGTTTTGGTTCTCTCACTTTAATAGCCTGCCAAGTTACATAACCGATTTCTTGTCCAATACCATATCTTGAGATTAAAGCCACAGGTTTAACATAGCAATCAACGATTGAAAAACCTGAATTGTTAAAAAGTTCTTTATAATCTTTCAAAACCGATTCTCTTGTATCTATTGATGAATTTGGTGGAAAGGTCTGTTTATGTTTAACTATCACTTTTCCCTTTTGAGCCAATACCCGCGAAAATTCATTCAATGTATAATCTGGATCGCCTTCGAAAATCGCGTCGATACAAGTTATTATATCAAAACATCCATCCAAAAATCCTGTATTTGTGATATCTCCAGCGTGGAATTGAACGTTACTTAAATTGTATTTATCCTTCCTTTTTTTGGCTCTTTGTGCCATGTCTCTAGAAAAATCTATACCAAATATTTCTTTCTGTCGATATTTTAATCCTAACCAGCATGAAAATAAACCTGAACCACACGCGGCATCTAAAATTCTTTTTCCATCTTTACAAAGATTTGGAATAGTTTCAAAAGTATCAATGGCTCCCTCATAATTAACAGGTAGGGATGACCCAATTTCATGTATGCCATGTAAAGCAATAAATTGATAAAACTCTAAAACGTCTTGTTTTGTTAAATTCCCCCAAAAGCTATTATCACGTCTTCTCCGAAGTGATTCAAATCTTTTATATTGTTCAGGTGATAATCGTGCCTTTACCTCCCTTTCTGCTTTTTTATGTACTCTAGATCTAAAATCTTCTTGTCGTAGGTAACTGTGTAAATTCATATACCTTTAAAGAAATGTCAATTATTTAAGGACTATATTTATTGCTTCTTTCTTTAACGACTCTACTGCTTCTTTCTTATCCTCGAATTTAAAAATCCCAGAACAAGAAGTAAAGATGTTTGCTCCGGCTTCAGCAGCTAGTCTAACAGTCCCCACTTTTATTCCCCCATCAACTTCTATATCCAAGTCCCTTCTCATACTCCTCAATTCTCTAATCTTTGGAAGAACACTCGGATCAAACCCTTGACCAGAAAACCCAGGATTAACAGTCATAATCAAAACCATGTCCAACTCATCCAAATAATCTTTTATCGCTGAAAGTGGGGTTGGGGGGTTTATGGCTATAGCTATTTTCTTGCCTCTATCCTTTACTTTTTTGATTATTCCTGAAACATCCTTACAAGACTCGTAATGAACTATTATCATGTCAAAGCTCAAGTCTAGAAATGCCTCAACGTATTTTTCATTATCGTTAACCATCAGATGAGCTTCCTTCATCAAGTCTGTCTTAAAATCTTTCAAATCTTCAGGCTGTACTGTTTTATTGGGAACGAACTCACCATCCATTACATCTATCTGTACTCTATTAACGAATGGCTCAACTTGTTTCACTTTCTGTTCCAGCTCTTCAAAAGTCTTTTCTAGAATGGCTGGCACAATTTCAATCATACTTAATTCTTCGAAAAAATGTTTATAAATATTCTACACAAATCCTAATTATGAAAATTTCTATAGGCTCGGATCATGCAGGTTTTGAACTCAAGGAAAAAATAAAAGAATATCTCTTGAATGCGGGTTATGTGTGTGAAGACTTTGGAACCAAGAATACTGAATCTGTAGACTATCCTGATTTTGCATTGAGAGTAGCAGAATCAGTTGCAGAGAAAAAGAGTGACAAAGGAATCTTAATATGTGGATCAGGAATTGGAATGAGCATGGCAGCGAACAAGGTTCCTGGGATAAGAGCTGCTTTATGCTCTACTCCTGAGATGGCAAGACTGAGCAGAGAACATAACGATGCTAACGTCTTAACCATAGGAGCAAGATTGATAGATAAAGAAACGGCAAGAAAAATAGTTCGTGTTTGGTTGGCCACAGAGTTCGCCGGGGGACGCCATTTACAAAGGATTAACAAGATAAAGGAAATCGAGAATAAATACAGCGATTGAAAAACGATAAGTATAAGTCATTGTTAATGCATAATTATCATCAGTTGTGATTAATGATACGGAACACCTCCCATTTATAGAATAAAATCGTGTGTCTTCACTTAATCTACCGTAAGGAAAGTATACTATTTTCTTTACACTAACTTACCCATTACTGATCGGAAAATCTGTCTTGTTTTGTTAATCGATGTCTCTAGAGAAAAGGAGGGAGATAAGGGAAATTGTGGTTGTGAATAAAACCACCACCCCAAGTAGAATAGTGGGTGAACACGTCAGTCATCAGAAATCACACTCATTCTCTTAAAAATAAGAGACAGGGAATTGGCCGCCCGGTGAGAAAAGGACAACTATGTGGAGGAATGTGGGAGGTAAACTCTTGAAAAAATATGCATTAGTCAGCGCTCTAGTCGGCATTTGCGTTCTAATGGCTAGCACCGCAATCGCAGTACCAGTGAGTTCTAACGCTACCTTGGCTGATATGATAATGGAGAGAGCGAACGCCTTCGAATGCGAAATCGAATTCACCTACACCTCGACCATGGTGATCATAGCCGCGACTGTCACTCGATTTGCTCCTATGTCGACTGGACCACCTAGCCTTAGTCTTGACGTTTTCGCGACTGAATTCAGTGCAGCATGTTTCGTGATCACATTGACGACTGTGGCAGCAGTACCAGCAGCCCTCATTACCGGCATGAATTTGACGGCGACCTACACTTCACAGAACCCGTGGAATATAGTACTGAGACGCATCTACAAGCTACTTAACCGAACCAGAAAGAGGGCTATAGCAACCGCAAGCATAGCAGCTAAAGGAATTAGGATCACAGTCTCTTCGATGCTTTCTTTCCTGGAAAAACCGTTCTTGGCGGCACCAACAGCTACATTTCGAGTCTAGATCGATGGATATGGCCTGTTCAATCGACTGCCGCTCAGCGATTTGTAAGATCCGGTTGCTAAGCTTGCTAAACATAAAGAACGTCAAATGATTTCGTGTGAAAACATCAACACTGATACCAGAAACGAAAACGACTATGACCCCTGTACGTGAAAGAGTTAACATAACGAGTTACTCCTCTAGCGGATGATAGGGGTAAAATCGTATGCAATCTCCCTCCCTTTTTCTCATCTTTGTCCTAATCATGATCTTCACCAAATATCATGGTTGATGGAAGGTATGAATAAAACTTCTGTAGCTCTCCTTTCTCTCCCTGGTCATACCTTCCTTTCAACATGTGTAGGGGGATGTATAGCCTTCCTCTCACTCGCATCCCCCTGCATTAAAAATATTTAAATCTATCGGGTAAATTATATTGTAACTTTCATCATGTTTATCAAATAAACCAACTTTTTCAACTGAAGACAAGAAAGACAATCCGAATAGCTTTTTCTTAGTAATAATTCGATCACACATTTCACATAGTATCATGGGTACCTTATTACAAGGTCCAGTCGTAGAGAGCTTCCCTAGGAGAGTAGAGAATCCCGCAATTCTCGGAGATGGTAGTTGAATCGGAGAAGAAGAGTTTCCGTAGTAGAGCCCGAAATGAAACTACTCTGTGAAAGTTTCTAAATGCCGTCGCAGATCTCAGCAGACACTGACATGTTCGCAGAAGAAAGACCGATAAGCTAAGAATACAATTGAATCCACCATACGTGTTACTCAATCATCGGATTGGGGTTACTATGAACACGTCAGAAGATATCGAAGCAACTGTAGTCTGAAGTGGTAGATGAAATTCCACACGATGAAAACGAACATCAGGAAGGAAGGTTTGTTCGTGCAGGAGAACCGATGCATAACTTATCTTATGATCTACGGCAGTTTCCTCGATGTCTTTTACGATCTATGAAGGCGATTGAGCCAACAAAACACAGTCGAAAAACCTGCGCAGGTTCGTAAGAATCCATTGTTATGGAGCCTTGATTCAATCTGAGACTAGTCGTCTCAACCCTAAGAGGAGTAGTTCTTTACGACTATCTAACAGATGAGATGAAAGGAGAAGAGAGAGGGAGGAGGAGGAGGCAAAAGAACGTGGAGTTTTGTGTTGAACCGGAATTCGCGATGTATACTCTGTAGCCGCCTTCCGACTAGCGGTAGTAATCTGTGGGTACACTCAAAGTTAACATGTGGTTGGAGATCTCCATAAAACTATGGTCATGATTAACCATGGTAAAAAGTATGGAAAACCACAAGCCTTTGAAGTACAAAATATACAGTTTCACCCGCTAATTGAAGGATGACAACAAATTCCTGACGACGTCGAAGAACGGAAAGAGTTGGACGAGGAAGGATCCGAGGCAAAGGCATGCGCCATAACTCCTTGGGGTTTTAACAACTCCTCGTACAGAATACACAGAATTCAGTTCTGCCAGTACCTCCCCTCCATTACGCTGAACCACGCCAATCTCCGGAAAAAGTGGATGAGTTTCAGATTAGTTACATTTTGGATTTTGGGTCTCCAGCCATCTTCCAAGCCGGGGGGGGTTGCCATACTTTTCCTCATCGGTAGCCGGATAACTGACTGAGACTCATCCACTGGTTTGAAAACAGAATGGTTTTTTTTATTTTCTATGTTTATTGTATAGACAGTATTATTATCATATTTATAAACCATAAAATCAATGAATATAGATAAATTTTTGAGTAGAGTGAATAAAGATTTAACTTTTGCATTGTAATATTATTCATCAAAGTTTATTCAATAGGAACACCTCCAATTTATAACAAAAATACAACCCTTTTACAGTAAAGAGATACGAGACGAATTCTACTACTTTTTTTTAGTGTGCAAACGACTGGAATGAAATGATTTTTATCTTTCGTCTTCTGCAAGAAGAACCGCAGTGAATTGGTTCTATTGGATGTTGGAATAGTTAGGGGCCGTAGTCCAGCTTGGTCTAAGACGTCGGAGGTGAAACTCCGGAGTTCTCAGGTTCAAATCCTGACGGCCCCGCCAAACCACAACAACTAATCGTAAGACAGAATCGAGATTTCATGGGTATTTTATTATACCAGGAGGTGTTAGATAGAAAATGAGTCCAGCGAGTTTAGGAAGTACAGAGGTCGAGGAAAGGGTGGAGGAAAAGGAACCCAGAGAATTAGCCGATATGACTGCAGAAGAAATCGCCCAGGTGATGAAGGAAGAATTAAAAGGGACGGATATAGGGGTGTACGGTGAAGAGAAATGGTCGAATACTTTCGAAACGGAAGATGAAACGGTCACTAATGAACAACTACTTCGGGAATTCGTTGCAGAGAAGAAGGAAGAGTGGAAGAAGGCAGGCATAAGATCAATAAGCATTATCAACATTGATGGCAACGTATTCCTAGTCCCTGACACAGTCCCTATAGTCCATCTGAATGACCCATAAAAAGAACAGATACCGTCAAATCATTCCCCCTTTTCATTTGAGAGAGCCTCTTAGTTGATGTTAGAGGCCCCGTAGCTTAGGTTGGTGGAGCTACCGCCTTTCAAGCGGTTGGTCAGGGGTTCAAGTCCCCTCGGGACCGTCAATTCAAATGATCGAGAGATCATGTCAACTATCAGGGGTGTGGATTCGATACGTAAAAAAAGAAAAAATAAAGGGATGAGTCTAGTACTAGCAGCAATACTTCTCATAATAGTGACAGTCGCCGTCAGCATAGCAATAGCGTGGTGGATGGGAGCATTCGATGAAAGATTTACTGTAAACACAGAATTCCCGGAAGCAGGAACGATAAGGCTTACAATTCATAACAACAAAAGAAGTTCGACTAATATAACTGAAGTTTGGGTCAACAACGATAACATGACCGCGTATGTTAAGCCAACAATTCCAGTAACAATGGGTGATTGGGGGAACTTGACGCTTGAAGTAACATGTGCGTGGATTAGCAATACCACATACAACATAGGACTACGGACAGAAGATGGTGTTTTGTTCGATTGCCCAGCTGTTGCTCCTTGATTCAAAGATGGTCAATGGGGGATTTGGAAAATACCCAGAAATAACCGTAATCGAGGAAAAGATCCTGAATCAGAGAACAATCAAAAAATGCCGAAGAAAGAAAAACGACTACTGACGCATCCGTTGAATCAGACGAATAGAAGAAGGCATCCGTCAGGCCAAAGATAGTGAAGGTGTCAGAGGAGTACTATAATGAAACAAAAACGAATTGACAAACAAAGGAAAACTACATCCGGCAATTTTACACCGAGGGGATCAGGAAAGAATAAGAGGAGGAAGAAAAAGAAGAGGAATAAGAACAGAAGAAAACCGAAGAGGAAGAGAAAGCACTAGTGATTTCATTCCTTTCCAATTTTTTTATTCAATTATAATATATATACATTAATTATTATAATATAATTCCCACTCCAATCTATTTATATGAGCTCATTCATG
Organism: uncultured archaeon; assembly: GCA_964347415.1. Classification (GTDB taxonomy): domain Archaea; phylum Aenigmatarchaeota; class Aenigmatarchaeia; order CG10238-14; family CG10238-14; genus CAYFYJ01. The sequence goes on along the minus strand of CAYFYJ010000020.1, from coordinate 9,500 downwards.
ATACAGTAAGGTGTAAAAGATGAGAGGTGAACGTGTTCATAAAAGGTGAATTAGTTCACAGATACAGATAGTGCTATTTCTAAGATCGATTCAAAAGGAAGGGTTTCAATTCCTATTGGTTTGAGAGCCAAGCTTAAGATGCTGGAAGGTTCTAGAGTTAAGTTTCTTCTCAAGGATAAAAGACTGGTTCTTATTCCAGAGAATGGCCAGGGTAGTGTAACGGTTAGCAAAGGGGTCTGTGAAACCTCAGGATCGGGTTCGACTCCCGACTCTGGCCCTAAGAAAAAGAGGTAATGAAAGATGAAAAAATGGTATAGAATCGGATGGCCAACGAAAAGTAAAATTTATTTGGTGGAGACGCCAGAATTTCCCGAAAGAAGTAAAATGAGCGAATTTGACTCGCCCTTTCTCACAATTTCATATCGTGCTTGTATAGTGAAAGATGAAAAAATTGTCGAATGTTACGAGAACAAGGGATTAATAAAAGATTTGACCAAAAATGTAAAACCTGTAAAAAGAGAATCGATACCAAATTATACGGGTACTACAGATACTATAAAGGTTTATGTTTTATCCTCGGGGGACCTGCCTATCGTAGAGGATTATGCTGACAAAAAATTAATAAAAAGTATTACAGAAGGTTGTGAACTGCAAATAATGATCAGGGAATATAGAACGAAGTGGTGGGATGGTAGTTGATATGAAAAAACAATTCGTATTAATTTTTGCATGCCAATATACGTAATAATTTGGAGTGGGTATCTTGATTGTTCTCGATGGCGAGAGTTTAACGATTTATTGAAAGATAGAAGAACTGAATTCTATGAAGGAGTGTTGAAATAGTTGGTTATTTAAACTTTTTTTGTTGTTATTATCCTTAATTCATGCGTCTTAAACCATCACAATGTAATCAACTTAGAAAATCAGAGCAAATCCTTCTATAGCTTTAGCTGCCTTCCACTAGTGTCTTGAGTCAACAAACATGTCTTTAGTGGTGGTTTAAGACATCTTGAAAGGGAATGAACAAAATGTCTGAAAAAACAACACCCTTGAAACCAATCGATCCACTAAAGCCCAGAATAGAATTTACCATCGCACGTCTTGATATGCAAATACAAAGACTCGAAAAAGCAAGCGAACGTTTCAAAGACCGGGACAAATCAGTCTTCGCTCGAATAGTTCAGGCTTACTCGAAACATGACATGACAAGAGCCAAGGTTTTCGCCAATGAGCTGATTGAAATACGCAAAATGGAAAAAATGATAATTCGTTCAAAACATTCCTTAGGTCATGTTGTTTCAGTCCTGAAACGGCTCACATATTTAGACCATATAACGACAAAACTCTCACATACAGTAGCAGTTATTCAAACAGTGGGATCAGAAGTGCAGAATGTTTTTCCAGAGGCTAAAAAGGAGCTTGAACAAATTAGATCCTTGATCAACGGAATAATCATGGATGCTGGAGAAGCGACCGGTGCAAAGCTGGACTTTGAATCCGCAAATGAAGAAGCCAAGAAAATTCTGGAAGAAGCCGAAAATGCTGCAGAGCAAAAAATCAAGGAAAAGTTTCCAGAAATACCCAAAACATTAACCCAAGGGGAGGTGAAAAATTAGTCTACCTTGCACCTCTTTTTATTCACGGTGAGGAAAAAGAAATGAAAGAAGAAGACATGACACCAAAGAAAAAAAACTGCGAGAGGAGATTAGAAGAGAGACAAAAAGGTAAGAGTAGATCAAGAGATAGAAGACGAAAAGCGGAACAAAGAAACTGGCCCCCTGATCTTATGGACATTGCGATGGGGATTGGTGAACAGCATGAGAGTTGAGATGGAGAAGATATCTAGGATCTTCGTTATTGTCTTCATGGTTTTCATAGATGCTGCTAGCGTACTATTCGGTCTCCTCATTGTGCGGTACTTTGCTATCCCATATGTGTTCAGTGATCTGACGCTCTTGATCGCTTTCTCTTGTGGTCTTGCGTTCTACGTCCTTGTAACATCTAGAGGCATACGCGACACTATACAGAGGATTCGAGATCTCCAAACCCATAATGACTTGAAATCAGGATGGCCCGCCATCCTCCCTCCTTCTTTTTTGAAAACTTCGACTGAAAAAGAAATGAGGAATCGTGACAGATAATGTTGTTCCTTCTTGCTTGGCCAATACTAGTGATACTTTTAGTCATATTTGCAATGATTTACAACGATGCAATAAAAAGAGGCATGCATCCAACTACAGCATTTCTATGCGCAACCATAGCATTCACTATCATCGGCATCATAATCTACCCAGCTGTACGCAACATAATAGGTAAAAAGGCGTGTCTGAAATGTGAAACGATGGTTCCAGAAGATTCTAAATACTGCTATCAATGCGGCGAAAGGTTCAAAGGTTAGGCATCCATTTCCCTTTTCTTTTTCTAATTATAATGTATAGATATTAATTTATATAGTATATTTCCCACTTTAAAATATTTGAATAAGAAACAGAACGATTATCTATTAAAAAATCCAAAAGAAATTTGTAGGTAATAAGAATGTCGGATAATTTCCAAACCCCAAGAGGGACAAGAGACTTTTTACCAGAAGAAATGATCAGACGGGAATACGTAATAAACACGTTTAAGAGGGTTTTCGAAGCCTATGGTTTCGGTCCTTTTGAGACTCCTGCGTTTGAAAATTTCGATTTACTAGCTGCAAAGGGCAGCGGAGGAGCGGCAATAAAAGACCAGATCTATTATTTTAAGGACAAGAGCGGCAGAGAACTCGGTTTAAGGTTCGATTTGACCGTTCCTATGGCTCGAGTAGTAGCTAATAGTCCCCAATTACCTAAACCATTCAAACGTTACTGTATAGCTAGGGCGTGGCGTTACGAGGAAATTAGGAAGGATAGATTCAGGGAATTCTGGCAGTGTGATGTTGATACTGTTGGCAGTTCAAGCATGGAAGCAGATGCTGAAATTCTTGCAGTAGCAGTAGACTCATTAAAAGGTTTGGGCTTCAAGGAGTTCTGTGTAAAATTGAACAACAGAAAAATTCTTTCAGCATTAATAGATTTTGTCAATGCTCCAGAAAAGAAAAAATACGATGTGTTCAGAGCAATAGATAAACTCGATAAGTTTGGTGAAGACACTGTTAAGGACGAACTAAAAGATGCAGGATTAAAACCAAAACAAATCAAAGAGTTGTTCGAGTTTATAACAATCGAAGGTTCACCAGAAGAAGTGATTAAAAAAGGTGAAAAAATCCTTCAGAGTGCTATAGGCTCTCAAGGTTTGGAAGAGTTAAATAAGATAGTTGAGCTATCGAAGAGTTATGGTTTTACAGACAAGATAGTCATAGATTTCAGCCTGGCCAGAGGTTTGGATTATTACACAGGACCGATATTCGAAGTCATAGATACATCTGGGAAGAACATAGGCAGTCTGGCTGGTGGAGGGAGGTACGACGATCTAATAGAACTGTTCGGAGGTGTACCAACACCTGCCACAGGAATTTCTCTTGGTATAGAAAGAATAGTTGAAGTTATGAAACAAGAGAAGATGTTTAAGCTACCTAAGACGAACATCAAAGTTTTTGTTGCGAACGTCAACGAAGAAGTTAAGACTGACACGATAAAGATTGCTCAAGAATTGAGAAAGAATGGAGTCTCTTGTCAAGTCGATTTAATGAATAGAAAGATATCGAAACAGTTTGAATCTGCTGATAATCTAGGCATACCATTCGCTCTTACTGTCGGACCAAAAGAAGTCAAGAAGAACAGGTTTAGGCTTAAAGACATGAAAACTGGGAAAGAACAGGAATTGAGTCTTAAAAAAATAATAAAAAAGATGACTAGTGAAAGATAATAAACCCTATAAAATTAAACTTATAAATTTCTGATAATAAAGAAGAATGTGATATTATGACAAAAATTAAAGTCGGTATCATAGGAGTTGGTAATTGTTTTGCAGGATTAATCCAAGGAATCGAATTCTACAAAAAAAGTGAATCTGAAAGAATCGGTATGATGCATGAGAAAATCGGTGATTACGGGGTAGAAGATATAGAATTTGTCTCTGCTTTTGATGTTGGTGAAAACAAAGTCGGGAAACCATTGTCAGAGGCTATTTATGCTGAACCAAACAAGGTTGACTGGATTAAGAGTGTTCCTGGTGTTGATAATATCATCGTTAAAGAGAGTCCTATTCTAGACGGTATCGGTGTTTATGTAGTAAACATGATCAAACCGATCAACCAAACCAAACCAATCGAACAAATCGAAAAGGAATCGATAGAAGAAATTGAATCGACTGGGACAAAAATCTTGATGAACTTTTTGCCGGTGGGAAGCCAAAAGGCAACCGAATTCTGGGCCGATATCGCATTGAAGACGAATTGTGCGTTCATTAATTGTATGCCTGTTTTCATCGCTTCAAATGAAGAATGGGCCAAGAAGTTTGAAGAGAAGAAAATACCTGTTATCGGAGATGATATTAAATCCCAACTCGGATCAACGATAGTTCATAGAGTATTGACTAAACTTTGTATGGACAGAGGAACTGTAATAGATAAGACTTACCAGATCAATGTTGGTGGGAACACAGATTTTCTGAACATGTTGGAGAGGAATAGACTCGAAAGCAAGAAGATATCTAAGACTGAAGCTGTTCAAAGCCAGTTGTCGAAGAGACTGACTGATAAGAACATATACGTGGGACCGAGCGACTTCATTCCTTTCTTAAGTAACAGAAAGCTGGCTTTCATTAGGGTTGAGGGAAAGATGTTCGCTGAAGTTCCATTCAACATGGAATTAAGACTTGACGTGGACGATAAGGCAAATTCTGGTGGAACTAGTATAGAAGCGATAAGACTGATTCAATTGGCTTTAGATAGAGAAATAGGTGGTCCTTTGATATATCCTTCTGCCTATTTGATGAAGCATCCGCCCCAACAATTTAGCGACGATGAAGCAAGGAAAAAATTGGATGAATGGATTACTGGAGTTTAATTGTTAACGGAACCTGCCTTTCTGTTTGTATCCGAGCTCTTCTAATTTAGGTTTTAATTCTTTTAGGAGGTCGTTTCTTCTTTTACCTCTAACTATTGAGTCCATGGCTGATTGCCTTTTTTCATCCGAGCTAATACCACCACTTTCACCGGATCCATAGATAGTAGTCATACCTGTTACAAAAGTTAAAAAAACATCTCTTTCTCCTTCACTAACATCCTGTCCTTTCTGAATCTTTTGAGCTATCTCATATAGTCCCCTTTCGGGCCCTTTAGATTTTTTATAAGACTGAATAGCATCCTTTATTTCAGGTCCTAACCCCTCATAATCTATTCCAGACATTTGTACACCAAATTTTAATAAAACATGTTAAAGATTTAAATCTAATTACAACTTTTTTAAATCAACATTTTTCCAGAAAAATAATTCTCAGAAATAACCAAACCACATTTCGTGCACAGTAATCCTTCTGTGGATAACTGCAATTTCTTACATCCACATTCTGGACATTTGTCTGGCATAATTGTAAAGAAAAAAGTTATTTTTAAAAGCTTTTATAGTATATAATTTATTGTCTATATGATATATTCCTAATTAGTTAAAACTTAAATAACTATTTATTATCAGTCGGTTAAACTAATCAGAGTGAAAACATGAGAATGAAAAAACTCGTTGCTGATACTTCGATAATAATCGACGGCAAGATTTCTGAGATGGTAAAGAAAGATTTGATAGAAGGTCTAGAGGAAGTTATAATCCCATTAGCTGTCTTGGATGAACTGCAGGCTCAGGCATCCAAAGGCAGAGAACCTGGTTTTGTGGGATTGGATGAGTTAAAGGAAATTAGAAAGTTGTGTGAAAAGAAAAATATAGACCTGAGGTTTACTGGAGATAGACCAAGCCTGGAAGATATTAAACTGGCTGGAGGTGGAAGACTCGATGCCCTGATCAGGGACGTAGCCAAAGACGAAAAAGCCACTCTTCTGACAGCAGATTATGTCCAAGGCCTAGTCGCAGAAGCTGAAGGCGTTAAAGTGGAGTACATCGCTCCAGAAATAAAGACGAAAGGATTGAGTTTTGAGAAGTACTTCGATCCTGAAACGATGAGCGTTCACTTGAAAGAAAAAGTCATACCGATGGTAAAAAGAGGTAAACCTGGGAAATTCAAACTTCAAAAAATTGGTAAGGAAGTTTTGACGAAAGAACAAGTTCAGAAAATGACCTATGAGATAATTGAAGCGGCCAGAAAAACCGAAGACACTTTCATCGAAGCTAAAGGAGGAGGAGGAGTGATCATTCAAATGGGGAATTACAGGATAGCTATAGCAAGACCCCCGTTCTCAGATGGTTTTGAAATCACGATCGTCAGACCGATAGTCAAACTCACTCTAGACGACTATAAACTCTCTGGTAAACTCATTAAAAGATTGAAGGAAAAGGCGGAAGGTATTTTGGTCGCAGGACCACCTGGAAGCGGCAAGAGCACATTTGCTACATCTTTAGCAGAATTCTATTTTAAACAGGAAAAGATTGTGAAAACTCTAGAATCACCAAGGGATTTACAGGTTGGGCCAGAGATCACACAATACGGTCCTTTGGCTGGGGACTTTGCTAAGACCGCTGATTTACTACTTCTGGTGAGACCAGATTACACCATCTTTGATGAAGTTAGACAGGCAAAACATTTCTCGATATTCGCTGATATGAGACTATCTGGTGTGGGAATGATCGGTGTCATCCACTCTTCTGAGGCTATTGATGCAATACAAAGGTTTATCGGAAAGATCGAATTGGGAATGATACCCCATGTCGTGGACACAGTCATATTCCTGAAGGATGGTGAGATAAAAGCTGTTTATGACTTGAACTTAACCGTTAAAGTTCCTACTGGAATGACAGAGGCTGACTTGACTCGTCCCGTTGTTGAAATAAGGGATTTTGAGACTGGAAAACTATTCTATGAGATTTACACTTACGGGGAGGAAAACGTAGTAATTCCTGTAAAAGAAGAAAAAGGTGGATCTGCGGTAAAAGAATTAGCCAAACAGAGAGTGAAACAGATCATAGACAAGTACGATCCTTATGCCGAAATTAATTTTGTTTCTGAGGGTAAAGTCCGGGTTGTGGTGGATAATGATGTGATCGGAAAGTTAATAGGGAAGGATGGAGTGAACATAACAAAGATAGAAGATAAGCTTGGCATACACATAGACGTCGAGCCGAGGGTAGCAAGCACAGGAGCAGAGACTGGTTTTGACGTTTCTGAGGTTGGCAACTCTATTGTTTTCCAATTCTCGCCCAAGATGAAAGGAAAAGTCGATATCTATGTTGACGATGATTATTTGCTCTCTGCTACTATCGGGAAGAAACATCAAGTTAAAGTCAGTAAATCTTCTGGGATTGGGAAGGAGATTTTGAAAGGAATACTTGGTAAAAAAAGAATCAGAGTATTAAGTGTTTGATAATTTTACTATCTGCCGTTCATCCCGTACGGGTGGCTTCTTTCTTCGGTTCTTCAGCTTTGGTCTCTTCTTTCTTAGGCTCTTCCTTAGGCTTTTCTTCTGGCTTGGCTTCTTCTTTCTTAACTTCTTCTTTCTTTTCTTCTTTTTTCTTCTCTTTCTTTTTCTCTTTTTCTTCAGGGAAAGGGACCCCCAACAATTCAGCCCTTATAATCTTTCCCTCATCGCCTTCAGTCTGTATAGCATGAATTCTGATACTTTTCGGCGGGTTTTGATTGCCTTTCTCCCATATCTCCTCAGTAATGGATTTGCCTATTTTTACATCGTCCCCTTTCATGTTTTTCTTAAGAAAACTTTTTATTATAGCCATTCCTCTCTTACTCTTCTCCCATCTGGGGACTTTTGATATTGCTTTTCTTATGTTTATAGTGTATATTTTTTCATCCATGACATCACTCTTATAATTTAAGGGGAATTATTTTAAATATCCTTTCTTTGGTTTAATCATGGATGAAAACCAGGTGGTAGGTCTCTAGTTCCCCAATCATCCATATCTTCCATTTTTTCATAAACGATTTTTTGATAATCAGCGGCATGGGGCAAAAGACCAAAAAATTGTACTATATCACTATCTTCATAACAAGATTTCTTAATATGAGGTGAACCTGTTGGATCGATAATGAAAGAGCCTTTATTTGTTGAGGCCACCCAAAAGAAATGTGAACGGATGTATCTTTTTGGAACAATCCTTTTTAGAATACTTTTTGCAAGAGACAATCGTAATTCTTCATTTGCTTCTTCTGTATGATCGGGTATAATTCTACACTTGTGAGGCTTCCATAAATGTCCTGTCCTTCTATACAATCTACTCAAATAATCGCTGATGGAATACTGTTCTGATCCAGTTAGACCATTCCTTTTAAAATATTTATCAAACCGACTAAAATCGTTTACAATCATCAATCTACGCTCAAGCCGTTTTTTTAATGCTCCATCTACAAGAATTCTATCGTGAGTGACTGTGATAGTTTTTAAACTTGGTGAAAGTAATCTTATTAACGGAGCTGTTACATCTTGCCTTGGAACTAAGTCAACCCTAAAAACATCATCATCAACATACACAAAGTCGTTCCTAACTAAACGTCTAGCTTCACATTCGTCTATGCTTGCATACTGCATATTTGTATAATGCATATGGCAATTCAGAACTGTCAACTATTTAAAATTTTCCATGATCCTGTCTTAAATAGTCTTTAGAAGTATAGACACGAAAGACAGTAAAGATTTAAATATTTATCGGTATATGAAATTACCATGGCTGTAAACGATGAACCATTGTATTACAAAAGCTTTGAAGAGCGCGATCAGTACGAAGAACAAGAAGTTGCTAGAACATCTCCCCTAAGACCTAGAATGAGTGAATACCAAGAGAAAGAGGCACCCAGAGAAATAAAGGTAGAGAGAAGGACTATCCATCACATGCTTAACGAACAGGAATTAGAACCATTGAAGAAAGTCAGTCCTAAAGTCATCGGAAACCTGTTTGACAGAGTAGAGTTCCTAAAGACCAGGATCAGTGAGATCCAATCAGCTTTAGAGACGAGAAAACGTCTTCATGCCGAAATGGTTCAAGAGATAGATACTGATATAAATGATAAAGGAGCTATGCTCGCAGGCCTTTCTGATATAGATGATATCAGGGATTTTAAACTCGATGTATCCACTTTGAGGATGGAAAAGAGGAGAGAGAACGTCCAATTCTGGAGAGACCTTGTCCAGTTGACCACAGAACTAAGAGAATTGATGGAAGAGTATCAGACAGAATCGAAGATCGCTAACCTATTCCAAGAATTAAAACCTGGTGGGTGAAATGCAGATAGATAGGAGAATATCAATAGATGTTTCTGACGAGATCAGGCGTCTAGTCCCTGTCTTAGGAAAAGATAAGGCCTCTAGACTGGAGACAGCATATTTACTCGCAGACGAAGAAACCAGAAAAAGAATATTAGAAATGATAGATACTTTAAAAGCTGCTGTTTTCTCAGACGAA
>CAYFYJ010000019.1:0-17826 GCA_964347415.1 uncultured archaeon | reverse complement strand
GTCTCTACTCCTGACATCAGTCCCACCAAGACCAACAACTGCTCCAACAACTTTCGGTTTTTCTTTAAAATTATACAAAACATCTCTCACTTCAGAGAATACACTTCCAGAACCAAGACCAGGAGAAATGTTCTTCTCGATAACAATCACGATTTCCTTCTCTTTTAAGGCATCGGCTAAATCTTCTTTCGGAAAAGGTCTGTAACATCTTATCTTAACCAAGCCTGTATCATTTCTAGGATCAATAACAGTTCGTATCGTTCCACAAACAGAACCCATCGAAACTATCGCTATCTTCTTATCGTTCTTGTATTCTTCTATCAAGCCGTTGCCATAGTTTCTCTTGAATTTTTCTCCGAATTGTTTGTTAACTTTTTTAATGATTCCTTTAGAATTGTCTATAGCCAAGGAAAGTTCTTTTCTCAACTTGAAATATGGTTCAGGGTAAGCGAATGGACCAAGAGTCATCGGTATAGTTGGGTCTAAAAGAGCATGAGTTGGTTTATACTTTGGCAGGAACTTGTTGACTTCTACATCATCTGGGACATTAACAGGCTCGACAGTATGGGTCAAAATGAAACCATCCATACAAACCATTATCGGCAACAATACTCCATTATCTTCAGCTATCTTGTAAGCCTGAATCACTGTATCAACAGCCTCTTGAGCAGTTTCGACGTACAACTGAATCCAGCCAGAATCTCTTTCAGATATTGAATCTTGTTGATCGTTCCAAATGTTAATGGGGGCGGAGAGAGCTCTGTTTGCGACAACCATTACTACTGGTAATCTCATTCCAGCTATCGCGAACAAAACTTCATGCATCAATGCCAAACCTTGAGAACATGTAGCAGTGAAAGCTCTTGATCCGGCTGCAACAGCGCCAGCAACGCTTGATATCGCAGAGAATTCTGAGTCAACTTCCAAGAACTTGGATTTTATCCTTCCATCGGCTATCAATTGAGCCAATGTTTCGACTATGTGTGTTTGTGGGGTGATAGGATAAGCACTAACCACGTCTGGTTTACAGAGAAAGATTGCTTCAGCTACAACTTTGCTGCCTTCCATAAAATGTCTTCCCATTTATTTCTCCTCCCTCTCACTAGTCATAGCTTTTGTAGGACATTCGTTAACACAAATCAGACAACCCTTACAATAATCATAGTCTATCTCGGCTTTTTTGTTTTTGTTAATTTTTATACAGCCTTCAGGACAGAACTGAATGCAGATACTGCAACCAGTACACTTATCAGTAACTATGGCTTTGAACGTTCTCCAAGATCCAGTCTTAACTTCCTTTGAACTTCCAGGCTTTTTTATCGTTCCTCCAGTTTCCATATTATCCCTCTTTAATTTTTTCATAAGTTTTTTTAACCGCTTCAATGTTTTTCTTAGCAATTTCTTCGGTAAATCGCTCTTTAACGGCTTCAACAACAGAATCTAACTTGACGATACCTGTAGCACCAACCAGCGCCCCGATCATAGGAGTGTTAACAAAGGGTTTGCCGATGATTTCCAAAGCAATAGCAGTGGCATCGACTGTTTTTATTGTGGCTTTTGTCAGTAGATCGATATCCTTGTTCGTGTTGATAATTATCATTTCGTCTTCTTCCAAGCCCTCAGTAACATCGACGACATTCAAAAGGGTTGGATCCAGGACAACGACATAATCCGGATTATAAATTTGTTCTCTAGTCCTTATGAATTCGGTGTCTATTCTAGTGAAAGATACGACGGGCGCGCCTCTTCTTTCCGTTCCAAAGAAAGGGAATGCTTGACAGTATTTACCTTCTTTGAATGCTGCGATAGCTAATATATTCGCGCTCGTAACCACTCCCTGACCACCTCTACCGTGAAATCTGACCTCTATCATATTAAATCATCATATTGAGTTAATTTTAAAAGCTTTTATATGGGGAGAATCAGCAATATTTTTGAGTAAGGTTTCCTAGGCTTAACATGCTTGCATCAAAGTGGTTTATCGCCCAAACACATATTAATTCTTCGTTTAAACTGATCGAAGTGAATATCTCAATACACCCATTTTCTTTTTCAAGATTACACTCGTCGTTCAAGTAGGCACTAGTTCTCCACTTCTCTGTTTCATCAAGATCTTCGAACTCAGGACATAGATAAGTAAACCATTCACTGGTCGGAAGATGTTTTTTCTCGATTTTTGTATAAGTTATATTACATTTACCCTGAATGTTTTCGTTGGCTAATCCCAATAAACTTTCTCTCAAGGAAGCAGGAAGGGTAGTAGTTGTTGTGCTTGTTGTAGAAGGTATAGTCGTAGTATGAAGCGTAGTGGTTTTCGGTAGAGTTGTTGTAGTAGGTATGCTGGCGAGTTCTATTGACACTAAGAAGTAGGCTGCCAATATAGCTAAAATCAACAATATAAAAGCAACTAAAATTTTGGGTCTGATCTTAATTTCTACCATAATCAATTAATCTTTGGATTAAATTTTATATTTTTATCCGTTGAAAAAAGATTTTTAACCAGAAACCTAAATAAAGTTCATGGGAAAAAAGGAGGAATTGATAGAAGAATTGAAAAAGGAGTTCAAACATCAAAAAGTTATAGTTTATCCGGGTCCAAAACAACCGTTAAAAGCTGCAATGACAGTCCTTCTTACCCTATGCTTTATATTTGGCGTGGGTATGCTATCAACAAGGAGATTACCGACCGGTCACGCAGTTTTGGGGTATAACCAATCCAATTGGTATGGAATTATACTGCTGCTGATTCCATTGGTACTTGTTTTGTACTGGTTCAGAAAGCAATAATTTCTGCAGCAAAAATTATAAATTTGCAAAAAAGAGAAGTTTAGAAATGAAATTCTTAGTTGTCGGAAACATAACTAAAGATATCATAAGGACGGGAGAAAGGGGAAAAGTCGCTTTTGGTGGTGTTGCCAGTTACGCATCCATTAATGCCAATAAACTGGGCTGTGATACTTACGTCTTGAGTAGAGGAAACCATGAGCTCGATGATTGGATAAGAAATTTGACGAATCAAGGAATAAAAGTTGAACTAGAAGAAAGCGAAAAGATTTCTAATTTTATTAATGATTATACTGGGGACGCAAGAAAACAATTCTATCTGGGCGATGTTGGAAAAATAGATTTTAAAGATTTGGGAAAAATGGATATCGTCCACATAGGACCTGTGTTTAACGAGATAACTCTAGAATGTGTTAAGAAGGCTAGAAAAAATGCGAAATTACTTTCTTTAGATGTTCAAGGATTTATCAGATCGTCGGATAATGAAAGAGTTACCATGAAATTCTGGGATGATATAGCTGAGTTTTTAAAATACGTGGATTTAGTCAAACTCAACAGGTTCGAGAGCAAGTTCGTTTCAAAAAAAACAAGTTATGAAGAAGTCTGTAAAGAACTTCTTAAATTCGGTCCAAAAGTGGTTGAGTTAACCTTGAGAGAGAATGGCTCGATAATTATGGAAAAGGAGGTTCATAGGATACCTGCTTTTCAGACTACTACTGTCGATAGGACTGGATCAGGAGATATATTTTCTTCATCTTTTGCAATCCGTTATTTTGAGACTAAGAATGCTTTGGAATCTGGTCTATTTGCATCAGCTGCAGCTTCTTTTGTCGTTGAAGATTTCGGAACTAAAAATATAAAAGATAAGAATAGTGTATTAGAGAGATTCAGAGAATTAAAGGATAATTATGATAAAAGCAATAATTTTTGATATAGACGGGGTCCTTTTGGATAGTAATAACTTTCTAGCTGAGATATATCTAAAAACAGCAAAAAAGATGAACTTGAGAATTCCGACAGTACATGAAATTTTAAGACTATTCGGTAAAGAATGGGACACTATAATTCAAACTTTATGGCCCGGCATTGATACGGAATTGTTTAAAAAAACTTACATAAAACTTGGGAACACTGAAAATGTTGTTGTTCCCCCTGTTGATAATGCGATAGAAACAACAAAAGAGTTAAAAAATTTGGGATTTAAGTTGGCTATCGTTTCAGCCAGACCAGAATTCTACACGGTTGAACCATTAAAAAAATCCGGGTTTGATTTAAAATTATTTGACGCTGTTGTATCTGCTGATGATACAAAGAATCATAAACCTCATCCTGAACCTCTCTTGCATGCCTGTGAAAAATTAAATATTGAACCGAAAGAAGCTGTTTATATCGGGGATTCTTTAATCGACTATCGATCAGCAAGGGATGCAAACTTGGGATTTATAGCTGTTCTGACTGGAGTTATAAAAGAAAAGGAATTCAGGGAGAATGGTGTTAAAAACATTATGTCTTCGGTAGCCGAACTACCTAAATTTTTAAAACTATAATTGAATTTAGTTATAGTGGTTTAATGATAATAACTATCTGTGGTAGTACAAACTTTGTTGGAAAAATCAAGGAAATCAGGGGTGAGTTGATAAAGAAAGGACATGAAATCCATTCTCTCGCTTGGACTGATTTAAGTTGGCAGGAAATCGAAGCTAAGAAAAATAATAGAGAGAAGTTCATAAACGAACTCAAACCAAAACTTTTTATGGAGCATTTTGATAAGATCCTGAAGAGTGATGCAATACTTGTTGTTAATCAAGAAAAAAATGGAATAGAGAATTACATCGGTGGCAATACTTTTGCGGAAGTTATGTTTGCTTTTTATTACAAGAAAAGGATATTCTTCTTGAACCCGATCCCTAGGCATGAAATGTTTTCTTATATAATGGATGAGCTTGAGGTTGTTAAACCAACTATTTTAAATGGTAATTTAGATTTAATTAAATAAGAGATAAATGAGAAGAGAGATTTTTTTCATTATTGTTTCTGCTGTATTGTGGGGAACCATTGGTATTTTCACAAAATTTCTAATAGAAGAAAATATTTTTCCCTTACAAATTTTGTTTTTTAGACTAACATTGAGTTTAGTGTTTATAGTCCCGATTCTTGTAATTTTTAGAAAATTATCAAAATTAAAAATACCGAGAACAGATCTAAAAGTATTCCTCCTATTTGGGTTAGTAATAGCATTGTTCCAAGGATTGACACTGTTATCTATAATGTTTACTACGGTAAGTAAAGCTTTTCTTCTGATAAACATACATCCGGTTTTTATTGTTATTCTAGCTTGGTTATTTTTCAAAGAGGAGATTGAACCATTAAAAATTTTATCAGTAATCCTAGGTATATCTGGAGTAGTTCTTATAATGGGGTTATCTAATATTCAATTTCTCTCTGAAGCAATCGCAGGGGATATATTGGCAGTGATGACAAGTTTCTTTTTTGCAAGCTATATAATCTTGGCGAAAGATTTGAGAAAAAAACATGAATGGTATCCAACGTTTGTTTACCCTATGATGTTTGCTTTAATATGGATAATTCCACTGTTTCTAATAGTTAATTCATTAAATCCTCAAGCTGCTAGTTTCACAACGAATATTTCAATGAATAGTTGGTTATTGATCTGTGGGATAGTTTTACTTCCTACGGTCATTGCATATTGTTTATATTTTGAGGGAGTAAAACAAATTCCAGCAACAACAGTCTCTTTACTAACTCTTTTAGAACCAATAAGTGCAGTTTTGCTTGCTTTTTTAATACTAAAAGAGACTATAACTTATAATACGATTTTTGGAGGAATTTTAATTTTATTATCTAATTATTTAATAATACCTAAGAGAGGTAATCGATATGGAAGACCTGTCAGAAGATAAAAAATTAGTTTATCCGGCTTTTTCGAAAAGAAACTTTTTTTGGAGAATGCATGTCAGTAAATTTGTTCTGGAGAATAATTGTGTTCCAGTCAATCCTTTTATGAATTTTGAATATTTTCTTCTAGATACTGTGGACAGGGATTTGGTAAGAAACGGCAATAACAATATAGTTAAGAGATGTGACGAAATATGGGTGTTTGGAGAAATAAGCGATGGTGTATTAAAAGAAATAGAATTGGCTAAGAAACTAAACAAGACTATAAGATATTTTGATATATCAAATTTACCCGAGCAGATAAAAGAAATTTCTGAAAAAGATGTTAAATATGAGGTTGAATGAATGCCTGTTATAACGATCGACAAGAATGATTTCTGTAAACTATTGGGTAAAGATCTGGATATGAAAGAAATCGAAGACAAACTGCCAATGCTTGGTGTAGCATGGGAAGGAAAAGAAAAGGATGAATTCTCAGTAGAAGTTAACCCGAACAGACCTGATATGCTTTCTGTAGAAGGTTTAGCAAGAGCATTTTCATCATTCATGAACATTAAAACTGGTTTGAAGACATACAAAACCGAAAAATCCCTATATATAGTCCGAGTAGACGCTTCAACAAAAAAAGTAAGACCTTACATCGTTTGTGCTGCTGTCACTGGAGTAAAGATGACAGATGAATTCATAAAATCCCTCATGCAGATTCAAGAAAAATTACACATAACACATGCCAGAAAAAGAAGAAAGGCTGCAATCGGTGTTCATGATTTAGATAAAACCAAATTTCCGCTTTTGTACACAACCAAAGATACCTCTTTCAAGTTCACTCCTCTAGGCGAAGAGAAAGAGATGACATTAGATAACATCTTGAGACATACTTCAAAAGGAAGGGATTATGGTTGGATACTGAAGAAAGAGGATAAGTATCCGATGTTGATGACCGCCGATAACAAAGTCATGGCAATGCCACCGATAATTAATTCGATCCATACGATGGTGGAAGAAAAGACAAAGAACCTTTTCATTGACGTGACTGGGACAGATGAAAAAACGATCAACGAGGTCTTAAACATCGTAGTCACTGCATTGGCTGAAAGGGGAGGAAGGATTCAACTCGTTAAAATAAAGTATCCTAGTAGACAAATAGAGACTCCTAAATTAGAAACCAATATGATGAACCTTGAACCAGTATACGTGAATAAACTCCTCGGTCTGAACCTGACTGCCTATGAAATGATTGAGTATTTACAGAGCATGGGTTATGAAGCAGTGGAAGTGAGTAAAGGAAATCTACAAGTCGTAATTCCTTGCTACAGGACGGATATAATGCATGCCATGGATCTCGTCGAAGATATCGCTATTGCCTATGGTTACGATAAGTTCGAACCTGAGATACCAGGCATATCCACCATAGGTGAAGAGAATGAACTAGAAACATTCTCAAGAACTATAAGAAATTCTATGGTCGGTTATGGTTTGCAAGAAGTCGTGACTTTCATGCTGACGAATAGAGGGAATTTATTCAAAAAAATGAGAATGCAAGAAAAAGATTTTATCGAAACTGCTAACCCAAAAACAGAAGAGTATTCCATCGTGAGAAATTGGTTACTCCCAAGCTTGATGGAAGTTCTATGGAGGAATAGGCATAGAGAATATCCGCAGAATATTTTTGAGATTGGTGATGTGATAGAATTGGCTCCTCTATCTGAAACTGGAGCGAAAACTATGAGAAGACTCGGTATAATGATGTGCCACTCGAAAGCTAATTTCTCTGAGATGAAGTCTTTGGTTGAGAGCATTCTGAGTAATTTGAACATAAAAGATTACAAACTGGAAGAATCTAAGCTACCATGTTTTATTCATGGCAGAGCTGCTAAAATAGTCATCAAAAATAGGGATTTGGGTAGATTCGGAGAGATACATCCTGAAGTTATTTCGAATTGGGAACTGGAAATGCCTGCTGCTGCATGTGAGATTTGTGTTGATTTACTTTTTGATCTGATAAAATAGTCAACTTATTTAATTCTTTCAAACTTAGCTAGAAAATGTCCTAACAATGGTGGAACATAAACCCTTTTCAAACCCTTTATTTCATCACGTCTATTAAAAATTTTTATAACACTTTCAGCAACATAATCCATGTGGTTGTTTGTATAAACTCTTCTTGGTATCGTAAGTCTTAATAGATCTAATTCTGGTAGTTTCACTAGTTCCCCTGTCTCTGGATTCGTTTCTCCAAAACAAGATGTTCCTAACTCTACTCCTCTAACTCCGGATTCTATGTATATTTCTACAGCCAGTGTTTGTGCTGGGAATTGCTCTTGAGGAATGTTTGGGAAAAATCTTTTACCATCTATGAAAACAGCATGACCGCCAGCAGGGTTGACTGTTGGGATTCCTGCATCATGTAGTCGCTTCCATAGATATTCAACTTGTCCACATCTAGCTTTAAGGTAACTTTCTTCAGTTGATTCATGTAAACCCACAGCCATAGCTGCTAATTCCCTACAGGCCAAGCCACCATAAGTTGGGAATCCTTCGACTACAACTAACATATTTCTAAATTTCTCAAACAATTTTTCATCTTTTGTAGCAAGAAATCCACCTATGTTAGTTAATGCATCTTTCTTTCCACTAAAAGTACAACCATCAGCATAAGAGAACATCTCTTTTACAATCTCCCTTATTGTTTTGTTTTTGTAACCATTTTCGTTTTTCTTGATAAAATACGCGTTTTCGGCAAATCTGCATGCATCCATAAAAAGGGGGATAAAATATTTTTTTGCTATCTCACTCGTCTTCTTTATATTTTCCATGGATACTGGTTGACCACCAACTGTGTTGTTTGTTATTGTGATCATTATCAATGGTATGTTATATCTATTATCACTCACAAAATTTTCAAGCTTTTCAATATCCATGTTTCCTTTGAATGGGATATTTTTTTCTGTATTACATGCATCTTCAACAACAAAATCTTTAGGGACACCACCAACAAATTTTATGTTTGCATGAGTTGTATCAAAATGAGAATTGTTTGGAACAATATTTCCAGATTTCACAATATTAGTGAACAGTATATGTTCTCCAGGTCTGCCTTGATGCACTGGGACAAAATGCTTAAAGCCAAAGATGTCTTTCACAGCTTTTTCTAACATATAATAACTGTTACTTCCAGCATAAGCCTGTTTAGTCGTTAACATCGCTGCCCATTGTTCATCACTCATCGCAGCTGTTCCGCTGTCTGTTAACAAATCTATGAAAATATCGTCTATCTTGAGATTAAAGACATTGAAACCTGCTTCTTCGATTAACCTTTCTCTTTCATCTTTAGGAGGTAATCTTATCTTCTCTATCATCTTTATTTTGAAAGGTTCAGGGTCCATGAATAACACAATAATAAAAAAAATTATGGCGGATTATAAATTTAAGGTTAATTTTGTTGTATACCGAACAACCAATCTTAAATATTTTACATCAATATATATTCTATGTCTAATGTTATCCGAGTCAGTGCTCGTTCTAAACACCTTAAACCGGCCCTTCAACCCCCGAGACAATTAATAAAAGAATTGAAAGCGAGTGATAAACAGATTCACTACTTAAACATCGGTGATCCTAATGTGTTCGATTTTGACATTCCCACATACTTAAAAAAAAGGGCGGCTGAAGTTGCATTGGAGGGGTCTGGACATTACTCAGGTCCTTTTGGAGACGAAGATCTAAGAGAAGCGATAGTTAAGAGGGAAAAGAAAAAAAATAACCTAGACTTAACAATCGATGATGTAATAGTTACTCTCGGGATTAGTGAGGCAATAAAAGTTCTCTTTGGAGCTTTAATAGATCCTGGGGATGAAA
Organism: uncultured archaeon; assembly: GCA_964347415.1. GTDB lineage: Archaea > Aenigmatarchaeota > Aenigmatarchaeia > CG10238-14 > CG10238-14 > CAYFYJ01. The sequence goes on along the minus strand of CAYFYJ010000019.1, from coordinate 8,268 downwards.
TTCTTGTGCCAGGACCCACGTTCCCTCCATACAGAGACCGGATAAAATATTTTGGCGGTAAGCCAGTTGCCTACAGAACAATTGAAGAAAATGGTTGGAATCCTGATGTCGATGATTTAAGAGAAAAAATAACTGATAGGACTAGAGCGATAGTGATAATAAATCCAAACAACCCCACTGGTGCTGTATACCCTAGAAACATCCTAGAGGAAATGGTGGGTGCGGCTGAAGAAAAAGAATTATTCATTATCTCTGATGAAGTATACGATGACTTAGTTTACGGGGAAACTCCATACATTGGAGTATCTTCTTTAACCAAAAATGTTCCTGTTATAGGTTTTAATGGATTTTCTAAAGTTTACAGTGCTTGCGGCTGGAGAGTTGGTTATATGTCTTTTCATGATCCAACCAACAGATTGAGGGATTTAAAGAATACTATTATAGATGATTTAGGTGAGAGACTCTCCGCTTGTACACTAACTATGAAGGCATGTGCTGTTGCGTTTTCAGGCCCACAAAATCATATAAAGGAGATGACCGAAAAGTTAAAAAAAAGAGCTGAATTTTATCACAAAAGATTTAAAGAAATGCCTGGAATAGAAGCACAAAAACCAGAAGGGGCGTTCTATATATTTCCAAGCTATCCGGGTGGGGTGTGGAAAACGGATTATGAATTTAGGGATGATGTCCTAAAAAATACTGGTATAGTCTTTGCCCCGGGTAATGGATTTTGTCCGATTTATGGTGATCATCATTTCCGTTCTGTTACTTTGCCACCGATTGGAATGATGGAAGAACCCCTCAACAAATTAGAAAAGTTCATGTACAGCAGACTATAAGAATTTTTAAATAATTCTTATCATTAAATGATGTTATGCAAAATCCTATCCAGCCCAGCACTCGAGCCAGAAACCTTGAGTCGACTCTTCGAGATCTAGCAGCTCGAGCCCTTGAACTAAAACCGAAATTCGATAAAGAAGGTAAGAAGATTTATTTCTTTAACTTGGGTGATCCCAACAAGTTTGATTTTGATACTCCACAATACATGAAAGATGCATTAATCAAAGCATTGAAAGAAGGAGCAGGGTATTATTCTGTTTCACGTGGAGACTTAGAGTTGATAAAAGCTATAGTTAAAAGAGAGAATAAAAAGAATAGCCTGAGTCTCACTGAAAAAGATGTGGTGGTCACTGAAGGGGTGAGTGAGGGTGTACATTTTCTATTCGAGGCATTATGCGAACCAGGAGATGAGATTCTTTTACCAGGACCTTCCTATCCTCCTTATATTCAGCACATACAACTTTCTGGAGCTAAACCTATTCCATACAGAACAGTCGAAGAAAATGGATGGAATCCTGATGTCGATGATTTAAGAGAAAAAATAACTGATAAGACTAGAGCGATAGTGATAATAAATCCGAACAATCCAACAGGAGCAGTATACTCTGAGTCCATACTTAAAGAAATGGTAAGCATAGCCGTTGAGAATGACATACTACTCATTTCTGATGAGATATATGACCGAATGGTGTTTGGAAAGACTGAGCATGTTGGATTATCTTCTCTTGTAAAGGATGCTCCTGTCGTGGGTTTAAATGGTTTCTCAAAAATTTACTTGGCTCCGGGATGGAGATGTGGCTATGTATTTTTCCATGACCCTACTGAAAGATTAGAAAAATTAAAGTATGCGATTATTCAGTTGGCCAGACAAAGATTGTGTGCTTGTACGCCTATAATGAAGGCGTGTGCTGTTGCTTTTTCAGGTCCACAGGATCATGTAGAAGAGACAAACAAAAAATTGAAGGAGAGAGCTGAATTTGCCCATAAGAGATTGAACGAAATAGATGGAATAGAAACACAAAAACCAGAAGGGGCGTTCTATATATTTCCTAGGGTTGACCTAAGAGGAAGATGGAAAACAGACAAAGAGTTTTGTTTAGATGTTTTGGAGCATACTGGTCTAGTAATACCTAATGGTTCAGGATTTTGTCCGATTTATGGTAAAGATCACTTCCGTTCTGTTATCTTACCACCTGTTGAAATAATGGACGAAGCTTTCGGTAAACTAGAAACTTTCATGAAAAAATAAAATTATTAACCTGAAAAGACGATAATTTATTTATGAAAAGACCTTCGAAGGGAAGAATTTTCAAGACAATAATATTATTATTTCTCATAATAGTGGGTACTGTTCTTATTTGGAGATCTATATGGGAAATTTCAGAGGAATACTTATCGCCGGGAGTTAGTTTTGCATTGGGTGTGTTGATATTGATTGGTGTTGGATTTTACTCAAAGAGATTTTTATTATCACATCTATGATTTTCTGATTATTCTCACGAAAAACCCTTTAGACGCTTTCGTGACAAAATCGTTCATTAATTTCTTATAATGTCCGTCTATTTTTGATAATTTTACTGCTTCGTTATCAATCAAAACTTTTGGATCAGTGCATCTTACTTTAGATTTCAAATGATAATCATAATTTTCTTTGTCTTCAACTATATCCAAGTAAGAAATAGCATCCAACATATTTAATATTGCTTTGTCTTTTGATTTTTCCAGTTGATTTATAACTCCCAGATCAGTTGTAAACAAATCAGATTCTTCTATAATACCTCTTCGGATAGCCAATTTCAAAATATCTGAAATTTTTCTATACAGAGCTGCTTGGAATGGGTTACAGTAAAACCTTGTATTAGCTTCTATGTATTTTTCAGCGAATAATTTCGCCGTATCTTTTTGATAAAAAACGAACTCTTTCTTAAAGACCGTTAACGCATTTAAAATCTCGTTGTGTCTTTCCCTGAGAACACGATCGTAAAGATACATATCCCTCAAGAAATAATCGATTCTATCAGCACACAAATCTGGCAGTTCTGTTTCTAAAAGAGTGAATTTTTCAATATCGAGTATATCATTTATATCGATGCCATAATTTTTTAGAATGGGCGATATATCAGAGTTGAGTATCGTTTTTTCATGAAATTTTTCATGATGATCCTGCTGAAGTTCACGATTAAATATGAAATCGGTTGCATGGGAAAAAACCATATGTGAGATATCATGCAGAAGTCCAGCTATCTGTTCTTCTAAAGAAGCATTGAATTTTTTGAGAAGTAGACAAACCCCAACAGAATGATCAAACCTTGTTATTCTATAATTGGCTGATTCATGGTTTGTCTTTAGTAAAATTGCTGGGCCCCATTGATTAACTTCCTTTAACCTACCCATTGCTTTAGTTTGCATTAAGTTTATGAGGACTTTTTCTTCTATAGGAACTGAGCCATACACAGCATCATTGTAAATCATAAACATTTAATTAAAAAGAAGATATAAAAAATTAGTCTACTAGCCATCTCACAAATCTTTTCAACAGACCTTTCTTTTCGATTATTTCTTCTTGATATTTTCTTCCACCCAGTATAGCAGCTAATTTTTTAATTTCGACAGCAGCAGGAGAATAAGGAGAAAATTCGATTAAAGGTTTTTTAGCAGCGATACTTAGAGCAATATTCGGGTCTTCAGGAATTTCAGCTATTATCGGAACTCGTAATAAGTTTCTAACTTCATCCTTTGTTAATTCCAATGGTTTTCTTTTTACTCTGTTGATCACGACTCCAATTATTTTTACATTGGTTTCTTTAGCGATGCTCAGTATTTTTAACGCATCCGTCACTGAAGGTAAATTAGGATTAGTGACTATGATAGCCTCATCGGAAGCTGCCAAGGCAGAAATGGCTTCCCTACCTAATCCAGCTGCACAATCTAGAATAACATAATCTGCTTTTCCAATCAAGTTCAAACTTATTTCTGGCAATCGACCAACATCAACATCTCTAAGGTCGTTTAAACTTAAACTGGCAGGAATTACTTTGAAACCATAAGGATGAGGATAGATAGCATCTTTCAGTCTACTTTCTCCCTTGAGTACGTTATGCAACGTATTCGGAGTTAAGTGCATACCCAGATGCAGGCCTAGATTAGGAGTTGTCAAATTAGCGTCCATCACGATTACCTTCTCGCCAAAATCAGTTAATGCCGCGGCCAGGTTAGAAGAGAGTGTGGTTTTACCAACACCACCTTTACCAGAAGCAAGAATGATGAGTCTAGTCATCCAATCAATTTAATTTTATTATCTCTTTTAATTAAAGTTAACGCTTAAACACTAATAAATAATCGGAATTAAAGAACATATTCGAGTGAACAGAATCGTCTCATTTCTTAAACAAAAACTTATAAACCATCAGAAACCCAAAAAATGGAATAAGGAGGTTATGAATAAATGGTTAAAGTTAACTACGAAGAGGCTATAAAGAAACCCTTTACGGATTTAATAAAACTAATAATCGGTATTATACTGAGTATTATTCCGATAATACATTGGTTGGCCAAGGGATTCATACTTGAATGCTCAGGGATGGGAAAAACTAAACCTTCTAAAAAAATGCCAGAATGGAAAGGTTGGGGATACTTATTCGTGAAAGGGTTGGCATCCGACATAATACTACTGATATACGCTATTCCGGCTATATTAGTGTTTTTGTTAGGTGCGGGTAGTTTTGTCGGGGCTTTAGCTGAGGGTGCTCTTACAACAGGATCACCAGAGACTATATCACAGATAATGTCACAAAACTGGTATTTAGCGATGCCCATACTACTACAAGTGGCTCCAATAATGATACTAGGGTTCATTTTGTTGCTAATAGCATTTTATCTGACCCCGGTAGCAGTTCTAAACTACTTGAAAACTAAAAAATTCAGTGAAGCATTCAGTTTAAACAAGATAACCAAGAGGGCTTTTAGTGCAGACTATTTTGTTGTTTGGGTGATAGCATTGATATTAACAGCGATTGTTTCATTCATATTTTCTATAATTCCAGCGATAGGACCACAAATAGCCGTCTTTATCACAGGAGTAATAGCTTATAGCCTATACGGACAAGTCGTCAAAAAACTTTAAATTTTTTATTTTTGTTTTTTAGTTTTTTTTAGGTGTTTTTATAGAATAATATTTACTTCTATTTTAGGAATGATGAATTATGTCTCTCGAAGAATATAAAAAAATGAGAAATTTCAAGAAAACTAATGAACCTGAAGGAAAAACAAAACCAGGTAAAAATAACATCTACGTGATTCAGAAGCATGCTGCCTCACATCTTCATTACGATTTAAGATTGGAAATGGATGGTGTGTTAAAGAGTTGGGCGATCCCTAAAAATCCTCCAACAAGAAAAGGTATCAAAAGACTGGCGATTCAAACAGAAGATCATCCTGTTGATTATGCTAATTTCAAAGGAGTGATTCCTAAAGGTCAATATGGGGCAGGGAAAGTTGAGATTTGGTGTATAGGAACTTATGAGTTAGAGAAAAGAAAAGATGATAAAATAATCGTAAGAATAAAAGGAAAGAAATTGAGTGGTCGATATTGTTTGATTAAATTGAAGGGGCAAGAGAAAAACTGGCTCTTCTTCAAATGTTAGGATTTTTAAACCTGAGGAGTGATATAATTTATATGAATTTAATTGAAAAGATCAAGAAAAATCAGAGTAGAAAGGAATGGATTTTAACTTTCATCACTCTGGTGATTTTCGCTTGTGTTTACATCTTCATATTGTATTCAGTGTTCAAAACAAATGGCTGTGCAGGCTGTATTTAACTGAATTCTTGAAAGTTTAAATATAGAATTTTAAAAAAATAATTATGAACAAACGGTTAGAACTTTTTGTCGAATTCTTGGTATTCGGAATTGTAATGGGTATAGTCGAAGACATGATTGCGGTAACTGTTGTTACAGGGGAAACCATAACATGGAGAGCAGTTTGCATAATAACACTAGTTGCTATTCCTTTTGCAGCTATTGGAGAATTAATAGTCGATAGGATAGAATTCACACGAAAAAAATCTAAAAAATAGTTTTATGGGCCTGAAGGGATTCGAACCCTCGACCTTGTGGTTAGAAGCCACCTGCTCTATCCAAACTGAGCTACAGGCCCGTCATACATATAAAACATATCATTTTTATAAATTATTAATTTCAAACTTCAAGTAGATATTGTAAGGTGATTGTTATTGTTGACCCAAATTTCAAAACGATAGAACAGAAATGGAAACGGATATGGGCAGATAAAAAAATCTTTGAAGCCAATCCAGATGATAGAGAAAAATGGTTCGTGAATTCACCCTTCCCTTATGTTAATTCTAGTCTTCATCTTGGTCACGGTTTCACGTACACAAGGATAGATGTCATGGCAAGATTCAAGAGAATGCAAGGTTACAATGTTTTATTCCCATTCGCTTACCATGCAACAGGAGAACCAATAGTTGGAGTATCCAAAAGAATCGAAAAGGGCGATCCAGATCAAATAAAAATGCTTATAGACGCTGGTGTAACAAAAAAAGAAGTAAAGAAATTTAAAGGTCCTAAATACGCTGTTAGGTATTGGGAAAAAAGAATAAAACATGATGTTGATAATCTTGGTGTTGGAATAGATTGGCGGAGAAGCTTTACGACTATAGACTCAAATTTCAATCGTTTTATAGAGTGGCAATACCGTCTTCTGAAAAATAAAGGTTATGTTGTCCAAGGAACTCACCCAGTGGTTTGGTGTCCTAACTGTAAAAGTCCTACTGGTGATCATGATAGACTTCGTGGAGAAGGAGAAACTCCTGTCAATTACGTAGTGCTCAAATTCAAGCTTCCCTCCGGTGAAATATTACCGATGGCAACTCTAAGACCAGAAACTATATACGGAGTGACAAATGTCTGGGTTAATCCTGAGGTTGAATATGTAAAAGCTAAAGTGAATGATGAGATGTGGATAATCAGTAAAAGTTGTGCAGAAAAATTAAAGGATCAGTTGTATTCTGTTCAAATCAAAGGCAAGATAAAAGGAAAGGTATTGGTCGGTAAAAACTGTATTAATCCTATTTTAATGAACGAAATATTAATTTTGCCTGCTGGCTTCGTTGACCCTGAAAATGCGACTGGTTTGGTGATGTCAGTTCCCTCACATGCACCATATGACTGGATTGGTTTAAAGGATTTGATTGCAAATGAAATTTATCTGAAAAAATTCAAAGTTGCTGTAAATGAAGTAAAAAAAATAAAACCAATATCAGTCGTTAAAACTCCTGGATTGGGTGAACATCCTGCTGTTGATCTATGTGAAAAATTTAGTATCAAAAATCAGAATGAGATTGGAAAATTGGATAAAGCAACTAACATGCTTTATAAGAAAGAATTCCACCAAGGTGTTTTAAAAGAAATATGTGGTGAGTATCAAGGTCAAAAAGTTTCTCAAGTCAAAGATGATTTATCTAAAGATTTCCAGAAAATAAATGCAGCTGCAAATATGTGGGGTCCTTCTGGAGAAGTAGTATGTAGATGCGGAACGAAATGCCATGTTAAAATCTTGGAAAACCAATGGTTCTTGAAATTCTCGAACGAAGCATGGAAAGAGAAAGCCAGGATATGTTTGAGGTCGATGAAAATTTATCCTGAGGAAGCTAGAAAGAATTTTGAAGGTATAATAGAATGGTTACAAGAAAAGGCATGTGCAAGAAAGTCTGGTTTAGGAACAAGATTGCCATGGGATAAAGAATGGATTGTTGAAACCCTCAGTGATTCTGTCATTTACATGGCTTACTACACCATCGCAAAATACATCAACTCTGAAAAGATTGAGCCGGATCAGTTAGATGATAGTGTCTTTAATTTTATCTTTTATGATTTGGGAGATATTGAAAAGATATCAGAAGGTACAGGGATAAGTAAAGAATTTCTACAAAAAATGAAAGAAGAATTCAATTATTGGTATGGTTTTGATTTGAGAGGTTCAGCCAAAGAGTTGATACCAAATCACTTGACTTTCTGTATCTTCCATCATACCGCAGTTTGGCCCGATGAAAAACTATGGCCCAAAGCATTCACAGTCAATGGCATGCTCAACGTAGAAGGAGAAAAGATGAGTAAGTCTAAGGGCAACTTCATTTTGTTGCAAGAAGCTTTGGATAAGTATACAGCAGATGCAACAAGAATAACTTTGATGGATTCGGCTGAAGGTTTGAGTGATGCCAATTGGTCGGAGAGGGATGTGATAGCCTGGAAAAATAAACTCGCACTGTTCTACAATTTAGTTAACAAGTATTACGATAAAGGGAAGGTCATGCTTAAACGACCAATCGATACTTGGTTGATATCAAAGTTTCAAGAGCATATTAAGAAGATAACTGGACATCTTGAAAAGGCTGAGAACAGGTCTGCTT
>CAYFYJ010000018.1:0-5898 GCA_964347415.1 uncultured archaeon | reverse complement strand
ATCGTGTAGATCTCGGTGGTCGCCGTATCATTAAAAAAAATCATAGTTTAGAGGTTTTTATACTTTTCTAGTAAGGGAGTGTATCGTCTTTTTAGCAGAATCGGCTTAAATCCTGTCTTAAATAGTCTTTAGAACCGCAGACACGAAAGACAGTAAAGATTTAAATATTTATCGGTATAAGGAATTAGCATGGCTGTAGACGATGAACCAAAGTATCGCAGAGTGTTTGAAGAGGGTGATCAGTACCAAAAACAAGAAACTTCTGGAACACCTTCTCAGAGGTTTACAAGGGAGGAATACCGTGAAAAAGAGGCACCCAGAGAAGTAAAAGTAGAGAGAAGAACAATACATCGCATGTTAAGAGAAGGTGAATTGGAGCCACTAAGAAAAGTCAGTCCTAAAGTCATCGGAAGCCTGTTTGACAGAGTAGATTTCCTTAGAACTAGAATTACTGAAATCCAATCAGCCTTAGACACAAGAAAACGTCTTCATGACGAACTCGTCAAAGAAATAGATGCTGATATCGGAGACAAACAGAGAATGGTTGCGGGTCTTTCTGATATCGATGATATTAGGGATTTTAAACTGGATGTCTCCACGTTAAGGATGGAGAAGAGGAGAGAAAACGTACAATTCTGGAGAGACCTCGTCCAGTTGACCACAGAACTCAGGGAATTGATAGAAGAGTATCAGACAGAATCGAAGATAGCAGACTTATTCCGAGAATTAAAATCTGGTGAATAAAATGCGGGTGGATAGAAGAATCTCAATAGATGTTTCTGACGAGATTAGACGTCTAGTGCCAATTCTAGGCAAGGAAAAGGCATCTAGGCTTGAGAGTGCTTATTTGCTCGCGGACGATGAATCCAGGAAAAGAATACTGGAGATGATCGATACCTTAAAGGCTGCAGTCTTCTCAGACGAAGATTTGAAGAAAGCAGTTCTGATTGAACCACCCTCAAAAGAATCAATATCGGATGGGGATCTTCGTTTCGGAACGGTCTTATACGGGAAAAAGAAACTTTATCCTCTAATGCTAAACAGGGAGAGCCTGCTGACCCACGTTGGTATCTTTGGTTCATCTGGTTACGGGAAAACAAACTTGGTCCATTGGCTTATAATCAACTTGGCGAAACAAGATATCCCAGTACTAATCTTCGACTTCTCTAAGAGAAATTACAGAGATTTGTTAACAATTCCAGAACTGAAAAATAAGATCAGGATTTATACTGTCGGTAGGAATGTCGCGCCTTTCAGATTCAATCCTCTAAAACCTCCTGAAGGAGTTCAAATCTCTCAGTGGGCGAAAGAATTCTCAGAAATATTCGACCATGCTTATTGGATGTTAGGCGGGGGTAGACACATTATTCTAAAGGCCTTAGATGCGATCTATGAAGCAAAAGGTTCAGAACCCCCAAGAATCAGAGACCTGAAAGATTGGCTGGAAAAGTACAGGAGAAATCAAACATCATCCAGGGAGAAGAACTGGATCGCGACTGCAGAAAGACCTTTAGAATCATTATGCTTCAGAGAATTGGGGGATGTTTTTGATTGTGATGAAGGTGTCATGCCGTCTGAGTTCCTTAAAAAGGGAAGGATAACTATCCTCGAGTTAGACCCATTATCAACAAACGATAAAACATTCTTGATAGAAATCATGCTCCAATGGATTAGAGACGCTTGTTTAGTAAGCGGGGAAAGAGAAAAACTCATGGGTGTCATTGCCCTAGAAGAGGCGCATCATGTTTTGAACAGAGAAAAATCGAAAAGACTTGGAATGGAGACAGTGATGGATTTGATATTCAGAGAAATCAGAGAATTGGGCCTTGGTGTGATATACGTCGATCAACATCCGTCCATGATCAGTTATCCTGCGCTAGGTAACACAAGTACTCATATCTACATGAACCTTGGTTTAGATACAAAATACTCTTCGGATGTCCTAGATGCCAGCAACATGCTCGGGTTGAAGTATGAAGAAGAGGGGGATTATTTGAGAAGGTTGCCAGTCGGCCATGCATTCATACTCATGAGAAGGCTTGCATTCCCAAACCCGTTCCTAATCAGTTTTCCGTTAGTAGATATCAAGAAAGGTTCTGTTGTTGATGGTATGATCAAGAAATTCATGGAAGACAAGGTTTTAGAAATAATTAAAAAACAGAGGGAATTAGAATTAAAAATTGAAGGGGAAAAAACTGAAATCGATTTAACTCAAAGGGTTGAAGAATTGGATGATAAAAGTCTTAAGATAGTCGAAATCATCGGGAATGATCAGGGCAGTTCAACATCTGAGATTTACAACATAATCGGTATTTCTGGTCGATCATTTAAAAAAAGAGCTGAAAAACTTGTTGAGCTCGGTTTAATCAATTCGGTCATAGGAAAGGTTTACAGACAGAAGGCAATCTATTACTTCTTGACTGCTGAAGGAGAAAAATTGTTCGAATCTAAATTCCAGAGACAAATTGAAGTTCCTGGGATGAACATCGAGGATGTGATGAACTTTTTGATAAGTCATCTTGGATTGAAAGGATGGAGAACTGTAGAAAAGAAAACACATCAGATGATTCTTGAAAAAGAAGGTAATAAGATTTGTGTTAACGTTGAGAATGAAATTAACAAAGAGGAAGTAGACAACGAGATCAACAGGTTAGTGAGAGAGGGCAACCTTCACTTTTTATGCTCATCTGAAAGGATAAAGAATTTTGTGGTTCAAAGAGCTGCTAAGTACTGTTTTGATCATAAGTTAGGCAATGTTACAGTTTTTGTAGTAACTGTAGACGAGTTAAAACAAGGTAAAGACTTTAAGAAAATTGAGTTTCAGGCAAAGATTTAAATGTTTTTCTTTAGATTATTCAAACGTTAATGTTCATCATTTCAACAAAAACATATCGTAGATAAAGTTAAGACAGGGAGAAAATCTTAACTTGAGTTTCTGTTAGAAATTATTCGATCTTTAATTCAATTAAAACCAATTCTTGTGTCTTCCGTGAATCGGATTATCAAACTCATCCTTACCTGCAAGTCAGGCGTGTGTGGAATGCCGAAAGGCACATAACATGAAATAAGGAGAGTATGAGAGACGAAAAACAAAATCATCATCCCGATGTTGATTTCTATGCTAGTGCTAACGATAGCTTTTGCCCCGTCTTCCGTTGCTGATAAGAATCATAAAAGCGATGGACTTGTAAGTCCAACAATTGAAACCAAGGGTTCCGTTCATTCAAAAGCCATAGAGGAAGTAGCCATAATGGTTCAAAAAGACGAATATGCCATACTAAGGCCTTACTTGAAACAATATGCGTCAGATATTGCCGACGCTTTCAATTTCAAAGTCAAAATCTTTAAAGGATCTTGGTCAACTCCTTACGATGTTCGGTCAAAGTTGCAAAAAATCTATCGATTGTTTAACGTTAGCGGGTGTATACTCGTAGGCAACATCCCGATTGCATACTACAGGGCAGAATACGACCTACCACAAGGTCATATTGTCCATGTGTTTCCTACCGATCTGTACTACATGGACCTCGATGGCAATTGGATCGACGATAACGAAGATTGTATCTTCGAAGAGCGCATCGACCCTGACACTGTAGAAATATGGGTTTCCAGAATCAAAACCCCCATCGATGATGTAAACCTCATCATAGATTTCTTCGAAAAAAACCATGAATACCGAGAAGGAAGACTTGAAGTTCCTGACAGAGTGATGATGTTCCAAGAGAATGATGGTGAAGAGTGGGGACCAAGAAGAGTCGAGGTTTTGAAGGCGCTGTATGATCCAAGCAACATAGTGGCTGTATACCATGAAAACGAAACGACTAAAGCCAACTACATAAACACGCTGAACCTGGGACATGAATTCCTGTTTGTGAATTCTCACGGAAGCCCTTTGATACAATACATCAAAGAACCAATCGGCGCAAAATATTTTACCTACACGGATGCAAAGAATATAGAGAGGGGTTGCATATTCTATCTATTATTCTGTTGCGAAGTAGGTAAATACGATGTCAACAACTACTTGGCGGGCTGGTATGTATTCGGAAACAGCTATGGACTCGCAGCTTTAGCGTCTACTACCGTTTGGGAATCGATCGACCCTATAATGTTCATAAACAAGCTGAGCAACTCCTACGCGGGTGAAGCCTTCTTCGAGATCATAAAATATGCTGACTTAGCAGCGGAAACCGATCCGATTGTGGCTCGGAATCTGTATTACGGAGCAACATTGATTGGAGACCCCATACTACAACTAGGCGACTAGCTTCGCCTAAACCTCCCCTTTTTCTAATTCTAATTATAATGTATATACAATATTAAGTCTATATTAAAAATCTAATTTTTAACGAGTCTCATTACACCAATAACGATCGCAACAAATATAACTGCAGTAAGGATAGCTATGATGTTTGGAGTACTCAATTCCATTTTAACAAAACATTTTCTATTCCACCAAATGCCACAGCCTCCGCCACCACCCGGAGGTGATGGAGTGGTTGTGGTTGATGATATGTTTTCGCAACCAATAGCGGTTACGCGTCCAGACCATGGACAGTAAAACTTCACAGTGTCGAGCCAATAATCTAAATCTTTTTCCACATAACTTGGCCTACCATCACAAAGTTCCATTGAAACTTCCACCATCCTTACATCGGCTGGGTCAAGATGCCAACTCCATGGTTGGTTAAATCCACCATCACCTGCTAATAAAGGTCCGTGGGGGTGCAAATAATTCAGACCGTTAAAATTATCTATAGCGTCTTGAATGGTTTGAGGATCAGTCGTATACATACAAAAATTTTCGTCAACAACTGTGATAGTGAAATATCCTGTATCTGTTTGGGTATAAACAGTATTAGAAAGAATTATAATTGTTATGGCAAAAAAAACCAATAAAAAAATCAATTTCTTCATGATAATTATTTGATTTCCTTGAAGAAAAACTTATTTTTTCAAAGCATTAACCATTGCTGCAACAGGGAGTCCTACAGCAAATGCTATTAACATCTTCTCTACTGACTCATTTAAAACAATTTTTATTAAAAAGGAAAATATGCCAACTATCAACACTCCTGCAACAAGATGCTTTAAAAAGTAGCTCCTTGCCATTAACCAAACGATAAGTCCACAAACAAATACACTTACAACAAACAATAAAATTGCTTGATTGAATCCATATTGTGTCGTACGTAGAGTAAAAACTTGAACAATAACAAATAGAGATGAGAGCATTTGAGCAATATCTTTTCTATCAAATTTATCATAAATTACATATGTTTTTTTCTTCATTCCATGGAAACCATGTTTAATTTTTTTTCTCATATTAGAATTATCTGATTTGTAGCACAAAAATCTATCTCATTCTACTTCTAACAAAAAACTTCAGGACACCAAATATTCCAACAATTATTCCTAGTACAGCTATGATTACAATAGGTTGTTTCAGTGCACTTTGTACATCCCAAGCCATCATTCTAGGTTGACCGCCTCCGCCTCCACCGCCTCCACCACCGGTACAACCTCCATAATCTCCACAGGGCGCACCACACGCACAGATCCCACACCAACAACCATGACTACAACATTCTGCGCCGGATGTACAACTCTGACCATTGCGTTTACATGGAGTTGTTGTGGTTACTCCTGACCAACTACATCCTGCTGTTTCACAACTAGATTGAGAAGTATAAGATGAACATGGTGAAGGAGTGCCATCGCATTGGTCGTTGCTTACCCATTCACAACCAGTCCTACTATCACAAGTAGAGGGATTTGTATATCCGCAACAAAGGCCAGAACAATGATATAATCCAATATTATTACAGTTGCTAGAACCTAGTAAAATTGGGGAGGGGCTAACACAAGAAGAACTACTACCACAGCATTTATAGCCAG
>CAYFYJ010000017.1:0-33681 GCA_964347415.1 uncultured archaeon | reverse complement strand
ATCGCATTGGTCGTTGCTTACCCATTCACAACCGGTCCTACTATCACAAGTAGAGGGATTTGCAAATACGCAACAAAGGCCAGAACAATGATATAATCCAATATTATTACAGTTGCTAGCACCTAGTAAAATTGGGAAGGGGCTAACACAAGAAGAACTACTACCACAGCATTTATAGCCAGGCTCTAACTTGCATTCACCTATCCAACTACATCCTGCTGTTTCACAACTGGATGAGTCATTATAGTATAAACAGGGATAAGGATCACCTGAACAGTCTTCTGGGATGTAAATGGTGGTGCTTGAGCTTGAGCTTGATGATATAGACACACAACAACACGTTGCTGGATATTCTGTACAGTCTTGAGCTCCATAGCATTCATAATCATCTGTACAATCTGCCGGGCGGTCACAAATTCCACCAATATCAGCACAAGTTGGCAGTGTTGTCGTGGTGGATGATGTAGTCATAGGGGGTATATAATCACAATTACCATCACAATTACCAGTACCAGGTATTTGTTCATCACATTCTGGATCAGCACCACAAGCTTCTTCACATGCATAGGTAGCTTCTCCTGATGAACCACATTTATCTATCTCTCCTTGTCTTTTTCCATAAGGTGGTATATCGATACAATAAACACAACCTCGCTCATCTGTATCAAATCTATAATCTGGAGTTCCACCGAAACTATTGCCACAATCAATCTCCCATCTAGCTTCACAAATCTCTCCTTCTAGTGCATCAGGAGGCCATTGATTTCTTGATATGTTTCTCCATACTACATCATTTTTATTCTCACAACTACCAAGAATTGACAGCTGCCAATATTCATTACCATGTCCATACTGTGAAGAAGGACCAACAGCACAAATAACGTCAGTTAATGACGCCACTTGTGCGGCAAAATCATACCAAATCTCAGGATCTCCCGTACATTTATCATCCCAATATACCGATTCATATACCCAAGTGCAACTTAATACTAGATTAAAAGAAATTAGAAACATAATTGTCAAAGATGTTATGGAAAAATATACTGATTTCATTAATACAATTATCGGTTTTTTAAATATTAAAGATAAAGGATTACTATGGTTCAAAAATCTAAAGGCCGAAGGAAAAGAACAAGGAATTTACTTAGTGTTAAAACCAGGGAAAGATTACCCATAACAAGATACATACAAGAGTTTAAGGTAGGTAGTAAAGTCGTCATTAAACCCAACCCATCAAGTCACAAGGGCATGCCTTTCAAGAGGTTTTTCGGCAGGACTGGAACGGTTATAAACAAGAGGGGTAAATCTTATATAATCAAAATCAAAGATGGTAAAAAGGAGAAGAATATTATTTCAAGGCCAGAACATCTGAAGGCGATTTGAATGGAAGATATAGTAAAAGAAACATTGATAACGAACACGGAAGCAAGGGAAATACTTAAAGATAGAAAGAAAGAAATAGAGTTTGGATACGAACAGAAAAATTCTTTTGATTATTTGAAAAAATACGATAAATTAACTCCTAAAAAGGCCAAAGATTTAATCGAAAAATTGAAAGAAGTTAAGAAATTAAGAGAAAGACAGATAATCGCCATAGTTAATGTCATGCCTACAGATAAGGACGATTTAAGACTACTTCTAGAGAAAGATTACAGCCTCCTTACGGATGAGGAAAAGAATTTTATTCTTGAGAATATAAACAAATTAATGTAGGGATGGGGTGGCTTTTCTATGAAAGATGAATACATAATAGTATTGGATTTCCTCTCGAGAGGTCATGCTGATAGCAGAAGGGCCGAGCCCATAGCCCAGGGTATAGGTAATGTCTTCCTAAGTCTCTTAGAAATCGTAATCAAACCTGATGTTGTAGTCAAACCCGGAGATTTACTCTACATTGGGGAAAACAAGAGGGATCAAGTAAAATACATAAAGGGGAGAATAAAATACGATAAATTGACCGGTTATGCGAAGAAAGAATTGGAAGACGTCATAGATAAAATTATTGAGAATAATGGGAAGAGGTTCGTTAATTTCTTCAACATTGCTGGTCCTGTCTCTACCAGACTACATTCTCTTGAGCTTTTGCCAGGAATTGGGAAGAAACATATGTGGGCAATAATTGGAGAGAGACGGAAAAAGAAGTTTGAGAGCTTTGAGGATCTGAAGAAAAGAGTCGATATGTTACCAGACCCAAAGAGAATGATAAAGAGAAGAATTATTGAAGAATTAAAAGAAACTGACAGACACAGGCTTTTTGTTGTTGCAAGATAATTATAAGCTTCTAGTTAGCCCAACTATTTCAACTTCTTTGACGCCCTTTATATTTTTTATTTTGTCAGTAATTCTATCCATCTCTCCTTCTTTTTCCTCGACTAATTTAATTATTTGTATCGCACTCAAACCAAAAGCAATAGGAACGCGTTCTATCCTCTGTGGGTCAATCTCACTTTTTATCTTTTGCTCTAAAGAACTCAAGTTGACTTCAACACTCTCTGGCATTATCCTGAAGGTGACGATAACACTACCCATAAAACCACTAAGGACCTTTAAAACCGCAATTGGAACATTTATATTCCACTGAAAGTCTTTTACATCGTGAGCATCTGAATATCTCTACCTTTAAACAATTGGGGCATTTGAATCTAACATAATTGTTATCCCCTAAAAGATTCACACCACAACTCGTGCATCTCATTTCTGGCATAGTACACCTTTAAGGTTTTAAATAGTATTTTCATTCTTAAGGGTTATATCTTTTAAAGCTTTACGTTCGCCCCCGTAGTCTAATGGATAGGATACTTCCCTGCGGAGGAAGTGATCTGGGTTCGAATCCCAGCAGGGGCATATTTAATAATTTAAGCTATCTTAATTGTTTGTGAGAAAATGATAGAAACAATCAAAAAATATCCTGAAATGTTAGCAGATGCCATAAAAATATCTGAAAAGACCAATATTCCAGATTACAAATTTAACAAGATCATAGTGAGTGGTGTGGGTGGCTCAGCGATTAGTGGGAGATTATTGAAATGCCTATTGAGAGATAAAATCCGGATACCTATAGAAGTCTCAAGAGACTATCATCTCCCCGCGTATGCTGACGATAATACTCTAGTTTTTTGTATATCTTATTCAGGGAATACGGAAGAAGCCCTAAGTCAGTTTGCCGATGCCGTTGAAAAAAAGTGTAAAATAATTGGAATAACTTCTGACGGAAAACTCAAAGAATGGTGTGATAAGCTAAACACTCCATGCGTTTTGATACCAACTGGTTATCAATCTAGATCTGCTTTTCCATATCTATTCATCCCGTTGGTAGTTTTTCTCCAAAGATTCGGGTTTGTAAACTTGAAGAATGAAATCGATGATGCCATTCAAACATTAAAAGAAATTAAAACTGATCAAATAAAAAAAATTGCTTTAAACTTGAAAGATTCTATTCCAATAATATATGCTTCTAATGAACATTCCGCAATTGCTGAGAGGATGAAAACACAATTTAACGAAAACAGCAAAATACCCGCCAAATACGATGTCTTCCCTGAGTTAGATCACAATGAAATAGTCGGTTATCAGAATGAAAATTCGAACAAGGATTCATACATTATCCTGCTTAGAGATAAAGAAGAATCAGAAGAAATCAGAGCGAGAATAGAGATAACAAAAGATATTATAAAGGATAAAGTTAAGGGACTCCATGAGATTTGGGCTCAAGGTACTTCAAGGTTGTCAAGAATGATATCTTTGTTATTCATCGGAGATATTTTGAGTCATGAACTGGCCATTTTAAACGATGTTGATCCTGTACCTGTTGAAAATATAGATACCGTTAAAACAAAGTTAAAGAGAAGGTTAAGTTTCGTCGATAGATTAGAAAAAAAATTAGTTATTTCTTGAGTTTAACTTTCATAAAATCATAAGCAATCTTGCTATTTTCGAATTCTTTTTTCGCTTCTTCTTCCAATTCCTTCAAATCCGTATATCTTCTGCTGATGTGGGTTAAGATGAGTTTTTTCACTTTTGCCTGTTTAGCCATTTTAGCAGCTTCTTTCACATCTGCATGGGATTTGCTCCCAACATCCTCCTCGAGAAAAGTACCGTCATGTATCAGTAAATCAGCATTCTTCGATATCTTAACTATATTTTTACAAGGTCTTGTGTCTCCGGAATAAACAACTTTTAATCCTTCTTTAACGTAGCCAACATCCTTAATCTTTACTTTTTTTCCTTTATACTCTAGTTTACCAGTTTTCTTCAGTTTTTTAAGCCAAGGTCCCCTCTTTATGCCTAATTTTTTGAGTTTATTTTCGTTGATGTTCCACCTATCTTTTTCTTTAAAACAGAAAGCTACTGTAGGAACGGAGTGAAAGACTGGTATAGATAAAATTTGATAGTCCACTGTTTCCTCCAATACTGAAATCTCACTCCCCTCGAAT
Organism: uncultured archaeon; assembly: GCA_964347415.1. GTDB lineage: Archaea > Aenigmatarchaeota > Aenigmatarchaeia > CG10238-14 > CG10238-14 > CAYFYJ01. The sequence goes on along the minus strand of CAYFYJ010000017.1, from coordinate 29,248 downwards.
GGAACGTTCACTGCTCTGACAGGAAACCTTAACCCAAAATACCCTAAATCTATGATATCGGAAACAAACCTTTCTGCTTCAGGACCATATATGGTTAATTTTTTTCTCCTGTTCTCTAAGTTCATCGTCTGTATCAAAGCTATTAATCCAGCAAAGTGATCTGCGTGCCAATGTGATATGAAAATTTTGTTTATCTGCATAAAACTGATACCAGATTTCATGAGTTGTTTTTGGGTCCCTTCACCGCAATCAAATAATAAAACATCTCTGTAATCCGTAAAATGCTCTAAGGCTATGGCTGGATGGTTTCTACGGAGTGAAGGTATTCCTGACACCGTTCCCAAGAAAGTTATTATTATCATGATAAAATGTTGCGAAAGTAAATTAATTAATGTTTTATCTCCTTCTCAAAGACATTCTGAAAACAACTACAATGACCACTAACAGCACACCTAAAGTAGCTATTATAATAATCGATTCTGTTACTAAACCCAATGGGGTGTATCTGCTATAAACGAGTAAATCCGTATTAGATTGTTCACCTGAAGTCCCACTATACACACCATCATTATCTAGGTCAACACAGGCATAGTATGTAAATGTGTTTTGGCGAACTGGTTCTTTCCCTGAAATATAAGGCGTAGGAGGAGATCTAAAGGTGCATACACAACCATAAGTGCCTTCCGTCGCTTGATCAAGCAGACAGCTGCAATATTGTAATCCTTGACAATTGCTCTCTTTTATGTAAACTCTTTTATCTGTGCAACCCTCACCTCTCAGGTTACCAACAGCTGCTGTTATAGTATCCCCAACGAGTCCACGATTTGGCGATAGGGTTAAGGAGATTGAACCTTCGCATATGGCTTCATAAGGGGTTGGAACTTGAGAAAAGGACGTTCCTAGTGAAATTAACCAAAAAAGAGTGATTGTAATCGGTAATATTAGTTTTAATTTCATGAACATTTAACTCACATTATAATATTTTCATTGAATACTTAAAAACCCCGCTTATTCCTTGATTTTGCCTGTTTTAAACCTATCTCTTGTTATTACTACTCAGTGAATTATATCCTGAATTTTCATTCATTCTCTCACTCGTAAAATTTTCGTGTGAATTCTAATTCATTATATATTTTTTATTATATATTTAATTTTAGTTGTTTTTTTATTATTTGATTTTATATATAATTTTTTATTATTATTTAAAAATTGTTATTTAAAAAATTATATATTTTAATTAAACCACCAAAAGATATAAATACTCGGAATATCAAAAATACATTGGGTAATATGGTATCGACGGACACTGCTCTGGCAAAGCTTTTTCTGAGGCTTAAACCAGTGAAAATAATGCAGAGTTTGAAGAGTGGCCCAAGATATGCAACTCAAGTTTCGAAAGAGGTGGACTGTACATATTCCCATACAGTAAAACTTCTAGACGACTTCAAAAAACTGGGACTGGTGTCCTTTAAAAAGCAAGGCAGAATAAAAATCATAGAATTAACAGAGGATGGATCTGATCTGGCTCACTCCATTGAAGGGGTTTTGATCAAACTTTCTAGAATCAGAGAAAACAACGAAAAGAAGAAAAAATAACCTAAAGTGTCGTTAAATAGTGACAGAAAGACTATATTTTCATTACTTTAGAATACTCTTGACTAGTTATCTAGGGTATTTGGCTCCTATATATAAATATATGGTGAAGAGCGACATATTTAAGCCAGAAAACCATACTATTTTTAATCATCTGTCGTTAATAGGTGATGGAATGGATATCAAGACATGGGTAATAGGGAAGGTTGACTTGAATGAATTATCATGGGAGGAGTTTCTAGATCTAGTATTTCCGAGGCAGAAAAAAACCAAGGAATGCGCAGATAAAATCTTGAGATACCTCAAGAATAAACCAGCAACTATCAATGAAATAATAGAGAATGAAAAACTGGTTAGAGGTACTGCTTATGATGCTTTTAAAATGATGAAGAGGTTTGGTCTAATATCAAGAAAGGACAAGTATTCACCATTAGTTCTATCAGAACAATTTTCTAATGCTCTAGAAAGGCTCTCAAAATACTGGAAAACGTGGGTTAAAACGGGCTCTTCAGCTAAGTAAACTAATATCGAAAAATGTAGGTTAAATAATAAAAAACTACTGTAAAAAGAGGCCTTTTTTGAATAAAATTATATAATAGATAAAATAAATTTTAATGATATAAAATTATCATAATAATAAAATTATATATAATTTTTTATAATATTTTTTAAAAAAAAAATCTATTATATTATTTAATATATATATTATTTTTATCATTAATAAGTCTCACCTCAAAGTGAGAGTTCATTTTGAATGGGAGAACTGAAATTGGATGGGTCAAAGGGGACCTAAAAACGATGGAAAGGTGGTTTAAAGGGCAAAAACGGGTTTTTAAGAAAGGTCTTCAAAAATTTTATAAAACTTTATTACTAAAATAAACAAAATTAAAAGAAGTGGTGGGACATGGAACGCACAATTGTGATAATAAAACCAGACGGTGTCAAAAGGAATCTAATAGGCGAAATTATTAAAAGATTCGAAAGTGAAGGTTTGAAAGTAGTAGCAATAAAAATGGTGACCGCATCGAAAAGGCTCATATCAAAACATTATCCTGAGTCTATGGCTATTGGGTTGGGCAAGAAAGCAGAACGCGGTGGGACAAGAGTAGATAACTATGAAAAAATGGGCAAAAATGTTCTCGAATGGTTAAGGACTTATTTAACAGAAGGCCCTGTTGTTCCTATGATTTTAGAAGGAAAAGATACGAGGAGAAAAGTGAGGGAAATTGTTGGTTATACAGATCCCCCGGTTGCGAAAAAAGGGACTATCAGAGGCGACTTGGGTATTGATTCAATTAAAAAAGCGAATAGAGAGAAGAGAGCAACAAGGAACCTTGTACATGTATGTGATCCAGAAAATTTTGAAAAAGAATTGAAACTTTGGTTTAAACCTGACGAGACTCCAAAAGAGTGAGATTATTTTTCTTCCTTTAAGAAACAAGTATTAAGACCCGGCATTTTTTCTTTTGCTAACAGTGCTAAAGCCGCGCCACCTGCAGTTATGACTTTGCCACCTCTTTGAGTAAAATAGTGATAAATACCGTGGTCTTGGAATAAGGCAGCAGAAGAGTGGCCACCAAGATTTACTGTGTCAGGAGCAGCTGCTAGCCTCAGTAATTTCAGAGTGTTATCAAATCCTTTTTCGAAAACCCCCATTACACCGGCAAAAACAGTTCTCCCGTTTATGTTTTTAGCATAGTAGTTTAATGTCTCTGGTCCAATATCCATTATAACACGATTGGAAGAACGTAATCGTCCTCTAACCACAATACTACCATCGTTCATTATAAAATCTAACGGGTAAAAGATTTTCTCCCTGAATTTATCGAGCAGTCTGGTTGCATTTTCGATTTCTGATGATTTCATTAATTTTTTATTCTCTTCATTAAACTCTAAACCATCAGCATAAGCAATATACTGTCCTATTAAACCGCCAGTCAAAAACCTCGCACCAGGATATTCAAGTATTTTTTCTAGGTAATTCAACTTCTCGAATTTTTTTCCACCGATGAAAAAAGTAACATCTTTTCCATTTTTCAAATCGTCCATCAGTTCTTGTATGGTTTTCAGTTCAGATTCAAGAAGTAGACCAAAGTAAAAGGGTATTATTTTCGTCAATGCGACAACGCTTAGTTGACATCTATGACAAACGGAAAGGCCGTCATTGACAAACACATCTACCTCATTTTGGTAGAATTGGCTGATTTGGGATTCAGTCATTTCGTTTAATCTGGTACAATGGGAGCAGTTGCTATTACAAGAATGAAGGGCCTCAAACTTCGTTTCATGTGGATGGTCCCTTATGTTTCTAATCATCAAGGCTTCTCCTAATTTTAACCCGTTGATTACTTCCCCAACTTTTTCTCCTATAACTTGGTCTATATATCTCACTTTGACCCCAGAAATTTCCTCCATTTTTTTTGCGATTGGCTCAAGATTGGGGATGAACTCGTTGTCTCCTTTTCTTCCTTGATGTGTGATTATAATGGGTATAGCTCCGGCATCGACGTATTTTTTCAGTGTCTGGCCATGAGCAAAAAGTTTGTATGAATCTAAATCCAGGTTTCCATTAACAATTGCACTATTAGTATCGATTCGTAGGAAAACTCTTTTTTCATTGATTTCATCCAAATGCTCGCTTATGAACAATTTTCTCCTTTTTATTTCTTGTAGATAGTTAGTCATCAACACACCGGGAAACATGATTCAAGTTTCTTTTTTGTGTCCTTTAAATTAAGAGATCGATTGGTTCGTTCAATCGAGTCCTGTGAGTCTTCATAACCCAAAGATGCTCTGATCGCGTCTAAGTTCTCTGGGACAACGTCTGCCTCCTGATGGACATAGACGGAAAATAGGAGTATATCATCATGGAGATGAACAGTTTTCTCTAAAATGGCGATTTGGTATAAGTTTTTCCTCTCGTTGGCTTCCATTACCTGAGCTGCTGTCGGGACTTCCTTTCCTCCTATAACGACCATCCTTGGGTCTTCATGAAACGCATTTATAATTTTTTCTCTGGATGGAAAACTACCAAACGCGATGACGCTGTGCATGTGCATCAACGTGATCGGGACTATCACTCCATATGTTATCAGTTTACCATCCAACCTAGAATCGGCAGAAATTACATCTTCTACATGATGAGATGGGATTCCAGTAGGTATGTAATCGTTTATCGGACCAGACCTTGGTTCTGGTGGGTCTGCACCTCTTCTTGTCAAGTTTACAACTACTTTCTTTACGTCAGAGACACTCTGTACGATGTTTAGGTATCTCAACATACCAGTAGTGTTACAGGAGGGTATTCTTATAAACCTTTCTCCGATTGCATCCTTGTAATTTATATAGGCGTTAAAAGTAACATTGGCTATTGAGGCCTTTTCCCCTCCTTGAAAGAGTACGTGCAGATCGTTCTTTCTCGAGTAGAGTCTATCTCTATTGGCTAGGCCCACTTTTTTAGGAGTGCAGTCTACTATTAGATCTGTCTCATTGATTAAATCCAGAATCGTTCCTTTTGGTTCAATTTTCGCATCCGTGAAGATTTTTTTAATCGTTTCGAACTGTTCTTTCTCGTTCAAGCCATATTCTCTTAAACCATAGAAAATAGGGGTGTTAATCGCAGAACGTATTTTCCAGGAAGGACTTATATCGGCGACCCCAACTAGCTTCATGTCATCTTGTTTGGTAACAGCGGATGCAACCCTTCTACCAATAGTACCGAAACCGTTGATTCCGACTTTAAACATGGGTGTTCCTCACAGTAAAAGTAATTGATATATTTCCATGTTTAATTATAAAAAGTTTTGTGTAAACAAGAGAACAGTCATCTAAGCTTCTCTAAACCGTAAATTATCAGACTAAAGGCTATAAAAACGGCTATTATTCTGCCAAAAATAGTTTGACTCATCCAATTAACCAGATCATCCAAAGAACCCATTGGTTTGCCGAGAAAAACCATTATTAAAATCGAAATACCAGACCCAAGATAGATAAGCATTTTTACTAATTTTGATAAATATACAAGATCTCTGTAAAGTCTAGATTCTTTGAATAAGTCTTCCAAGAATTTTTCTATCCTCCTGTGGAGTTTTTCTTCTGTTAATTTGGACATGGCATCTACTTTTTTATAATATGAGTTTTATTCGTTAAATTGTTATTCAACTTCAAGTTTAGGCATTACTATTCCATTATCGATTGTTCCTAAGATTTCAGCTTTTCCATCTAAAAAATACTTTCCGGTTAAAGCGCATGTAACAGCATCTAACTCATGATCACCCATATCTTTCTTTAGGCCTTTAATTCCAATTCCTTTTAAGCCATTCATGAGTCTTCCAAGTCCTCTTTGCTTTCTAGGAATATTCCATACGTCTTGAGCGGCTCCAGGATAAACTTCTATGACTTTAAATCCCCTATCCTCTAGAATTTTTTTTAATTTAATACCTCTTTTAGTTAACTTTCTCATCGGTCCAAGAGTTATGGGAAAAAACTTTATTCCTCTTTTCAAGAGTTCTTTGTCACAGACTCTAAGATGAACATCAGTCCTCTCTTCGATGGTCTTTCTACCTGGTGGTAAACTTAGAGGTGCATCTATGGTAATTATTTTTGGTTTTAATTTTTTGATCTCTTGAATGATTTCTTTGTCTGAATAAAGTAACTTGGTTTCAACTTTCATTTCCTTAAGGGTACAAACCCCAGAAGGTCGAGTTTCCACAGCAGCTAAATCTAAACCAACTACTATCATTTGAACACTCCTATGGTCTAGTTGTGATTATTGGTTTATCCTGAACGATAATAGTCTCTTCTGTTTGCGCCACTGATTTGAACGATTTTTCTCGCAAAGGTGGATATTCTCGTAGAGCCCCTCTATCCACAAGTTCCTTGAGAGCGAGATGTAGTCTGACAGAACTGCCAACATTCTTCAGCCATCTTCTGGCAAAAGGTAGAGTTTTATATTCATCGAATATCAATTCAAGTATCTTTCTAGATTCGTTAAGTCTAACTGGTTTCGGTTGTAAGAACATGTATATCAAAGTTGGGGAAGATTCTTTAACTAAACCTTCACCATCAGTAGTGAAGACTTCCATACCCAAGACTTGGTCTTCTCTTATTTCTTCATTTGATGGTTTATGACCATTGGGGATAGATAAACCACCGTGTTGTATATATTGCTCGACAGAATGGCCGGCTAAGTTTCTTATTGGATTGAAACCACGACTTGTTACTACATCATCGACTAATTTGGACATCTCTCCGACAGTTTTACCAGGTCTTATCTCCTTTATGAATTGTTCCAGAGCATCCTCTGATGCTTCTATGAGCGGATGGGATTCTTCACCGAGTTTAACTGAAAATGCCGTGTCTCCGATGTAACCATCTTCATGAACACCAATATCAATCTTGACTAGGTCCTCTTCCTCAAAAGTGAGAGTATCATTGATGTTAGGGGTATAATGAGCAGCAATATCGTTGATCGATATATTAACTGGGAATGCTATGCCAGCTTTCCTATCTTTGATTAATTTTTCGATCTTTTCTGCCAAATCTAAGAGCTTTACTCCGGGTTTCAGCTCTTTTCTGGCCAAATCCTTAGCTTCTTGGCATATCTTACCCGCTTTCCAGTATTTCTCCAATATTTCCTTTTCCATTCACAAAACCATTTTAAGTAATATCAACAATATTTGTTATTAAATTATAAAATCATAAGGTATTAACATGGTGATTTGGGAATATTTTACTCTGACGAACGTATTAAAAGTGATTTTAATCATCACGACTGCTTACATTGCGTCCAAGATACTTGAACTCGGTTTTATTAAATCACTACAGAAGAAGAAAAAAGAAAGGAATGTGATCATTCCTTTGAAAAGAATAACTTCGATAATAATCTATATCATTGCATTCATCTCCATCCTTCTGGTTTTTAACATAGACGTAACTGCTGCGGCCGCTGGTTTAGGTATAGGTGCGATAGTAATAGGTTTTGGTCTCAAAGACATCGTATCAAACTGGATATCCGGTATCATAATAATAACTGGAAGTGTTTACAGGATTGACGATGTGATAAGAATCGGTAATATAACAGGACAGGTAACAGACATAACTCTTAGGTCAACAAGACTGAAAACTTACGACAGGAATGAAGTTATAATTCCTAATTCCGCAATGATAACTGATAGGATAATCAACCTTACTGCAGGTAGGAAAGAATTGATATCATCGATTAATTTCTTGATAGATTATACATGTAGCACGAGCGAAGCGAAAAAAATCATCGAAGATATTTTGAAGAAAGATAAGGATGTGACTGTGGATGAAGAGAGAAAGAGGGAGATCAGGTTTATTGTAAGAATTACAGAATGGACCACGAAAATAGAAGTTTTATTCTGGATTAATAGGCCGTGGGATGAAGAATTCATAAAATCGAGGATTACTGAAGCTGTTAAGAAGGAATTCGAAAGAAAGGGAATACTGCCACCACTACCATCTAATCTAAGAAGGGTTCGTTTAAAACCCAGGAAATAAACTTAATATTTAAACTCCAGGAAAACGATTAACTATATATGCACTGTACATGTACACCATGGAAGAAGATGAATAAGGAAGAAAAAATAGCATATGCCCACCATAAGATCATGAAAGGTTTAGGAATTTTTCTCTTTGGAATAATATGGATGTATTTTTCATCCTTTTACACTGATGTGTGGGGTGCGTTCCCACCAACATTAGCAATAATAGGGCTATTGCTGGTATTGCTTGGATTATTCAAAAAATCTTCGGTCTAGAATCTTCTAACATTAAGAATCTTAGATTTTCTTATTGTGATTTAAATAGTTTTGAAGCCTTTGATCTAGTTATTTCTTAAACCACTTACCTAATCTCGCTTGGATTTTACCGGATAATACTTGTTGTTCTGTTATTCCTAAAGCACTCAATACACGCATTGCTGCTGGTAAGACTTGGTGATTTATATAATACTCTGGATCATATTCGCCTTCTTTAACATCATCTAGAGGTTCGGCTCTATCTGATATACTCCCTGATCTTTTTGTTATTATGTATTCGACTATCATCCCCTCCCCCACGGGTCTACCCCTATCTTTCATTTTTCTAGCAACTTTTACGTGGGGTCCTATGGCTTCATATTCAGACAAGGGTTTTACTAGTTGGGTGTGAATTGTTAATTCCTCTAATGTGGCTTTTTTCTCGTTCAATCTTTTGATCATATCTCTCACAAGTTTAGTCGCTTTGTCTGGATCCTTTTCCTGGAGTATTATTCTCAAGACTTTATGTTGTATGTCTTTTGCTAAATCACACCAATCTCTTCTAACTGTTTCAAATCCTCTTATCTCAAGGTTGCCTTGTTTGTCTATTAATGCGTATCTTTTCTTTGCTCCTCTCTTCACTCCTTTAATTGTTACGAAAATTCCGCCCTCGTAAATTCCCCTGAATTCAAGTTGTATCATTCCTGGTAATTGCTCGTTAATCTTTTTCAAAAAATTCTCTGATCTCTTCATCAGTTGTGATTTTTTGATTCCGGGCATCGTTATGAAGACGCTGTCCGTATCTCCATATATAACTTCAAACCCTTCCTTTTCAATCATGTCTATACTTTTCTTAATATAGAACCTTCCCCATGCGGCAGCTGTAGCGGCACATTCATAACAATACCATTTAGCACCAAAGTATCCCATGTATCCGTAGATAGAATTTGCGATTATCTTCAATGCATATTGCATATTATCAAGATATTTAAACTCCAGAGAATCCTTCTCTAATTTCTTCATCTTGTTTTTAATCTCGAACCGTTTCATTATTATATCGTCCAGGTTTCTTGGGATGAAACCTTTGGATTTTTTACAGAAATGGTGTTTTAATTCTGGGGGACTGTTCTTCTTACATCCCTTGTGTTTACAATTTATTGTGCCTGGGGAAATGTTGTGAGTGACTATTATCGTTGGGTACAGACTTCTAAAATCGAAGACTATTATGTCAGAGTGTATGCCTTTCTTAGGTTCGATGACAAAACCTCCTATATATACAGGTCTAATTCTTCTTTTCATTATTTCATCTTGTTTGGGGCTGTTCGGTATTATGGTATTTTGTTTGAACGCTTCTCTCATTAGATACGCTTCGTCTAATTGTGAGTAGAAATATCTGCCAGCATCGAATGGAATTGTTCCTGTCAACTTTGATAAGGCAAAGACTTGTGGCAATAACTGCTCTGCGAGTTTTAACGTTAACCGGGAATCCCAAAGACAATAATCTGCCAATTCTTCTAAACCATCTTTACTTCCGAAGGATTCTTTAATCTTCTGCCATTTCAAGTCTCTCTTTTTTAATCCTAACAGTTCTTCTGCCACTGCATCTAGGGTTAAGACTTCTGTTTTCATGGATGTGGATAGAATGTGATCTATGAAGTTGAACAGATCGATATGAACTCTTCCTCTAATTTTTGTCGAGGATATTCTACCCCTTCTTACTAATCTTATGTTCGAACTGTCTCTTCCTATTTTTATGTTTATTTTGTGTTTTTCTGAAGAAGTCTTAATTTTCGGAAAGTCGAAACCATCTCCGTTGAAAGTGACTATAAAATCTGGGTCTTGTTCGTTTATGGTTTGGATGAATTTTTCTAAGAGTGCTTTTTCATCTGGTACTGTTTCTGTTGATTTGGCTTTTCCTCCCCAAGTTGTCAATACTTTCTTGAAACCAGTGTTAGTAGCAAGAGAAATCATTATTATTTTTTCTTCCCCGTCTTGTTCTATCATTTCGATATCAAAAGCCAGAATCTTTAGTTTGGGTTCTTTTTTCAGGTTGATTGGTTTTATTTTTTTGGCTTGAATGACTTCTTTAGTTTCTGTTCCTTCGACTTGGGTCCATTTCATTGGTTTTATTTTTTTGTCAATTAGATATCTTTGATAGAACGAGATTGTATATTCATATTCCTCTTTGTTTTCGGACCATTTTTTTACTGTATTTCTTATGTTGTAGATGTCTCTTGGGGTTTCAACTACGATTTTCAGAAGTTTCTTTTTCTCGCCGAAGAGTTCTTTTTCAACTGTTTCTACTTTTAGAATTTTGCCTTCTCTGAAATCATGGTCAAGGAGTTTTCTCTTATACTTGCTAAGTCTCCCATCTTTGGGTTCAACATAGAAATAAGGCTTAAAATTTGAATCTAGAACAAGGATTGTTTTACCTTTCTCGTTTTTGCAGAAAAGTCTAACTATTCCTTTTCCATTTTCGATTAAATGATCGACATCAAAAACTAGCAGATTCATGATTCATTCTTGTAATTTTAGGTTTAAATTTTATCTGATAAGTTTTAGTCGAAGAGACCAAGATGTGTTATTGGTTCCAATATAATAAATTTTTATTTTTAAATGCCCCAATCAAAGATATGACAACTAAAAAACACTTTACGGCTGAAGAAGCCAAAAAAATTGGTGAGCAATTAGGAATAGATTGGAGTAAGTTTGATGTCGAGCAATTCAGAATGGGAATGGATGTGGAATTAGAACATGGAAAGCATGATCCAAAAACTGATGTTTCGGGAGATGACCCCCTCATTACTGGTAAAATAGCTTTAGCGCACCTAAATGAATTTCCTGATTACTACACAAGACTGGAGAAGATGGAAAGGGAAGCAGAAGTATTTCATAAGAAGGAATAGATTATGAAGACAGAGAGGACGGGTAAATTAATCAATAAGTTTAATCGAAATATGAACTCCTTGAGGAATAGCAACTCTCAGGACTTGTCTCAAAGCCCTATCATCAGCCTGTAAATCAATCAATCTCTTGTGAATTCTTAACTCCCACCTGTCAAATGAAGTGTTACCATGACCTGTCCCGTCCCCACATGGTGTCTTCATCGGTGCAACTCTCAATTTCTTAGTTGGTAAAGGAATCGGTCCTTTATAGTCAATACCAAACTTTTTTGCAATTCCAATTATCTCTACACAAATCTCATCCAACTGTTTGGGGTCTCTCCCTGAGAGTTTTATTCTGGCTATTTGCATTTAATCACTTACCTATAATCAGAAGTGAGACATTTAAATATTTTTGTAGAGGAGCTCCATTAACTAAGTACCTTCCTTCCAGTCAGATAAATACTTCTTCTGTTTTTCTGTCAACCTATCTATTTCAACTCCCATCGATTTTAACTTAAGTGACGCGACTTTATCATCGATCTCTTTTGGTACGTTGTAGACATCCGGTTTTAAATTTTTATGATTCTTAACCAGATATTCCGCGCATAAAGCATGATCGGCAAAAGACATATCCATTACATCGGGGGGGTGACCTTCTGCGGCAACAAGATTGATTATCCTCCCCTCGCCGAGTAAATATATCTTTTTTCCATTCTCCAAAGTGTATTCTTTAACGTGTTTCCTAATCTCTCTCTTGCTCTTTGAAAGGTTCTCCAAATCTTGTAAGTTTATCTCAACATTAAAATGACCTGTATTACCAATGATAGCTCCGTCTTTCATCAATTCCATGTGTTCTTTTGTTATGATATCCCTATCTCCAGTAATGGTGATGAAGATATCACCTAACTCAGCCGCTTGTTTTAACGGCATAACTCTGAATCCATCCATAACAGCTTGTAGAGCTTTAACTGGGTCGACTTCTGTGACTATTACGTTCGCTCCCATTCCTCTGGCTCTGTTTGATAGACCATAACCACATCGCCCATAACCGCATACAACAAAAGTCTTTCCTGCAATCATCATGCTGGTCGCTCTTAATATTCCATCGATCGTTGATTGTCCGGTTCCATAAATGTTGTCAAACATTCCTTTAGTTGGTGTGTCGTTTATCGCAAACATCGGGTATTTTAATACACCGTCTTCGGCCATGGCTCTTAATCTTATAACACCAGTAGTGGTTTCTTCTTGACCGCCAAAAACATTATTGATCAAATCTTGTCTTTTGGTGTGGATTGTATTAACCAAATCTCCACCATCATCTAATGTAACATTTGGCTTGAAATCTAGAACTTGATTCATACACCAATAATATTCTTCGTCATTCACTCCAGACCATGCGAAAACATTTATTCCTTCCTCGACCAAAGCAGCAGCAACATCATCTTGTGTAGACAAAGGATTTGCTGCAGCTAAAGCAACAGTGGCTCCTCCAGCCTTCAAAGTCTTCATAAGAACTGCAGTCTCTTTAGTAACATGAAGAGCAACACTAATCGTCAAACCTTTAAATGGTTTCGTCTTCTCAAATTCTTCTCTTATTTTCATCAGAACGGGCATCCTGCTTTCAGCCCAAGCTATCTGAAACTTACCTTTTTCTGCGAGTGACATGTTCTTGACTTTGTATTTCATTAAATTTCTCCTAGATAACTATTGTTTAATAAATTTATGATTTATCATTTGAAAGATTTTGTCAGAAGATTCTTTTATACTTAACTGGTGGGAATCTATTATCAATTCGGGTTTATCAGATTCTTCATAAGGAACATCGATCCCTATCATTCTCCCAATACCACGAGTCTTTTTTCCAGTTTTTAGTCTCTCCATCGCTTTTTTATACAGATTACTCACGACTAAATCGTCCTTTCTTTGTGATTCCCTCTCAATACAAGTTCCTAGAGGGCATTTGATATAGACTTCAGCAAAGTTAGGTATTAACTCTCTTGCCAATTCTCTCCAAGCTTTTTTATGACCAGTAGCGTCTATTATCACATTGACTCCATGATCGGTTAGAAATTTTCCAATCAGGACTAAAGCTCTGTAAGCATGGTCTCTCTCTTCTTTTGTATACTTTCTTTTGGGTGTTAAGATTTCTCTAATCGCATCCATTCGTAAGTATTCAACCTTCACGTTTTGTTGTCCTAATCTTCTCAACACTTCTTTTGTTCTTTCAGTCTTTCCAGAGCCAGGTAAACCAGTTATCCAAACGACCCACCCATTCATAAAATCACTTCAGAACAGATTTGATTTTTTCGTAAACCTCCAAATCGGGAGCAACGATTACGCTGTTATCGATATTGAATTCAATTTTCATATCAACAAAATCCTTTCCTTCAATAGTTTTCATCACTCCCCCCGCTTCTCTTAATATTAATTGGCCTGCTGCACCATCTATTGTTCTTTTACCATTCAACCAAAAATAACCATCCACAGCTCCCTCAGCAACAAAACATATTCCTAGACATGCAGATCCTAGCATCCTAACAAAAGGGAAATTATCACCAAAGTCAATTAAACGTCTAAAATTTTCCTTCCTGTTCTTAACCACATCAATTAAAACGCATCCTGTCCTTTCTTTAGTTACTTGAATTCTTTCATTATTTTTGAAAGCTCCTTTATCCCTTACCGCATAAAAAAAATCCCCGTTTATCATGTTTCCGATATAACCCACTTCTATTCCTTTCATTATTTCTGTTAAATCCCCAATAGCTATAGAGGTTGAAATGATTGGTAAACCGAACCTCATGTTATTCGAGCCATCAATAGGATCAACAACAACGATGACTTCTGGTTCTTCGCCAAAAGTTTTTATCCCCGCCTCTTCTGTCATCAACTTAAAACTTCTTCCCGTGGATTTAAACTCATCAATTATTAGTTTTTCGATGATATCATCCAAAAGTAAGGTCTTATCTCCACCATAACCGAGACTCACGACCCTTTTCCTCTCATCTTTCTTAAGGTATTTTTGAGATTCAGTAAAAACCCTTCCTCCAATATCTTTACACAAGTCTAACCAATATTCATTATCCATATCAATCCTTTAAATATGAGTTAACTTTTTTAATGTTAAATTCATCCTCGTTAAGGATGTTCTTTATAAAATTAATCATTTTTCTTTTTGAGTCATTCAACGATTGTATTCTTTCTCCACTAAAGCCATGTTTTTTCAACCAATCTGCATTATAGAATAGTGGATGGATGCAAACCAATGCTCTGAAAGCATAGAACAAAGGTGAGACTTTAAACATATTTGGATCATCCCTTTTTTTGAAGTACTCCATGAAGAATAGTTCCAAAAGATCCTTGAAAGGGGGTTTGTATTCACCGAAAGCCAGAACAGAATAATTGATGATATTCGATGTTAAACATGTGGTATCATCTGCTGGTTCTCCATATCTGAACCTGCTCCTGTCGAGTAAAACGAGTCTCTCTCCATCGAACCAGATGTTACCTGGGTAGAAGTCGCCATGAATAACTGTCAATCTTTCATGATTGTATTTTATTTTTTTCCACCATTCGACCATTTTCTTTACTATCTCAACTAAATCTTTGTTCGATACAAAATCGAGTTTTTTTGGGAAAGTATCGATAACCCCCATAGTCAACTCACCATGACCAACAAAATCCCTTACAACTCTTTTGTATAAAGATTCTCTGTTATCACCGTTATATTTAAAGGAATGGATTTTAGCTAGATAGTTTGCCAATAGTTTGATCTTTTTTTCATCATTCTCTAACAAGCTCATTCTGTTCGTCATTTTATCCAAATCTATCCAGTATTCTGTGCCCTTAGCTTCTTCTAATATTATGAAGAAGTCCTTGGGCTTTCCAACAGATAGGAATGAGCCATCATCCTGTATCGAACCAACATCTATAGCTTTGATGTGACCGGGTAAAAGCTTGTAATCGAGTAAGGATCTTATCATGACATTAGCCCTATCCGAAGGGTAATCATGACCGAAACCTTGACCGATCAGGGTTTTTAAAATGTATCGTTTTTCTTGGTTTTCTTTATCCTTTGTTTTGATTAGAAATCCTTCGCCATGAAAGCCTGCTCCTAGTTTTTCTATACTCGTGACTATGACATCTGAACTGAAAACCCTTGAAAGATAGCCCTTTAAAGCTTCTTTATCTATCTCCATCATCCTAACCATACATTTATAAAAATTATTTAATCAATAAATACTTGGTTATATGGAGAAATTCAACTGCTGGCTCCCTACATGGGGCGAATTGCATGAGAATATTAGAGATATCGCTAATAAGATAAAAGAAGATAATTTTCGACCAGACATAGTAGTTGCTCTATCAAGAGGGGGGTTCGTGCCTGCTAGGGTTATTTGCGATTTGATGATAATTAAGGATTTAGTTTCAGTAAAAGTTGATCATTGGGGCGTAACTGCCGCTCAAGATGGTAAGGCACATTTAAGATATCCTATTGATGTCGACCTGACTGGAAAAAAAGTCTTGATCGTTGATGATATCACAGATAGTGGAGAGAGCATGATTCTTGCAAAGGAATTCGTGAAAAAACTAAACCCTAAAGAAGTGCGAACGGCTGCAATATTTCACTTTAAACATTCAAAATTTGTTCCAGATTATTACAGTAGGGAACTAGTTAATTGGGTTTGGGTTATGTGGCCTTGGAATTATATTGAGGACATGTGTAACATCACTCCGAAAGTATTAGACGAAAGTGAGGGTTCTTCTATAGGACAAATAAAGGAAAGGTTAAAAGAAAGGTTCAAGATCGATATAACAGAACAACAGATAATAGGTATAATGGGTGAACTTGTCGCAAGGAAAGTCGCTGTAGAAAATGGTATTGGTTGGATAAAGAACAAAATAGATTAAACTTTTGCGTTTTTTAGAGCATCTTTACATGAACAATTTCTCTCTTCAGGAATGTTTTTTATGGTCTCTGTCAATATCAGTTTCACTTTGTCCTGACTTTCTTTCATGACCCTAATTACTTCTTCAATATTCACAGGTTTTTCTGCCCAAACATCGTAATCTGTTATAGTAGCTATTATCGCAAGGCATATCTCTTTTTCTCTTGCTAATATTGCTTCTGGCACGCCTGTCATCCCAATTAATTCGGCGAAATTCCTGAACATTCTGCTCTCTGCTCTGGTGGAAAATCTAGGACCTTCGATGCAAAGGTAAGTTCCTTTCTTATGATGTGATATTCCCAATTTCTCGCATGATTCTATAAGAATTTCCCTTAATTCTGGGCAGAATGGATCAGCTGAAGAGATATGGGTTACATCTCCAGTATCATAGAAGGTTGTTCTTGTTTTTTTGAAGTCGATGAATTGATCGGGGATTACGATTTCTCCTGGTTTATATTCTTCTTTCAAAGAACCAGTAGCGCAAGAAGCTAAAATTCTGGTTACATCCAGTTTTTCAAAACCAGATACGTTTGCCCTGAAGTTTATATCATGTGGTGGTATTTTATGGTCTTTCCCATGTCTTGGAAGGAATGCAATCTTCTTACCCTGGAATTCGCCGATAATATAATAATCAGAAGGTTCTCCATGAGGAATGTTAATCCTAATTCTTTTAATATTATTGAACATCCCAGGATCGTAGATGCCCGTACCTCCAATAATACCGATGTTGGCCCTCATAGTTTAAAAATTAACAGTTAAAGTTAAATGCTATTCGATTATTTCAAGGATGCCGCCTTTTTATGGATCTTTAATGCCAATTCTCCAGCTTCTTTCATGGTTTTACCCAAGGAAATAAACCCATAGTTTTTAATCACGATGAAATTGTTGTTACCGAGTACACTCAAGACTTCATTGGCTAGTTCGATAGTTCCAGGTGGTATTTCTTCTTCTGTCTCAACTATTTTCAATTGCTTTGCGTGTTTTATGATTGAGTCGTCTTTACCACAAAAAATAGCGTTCACTTCAAACCTTGTATTATAAATTAAGTAATGCATCACGGCTTCAGCAGATGGTTCTGAAATTCCTTCGACAAACAAAGAATTATTATAAACATCATAATTCGACATTCTAACAAAACAATCGTTGCTTAAGCTATCTTTCAACTTGTTTCCAGTTATTATGGATTCGTCTTCTGTTCTGAAACTAAGACCCAAAGAATTATTATCGAGTTTTATAAGTTTTCTCTTGAGGAATTGATTACACCAGTTTTTTAAATCTTTGATGCCCTTGTCGTCAGGGATTTCTTCAGAAACGAAGCTTGTTTTGAACTTTGTTACTTGCTTTAAAACCACTGAATCACTGAATAAAATTTGAACATAAAGGGATTTATATTTCTATTCCGTAGAAATTTATTTTTGTGGTTCTATTACTACTTTGATCGATTCCTTGGCATCAGCAACAATCTGAAACCCTTTACTAATCTCTGTCAAGCTTAATCTATGAGTTATCATATCATGTATATTCACTTTGCGAGAACTAATCAATTCTATGGCTTCTTTTATGTCCTTAGGAGCAGCGGCATATGTTGTTGTTAAAGTTATCTGATCACTCCAAAACTCATTAAATGGTAGTGGAACATCAATGTCAGGATCAGTTGGCGCAAAATATAGAATAATGCCTCCCTTATCGACAGATTTTAATGCTTGTTTAATAGCTGGCAAAGCTCCCGTACAAACTATAACGCGATCCGCCAATCTCCCTTTATTGAGTTCTTTAACACGATTAGGTACGTCTTCTTTAGCATTTATCACTTCGTCCGCTCCAAATCTCTTCGCCGCATCTATTCGATATTCATTTATATCGGTCGCAATTATCTTTCTTGTCCCGAGGGTATTAGCAAGTTGTATGTGTAGTAATCCAGAAATACCACTACCTATCACAAGAACCGTATTGTTCGGTTTCACGTTTGCTCTTTTCTGACCTCTTACAACACAAGCTAAAGGCTCGATGAAAGTTCCATCTTCAAACGATATTTCATCTGGTAACAGAAATGTTCCTAATTCTACATTTATCTTTGGCACTCGAATGAATTCAGAAAATCCGCCAGGATCAAAGTTAGTGTTATGCAAAGTCTCACAAACAGTATGATGGCCGTTCAAACAATAATAACATTCATTGCAAGGAACATGATGTGATACAAAGACTCTGTCCCCAATCTTGAAATTTTTTACATTCTCTCCAATTTCAATTATCTCTCCAGTCATCTCATGACCTAGAACTCTTGGTGCCCTTTTAATACGATACCATTCCATAACGTCGCTACCGCAGATACCGCAAGCCATTGACTTTACCAATAACTCATCAGGACCAATTTTCGGTTTTGGCATTTCCTCTATTCTAATGTCTTTATTGTTGTAATACATCGCCACTCGCATAGAATCAGCAATTATTTTTCTTTTTTAAGACTCTCGAACAAATCATTTGCTTCTTTTGCAGTAGCGTTCTCATGAATGATTGACCTCAATGCCTTAATCATCGCAACTGGATGTTCATTTTTCCAAATATTTCTTCCCAAGTTTACACCAATCGCACCCTTTTGAAGACCATCATAGACGAATTCAAACACTTCAAGTTCTGTGTCCACTTTAGGTCCTCCTGCCATAACAACTGGGACAGGACATCCTTCCACAACCTTTTCAAAGTTCTCACACCAGTAAGTCTTAACTGCTCTTGCACCAAGTTCAGCAGCAATCCGACAGCATAGAGCGAGATAACGAGCTGTTCTCTTCTCCATTTCCTTTCCAACGGCAGTTACAGCCATGACTGGAATCCCGTATTCTTCAGCTTCATTAACAAGTTTACCAAGGTTTAATAGGGTTTGGTGTTCATATTTGCTACCAATAAAAACGGATAGACCAACAGCGGATACATTAAGTCTAAGAGCTTCTTTTATAGAAGTGGTAATTCCTTCGTTAGCTAAATCTTCTCCAACCATGCTGGTTCCACCAGATACTCTTAAGATAATTGGTTTCGAATTATTCGAGTCTATACAATTACGTAAAACGCCTCTTGTAACAAAAAGGGCATCACAATAAGGAAGGAGTGGTTTGACAGTTTCACCAGGCTTTTCTAATTTTGTTGTAGGTCCTTGAAAATATCCATGATCTATGGGTAACCACAAACAATGACCGTCTGGTATCAATCGTGACAGACGATTCTTTATTCCCCAATCCATCTCAATCCCTCCTTATTTGAATAAATCTTTAATATTAAAAGGTTTTATAATCCCTCTTTCAGTTATTATCCCAGTTATATATTTAGCCGGCGTGACATCAAAAGCAGGATTTCTCGCATGGGAATTCGCAGGTGAAATTCTGATTTTTTTCAAAGCATCCTCAGAAAACCCCCACATGTTCTTTACTTCCTCCTCATTCCTTTCCTCGATTTTAATGTTATTCCCGAACTCTAAGTCAATATCAATCGTACTCAAAGGTGCAGCAACATAGAAGGGTATACCATTCTCCTTTGCTAAAACAGCCTTTTCATAAGTTCCAATCTTGTTTGCAACCGATCCATTTGCTATTATCCTGTCAGCCCCGACTATACAGATGTTTATTTCTTTTTTCTGCATATAGTATCCGGCAGCATTATCAGCTATTATAGCATGGGGTATATTCTCTTGTAATAATTCCCAGGCAGTTAATCTTGAACCTTGACATCTTGGTCTTGTCTCATCAACAAAAACAAAGATTTTTTTCCCTGAACTATGAGCAGACCGAATTGGTGCTAAAGCCGTTCCATAATCGACTGTTGCTAAGGCTCCAGCATTGCAATGAGTTAATATCTTATCTCCATCCTTTATGAGTCCATTCCCATAATCCCCTATCTTTTTACATGTTTCCACATCTTCATTGGCTATTTTTTCTGCCTCTTGTTTTGCCAATGAGATTTTTTCTTGAATTGATTTTCCCTTTTCAATGACTTTCAGCATCTTGTCGATTGCCCAAAAAAGATTATAGGCAGTTGGTCTTGTATTTCTCAAAATATTAGCAGCATTTCCGACGTAATTATCAAAATCATTTTCAGGAGCTTCGAGACAAGCCTGTACCACCCCATAAGCCGCAGTAGCGCCTATGGCTGGGGCTCCTCTAACTATCATCGTCTTAATAGCTTCTGCCGTCTTTTTATGATCTAAAGAGTCGTAAATCTCAAATTTATGTGGTAATTTAGGCTGATCAATCAACTTCACTGTTTTTCCTTCCATCCAAACAGTTCTAAATTCTTTTATTTCATCAGAGATTTTTACTCTCATTGAACCAAATTAGACAGTTTAATCTTTAAAAAATTAATTGACCTCTAATTAATCGTGTTACGATCAGAGGTTGGATAAATTACAAGAATGCGACGTGAGCTTTTAGAGTTAACCATCAAACACTACAAAAAAGATGACTTAGATCTCATATAATAAGAAAGGGGGGAAGGGTTATTTCGCCTTCTTAGTTTCCTTTGGTTTTTTGGTCTCTGCCTTCTTAACATCTAAGACTATTCCAGCAGCCACAGTAGTTCCCATATCCCTAATAGCAAACCTTGCTAATTGTGGTATATCTGCTTGTTTTTCAACAACCATAGGTTTTGTTGGTACTACTCTAATCTTCGCAGCATCACCAGTTTTTATGAAATCTGGTTTTTCCTTTACAGTGGCTCCAGTCTTTGGATCGACTTTTGCGATTATCTCTTCAACCTTGCATGCAATAGATGCTGTTCCTAAGTGGAATACAGGCGTGTATCCTACTGTTATGACAGTTGGGTGTTGCAACACAATTATCTGGGCTGTGAATTCCTTGGCCACAGTGGGTGGGTTCTTCACATGACCTGCAACATCTCCTCTTTTAATATCACCTTTTCCAACACCACGAACATTGAAACCTATGTTATCTCCTGGTGTAGCCTGAGGTTGTTTCTTATGAAACATTTCTATAGTTTTAATTTCACCTTTTGCTCCAGAGGGTTGAAAAATTAGAGTATCTCCTTCTTTTACAATTCCTGTTTCAACTCTTCCTACCGGCACTGTCCCTACTCCTGTAATCGTGTAGACATCTTGGATAGGAAGTCTCAATGGTTTATCGGTTGGTTGTTTGGGTGGTTTAATCGTTGCGTCCATAGCCTCGACTAATGTTGGACCCTTATACCAAGCCATTTTATCGGATTTCTTGAATACGTTATCGCCATGTAACCCTGAGACAGGGACAAAAGGTATTTCATCAGTTTTAAAACCAATCGAAGTTAAAAGTTTCTTGGTTTCAGTAACTACTTCGTCGTATCTCTTTTGATCGAATTTATTTGTATCCATTTTGTTAACAGCCACGACGAGTTGATTAATTCCCATAACTTTCATCAAGAACGCATGTTCTTTTGTTTGCTCTTGTACACCTTCACCAGGTTTACCAGAAACAACAAATATTGCCGCATCGGCCTGTGAAGTTCCAGTAATCATGTTCTTAACAAAGTCCCTATGGCCTGGACAATCTATGATAGTATAGAAATATCTCTTAGTTTGGAATGGTCTATGCATGATATCGATGGTAAGACCTCTTTCCCTCTCTTCTTTCAAACTATCCATAACATAAGCAAATTCCCAAGTTTCTTTTTTCAATTCCTTAGCTGTATCCTTCAACTTTCTTAATTGATCGTCTCTTATCGCACCGGAATCGTATAATAGTCTCCCGATTAAAGTAGATTTCCCATGGTCTACGTGACCGGCAGTGATTATGTTGATCTTTGGTAATTCTGCCATTTCTACACCTCCTCAAACACTATTTATTATTCAATCACACTTTTAAATATATTTATTCTGGTTTAGGTACTTGCTCACTCAAACCCTTTCTCTTCCTGATTTTAAGTATCGTTTTATCCTGTAAATCAGTTGGTAACTTTTCAAATATAACATCTATTAAACTATAAAAACCTTTTCCCCCTGTAGCAGATTTTAAGGCGGAGTTAAAACCGAACATTTCTGAAACTGGTATTTTTGCTTGGATTATCGTCGCGCCTCTCTCATCTCTCATATCCAATATTTTACCACGTCTATTTTGAACTTCTTTTATTGCCCCACCCATTACTTCTGTTGGTGTATCTATTCTGATGATTTGTTTAGGTTCGAGAAGTGCTGGATCCGCTCTGAGCATGGCAGTTCTTATTCCATACCTTATCGCAGGGAGAACTTGGCCCGGACCCCTATGAACAGGGTCTTCGTGCAACTCAGCATCCATTAAAACCATTTTCAACCCAACGCATGGCTCCCTTGACAGGGGCCCTTCATCCATTCTCTTAATAAAACCTTCCTTAAGCATCTCCATGACTTCATTCAAATATTGCACACCTTTTGTCTGATCGAGGAGCATATTTTTGTTATAAATCAATTTGAGTTTCTTTATTTCATCTACAGGCATACCCAAATCTGACAGTTTTTTCTGTAGTTGTAGATTCTTCTTCTTCAACTCGATGTTCGATGGGATTTGGTCTGCTTTCATTGCCTCTAGAACTTTTTTTTCTAAAGGTTCCACGAATATGAAGAACTTATTGTGTTTGTTCGGGGATTTGCCCTCAACTACAGATGATTTTTTGCCGATGGTTTCTCTGTAAACAACGATTGGTGGAGAGGCATCGAATTCTATACCCTGTTCTTTCAGTTTTCTCTCGACTTTAGCATCTAGATGTAGCTCACCTAAACCTGAAACTAAGTATTCACCTGTTTCTTCATTTATCTTTACCATAATCGTCGTATCTTCTCTACCTAGTTTCTTGAGGAAGTTTATTAATTTCATCAAATCTTTTGGGTCTTTTGGTTCTAAGGATTTCGTTACAACTGGTTCAAAGATGTGTTTTATTTCTTCGAAAGGTTCTATTAAGTGTTCTGGATCACAGATGGTTTCACCGGAGAAAGCATCTGTTAAACCCACAAGACCAACGATATTACCTGCCAGGACTTCATCTACTTGAATCCTTTGTGGGCCTTTGTAGACACTGACTTGTTGGATCCTATTTTTTCTGTGTTGGGCCACAAGGTAGACTTCATCTCCTTGTTTCATCTTTCCAGATAATATTCTTGCACATGACACAAAACCGGCATGAGGATCAGGGACCATCTTTGTCACGACAGCCGCCAAATGACCTTTCTCATTTACGAGCATCATATCTTTTCCAATCGGCGATTCGGGGTCACCTCTCCAAATCTTAGGAACACGATATTTCTGTGCCTCTATGGGTGAAGGTAAATGCTTGATGATTATATCAAGAATGACGTTGTAGAGGGGAGCTTTCTTTGCCAATTCATCTTCTTTGTCCTGTTCCGTTAAGTCTATAATGTCCTTGAAAGTGATACCACTCTTTTTCATATATGGGATAGAAATGGCCCATTTTCTCAATGCTGAGCCGAAGGTGACAGAACCGTCATTAACATTAACAATCCATTTATTCTTGAACTGTTCTTCCACATATTTCTGTATCAAAATATTAACTTCTCTGATTATGTTTGTAAATCTCTCTTGCATCTGTTCTGGTGATAGTTTTAATTCTCTTATTAATCTGTCGGACTTGTTGATGAATAGGATTGGTTTAACTCTCTCTTTCAAGCTCTGTCTCAAAACCGTTTCTGTCTGTGGCATAACTCCTTCCACAGCATCCACTAAGACAATCGCGCCATCAACGGCTCTCATAGCTCTTGTTACATCCCCTCCAAAGTCTACATGCCCAGGAGTATCGATGAGATTGACCAGGAAATCTTCTCCTTGATAGTTGTGAACCATGCTTGCGTTAGCGGACCAAATAGTTATTCCTCTCTGTTGTTCTTGCTCATCGAAATCGAGGAAGAGTTTTCTGCCTGCTAGTTCTTTTGAAATCATCCCTGCTCCGGCCAGGAGATGATCCGAGAATGTTGTTTTACCATGATCGATGTGTGCAATTGTTCCGATATTCCTTATATGGTCGGGTTTATACATCAATTTCTTAATTTTCTCTATTATGTTTTTTTCTGCCATGCATACCACTAAAATAAAATACTATGAATTTGAAAAGAAATTAATTTAAAGGTTACATATAATGGTTAGGTTGAAATGAGAAAAGGGTATAGAGCTGAATATAAAGCGAAGAAAGAACTCATCCAGAAATATGGTGAGAGTAATGTCCTGAAAGTCGCTATTGGTGGTGCAGTGGATTTTTTGGTTTTGAATCCTAACAAAAATAGAATTGAAAAAATAGTCGAAGTTAAAGAATGTCACAAAAATAAATACTATCCTACTTCTAGAGAAAGGATGCAGTTTGAGAGATTAAAAGAAATTGGGAGAAAACATTCGATCAAAGCCGAATTATGGATCAAACATCCCAGAAACAACTTCATTAAGAAAAAGATAATCTAATTTAACTGTTTCTTCCCATAATAATCTCATGGTAATAGGCGTAGTAATCGGAATCATAATCTTGGCTGTTGTCATTTTTGTTGCAATAAGGATAGTGAAGAATATCCTTCTTGGAGTTGCTTTGATAGTTATAATACTGCTAGCCTCCTTTCTCATTCTTGGTTCAATCCCAAGCTTGAGATCAATCCCTGTAATAGGACCAAGACTGCCAAGGGTTCCAAGTAGTTTGGGAGATGTGATCTCAATAATCAAAAAAATCTTCTATGAAATCGAAATCATAGATGTTTCTAGAGGTTCGAAAAATCAAATTCTTATAACCATAAAAAACACTGGGAGGATGGTAGCATCGAACTTTACAGTATTCATAGATGACAAAAAGACTGAGATAACGAACAAGCCGGAAGATCCCCTAAGATCGGGTGAAATAACCACGATACAAACTGATTGGGAAAAGGATTACAGTGAGATTTTGGTTCAAAGTTTAAGAGTTAATGCTACTTATGCAGAATGATTATCTCGCCCCACCGGCCTCTCTTTCTATTCTTTCTTTTTCTTTTATGGCTGCCGATTTTGATGGATCATTTTTATAAGCAAAAAATATCTCATCTACTAATGCGTCGGCCATAGAAATCTTCTTCCCAAAAGATTTCCTGTAGGCAGATTGAGTGATAACAGTCAAAGCCTTGTCAACCCTTCTTTGAGGTGAAGTACAAACAGCTTTTCTAACCATTATACCACCCATCTGATAAGATGTTATCTCTTCTCTTAAAGCGGCGTTCTCTATAGCCCCGGCAAGAACTTCAATTGGGTTTTTATTAGTCCTTTTTTCCAACTTCTCAAATACTTCCTTAATTATTTTCAGGATAGTTTGTGTTTTTCCAGTATTCCTTCCAGAACTCAAAAGATGTTTTTTACCTCTATGTCCAGAAACCATTAATTTGTTCACTAGTCTTTCGACGATGTTCATCTTGGATTTATGGAATTTACGTTGACTAAACTTACCACCAGTCTTGGGTATGATACAAGGTTTCAAGTTTATGTAAGGCTTGAGTCCCAAATCCTTGATTTCTATTGCATCAAAACTCCACCTGTTAAAAAGTTTTAATTCTGACATACATATCACGCATCATCTTGCAGGTTTCTGCTTCTTTCCTGATAAAATCTCTGAAAGAGCAACTCCATTAACAGCAACAACTTTAAACTTGATTCCCCACTGACTACCAATGGGGCCGCGTTGACTACCGCCAACTCCTTCTATCAACACTTCATCATGTTCATTAATATGATCTATCGCCCCTGTACCTGGAACAAAGGCGGTGACCTGAATGTTGTTTTTTATCAACTGTACACGGACAGCTTTAATCATACCAGAATGTGGTTGTTTTTGTTCAATTTGTCTTTTATCGATAACTATTCCTCTTCCTCTAGGAGAACCTTCTAAAGGGTCTTTTTTGGACAACTGAAGCTGTCTACGCATATACCTGACATCTTTCCACTTCTGTCTCTTTCTTTTTTTTCTAAGCCCCCTGGCTGAAAATTCTCCTCTTGCCATCATTTCACCTGTATGTCCGATATGTTATGAACTCTCTTCAATATCTCCTTATATATTTTTATCTTTTCCCCTCCCCTGCCAATAACGAAACCTTTATCTTTTCTGCCAACTTTTATTTCAACCTTTATCATGCCATTATCATTTATAATGTTAACTTCCTTGCATTGAGGAATTAAATTCTTAACAAATTTCTTTGGGTCTTTAGAATACTCAAAAACCTTTACTTTCTTACCAACGACCTTTTCGACATTTTTAATAGAGCTTCCATTCTTGCCTATGGCCAATCCTATTTTACCTTCCTCAACGATAAAATAGACTACACCATTGTCCGTAAAACAATCTCTAACAGGAGCGTTGGTCATGTTTTCGAACAAAGTCAAAAGTCTTATCGTTTCTGTGTTGAATGTTATCGTCATTTCTTTCCTCTTTTTATTGCTAATACACTAACTGAAAATGGTTTACCACACAACAAACCCAAACCAATACTATCTTTTGGATATTCTTTTACTTGAACTTTAGATATTTTAGCATTGAGTTCTATCATCTTTTTTTTATCACTTGGGATGTTAGCAGCAAAAATTACAAGTTCTGGATGAGTATTCTTTAATGATTTGATGACAGTCTTGTAACCGATTATGATTTTTTTCTGTTTAATTTTTTCCTTGATTAATTTTGTTAGTTCCATTATTCCTCGCCTATTTTTGCAATCAACTCGAACATGCCTGTTCCAACTGGAACTTGCTGGTTCACCATGACGTTATCGAATATTGCATTAAAATTATCCTCTTCGTGTCTTACTGAAGCTTTCACAAGATGCTTTATCGTTTCTTCAAACCCCGCTCTCGTCAGGATGGATGGTTTCATTCCTGCAATTCCATATCTACCGATAGGTTTAATTTCACCAGAAAAAGTCATTATATCTGACACCAACATTGTATGTCTATAATCTATATCTAAACCTTGTTGTTCCATCGTGCTGTTAGTTTCTTTTATTATAGCATTCCTTACTGCTTCTATACCGAGCACTTTGGCCAATTCATAAAAGTTATTCGTGTAACTCCTCATTATATCGATCTCATTAAAGTCTACTATCTTTACGAAATTAGAACCAAAAGTTTTAATAACCCAGTCATCCCCTTCTTTCATGACTAGACTGTTTTTTATGTCTGGTATACCAGAAACACATGCATCCAATAATTTTTTCTTTATCTTCTGTAAATCCTTAATAGTGAATTCTTTTTCCTTTGATCCAACCGTTATCTTACTGTCTTTGCCTTTGATATTCAATCTCTTGAATTTCTTTTTCAACTTCAGGATTATTTCCTTAAATTCAGATTTATTTATCCTATTGAGCGAGATTTTTATTTTTTTATTAGTTAAATCCAAGGAAATTGTTTTAATAAAAGACCTCAATTTTCTTTCAGTTATTTTTTCGGCTAGACTCTCGCTGTTCGATTTATTGTTAAACTTTTTCTTCAGATAAAGTGTCATCATTGGTGTTGATGGTTCTTTTTTGGCGTCAAAAATTTCTATTAATCTTGGGAGACCTAGAGTAACCTGAACGCCAACCGATCCTGCAAAATGGAATGTACGCATGGTCATCTGTGTTGCAGGTTCAGAAATAGATTGCGCAGATACAATCCCGGCTGCCTCTCCAGGCTCAAATAAACTATTAGAATAATTTTTTTTAATCGAATCTATGAGCTTCTTTTTTTTATTTGGGGTGAATTTTCTTTGTTTACAAACCCTTTCTATCTCATCCAATATTCTTTTAGGTAAACTAACATTATATTGTATCTGCAATTTTTCCGACATCTATTCCACCTTTTTGTATTTTTGATGGATCCAAACCATCTTCACCTGGAATGAATTCTATGATCTTCTTTCCGCTATCTCTAACCGTTCCGTCATACTCAATTTTTAAATCTTGTAATGCTCCAATCAATCTTCTCTCTAAGTAACCACTATGTCTTGTTTTTAAGGATTTATCCATGAGTCCTTCTCTACTGTTCATGGCATCGAAAAAGAATTCAAATGGGTCTAAACCACCCTTGTAACCATTTTTAACGAAACCTTTAGATTCTAGACTTATATCACCTCTTTTGAAATGAGGAAATGTCCTATTATGATAACCTATCTTTATTCTCTGGCCTTTGATAGTTTCCTGACCAATAGTGGCTGCACACTGGACTAGATTGATCATGCTACCCCTTGCACCACTCTTTGCCATTATCACAGTGTTGTTTTTAATTATATTTTTTTCAATATTATCAGCGATCTTATTAAGACAATCAGCCAATTTTTTCTGAATCATGGTTTCTAAACTTTCTCGCGGTGTTCTTCCGATGAGTACTTTTATCTTTCCTTTTCTGAAATCTCTGATTGTTCTATCCACATCCCTTCTGGCATCTTCTATCAATTTGTCTATTCTTTTCTTTGTTTTATCGTCCAGATCTTGATCGGATATCGAGACCGAAAACCCGTATTTTGTCAGGAACAGGAGTGCAAGTCTCGTAATGTTGTATAAGAATTTTTGAGTAAATTTATGACCATATTCTTTATCCAATTTGTCCAGCATTTTACCACTAAATGCAGCAACGCTTTTCTTATCTATTGTTCCGAAAATAAGTTTTCCATTCTTCACGACAACGTAAGCATCATATTGACATTTTTCTTTTAAACACTTACTACAACCCATACAACATTCGGCTTTGTATTCTATGTTAAAAGTCGGGGGCAAAAACATACTGAAAACTTCTTTTCCAGTGAATTTCCCTTTCTTTGGAATTTCTATATCAGGATCAAATGATCGTATCAATTCTATGACTTCTTTTCTTGAAAGTTCATAGTTACCATTAGTCAATATATAAAGAGACGTTATGTGATCTTTTCCACATCCTATGATCGGACCACTGAACCTAGGACTCCTTATATGGTTTGGCACATCCATGAGGAGTTTTGTTTCAGTCTTAGCTTCCTCTCCTTGTGGAATATGTAAATTCATTTCATCTCCGTCAAAATCTGCATTATATGGCGGGCAAACGACTAAGTTAAGTCTGAAAGTCTTGTATGGCATTACTCTCACTCTATGGCCCAT
>CAYFYJ010000016.1:0-5712 GCA_964347415.1 uncultured archaeon | reverse complement strand
CCCCGGATAGCTCAACGGTAGAGCGATCGGCTGTAGTCGAGTACTTTGGTGCTTGATCATTAGCAATCGTTCGATAGAAACCGATAGGTTGCTGGTTCGAATCCGGCTCCGGGGATTAACGTAAGATATTTAAACCTTTAGGACTAAACATTGAGAATATTGTTAAATTTATATAGCGACCCGCAAAATAATTTATGGGTTGACGACCAAAACGGAGAGGAAACACCCGTTCCCATTCCGAACACGGAAGTTAAGCTCTCCAGTGATCTGGACTGTACTATCCTTGGATGGGAAGTCCAGTGCGTTGCCAACCTATTTAATGGTGATATATTATTGATCGAAGACCTCCCCCACCCCAAATTTAGTAATCTTTTATTGTATATTTTCTGCAATTGCCCTGATGGTGTAGTCCGGTCTATCAAAGTTTTAACTGTAGAGTCCGGGACTGTCACTCCCGGGACAGGGGTTCGAATCCCCTTCAGGGCGTAAGGTGATATCTTGAAAGCTAAAATAAACATATTAAACCATGAGTTAGTTCCTAAACACACGATTCTAAATGAAGAACAAAAAACTAAAGTTATGAAGATGTACGGGATTAAGAAATTAAACCAATTTCCAAAAATATTCAAATCAGATCCAGCAATTAAATTACTAAAGGCAAAACCTGGAAATTTAGTAAAAATAATAAGAAAGAACGATGTCACTGGAGAATCAACCTATTATAGGGTCATTGTAGAAGGTTAAAGAATGAACGGTTTCAACCTATTGTTAAAATCATTCGCCGAGGATCAGGGCTTTGTTAAGTTTCAGGTAGACTCATTCAACGATTTCATAGATAATAGAATCCCCCGAATAATAAAGCAAATTAAAGAAATAAAACCTGAAGTCCCAGATCTGGGAGAATTTAAGATAAAACTAGGAAGGTTTAAACTCGCACCACCTTCTGTCAAAGAGGCTGATGGTTCAGTTAGAAATATTCTACCATCAGAGGCAAGAATCAGAAACTTAACTTATGCTTCTCCAATGTATGTTGAAATGACACCGATTTTGAATGGAATTGAAAGTGAAACGATATGGGTTAACTTCGGAGATTTACCAATAATGTTAAAATCAAAAATGTGTCCGCTTTCAACGATGACAGATAGAGAGCTAATAGAAGCCGGCGAAAGTCCTGATGACCCAGGCGGTTACTTCATAATAAAAGGGACCGAAAGAGTGTTGGTTCTAATTGAGGAAATCGCACCGAACAGGGTGATAGTTGAAAAATCCAGTATCTCAAACATAACAGAAACAGCCCGAATACACTCAGAAAAGGATGGCTACATACAAAGGCATATTATTGAGAGAAAGACTGACGGCATCATTAGAATAAATTTTGCTAACATAAACAATTTGCCTATAGTCGTTCTACTAAAAGCTCTTGGTTTAGAATCTGATAAGAACATAATAACTGCTATATCGCCTGATCCAGAAATACAAGAAGAATTCTACCCTAACTTGTTCGAAACCGAATCGACCACAGCAAAAGAAGCTATAGACGAGATAGGTAGACGTATTAGAATTCCCCAAGCTGCATACAGAAGGGAAAGAGTAACGAGGTTAATCGATAGATATTTACTACCACATTTAGGACAAGAAAAGACAAACAGACTCGATAAAGCAATATTTATCTCAAAAGCTGTTAACAAACTCTTGCGTTTTCGCTTGAATAAAATCCCTGAGGACGATTTAGATCACTATGCAAACAAAAGATTGCGACTATCAGGTGATTTGTTAGAAATATTGTTTAGGTCCATTTTGTTAGGAAAATGGGGCCTAATTACAAGAATCACTTACAATTATCAAAAATTGACTAAAAGGGGCAGGTTCCCACCCCTACCGGCAATAGTTGAAGCAAATGTTTTGACCAATCAGATAATATCTGCATTGGCTATAGGATCTTGGGTCGGTGGAAGAACTGGAGTTTCACAAAGATTGGAAAGGAGCAGTTACATAAAAACCCTATCTCATATGAGAAATATTCTCTCACCTTTAACGTCTACTCAAGAACATTTCAAGGCAAGAGAATTGCATCCAACTCATTGGGGGAGGATCGATCCATCCCAAACACCAGAAGGTGCAACTATCGGTTTGAGAAAATACCTTTCTGTGATGACTCAGATAACTAAGGGTACACTAGAGAAGGAGAAGAAACCCATATTCAATCTAATAGCAAAAGGTGTAAAACAATGACTGATATTTTTTTAGATGGAAAATTTATCGGAACTACCGATGAAGCAGAAAAACTAGTCAAGATAATAAAAGAGAAGAGAAGAAAGAATCAAATATCTGATCAAATAAACGTTGCCTATTTAGAACATTTAAATCTGGTTAGAATACTGACCGATTCTGGGAGAGCAAGAAGACCATTGATACTGGTTGAAAAAGGAAAACCCAAATTAACCAGAGAACATTTAGAAAAGATAAAACAAAAAAAGATGCTTTGGTCAGATTTAATCAAAAATGGTATAATAGAGTATTTAGACGCAGAAGAAGAAGAAAATGCATATATCGCATTAAAACCAGAGGATTTAACACAAGAACATACACACTTAGAACTGGACCCTGTGGTTATACTGGGTCTAGCGACATCTTTAGTACCATTTCCTGAATTCGATAGGGGTGATAGAGTCAATTTTGGGGCCAAAATGGTTGGTCAAGCAATAGGGCTGTATGCTATAAATTATGCTATGAGAATCGATACGAAATCAAACATCTTAGTCTATCCACAACTTCCCTTGGTTAAGACACATGTGACCGATGTACTCAAAGAAGAGAATCATTCAGGAGGTCAAAACGTTGTCGTTGGTATCATGTCATATCAAGGTTACAACATGGACGATGCAATAGTGATTAACAAATCATCTATCGAGAGAGGTCTATTCTGGTCCTACATGTTTAGGTCATATGAAGCAGAAAAAAAGAGGTACATGGGTGGGCAGGAAGATGTAATCGGGGTTCCTGAACCCGGAATAAGAGGTTATCCTGGTGAGGAAGCATACAAACACCTTCCAGAAGACGGTATCATCAATCCTGAAACAGAAGTAAAATCTGATGATGTACTAATTGGAAAAGTTTCACCTCTAAGATTCTTAGGTAGTTTAGATCAATTCATCACAGGTTTGGAGAACATCAGAGAAACATCCGTGAAATTGAGGCATGGAGAGGAAGGTATCGTGGATAGGGTTTTTGTGACAGAGAGTAGTGATGGTAACAAACTAGTTAAGACCTTGGTCAGAGATCTTAAAAGACCTGAAATCGGGGATAAATTTGCTAGCAGGCACGGGCAAAAAGGTGTCATAGGTCTGATCATACCCCAGGAAGACCTGCCATTCAACGAAGATGGCGTCGTTCCAGATATAATATTCAACCCACATGGTATTCCATCTAGAATGACGATGGGTCAATTATTAGAAATTTTAGCCGGGAAATTTTCTACTTTAAAAGGAAAAACCTTTACAAGTTCTGGTTTTCATCCACTATCAGAGACAGAATTGAGAGAATCTCTTGAAGAATGTGGTTTCAGGAATGATGGTAAAGAGACTTTGTATGACGGTGAGACAGGAAAGAAATTCAAAGGACTGATATTTGTTGGTAGCGCTTTCTATCAAAAACTAGATCACTTGGTGTCGAATAAAATACATGCCAGATCAAAAGGCCCCGTAACTTTATTAACAAAACAACCGACCGAAGGAAAATCAAAGAAGGGTGGTCTGAGGTTGGGGGAAATGGAAAAAGATTGTTTGATTGCACAAGGCGCTTCTTTAGTTTTGAAAGAAAGGTTTGATTCCGATAAGACTACTATACCAGTATGCAAGGATTGTGGTCTAGTGGCAATTCATGATAGAGTAAAAAACAAGAAAATCTGTCCAGTTTGTGGCGGTTCAAAAGTCCTGAATTTAAAAATAGCGTATGCGTTCAAACTGTTGTTAGATGAACTCAAGAGCATGCTGATATACCCAAAGATGGTTGTTAAAGAGGAATAAAAATGTTGGACAAAATAATATTCGATGTTTTATCTCCAAGCATCATAAGGAAGATGTCTGCTGCTAAGATTAATAAGACTGACCTGTACGATCAAGAAGGATACCCAATAGAGGGGGGTTTAATGGATCCTAGGCTGGGTGTTATCGATCCTGGTTTAAGATGTAGAACATGTGGTGGTTCAGTCGGAGAATGCCTAGGCCATTTTGGTCATTTGGAATTAACAAGACCTATAGTTCATGTTCATTATGCGAAGTTGATTTATAACATCCTTAAGACAACTTGTTCGAAATGTGGGAGAATTTTGTTGGACGAAACAGGTATAGAGAAATTCAAGAGTAGTAAAAAATCTTTTAAGAGACTAAAAGCACTAGTCAAAACTAAATGTCCATATTGTGGCACATCGCAAAAAAAGATCAAATTCTTGAAACCAACGACTTATGTTGAGAATGGTACAACTCTTAGTCCTATACAAGTAAGAGAAAGATTTGAAAAAATATCTAAACCAGATCTAATTTATTTGGGTCTAAAGGTGAGACCGGAACTCTTTATAATAACTTTATTACCCATACCACCCGTTACAGTCAGACCTTCTATTACACTTGAAACTGGTGAAAGATCTGAAGATGATTTGACTCACAAACTTGTCGATATAGTCAGAATAAATAAAAGATTGTCAGAAAATATAGACTTAGGGGCGCCCGAGTTTATCATACAGGATTTATGGGAGTTGGTGCAGTATCATGTTGCTACCTATATAAACAATGAAATTTCTGGAGTTCCTCCTGCAAGACATAGGTCTGGAAGAATCTTAAAAACTTTGACTCAAAGGCTAAAAACAAAGGAAGGAAGGTTTAGACATAACTTAATCGGTAAAAGAGTAAATTATTCAGCAAGAACCGTAATAAGTCCTGATCCTCTGATCGATATAAACGAAGTAGGCGTTCCATTATCCATAGCAAAAGAATTAACAACTTCTCTTGTCGTCAATGAACGGAACATGGGTTATATAAAATCATTGATCGAAAGATTTCCCAATTGGCCAACTGTAAACTATGTGATAAGACCTGACGGTAGAAAAAAGAAAATTTCTGAAGGAAATAAAGAAGAGATATTGAAAGAGATTGAGCCCGGTTTCACTGTGGAAAAACAACTCGAAGATGGTGATTGGGCCCTATTTAACAGACAACCTTCTCTCCATAGGATGAGTATGATGGGTCATAGAGTAAGGGTAATGCCACACAAGACATTCAGACTCAATCTAGTTGTCTGCCCCCCATATAATGCCGACTTTGATGGGGATGAAATGAATTTGCATGTTCCACAGGGAGAGGAAGCCAAGACTGAGACAGAACTCTTAATGGATGTGCCGAACCATATAAGGAGCCCTAGGTTTAGTGGTCCGATCATAGGATGCAGTAAAGATCACATCACATCCCTTTACATATTGACTAATGGCAACTATGAACTTTCAAAAAAAGAAGTCATAGAGTTGATAAGACCATTCGATCCTGATATAGAAATTCCGAAGAAAGGGAAATTCACTGGTAAAGAAGTTTTCAGTATGTTTTTACCTCCAGACTTTAACATAGAATACAAAGCTGAGTGCTGTATAGGCTGCAGTAAGTGTTTAAAAGAAAAATGTCAGTTCGATGCTTACGTTGTCGTGAAGAATGGAAAACTTATTTC
>CAYFYJ010000015.1:0-4837 GCA_964347415.1 uncultured archaeon | reverse complement strand
TTAATCCCCGGAGCCGGATTCGAACCAGCAACCTATCGGTTTCTATCGAACGATTGCTAATGATCAAGCACCAAAGTACTCGACTACAGCCGATCGCTCTACCGTTGAGCTATCCGGGGCTATTTTATAGAAATAGTAGAAAGATTATTTAACTTTTCCCACGATAGTAATAGTCTTCGAGGGTATTCTTTTTTTCTTTCCTTTCTTAGTTTCAAACGTGAAAAGGGCTTTGGGCAGTTTAAGTCCCCCAGCTATATCTATAACAGGTTTCATTTTGTAGGTTAAAATCCTTTCTTCTTTGGGCTTGATCTGTTTTATATTCCAAGTCAACTCAGTCCCTTTGGATTTTCTGACTATTTTGGGTTCTAACGTTTCAAATTTTTTGACGACTGAAGCAAGAGGTGGAACGATATCTTTCACTATCACATTCTTTAGGGTTTTTCTCCCTTTGTTCTTCAAGGTTAATGATATTGTGATCTCTTGTTTTTCTGCTAAAAATCCGATATAACTCTTTGCGATTATTGGTCTAAATAATAACCAGACCACCCATATTACGGCGATGATTAAAATACAGGCAGTTATGACAATGTTTGTGAAACGCAATTGATATTTTATAGTAACTGATTGACCAGGTTTTAATTCGGCGATCAACCATTTATAGATAACTCTGTTTTCTATTTCTTCTCGCGAAACAGGCTCGATCTCTGGATAGAAGAAATTTTTAGAAATGGCTGGCATGGATTCTGTAACATAAAAGTCCTTCTCCACATAGTTCCCATTGTTAATTATTCTTATAGCAATTTCACTATACAAAATGCTATTCTTTGTTTCTTTCTCCTCATCTATTTTGTGAACAGTTTCTATTTTAAAGGTTGTTTTTCTCTCGTCCAAAATTTTATTCAACATATTCCTCGCTACAACTTTAATCTCGTAGTTACCTGGCTCATTCGTGTTTTTTACTTCGAATCTATAGGTCAATCTTTTTGTAGATTTGGGTTCTATCGTGATAGATTCACCAGATTTTTGAACAATTAGATTGTCCTTTAGGATTTCAGTTGTGACAGAGGTTTCCAGAGGATTTTTTTTGTTTAAGTTAATTAACGTCGGTTCGATTATAATCGCATCACCCATGCTGAAGGTTTGTTTTTCTAACGCGATATCAGAGATGAAAATATCTGATCCTCTCAAAACATCTAAGTATATATCCTTCGATTCTGTGATGTCGGAATTAAGCGAGAGTACTGAGAACGTGAGTACATGGGTCCCTGTTTCTGCATCTCTAGGTGGTTCAATCTTTAGAGTTATATCTGTCGTCTCTCCTGCATCAAGATTGATCCAAGGTACATCTAAAGTTGTCCAGATACTTGGTCCTCCCCAGAGAGAGAAATAAAATGTGTCTTCAACACCCCTATTATTCGTCACTAATATGTTTAGAGTATTGGTTTGTCCGGCATAAACAGTAATTGATTTTTCAGGACTAGTTATCAATATTTCCTCTGCATGAACAGAAATTAATAACAGCGTGAAAACAAAAATTGAGATAAAAATAGTTTTGACTTTCATCTATTATTACACCTATTATAATTTTCTTTTGTAATATAAAATTAACTCTTGAATTATTTCTCCCTTTCGGATAATCTTTTCTTTATTTTTTCTATGTGTTTTTCTAAGGGTTCTAATTTATATTGCCAGTCAGGTCCATAGTCATGAATCCATGAAAATGCTTTACCGTATTTATCTATGGATGTGATGTTTTCGAATGGTATTCTTGGGGTTTTAGTTGGTTTTTCATGTTCTATGGGAAAGCCTACAGTAATTAGTCCGACGGGTCTAAGTTTTTGTGGTATATTCAAAACCCTTCTTACTTGCTCATCCTCAAAAGTGACAACCCAACATGTCCCAAGCCCTAAAGAATGCGCTGTCAATAACACGTTTTCTATAGCAGCGGCTGTATCTTGGATACAATAGAGAGATTTACCACGTTCGCCGTATCTCTCAGCACATTTTTTTGGGTCTGCACATACGACAATAACAACTGGTGCTTCTTTAATATGTCTTTGCCTCAGGGAGGCCTCATAAAGTTCTTTTTTTATCCCAACATCTTTAACTACGATAAACTCCCATGGTTGTAAGTTGCCAGCAGTAGGAGCTCTCACAGCAGCTTCTAACAGCTGACCTATCAATTCGTTCGGTACGTCTTTTTTTTCATAATTCCTTACAGACCTTCTAGTCACAATACATTCAAAAACTTCCATGCTGGACACCTATAATCATTTTATGATATTAAGATATTAAATCTTAAAATAGAAACTAAATTAGTATGAAGTACTCGATCTTGGCCAAAACGTATGAAGAACTCGAGAAGGAACCTGGAAAATTGAAGAAAGTGGATATTCTTTCAAACCTTTTATCAAAGACTCCTACCGAATTTTTACTAAAGGTTGTCATACTCGCTTCTGGCAAAGTGTTTCCAGCATATTCTGAGTTTAAAACGGGAGTAGCTACCAAGATGATGATAAAGGCTATAGCAAAAGCTACTGGAATCTCTCCAAACGAAGTCGTGAAAAAATTCAAACAATCTGGTGATTTGGGTTTAGTGGCAGAAAAATGTGTTAAGTCAAAAAGGCAGAAAGTCTTTTTCAAAAAGACTCTAACCATTCAACTCGTGTTTGATAACATACAGAAACTAGCCAGTTTAACTGGTGCCGGGTCGCAAGGAAAAAAACTTAATTTAATAGCAGAATTGCTAGTCTCATCAGAACCGATTGAAGCCAGGTACATAGTAAGAACTATAATAGAAACTATGAGAATTGGTGTAGCAGAAGGCATAATACGCGATTCTATAGCCAAAACTTTTAATATTGATGCTAAAACAGTTGAGAATGCTTGGTTCTTGAGAGGGGATTATGGAGAAATAGCAAGAATAGCAAAGGAAAGGGGAGAACATGGACTTAAACGCGTAAAGATTGAGCTCGGAAAACCAATTATCATAATGCTTGGAGAGAAATCTCCGACACTCAAAGAAGCTCTCGAAAAGTACGAACATCCCATCCTCGAGTACAAATACGATGGTATGAGGACACAGATACATAAAAAAAATGATAAATTTTGGATATTCACGAGGAGGTTAGAAAATATTACGAATCGGTTTCCTGATTTACTAAAATTTGCAAAAGATGGAATTAAAGCAAATGAATGTATTATTGAAGGTGAAGCTGTGGGGTTCGACCCAAAAACTGGAAACCCGATACCTTTTCAGAAATTATCAAGAAGGATTCAGAGAAAATACGATATTGACATGATGGTGAAAAAAATTCCTGTTAGAATATTTTTGTTTGATATTGTCCATTTAAACGGTAAAACTATATTTAATGAACCTTATTCAGAAAGAAGAAAGAAGTTGAAAAAATGTATTAAAGTAATACCAAAAAGATTTGAATTGGTACACAGTTTAATAACAAAAGATTTAAGGAAGGCAGATAAATTCTACAAAGCGTCTTTGAAAGAAAAACAAGAGGGAGTAATGGTAAAAAATCTTGATGCTAAATACCAACCTGGAAGGAGAGTTGGTTATTGGCTTAAAGTCAAGCCGGTCATGGAAACTCTCGAATTGGTTATTGTTGGGGCGGAGTGGGGAAAAGGCAAAAGATCTAATTGGCTGAGTTCATTTACTCTTGCTTGTAGAGATCCTGATACGGGAAATTTTTTGTCTGTCGGAAAACTTGGTACGGGGCTAACCGATGAACAATTTCAAGAATTTACAGAGAAGTTAAAAGATTTGATAGCTAGTGAGAAAGGAACGGAATTGAAAATCAAACCAGATTTTGTGGTAGAAGTTGAATATGAAGAAATCCAAAAATCTCCGAAGTACAGATCCGGTTATGCCTTAAGATTTCCCAGATTGCAAAAAATACGTGAAGATAGACGACCTGAAGATTGTGATACAATAGGTAGGGTAATGGAGTTATTCAAATCACAAGGAAGGGTTGGATAAGTCTGTAAGAAGATAAAAAATTCTATAATCTCGGGTAGAAAGAAATTTTAGCCTAAATTTTAGCCAAAAATATTAATGTTTATAAGCCCAACCACTATTAAGTAATTAAGGGTATGGTAGGGATGATAGGGTCATCTGAGTTAATGGATGCTTTAAAGGGAATTGGGCTCAACTTGTATGAAAGGAAGCTCTGGGCCGCTCTTCTGGCGAAAGGAACAGCTACTGCTGGTGAGTTATCTGGAATAGCGAATGTTCCAAGATCGAGAACTTACGATGTTCTACAAACCCTAGCAGATAAAGGCTTTGTTGTCATACAAACTTCCAAACCATTGAGATATGTTGCGATCCCGCCGGCTGAGGCTTTGGAAAAGGCAAAAAAGAGATTGAGAGAGAGGTTCAAAGAATTGGAAAATAAAATCAATAGATTAAAAAATTCCAATCTAATCAAGGAATTGAATAATTTACACGATCAGGGTCTAAAACTGGTTTCACCTGAAGAGATGACTGGAGCCTTGAAAGGAAAATATTCAGTACTCCAACAAATGGATTCGATGTTCAGGAACGCCGCTTCTTCAATTAACATTTTAACAACACCCGCCGGATTGAATGATCTGTTCGAGAATCATATAAGTATTTTGAAGAAACTCAACGAGAAGGGAGTGAAAATAAAGATAGCAACTAGGACAGATAAAAGCACTATTGATGCCATAAAAGCATTATCTGGTATTGCTGAAATCAGAGGCATAACCACTGATGAATTGTCACTTTCAGGAAGATTCTATGTGGTCGATGGACAACAGCTGATGATGGGTTTATCAGATCCAGAACTAGTACACTCATCCC
>CAYFYJ010000014.1:0-54342 GCA_964347415.1 uncultured archaeon | reverse complement strand
ACGATTCTGTATTTATTGATAGGGGTACTAGTGGTTGGGATAGTGGTTTACTTGGTTTACAGTTATGTAATGAATCCAATGTTACCCGAGACACAGTGTAGGACATTAGCAACCGCATGGTGCACTAGTTGTAGTACAGTTGATTGGACTGGTGGACCAGGTGCGCCGAGTGACGTGGTAACATGTGGAGCAAATTATTGGACCGCGCCAGCCGCTTGGGACGATTGTGATGATGGCGCGGCAACTAACGGAGTAATAACCTTTTGCAGTCAGTGCTGTGGTATCTCTTAAATTTCAGTAAAATACTAACCCCAGAAAGTCGTTTATTTAATATTCTTTCTCTAGGTTGAGCAAGGTATTGGTTTAGTCCAATCTTGAACGTATTCAAAATTGGAGAAGACGCGTATTTGGTCTGTGTATTCATACGACGGGGAACTAATAACATTAGCCTTGCATGCTATCGTTATCTTATCTTGAGGTTTAATCTCAATCCCTTCGGGGTTCGCGGTTGTAAAATCAAATTCATAACAGTTACCCTGAGCCTCTAAACATAAGTCTGAGTCCTGAGTAACTGTGAAATTTCTGCCGAGTCTAATGCCTTTGGTTCCATCACAAAAAAAGGGGGCAGTGATGTCCAAAGCGAAAATTTTATTAGGTATCTCAAATTCTTGGACAAGATAGAGTTGTTTAATCCAAGCGGTCCCACTCTTAACTTTATTCTGAATCTTGATTATTATTTCAAGTTTATCTCTTTCCTCAGTAATATCTATAAATTCTGATGCATCTATACCCCAAGGGTCTGTGAACACGTATATGTTTAACGGGCCTGGTTCAGCGTTTATGTTTGGGTTAAAACCATGGATGAATTTTCTATATTCGTCTTCACTAGAAGGAGCCACACCAAAATCACTCCAGCCACCACTTCTTTGTTCTGTACTTACATTAACCTTGAAAGTTTGACTTCCTATACATTCCCAATCCCATCCAATATCAGTGTCGTCCATTTCGAACTTGAGTCTGATTGGTAACTCCTCTTTCGGGTCTAGAGTGTATTTCTCAAAGACTGATTTTGGCACGGCCATTATGTCTGCTTCCTCTGGATCGGCAGTAACTGTTGTGAACGCACTTATTAGAGTGAAATTGATCTCGTAAACCTCGTCATTCTTGTTTATGAAGGAGACGTCAAGGGTATAATCTTCCCCACTTTCCGGTAAATCATAATCATAATCACCATTTAATCTTCTACCCCATTTAAGTTCTACTGTTTCAATGGGCCCCAATTTTTTAACCTGCTCATCTTTCTTTTCCTCCAAACCCTTCAAACATGCATTAACAAAATCGGGGTTGATTTTGCTATAACATTTGCTTGTTTCATATGCCTTAATGATCCCATCCGTGGTTTCGTCTACGGCTTGTTCAATTTGTTCGGCCCAAGCTACTGGTATGGCCATAGCCAGCGATTCTTCAATTGGTTGGAGTTGTCCGCCTATATAAAGAAAAACCACAACGCCAAAAAAACCAAGCCATAAAAATAGAGAAACCAATTTAGGTAGTACTATAGATAGTATACCGATTGCTACTATCGCGACAAACAAGAGTATAAAGATGAGAGGAAAATCGTATAAAATTCCGAAGATTATGATAATCACGGAACCTGCAATACTAAATTGTGTGCCTCTCCCAATCTCACGTTTTTTAATCCGAAATTTTTTTCCTCCAGATTTTCCTTCTTCTTCTGGTTCTTCTTCTTTTTCAGGTTCCTCTTCTTTTTTTTCTTTCTTTTTTCTTACTCCTTTAAGTTTCCTACCTAACCCAGCGAAAAATCCTAAGCTTGTTCCACAATGAGGACATTTTTTTCCATAGTGTTCAGCGTCAAATTCAGCGCCGCATTTTTTGTTTGGACATTTAGTTAAGTTTGTTTTGGCCCATCGCTGACCTCCTTCTTTCTTTCCTTCTTCTCCACCACCTGCTTCAGCAGTATCTTTTTTTGAATATTTTGCTCTCAATTCTTTGAAGGATTTAGCAAATCTGTCCCCAGTACCTTTTGTCCTTTTACCCAAATTTCTAAGTCTGTCTGTAAAACTCATGGAACATCGCTTCTATCTTTAAATTAGTTTTCCTTGGTTAAAAAACTTGAATAATTAAAAAATCCCCAGAAAAGCCTTCTCTACTCTGATTGTTTCAGTCTTTCCTATCTTATACTTATAGGAATAGCCGATTATGATGGGGGCCCTAACCATCGGTGGTGCGGTTTCTTCATCCCTCGCTTTTAAAGTACACACCAACGGGTTTATCAGAGGGAGTTCCAAGTCTTCTTCTGGATTATAAACCGAACCAGACAGATTAAAATCACATCTTCCTATCTCCGGGTCATTAATATCGGCATGGTCCACTGTCATAGTGAAAGCAGCATTGTCTATTACAATTTTCTCTGAAGAACGGACAACATCTTTTACGTCAATATATATCGGGAATAGATCACCCGCCCTAACCCAATCATCACTATCTATGTCAACATGTATGGGGCCAGTCGTCTGGGTAGATTCTTTCTTAGGATCGACCGGTTTTTCTCCATATTTGTAAATCGGAAGGTAAAGAGCCGAAGTTCCCTCATATTCATACTCAAGCTCGATTTTAGGTTTTAAATCCCTGCCCATCTCAGATATTTCTTCTTCATCAGGAATCTTCAATCCATAGGTGATATCAATCTCGTCTTGGGACTGGATTGACCTGAAATAACATCTGTTATAATCACATTGAACATCCCCATTACATCCTCCTTTTGTATCAATTCGTCTGGATCCTCCCTCTTCCCATTCACAGATACAATCATCTCCACAATCCACTTTTGAAATGTGAATGCCGTATGGGTTTGTAATGTTCAAATAGACATTTTTAGTTGCGTTCTCAACTTGGTTGGTTAAGGTAACGGTCATTCTTATTGTTTGGTCGGGGAGTATTCTCCTATCCTCCTCTTTCTCCCTTATCTTTACATCCATCTTCAGAGCATTGTCGTTAAGTTCTGGTTTTACCTCATCCCCCCCATTGAAATCCGGACAACCAGAGATGAAGACTATTAAAATCAAAAACGCCAACAACCACTTGACTCCCATACTAATTATTTGTTACTCTTGAGATAAAATATTGACGTTAGGCCCCAGAAAAAGATTTAAAGGTTAAATATCTACTAATAGTTGACGCAGAAATTCAATTTTACACGAATTATGCTCAAAAACAAGAGGTGAATAGATGGCTGAAGAAAAAGCGAAAACAGAAAAAACTAAGGCCCCTAGGAGGACAAAAGCCGCTGACAACGTGGTTTTTGTAGGACGAAAACCAACAATGTCCTATGTTCTAGCAGTGATAACG
This sequence comes from uncultured archaeon, assembly GCA_964347415.1. Lineage (GTDB taxonomy): Archaea > Aenigmatarchaeota > Aenigmatarchaeia > CG10238-14 > CG10238-14 > CAYFYJ01. The sequence continues at coordinate 50,973 of CAYFYJ010000014.1, read as the reverse complement.
CAATTCACTGACGGCTTGAAAGAAGTCCACGTTAAGGCAAGAGGTAGATCGATTTCAAGAGCTGTTGACGTTTCTGAGATCGTCAGGAACCGTTTCTTGGGGGACGTTAAAGTAAAATCGATAGAAATTGGAACAGAAGAAAGAGAGGTTGAGGAAGGAAACAAGATTAACGTTTCCACGATAGATATACATTTAATCAAGTAGCCCTCTTTCTTTTTCTTTTATTTTTCGATGGTTTTATTAGTCTGGAGACTATATTGATGTTATGAGTCTTCTGGAGGATAATGAACGTTTAGTTGAACACTTGATATCGGCGGGAATATTAAAAACGCCGAGGATAATAGAAGCGTTCAAAAAAACACCGAGGCACTTGTTTGTCAGGAAAGATTATCTTTCTCATGCCTATGATGATGTGCCCCTGCCTACTTACAATGGCCAGACTATATCACAACCTTACACAGTCGCGATAATGACTGAAAGACTTGCCCCTAAACCTGGAAATAAAATATTAGAGATAGGTTCAGGTTCTGGCTACCAAGCCGCGTTGTTGGCTCGTTGTGTTGGCTCGAAAGGTAAAGTAATAACAGTGGAGTTAGAAGCTAAATTGGTTGAATTTTCAAAGAAAAATTTGGAAAAAGCCAAGGTTAGGAATGTGGAAGTTATAAGGTGGGATGGGAAGAGGGGCTATGAAAAAGAAGCTCCTTATGATCGATGTATCATAACAGCGGCGTGCCCAGAAATTCCAACACCCATTTTCAACCAAATAAAGGTCGGGGGAAAAATCGTCGCTCCTGTGAATGATTCCTGGGGCCAGAAGATGTTATTGTTGGAAAAGGTTTCCGACAAAGAATTTAGGACTAAAGACTTGGGTTCTTTTATTTTCGTTCCTCTGAGATAATGGGGTCGGGGTGATTCGAACACCCGCGACGAGGTTTCTTCTATCATCTTGGGATCAAAGCTCCATTCAGAGCTGGAGCCTCGCAGACTAGACCAGACTATCTGACGACCCCTACTATCTGATTTACAATAGATAAACATAATATTTTTAAAGCTTAATATTTCTTAAATTAACGTTATAGTGATTATATGAATGGTCTAATGATACCAAAACATGTGGCCGTGATATTGGACGGTAATAGAAGATGGGCTATTAAACATAGTTTGAAACCATGGGAGGGGCATAAGTATGGCACGCAAACTTTCGATAAGTTCCTGGATTGGTGTCTAGAGTTAAACGTCCAACAAATTTCTGCCTATGTTCTTTCGACTGAGAATCTAAACAGGTCAAGAAGAGAAGTCTTAGAAATCCTTAAACTGTTGAAACACGAGTTGGACAGATTCGAGACGGAAAGAGCGTCTAGAATAGATAAGTATGAGATTAGAGTTAGGTTCTGTGGTGACTTCAGTAAGTTACCTGAAAGTCTTGTTAAAATCATGAGGAGGATAATGAGAAAAACTGAAAAATACAACAAAAAATTCTTGAACATCTTAATCTCCTATGGTGGCCGGTATGAATTGACTAAGGCGGTTAAGGATTTAGTCAAGAGGGCCTTAAAGAAAAGGATTAAGATAACGCAAAAAACTATAGAAGAAAACTTGCTCGTTTCTGGAGATGTTGATTTGGTGATACGTACTGGTGGCATGTCTAGATTATCGAACTTTCTACCCTGGCAAACAACTTACGCTGAACTATACGTGACTGAAACGCTATGGCCTGATTTCACGAAGAAAGATTTAATTAGAGCGATAGAATGGTTTAACGATGTGAAAAGAAATTTCGGAAAATAGCATGATATATGACATTGTCATTGTTGGAGCTGGTCCCGTCGGTTGTAAAGTCGGTGAATTAACTGCAAAAAATGGGTTCGAAGTTCTAATCCTTGAAGAACATCCAGAGGTCGGGACACCAGTTCAATGTGCTGGTTTGGTCAGTCACAGAATATTTGAGCTTAGTAAAGTTTCTCGGAAAGTTGTTGTTAATAGAGTAAGGAAATCAAGGTTCTATTGTTCGAACAATTACATGGAATTGAAGTCAAGAAAGAGTGTTTATGTTATAGATAGAAAAGAGTTTGATAAAGAAATGATGAGAAAGGCTGGATTATCTGGCGCAACAATAAAGATGTCAACAAAGTTTCTGGGTTATAAAAGAGAAAAATTATTGAAAGTGAAAACAAGTAAAGGGAATCTTAGAACTAAACTCTTGATTGGAGCGGACGGTCCAAATTCAGCTGTAGCAAGAGCCGCCAGGATAAAGCTACCAGACTGTAGATTGACTGGAGTACAAACAACGATAAAGTCCAACTATAATTCCAATACTGTCGAGTTGTGGTTTGATTCTGATATTTCACCAGAATTCTTTGGATGGGTTATACCTGAGAATAAAAACTGGGCAAGAGTTGGGTTGGCAACCAACAAAAATATTATGAAATGTCTGGATAATTTTTTCCTGAAGAGGTTCAATCGAAAAATTAAATGTAAAAAAATTCTGGCAGGGACTATAAGATATGGTTTGATAGATAGTTCAATCCTGAATAGGATTCTTCTGGTCGGGGATGCGGCATCCCAAGTAAAACCATTTTCCGGTGGAGGGTTAATTTATGGTTTGATCGGGGCAGAAATAGCGGCTCAAGCATGTGCAAAATCTTTGAAAGAAGAAAATTATGAGAAAGAATTCTTGAAGGAAAATTATGATTATATGTGGAAAGATAAATTAGCCTGGCCCATAATGAAAGGTTTGGCCGCGAAGAAAATAATTCATTCGTTTAACGATGGGCAACTCAGTTTATTGTTCTCATTGATTAAAGCTGGAAAATTTACAAGATTATTAGAATACATGGATATGGATTTACTTTAAAATATTATAGTTTAAAATAGAAGTTGGTTGGAATGGAAGATATAAAGAAAGTATTGACTGAGATAAAACCTTTAATCGATCGGGAAATAGAGAAACATATTCCTAGGGAAGGGATGCCTCAAGTGCTTTTTGATGGTTGTTGGAAGTATTTTGATTATGGCGGGAAGAGATTCAGGCCTGCCCTCATAGCTCTATCATGCGAAGCTCTTGGAGGAAAAGTAGTGGACACAACAATCGCTGGCGCGGCCCTGGAAATAGCTCATACTTTTTTTCTGATACATGACGATATAGAAGATTTTTCAGAAACCAGAAGGGGTAATCCTTGTTTGCATATGACTTATGGTACTCCTCATGCAATAAACATGGGTGACTATCTTTTTTTCAAAGTCTATGAAACACTACTCTCTGGGAAAGATTTGTGGGGAACTGAAAAAACATTAAAAATCGCAGAGTTAATGACCGAGATGTTCAAGGTAACTGGAGAAGGACAAGCAATGGAAATCGACCAACGAGACAGAAATTTATCAGAAGCCACGATGGAATGGTATGAAAAGATGTCGTTGAATAAAACTGGATATTATTCTGGTGGGAGTCCTTGTGCAATAGGGGCGATAATAGCTAATGGGACCGAAGAACAGATTAAAGCATTGAAGAATTTTGGTTTCGCCATTGGTATTGCTTTCCAGATACAAGATGATATTTTGAATTTAACTATGCCTGAAGAAGAAGTTAAAGTTGCTCCTGGAACCGGTGGTGGTGGATACGGTAAAGATTTTGCTGGTGATTTAAAAGAAGGTAAAAGAACTCTGACATTGGTGCATACTTTTCAGAATGCGAGTGAAGATGAAAAAAATAGAATGCGTGAATTGGTCGGAAAGAAAGATATTACACTAGAAGAAAAGAAAAAAATAATCGGTATCATGAATAGACTCGGTTCCATAGATTATGCGAAAAACTATGCCAAAAAAATGATGGAAGATGCTGTTGAAAAAATGAAATCAAAAATCCCTGAAACAGAAGGTAGAAAAAAACTAGAATCGATTGCAAAATTTTTGATTGAGAGAAAGTTTTAATTATTTCTTAATTATAGTTCCTAACCCCTTCTCGCCTAATAAAGCTCTTTTGAGTAGATCTGGTTTCTTTGCATTTATCACTTCTGATTCGATGCCAGATTTAGCTAATTCTAGCAACATCTTTACTTTATGCGACATACCACCTGTGACGTCTGTGTCAAAAGATCCTTTTAAAGAAGATTCTATTTCTTTTATGTTTTTAGATGTTATCTCTTTTAACAATTCTGCATAGGAATTCACATCAGGATTGTCAGTAAAAACTCCTTTAACCCTTGCACACATTATTATCCTTGAGATTTTGTATTCCTCGCCAATCCTAGTAAGATTCCTTGCTAAGTAATCAAAAATCCTTTCGGTTGATATTATACAACAACCTTTGTTCCTGTCTAAACCAACATCCCCATAAGGGACGGGTATCATATCTAGATCTAGCAATCTTTTGATTGGCTCTAAGAACATTTCTTTTATCTTTCCGTTCTCACAAACGCTACAACTTGATAATTGAATTGACATTGCATTCTCGCCAGCATTCAATAATTCCCCCACTATTATCCTATTTAACCTCGATGCAGCATCTTGAACTTTAGCTATGCCTTCATAACTCCGATGATCTATTATCCCATCTTTCGTCCTGAATTCAGAAGCTGGTGTATGAGGATAGGAACCGCCACCATGCCCAACAATAAGTCTGAATTTTCTTTCTTTTCTTGCTTCATGTATTTCCTTGGCTAGTCTTTTTATCGTGTTAATATCTTCAGTGAAGGGTTTACTTTTATCGGTTATAACCGAACCCCCAAATTTGACGAGTATCAATTCAGTCATTTCAACCAGTTAAAGATTAAAATTAGATAAACTTAAATTAATTTCATATCTTTATCTTAACAACATCGTTCTCTATCCTAACTGTATCTCCTGTTTTAATTTTCGAAATGTCGATTTTATCAACACAAGGTATTTCTGAGATAATTGCTCCAACAGCAACTACAGTTTCACATTCCTTGTTTATCATTCCTGCAGGAGCTAATCCGTTCTTCTTTAATCTATAAAGTGTGTAGGAGCCAACAGTAGATCCCTTACCGTTCGGGAAAATTAGTATTTTTTCTTTGATTTCTTTACCTTCCAATTCATGCCCCTTCTCTACAATCATTCCGCTATCTGGGTCAACACCACCGTAGAAAGATATAGGCTGATTAGTGACTAAAGCATTTCCCTCTGCTACTCCTTTTGAAATAATTCTTCCTTTCAGCTCCATTTTCCACTCACCGCAGCATTAATACATTCTTCTAAATTACCGAGTTTCGTCAACATGTTGTTTTTTCCTCGGGAATAATAACATCCTTTAGCAGAAGTTGTAGCGACAGATTTAAACCTCCCTTTCAATGGGGCGACTGCTAGACAGGTATCACAAGCAAATTTCCCACCAGCATCTTCAATTATTTTTGTGTAACCTCTTATATCAGACAAGTGTTTGACGGGTCTTGAAGTCGCTACCCAGAACTCGACGTCAGGTGATACTTTTTTGTCTTTCAAAAGTCCTGCAACTTGTGAAATCTCTTTGATTGAAGAATGTGGACAGCCCACGCATACAAATTCTATAGTATCTATATCGTCGTTGATTTCATCGTAAGCTTTTTTTATGTCTTCTTTAGTAACAGTAATTTTTTCTTTTGGTGTTTCATGTTTTTCAGAGCCCGGAGTTATTCCTTTGATATAAAATAATGGTTTGGAGCCATATGTTACCACAGAAGCACAGAATGATTTTAGTTCTTCCAGCCCTGCTTCTTTTATCCCAGTTATGTAAGGTATCTTATTGTTGGCATTTTTTCCGATGCAATGTCCAAGGGCTCCCCAGTCAGAAAATTTTTTTAACTCTGTGTTAACTTCAACATGAATATCTGGAATTCTGTTTTTTTCTAGATGCAACCCGTACATCGGCGTTTTACCGATAAAAGCAGCAGCCAAAGCTGAGGGCCCACCTTCCCTGTTAGTCATCGCCCCGATTACAGAATTAGCAAACGTAACTGCAGAAGATTCAGCCCATGCGATATGTTCTCTGTATCTTGGTAAGTTACCTATAAGGTAAGGTGTGCAAGTACAAGAAACTATTACACCCATTTTTCTGAAGGCTTCTATCACAAGATTCTGTTTTCTTGCGAATTCTTCTGATATCCCAAGGTTTCTCCAATTCTCTAAATCCATTCCTGCAGGATTCAAAGTCGTGATAACTCTAACTCTACCGTCTTTCGCAAGTTCATCCAAGAATTCTAATCCGGCATCCCCAAGATTATGATAAGAAACGCCTGCAATTTGAACTGACCCAACCTTTATCAGGTTTTGAGCACCGTAAATATCGCCTAAAGCTGTGAGTATCTCCATAGATTTTTTTACTGCATTCCCATATTCCCCGTCCAACATTCTTTCTTCTTCTTTTGTCAGGTACATGACATCACGTATAATCATCTAAATTGACTTTTCTATAGTTTTGTTTTTCAAATCCTTTACCAGTTCCTGTTTCAGGGATTGTTGCGTCCAAACCCATCTTAGTTGTCCTTGCTTTCTTTCCTTCACTCAAATCTCCAGAAGGGTCAAGAGATGAACCTCGTTGATCTTGCAATATTACAGCATCTCTGTGTGCCTGGAATCTAGTTGCAATGGCCCACTCAACATCGTGTGGATCATATATATTTATGTCTTCATCCACGATCACGCAATGTTTCAAAGATGTATGTCCTTTGAAAGCGGCCTCTATTGCTTTTTTTCCATCGTCGGGATTTTTCTTGTTTATTTGTACGACAGCATGAAGCCAGCTGCAACCACCAGGTGTTATGTAAACATCTTTACACTCACATACTTTGTTAACTTCATTGAAGATAGTCGGAGTTCTTGGAAATCCCATCAGGAATTTATGTTCATTCTTACCAGCAAGTATCGTTTGGAAAATAGGATCTTTTCTGTGAGTTATGCATTTTATCTCAACAATTGGTTGTTGTCTTGCTTTATCGACTATTCCTGTCAAATCCAAGAATGGTCCTTCTGTTGTCATTTGTTTAGTTATTCTACCTTCCAAAACTATTTCACAATCTTTTGGAACTTCAACGTCTATAGTCTTACACTTAACTAATTCTAGTCTTTGTAATGCGTTGGCCATTCCCAATTCATCCACACCAGGAGCTAAGGAAGTTGCTGCAGATAATAAAACTGATGTGGGATTACCAAAGCAAAAGGCTATGTCTAATTCTCCCCCAGTTTTTTGGAGTGCGTTATGGGTTCCTCTGTTTTCGACAATTCTTGCGACAAACTTATTCTTGTCGATCAACATAAGGCGATGAAAGCATGTGTTTCTTCCGAGTTCAGGATCTTTAATTACAGCAATGGCAGAAGTCACGTATTTACCGCCATCTTTTTCTGTGAATCGCATTATGGGAAGTTTTGTTAAATCAACATCTTCTTCTACTACTTCTTGGCATGGCCCCTCACCAACAACTTCAGGTTTTACAGGATTGTTCATGGCTTCGGATAATTTTTGTATTACTCTATTTTTCTCTACATTCAATGCTTTAGTTATTAAATCCATCGATGATACCAATCCGCTTACGACTGGTATTTCTGATTCTTTAACATTCTCAAAAAATACAGGCTTTTCATTCATTGCAGCTATGACTGCAGCTATCTCATACTCGGTTGATACTTCTTTCTTTATTCTAGTCAACAAACCTTCTCTATCGAGTTGATCTACAAAATCTCTAACACTCATCCTTTCCACCTCTTGTATAGATTATGATCAATATCCAACAAATCGAAAATTTTGCCGACAAAAAAGTTTGTCACGTCTTGAAGTGTTTTAGGTTTGAAGTAATAGGCCACGTTCAAAGGCATTACTATACCTCCGGCCAGAGTGACTTTTTTCATGTTTTCTATGTGGATTGAACTATAGGGAGTTTCTCTCACGCATAGTATCAATTTTTTTCTCATTCTCAAACAAACATCAGCAACTCTAGTTATCAGATTGTTTGAATAGCCATTCGCTACTGCGGACAAGGTTTTCATAGAACAAGGGCAAACAATGAAAGCATCGATTTTTTGTGAACTGCTTGCTATTGGAGCGAACAAATCATCTTCTTCATAATCTGGTTTGATTTTTTTGTTAGTCTCTTCTTTCATTACTTTTTTTCCATATTCTGAAACGAGGGTTATAACTTCTATTTTCTTTTTTTTCAGTTCTTCTATTAACTTTAAGCCTACCGTAGAACCAGATGCACCAGTAATAGCAACGACTACTTTCATCTTATCCTCTTTTCAAAGTTCCATGAGTGAAGGCTAACTCGCCAGCAGACTCTATAGCTAGTAAATTAACCTCTGATGTAAGACATGCCGCAGCAACAACCTCTGCAAACGCCAATCTGGTTTTACCTTCATCGTCTCCTTCCCCGTATAATCCCATTAATCTCAAGGCTTCTTGCTGCGTTTCTCTCTTCGTACCGCCGCCATAAGTCCCTACTTCTAATGCAGGAAGAAAACAGGAAACATACAAATCTCCGTCAACGACTACAGCATCAGTAATGGCTTGAGAACCTTCTACTATTTGGGCAGGATCTTGACCATGCGCAATGTACATAGCAGCCAACACATTAGCGATATGAGCGTTTAAACCATGTGAACCTGCCAGGGCTGAGCCCTGAAGACATTTTACCCTGCATAGCTCCGATACCTTTTCTGGTGTTACCCTGAAATTTTCCTCGAGAAGTTTTTTTGGGATCGTTGCTTCAGCGATAACAGAAACACCTCGTCCTTCTAATATATCTATATATGCAGGTTTTTTATCAGTGCATAAATTACCACTCGAAGTGATAAAAATAACATCTAATCCTAAATCTTGTTTCACTTTAGATATCATGGAATCAATGGTTTTTCGGGATGCGATCGTTACCATGTTCATTCCCATTGCCGCCCCTGTGCCCGATTTAAATCTTATGTGAACGTATCTGCCGGCAGTATAAGCTTTAACTTCTTTTAGTTTGGCGTACTTGGCAGATTTTTGAAACTCGTTTTTGAAGAAATTTAAGGCATCTTTACTATGAATCCAGTTTATTAGTTTGATGGCTTCTCTGGCAGATTTTACTCTTACAACCGGGGCTCGAGCCATTCCTTCTTTTATAATAGTCGTGGTTATGCCACCAACTTCATTGAATAGTTTTATGCCCCGGGACATTCCAGCGACTAGACGGCCTTCAGTCGTTGCCAATAATATGGGATAATCGCCCTTAGCATAATTTCCATTAACATTTAATTCGCCCGCAAAACCTAAAGGAAGTTGAGTTGATCCGATCGGGTTCTCGATGTTCCTGTTAAAAGCATCGTTGAAATCTATGCTGCTGCCGCCAATATTTTTTAGGTCGATGTTGTATTTCTTTTCAAGATATCTTCTTCTGATGTTCGTAGCCACATTACTGTCGTTATCCGTAAATTTTTCGACTTCACGTAATTTGATCTCTCCTTTCATCAGTTTCTCGATGATTTCTTCATTTTTATCCATTAAACCACAGTGTTGTATATAAGACGTAATTATTTAAAAATACATCTATTGTGAAATAATAAAACTTTTAAATTTACTTGATTTGAACATAGTCTACAAGTGATAGAATGCCTGAGTACATATTGTTGGTCGACAAGAACGATAATGTAATTGGGAAAGGGGAGAAAATAAAAACACATCGGGAAGGAAACCTTCATAGATGTTTTTCTTTATTTGTTTTTAATTCTAAGGGTGAATTACTTCTCCAGAGGAGGGCGAGAACAAAATATCATTCTGCTGGTTTATGGACGAACACTTGCTGTAGTCATCAAAGACCCGACGAGACTCTAGAACAGGCTGTACACAGAAGATTAAAGGAGGAGATGGGATTCGATTGTGAAGTCAGAAAAATGTTCACATTCACATATAAGGTAAAATTCGATAACGGGCTTTTCGAGCATGAATATGACCATGTCTTTTTTGGGAATTTTGATGGAAAACCCATTCCAAATCCAGAAGAAGTTGATGAATGGAGATGGATTGATTTAAAAAAACTAAAAAGGGATGCAGAAAAAAATCCTAATAATTACACTTATTGGTTAAGGTTGTGTCTCGACAGAGTTATTTCTTTACACCGACTTTTGTCTTCAGAATTCTGAAACCTTCTTTTTCTATTGTTCCTGCAACTCTCTCCTGTAATTCTTTTCCAGGGGTTAAAGCAACCATGCAACCACCACCACCACCACCAGTCAACTTTGCTCCATAAGCACCATTCCTTCTTGCAAGGTCAACTAAATAATCTAATTCTTTACAAGACACTTCTATTCCCTGTAACAGACGGTGGTTGTCGTTCATCAATTCCCCGACTCGCCTCAAATCAAAATCTTCTAGAGCTTTTCTTGCTTTATAGGACAATTCTTCATATTCTTTAAAAAGTCGACCGTAAATTTCAGGATGTTTTTTCTTTCTTTCTGCCACACCTAAAACCATTTCTTTGGTATCTGCGACTATGCCAGAATTGGCCATTATGATCTCGACTGGTTTTTCTATGTTCAACCTCTCTATCTTGTTGGGCCCACCAGTTAAATTTTTCTCGAACCAAATCAAACCCCCAAAGGTAGCAGCAGTGTTATCTATTCCCGAGGGCGTGCCAGCATACGCTTTCTCAGCTTCATATGCAGCTTCGTTAATCCTATTATCGGATAAGTTTAATCCGAACTCTTCTGATATTGCTCTTGCTATTGCTACGCTACTTGCAGCAGAGGCCCCAATACCACTAAAACCAGGAAGATTACCACCCAACCAGATCTCCATAGAAATATTTCTCTCCAACCCCATCGCCTCAAGCATTCTATCGATCGATTCTTTTTGTTGAATTTTCTTCTTCTCAGCATAATCCTTCGAGCCCTTTCTTTCATCTCTTATATTGATGCCGAGTCTATTGACCTTCTTGACTTCAGCATCACAAGTAGCGCCCATCGCTGACACAATACCAGGAACACCATGAACTACAAAATGTTCTCCGAAGAGTATGACTTTACCATAACCTGAACCCCTTCCCATAAAATCACTTAAAATAAGAATGATTTGAAGGATTTAAATTAATTTTTTTATAGACTGAGCATTCTATCTAAAGCCATTCTCGCTTTTTTCATTACTTCCTTATTTATGTTAACTGGATAGTTTTCTTTTTGGAGAGATTTTAAAACTAAAGCAAGTGTATTCTTTTTCATCTGAACACAAGTGGTACCAATCATGTAGAACTCTTTATCAGGTGTTTCTAGTTTCAACCTTTCTACCATGCCATTCTCAGTAACTGCTATGAATTTTTTTGCATCATCCTCCTTGGCACGGTATAACATTTGACTGGTGCTGCAGACATAATCTGCCAATCTTATGACATCCATATTACATTCAGGGTGAACTAAGACTTTGGCATCTGGATGATTTTTTTTCGCTTCTAAAACCTGTTTTGCAGTAACTTTGGCATGAACATAACAAAACCCTTTCCAAGGAATTATTTTTTTATCAGTCTTGGATTGAACGTAATTCGCTAGATTTTCGTCTGGGACAAATATTATTTGTTCGTTAGATAATGAATTAACCACATTAACTGCATTGGCAGAAGTGCAACATATGTCTGATTCTGCCTTGGTTTCTGCTCTAGTATTAACATAAGAAACTACGGCCGCTCCAGAATATTGTTTTTTTAAATCCAATAACTCTTTTCTGTTGACCATACCTGCCATAGGACATAGGGCATTTCTGACTGGGATTAAGACCTTTTTTTCAGGATTCAGTATCTTTGCTGACTCCGCCATGAAATCAACGCCACAAAACACGATTATATCAGAGTCTGTCTCGACTGCTTTTTTACTCAATTCAAGGGAATCTCCGATAAAATCAGCTATCCTGTAAATTTCCGGTTTCTGATAGTTATGGACGAGGATGGTGGCATTCTTTTTTTTCTTCAACTCGTTGATTTTTTTGATTAAATTTAGGTTCATATCAGAACCTCTAGACCCATTTCCAAAGGTTTAAATGAATATGTAATATGACCAGATGAAACCACATCAACTCCTATACCTTCGATTTTTCTTATATTCTCCGATGTTATGCCACCTGAAACTTCTAGAATGATTCCGGAGTTCCGGAGTTTCTTTACAACTCTTTTTATATCATCAATCTTCATGTTATCGAGCATGATTATATCAGGTCTTTCTCCTGCCGCCGCCATCGCTTCAGCAAAATTTTCCACTTCAATCTCTATTGCTATATTTTTTCTGTTGATTTTTTTCACTCTTCTTATACATTCCTTGATAGCATCAATGCGACTACAATTCAATTCTTTTTGTACTGCTGTGATATGGTTGTCTTTTATCAAGTACTGATCGAATAGTCCTAATCTATGCGTATAACCACCACCCAAGACTACTGCCCGTTTATCATTAAAAGGTAGAATCGTTTTTCTTGTTGCCGCGACCTTTAATCTTGTTTTTTTGGTTATTTGATTAGTCGCCGTGGCCACACCACTCAATCTTGATATGAAATTAAGAACAGTCCTCTCGGCTTGTAGTATTTTTTTGATGTCTCCTTCTATTTCCATAATAATAGAACCTTTTTTGATTTCATCACCATCATTGAAGAATGGTTTTATCTTAACGTCTAATTTTTCAAAAAGATAACGAACCTCGTAAACTCCTGCCAAGATACCACCTTCTTTGGATTTTATCACAGCTTTGATTATCATGGGTTTAATTACGGCTTCAGTGGTAATGTCCCCGTTTCCAACATCATTCTTATACGCTTCAAAAATCGTTCCTTTAATTTTTTCTGTAAATGGTTCTAGGTCTTTATTAAAATGTTTTTCAATCATGTTCGAGCCTAAGCCTCGGGAGGGATTTGAACCCCCGACATGCTGGTCACTCGTGATCGGATCAATACAAGCCAGCCGCTCTACCGGGCTGAGCCACCGAGGCTTAATCCATTATACTGTTGAATTAATTTATAAAATCTGACGTTTTATGTTTTCTATTAATTTTTTTTCTATCTGAGTTCCGTTAAGAATATAAATGTTTCTAAAAAACGGTTAAATTCTTTGACGCCCACATATATTCTTGATAATGATGGATAGGAAATTTTTATCCTTCGTATTTTTTGCTGTTCTTTTACTCATCCCAGTGTCTCTTGCTGCGGACTATGAAGTATCTGTTGATATAACACCAAAGGCGATTGATGCAGCGCCATGTGGTATAGCAGCTTATGATATAGAAGTTAAAAATATGGGTGAATTGGAAGACACTTATTTTTTCGATATCGAGGGGATACCTGAAGGTTGGTTCACGTTATCAAGTGATACGACCACCCTGGAAGCAGGAGGGTCAGAAAAAATATACTTGTTCATAACGCCTAACTGTTACGAGGAAAAGTACGGTTTGTTTGAGGGCACGTTAATTGTTACAGATGGGTCAGGAACTTCTATAAACTTCACATTAAACGTTATACCCGATCACATATTGGAATTGGAGATGCCTGAAAGCCTTAAGGTTTGCCTAGGTGAAGAGAACGAAATGACGGCTACCGTCAAGAATACAGGTGAACATACTGAAGAAGTTTATTTGACAGCCTCAGGAGACGCTGGAGATTTTGTAACATTCCCAGAAGAGAGTTTTACTCTAGAACCTGAAGAAGAAAAGGAAGTAACTATCACGCTATTACCAGTAGGTGTGGATTATGGTAACTACGGTCTTATGTTAGAAGCTAAGTCGGCCACGAGTTATGCTCGGGCCTCAGCTGAAAGTACCATAGAAGTAACAAAATGTTATGATGTTGAGGTTACTTTCCCTGAAGAAGTAAAAGCATGTGGCGGGGAGGCAAAGGCTTTTGAGATGATGATTAAAAACATCGGGTTGAAGAATGATAGTTATACGTTAACGATAGAAGATTTAGATTATGAGATGACTGTTTCTCTTGCTCCAGAAGAGTTTAGGAGAATAGAATTGGAGTTCTTCAAGGAAGAAGTAGGAACTTATGAGATTTCTTTCATTGTAGCATCTGATGTCGTAACTAAAGAAGGCATAATAACTTTTGTGGTCGAGAAATGTTACGGCGTTGAATTGACACTAGAAAAGAATGAAATTGAAATTGAAAGTGGTAAAGGAATGTTGGTCAAGGGAACTATCAAGAATACTGGAACCCTTACTGATACATTCGATATAATTTCTGATGTGATATGGGCCGCTATAAGACCTGGGAAAATAACCCTCGAATCAGAGCAGGAAGAGAATGTTTATGCTTACTACAGTCCTGAGTTTGGGGTAATAGGGACCCAAACTGCAGAATTAACTGCAAGATCGGCCAAGAGTGAAGACACGGAAGAACTGACGATTGAGGTCTTGGCAAAAGAAGAAGTCCCGACAACAACCGTGGAAGAAGAGACGACTACTACTGTAGAAGAAGAAACGACTACTACCCCTGAGGAAGAGACTACTACAGTCGAGGAAACCACAACAGCCCCTCCAGAAGAAACTACAACTACTCCTGAGGAAGAGACAACAACTACTCCTTGGCTACCTACTGGAAGCATAATAGACATAATCTATGAAAACAGGGCAATCCGATCCTTGTTAATCGCAATAATAGTTGTCATAATCATCCTTATTATCATTTACTTGATCGTGATGAGGTGAATTTTCTGATAGCTAAAATTCTCCTACTGGCAAGTTTCTTCATGTTTCTTGCCGTTGCCGCAGAGGCAAAAGTGAAATCTGGCCTAGGTTTCTTCATTGTCGTCACTGGTTTAATCATAGGAATATTAAACTTAATCTATGTGCTTCTTTCCACATTCTAGGTGATTGTTGAATGAGATTGAATAGCTTCCTGGCATTCTTGCTCACTCTCATAGCCATAATAACCATAGTCGCTGGATTTGCAATAAATTTTTCAGATACATTCTTCGTCAAAGAGGATTGTGAAGGTTATTCACTCATACTGTTTGCGGACGAGGATGAAGTTGATGCTGTTGTTGGTAAGGGGGAATTAATCAGATTCCGAGTTGTGAATGCTGGCAGCTTTGGCGATAAATATCAAGTTTCTTTGTTGGGACCAGAATGGGCAGTAGTAAAACCAGATTCCTTCACACTCAGATCAGAAGAAGCGAAATCTTTATTCGTGTATGTCAGCCCTGGCCTTGGGATGGAAGGCAAGTATAATCTAGATGTAACAGTGAAATCAAATTGCGTCAGTGAAACAGAGACAATAGAAGTTGGAGTTATAAAAGAAGAGATTTAATCCTATTAGAAAGATTTTTAATTTTTGGCTTGAAGTATTGATTATGCAAATCCCTAAAAATTTCTTGGACCTGTACTACAAACAGGGTTACAGAATAGTAGGTAAACATCAACACTCAGCTGTTAAGATCTGTAGATGGACTAGAGAAAGTTTAAGGCGTGATAGAGTTTGTTTCAAACAGAAATGGTATGGAATCGAAAGTCACAGATGTTTACAATGCTCTGTTAGTTTATCATGTTTGAACAGATGTGTTTATTGCTGGCGAACATTCCATCCCGTTTTTGAAAAAGATATGAATGCGAAAGCGATAGACGAACCTTCTGAGATAATAGATGAGTTGGTCAATGCTCAAAGATTGTTGTTGACTGGATTCAAAGGAAATCTTAAAGTCGATAGAAAGAAATGGGAAGAAGCACAAAACCCAACCAATGCTGCTCTAAGTTTGGTCGGCGATAGCATGCTGTATCCAAAAATCTCTGAACTGTTGAAAGAATTCCACAGAAGAAAATTTTCAACGTTTCTGGTGACCAAAGGTACATCGCCAGAAAAATTAAAGAAACTAGAGGTTGAACCAACAAACCTTTACATTTCTCTTTGTGCCCCAGATAAAGAGACTTATATGAAAGTTGATCATCCTCTAGTTAAAGACGGTTGGAAAAGAATGAATGAAAGTTTGGAATTGATGAAAAGTTTTAATTGTAGAAAAGTTGTCAGGATAACTCTGGTTAAAGGGTTGAATATGAAAAATCCTGAGAAATATGCTAAATTAATCTTGAAGGTAGAACCAGATTTTGTTGAACCAAAGGGTTATATGTGGGTTGGTGAATCACAAAAAAGATTGCCCATGGATTCAATGCCTTTTCACGAAGATGTGGTGGAATTCGCAAAAAAATTATCTGAGTATACGGGTTATGAAATAGAGGACGAGTTTGAACCAAGTAGAGTTGTGTTAATGACAACTAGGTAAGAAATTATAGATTTATTGTTTTCTTTCCATTTTTCTGGGGAATTATCTTTATTCTTGCATTCTTGAATTTTTTTCCTAATTCTTTGCCTTCGAATAATTTGTCTAAAAAAACAGCCAAACTTGCAACTTCACTGTGTGGTTGATTGGTAATTGCAACATTAAAATCAACTAAATGATAAACCTCACTAGGAACCTTTTCAGAACCAACTACAACAAGTAAGTTTTTTAATTTTCTTATTTCATCGATTTTATCTTGCGTCGGTAAACCATACATAGTGAGATGAACAGTCTTTCCTTTCCAGTTGTTTATGATTTTTCTCCAGTTCTTTTCATATCTCACTTCAAAATGATTACCCCAATCTTTAACCACTTCATTAATATTTTCTATGATAGAATCGTCTTTTTCGCCACTAAGTATGATTCCATCACATCCTAAAGCTCTAGCTGTTAACACTACATGTGTAGTCAATCTTGGGTCGCGTCCTCTTCTATGCCCAAGTCTCAAAACCCAAATCTTCATAATATTAAGAGTTTAAATTAATTTTTAAATCTTCAACTTTTACAGTATAATTAGGTGATGGTCTGGCATTTAGAAAGAGTTATAAAAAGGGCGGGAGAAAGGAACTGACCGCTGAAGAAGAGATAGCACGAATCAGGCTCCCGAAGGAAGGCGAGCTACTCGGTATAGTCGAGTTGATGCTTGGTTCAGACAAACTACGTGTCCAATGCGACGATGGAAAAGAAAGAATCGTCAGAATTCCTGGAAAATTGAGAAAAAGGGTTTGGATCAGAGTTGGAGATATAATTTTAATACAGCCTTGGAAAGTGATGTCGGATAGGAGGGCAGATGTAGTTTGGAGATACACAAAAACGCAGGCTAAGTGGTTACAAAAGAAAGGCCGTTTAAAGAACATCTCTATTGAGTAAACTATTTCATCCTAATTTTGATGTTTATGGTATTAAAAAGAAAACGGAAAAGAGAATATTACAAGGAATTTAAGACAGTTCATGGCGTCTTCGACGAACATACACTCTTGGTTTTGTATAAGTTGTTGAACAAGACGAAGATTACGGTCGAATCTTTGGTAAAGGAAGGGAAAGAATCCGTAATCCTGTCGGGTTTAACACCGAGAAAGGAGTGGGTTGCTATAAAGGTTTACCGAACTGAAGCCTGTGATTTCAAAAAAATGTGGAAGTATCTAATAGGAGACCCAAGGTTCAAGGGCTTGAAGAAGAGGAAAAGGACTATAGTCAATCTATGGTGTAAGAGGGAATTTAAGAATCTGAAGATTGCTGTTAAAGCTGGCGCCAATTGTCCCGAACCAATAACCTCTCGAGAAAACATTTTGATAATGGGTCTCATCGGAGAGAATGGGACACCCGCTCCTAGGTTAATAGATGTGATATTAGAAGATGCGTCACCAGTCTACAAAGACGTAATCAGAGATTTAAAAAAACTGACCAAGAGCGGTTTAGTGCATGGTGATTTGAGTGCATACAACATACTCCTGTGGAATAAACCCTACTTCATAGACTTCAGTCATGGTACGACCGCCAATAACCAAATGGCCCTAGAACTGCTGAAAAGGGACGTAAAAAATATAAATAGTTATTTTTCTAAACTAAACCTACATTTAAAACAGCCAGAAGAGGTTTTTGAGGAATTAAAGAGTGTTATAGAAAAAAAGGTCAGGAAATGAAAGATTTTATATTAATTCCTCAAAAAAGAAAGGACATCTTAAAGAAATATGAAAATTTAAGGAAAAAAATCGAGGAATTCACGTCTACTAAGGTAGAATTGAATGATGAAGTATCGATCGAGGGTGAAAGTTTGAACGTATTCCAGGCAAAGAATGTAATCAAGGCGTTTGGCCGAGGTTTTGATTTAGATGATTGTTTTTACCTCTTGGAAGATGAATACGGTTTGGAGATAATCAACCTGCCAGATTTTACAAAATCAAAGGAGCGGTTAAAAAGTTTAAAGGGTAGAATCATAGGGACTGGTGGAAAAACCAAGAAATATATAGAAAAATACGCAGATGTTAAAATATCTATTTTCGGTAAAACAGTAGGTATAATAGGTAAATGGGACAAAATTAATATAGCTAGAGAAGCAATAGCGAAACTAATTCAAGGTTGCACTCACCAGACGCTTTACAGATGGTTGGAGCGTCAAGCAAAGAAGTGATGTTTATGGCAGATGAAAAGAACATCGCAGGAAAGACCGCGAAAGAACTGGCAAAAGATCAGAGGGAAATATCGGTTTCTGAGTTTTTTGAGAAGAATAGGCATCTTCTAGGATATGATAATCCTACTAGAGCATTGTTAACTGTGATTAAAGAATTGGTGGATAATAGTTTAGATGCTGCTGAAGAAGCCAGGGTTCTGCCTAGAATATGGGTCGAAATCAAAGAAAACGGTCCAAACAAATTTAGAGTCGTAGTTAAGGATAATGGACCAGGTATGGTTGACAAACAGATTCCTCTTGCTTTAGGAAAACTATTATACGGGTCTAAATTCTTTAGGCTTCGTCAATCCCGTGGACAACAAGGTATTGGTGGTTCTGGAGCTATACTCTACAGTCAATTGACGACAGGGAAACCCACAAACATTATTTCTAGCACTGGCAACGGAAAAACATCTTATTATGAACTGATGATAGACGTGAAAAAGAACGAGCCCGAGATTGTATCCCATAGGTTAATAGAAGATAAAAAACTCTGGCATGGATTAAAGATAGAAACAGAAGTGGAAGGTAGATACGTGGAGAGTAAACGTGGTATAACAGAATACATGAAACAGGTTGCAATTGGTAATCCGTTCGCAGATATAATGTTCGATGGACCGAATGGGAAACTGAAATTTTCCCGGGGAGCAAATGAATTACCGCCGCTCCCGAAAGAAATTATGCCACATCCACATGGCGTGGAATTAGGTATTTTCAGGAGAATGATTAAGGCAACAAAATCAAGAACTATAGCTTCATTCTTAACAAATGACTTTTCAAGAGTTGGGTCTGGTTCAGCAAAAGAAATATGCAGACTCGCTGGTGTGGATCCTAAGATCAGCCCGAAAAGACTGGAGATAACTGACACAGAAAAGATCTTCAAAGCAATTAAAAAAGTGAAATTGATGAGGCCACCTTTAGACTGTCTTTCGCCCTTAGGTGAAGACCTGTTGATAAAGGGTTTGAAAAAGGAATTCAAAGCTGAGTTCTATGCCGCAATAACAAGACCGCCAGCAGTTTACAGAGGGAACCCATTCCAAGTTGAATGTGCGGTTGCTTATGGTGGGGAATTGTCACCAGATTCACAAATTGATTTATTTAGAATAACGAACAGAGTTCCATTACTTTATCAGGAAGGAGATTGTGCAATAACAAAAGCCGTGTTAGGAACAGACTGGAGAAGATATGGTTTACAAAAATCTGGAAGGTCGATGCCAACCGGCCCCGCTGTTATTCTTGTTCATTTCGCTTCTGTGTGGGTACCTTTTGTTTCAGAGAGTAAACAGGCCATATCATCCTATCCCATAATAATCAAAGAAATCAAACTCGCTTTACAGGAACTCGGTAGGAGGATGCAGCGTCATGTTTCCGGGAAGAGAAGGATTGAAATGCAACAGAGGAGAAGACAAATCTTCGATAGGTATTTACCAGAAGTTGCTAATGCTGTTGGTAAATTAACGGCAAAGAAGCCTGAACCGATTTTAAAGAATTTAAAAGATATCATGAAAAAAAGTGTTGGAGTGGTTTTAGATGGTAAAGAAGGTAAGGAAGGTAAAGGAAAAACTTGAAGGGTTAGGTCAAGACGTACTAAAGGATATCAACACGAAGAAAAACCCTGACATAGACATTCCTATCCGTTCACTATCTAACGTGATTTATGATGATAATACAAAAATGCTCAAGTTGGGTGATAAGGCATCAAAAAGATTTTTGTTCAATGTTGCTCATGCAAAAAAATTTATGCAGACCCTGTTGGTAGCTGCCTTCTGTAAAGACTTACAGGATCAGAACTTACACACAAGTTTGAGGGATTTATATTATGCTTTGAAAAGGACTCTACCTGAATCAGATGAGAATACGTTTGAGGAACAGCGAGAGAGTGACCCTATCATAGTAGATTTAGAAGTTATGCTAGACATGTTAAGAGAACAACTACATCTCAATGCCGATGTTAGAGGACGTGTTGTTGGTAATGTGGTTGTAAAAGATAGGGGGGATATAATTAATTTCTCGAAACTAGGATCCGGGGGTTGGGCCATACCAAGTAACGTCGAAGATATAGAGATCAAGAGTGTTAATGCAAAGTATATTCTAGTTATAGAAAAAAACGCGGCATTTGAAAGATTGCATGAAGATAAGTTCTGGAGGAAACAGAATTGTATACTCGTGACCACACAAGGCCAGGCGGCAAGAGGACCTAGAAGACTGATCCAAAGGTTGTCGACAGACTATAAATTACCTGTTTACGTTTTTACAGATGCTGATTCTTATGGGTGGTATATTTACTCGGTTATAAAGTATGGTAGTATAAGCTTGGCACATATCTCAGAAAGGCTTGGATGCCCAAACGCAAAGTTCATCGGCTTGACTATAAGCGATATCGATGAGTTTGATCTGAAGAATTTCACTATCAAGGCAAGGGACGTGGACATAAAGAGGGCGAAGGAGATGTTGAAGTATAAGTGGTTTAAGCATCCTGCCTGGCAGAAGGAATTAAAATTAATGGTACAGAGAAAGATGAAGGCAGAGTTGGAAGCTCTTTCTGGTCGTGGTTTGAAGTTCATGACTGAGGTTTATTTACCGATGAAGATTAAGAAGAAGAAGTTCTTACCTTAGAATTTTAAGCATTTGATCATGGATTTTAGAATTGGATGCAATAATATCTACTGTCATCAGATGATATTTTTCTCCTTTTATTCCTGTCATCTTGCCCCCAGCTTCTGTGACAATCAAAGATCCTGCGGCAATATCCCATGGTCTAAGACCAGATTCCCAAAAACTGTCAACCCTCCCAGATGCGACGTAACATAAATCTAAAGCAGCTGAACCAGTTCTTCTTATTCCTTGGGCACCTGCATTAAAAATTTTCTCTATATTCTCTAGATTTTTCTTCATTATTTCTCCCCTTTCGTAAGCAAATCCTGAGATCAGTAGGGCATCGGACAATTTAGTTGTATCTGAAATGGCTATTCTTTTGTTATTAAGAAATGCGCCTTTACCTTTTTCAGCATGGAATAATTCTTTTCTTACTGGGTCATAAACAACTCCTAAATCCACTTCGCCTTTAAAAAGATGTGCTATAGAAACGCTGAAGTGAGGGAAGGAAAAAAAGAAGTTGGTCGTTCCATCGAGCGGGTCTATAACCCACAAATGATCTGAAGTTGTTTTTTTGCTGAGACCTTCTTCAGTCAAGAACCCGTGGGTAGGAAATCTTTTTTTGATTATAGACAATATCTTTTTTTCAGCCTTCAAATCAGTGTCTGTCAGTATGTTAACAGCACTTTTGTGGCCGATCATCTTTCTATTTTCCATAGATTTGATTATTATTTCCCCGGCCTCTTTGGCAGCCTTAACCGCAGTTTTTAACATTTTATCAACTTTACTCTAAGGGTTTAACTTTATATAACTTTGCAATCCAGAACAAAATGGTAAATTTTGGGGGCATATGATTTGACTTTGGTTTTTTTGATTAATTTTACTTTACGTCCTCCTATTTCGGCAGCTGTTTTAACTTCTCCAAAAAGTTTTTTCTCTTCTTCTTTGGCGATCCCATGATAATGAATTACTCCATCGGGTTTAACAACTTTCATAGCATTTTTTAGGTATTGCTTGCAACTCGGTAATAAGCCCATGATAATTCTGTCTGCAATTCTACCGAGTTTAGATATTTCAATAGCACAGTCACCTAAGATAGGAACTACTTTACTTCCAACTTTGTTAAGTCTTATGTTTTCAAGAAGATGCTCATAAGATTTTGGGTTAATTTCTATAGCATAAATTTTCTTAGCTTCAGAGAACTTAGCGATCCCAAGACAAAAATAGCCTATTCCAGCGAACATATCTAATACAGTTTCTCCTTTCTTGATTTGTTTTATTATTCTTTTTCTCTCGTTTAAATTGCCTTTTGAGAACATTATGTTTTTGACATCTAGTTTGTAAACGATACCGTGCTCTTTATGGGTTGTAACAGTTTTGTTAATACCTGCGATTAATTTGATTCGTGGTGTTCTGAGTTGAGTTTCTATAAAACCTGCTCTTTTAAAAATTGATTTGGTGTTGGGTATCTTTTCCAATACAATTTTACTGATTAATTCGTCGTACTCACACAGTTCTTTTTTTAGGTTTAGGATGACGATATCGCCGATTTTCTGATAACTCGATGGGAGCAGAAGCAATTCTTTCTTTGAAAGTTTGTCTTTCAATTCTTCAGATAATAATTGTTTAATTGGTTTGAGCATAGAATAAGAAATAATGATTACATTTTAAATAAAGTATTATCTTCGAATAACTAAATCAAAGCTTCATTATTTCTTCAGCTTTTGAAGAACTCAAAATTCCATCAAAGAATCTACAATTTTTTCGACTTGCTCTCTTTCTCTGCTCGTCTTTGGTTTGAACATGTCACCCATTCTTTCTCTTAAAGCTTCTCTCTTGGCTATTTCACCGACGTCTGCGAAACTCTTCAATATTACCTCGACTCTTGCTAGTCTACCCTCAAAACCTTTCAATTGTCTAGAAAGTTCTGTCAATGCACACCAAACCTGTGCCACTTTCACGTCATCCGCTTGCATGTATGCGCATCTATGTTTCTTGGCTTTCTCTATTAAGTCAGCAAGTTCGACTTGAGCATCTTCGCACATGAGTTCTTTCCAATCTCTATCCTCGCCAAACAGCACCATATCACCTGACAAAATTGTTCTTAATTAAAAGATAAATACTTAATGGTAGTAACAATTTTATATTTCATAGAAACTTCTTTAAGTTTCGGTATAAAACTTAACTAAGGCAAAATTATGAAAGAAGGGGACTTCATCCGCATAGATTATGTCGGTAGAATAAGTGAAAGCGGTGAGATCTTTGACTTGACGAAAGAAAGCATCGCCAAAGAAAACAATATTTATAATTCTAATTTCAAATACGGTCCTGTTCCAGTCATACTAGGAGCACATCATGTCGTAAAAGGTTTAGAGAATAAACTGTTGGAAATGAAGGTTGGGCAAAAGAAAAAAATAAGAATAAACCCTGAAGATGCCCTTGGTGAAAGAAAGTCTGAATTGATACGTCTGATTCCATTATCAGAATTTAAGAAACGTGATATAGATCCATTCCCTGGAATGCCAATCGTTGAGGGTGGTATGAGGGGGAGGGTTTTATCTGTGTCAGGTGGTAGGGTACGAGCCGATTTCAACCATCCTTTAGCTGGTAAAACATTAGAGTACGAAATCGAAGTCAAGGGGAAGATAGTTAACGCCAAAGAAAAAATAATGGCAGTATTGGAATTGTTTCTGAAGTTTGAAAAAAATGAAATAAACGTGAGAAGCGACAAAGAAATTCTGGAAATAAAAATAGATGAGAAAAAGGACATACCAAAAACAATCAAAAAGATTATTGCGGATAACATAATCAAATGGATAAAAAATATCAAGAAAGTCCGTTTCATCGAGGAGTTTAAATCAGAAAAACTAAAATAGAATTTTTATCCTATAAATTGGCCAAGTAAAAAAGACTTAAGTTTCGAACCCGAAAAAAAATAAGCATTTAAGTTTAACTGTTCTTAGATTTTATAGTTGTAATGACTGAATGATAATAACTGGAGGTAAGTTTATGGCTGTGCAACCAATGACTAAGAAGCGAGAAGGAAGGAAAGCCCATGAAATCGATATGGAATTAAAAAGACTTCTGGAAGCGAAGAAAGCGGGTATTAGAGTCGTTGGAGCTGGCGGGGCGGGAAACAACACTGTTACTAGGATGATGGAAGTCGGAATCGTGGGAGCAGAGACTGTAGCCATTAATACAGATGCTCAAGATCTTTTATATTCTGATGCTGATTTGAAGGTTTTAATCGGTAAAGAAATCACTGGTGGTTTAGGAGCCGGTGGTGATCCGAAAATAGGATCGGAATCTGCGAAAGAAAGTAAGGATGATATCAAAAAAACCCTCGAAGGCAGTGATTTAATATTTGTCACTTGCGGTCTTGGTGGGGGAACAGGAACTGGTTCTAGTCCTATAATCGCAGAAACATCAAAGAAACTCGGTGCCTTAACGATAGCTATAGTAACTCTTCCATTCTCGATGGAAGGTCAACAGAGAATGAAGAATGCTAAGGAAGGATTAGAAAACCTGAGAAAGGTCGTAGATACGATCATTGTCGTGCCGAATGATAAACTGTTAGAAATAGTTCCTGACGTTAGTTTAGCAACGGCCTTCAAAGTGGCTGACGAGATTTTAGTTAATTCAGTGAAAGGAATAACTGAACTGATAACAAAACCAGGCCTCATTAACTTGGATCTGGCAGATGTGAGGGCAGTCATGTCAAACGGTGGGTTAGCGATGATCGGTATGGGCGAATCTGACACAGAGAACAGAGCCATAGAAGCTGTAGAGAAAGCATTGACAAACCCATTATTGAGCCTAGACATAGATGGTGCAGATGGTGCGTTAATCAACGTAACTGGTGGACCAGATATAACAGTAAGGGAAGCACAAGAAATAGTAGAAGCTGTTTCCAGTAGATTGTCTCCAGACGCTAAGATTATCTGGGGGGCACAGGTCGAAAAGGACTTGAAGGACACAGTAAAGGTCTTAGTGATAATAACTGGTGTCAGGGAAACAGATGAAGTAATAGCAGAAAAACTGTTCACACCGAAGAAAAAAGAGATCGAAGAGCAGTTAGGCATCGAATTCGTTTAGATTCCTTTTTATTATTTAAATTATATTTAGTATGAAGAATAAAATTCTAGGTAGGTTAGAATGAAAATAAACATCCGAGAAACATTGAAAAGGTATAAGCGAGTCTTGATGATAGCCAGAAAACCCGATGCCAAAGAGTTGAAAGATACTGCCAGGATTTGCGGTATTGGTATCCTCCTCATAGGACTCATCGGTTTTATTTTTTACATAATATCTGTTTTGGGTGGGGCTTAAATGGACGAAGCAGTAGTAGCAGAACAGCACGATATCAAAACGTATGCAGTAAAAACTATCATTGGTAGGGAGAATGTTGTCATTGAAGCTATGGCAGGAAAAATCAAAGCAAGAGATTTAGAAATAAAGGCCTTGGTCAGGCCAGAAGAGATAAAAGGATATATTTTCATAGAAGGTGAATTGAAAGATATAGAAAACCTGATAAAAGAGATACCGCATGCCAGAGGACTATTAAAAAACCCTATACCTATTTCTGACATAAAAAAGTTTTTGGAACCGAAGAAAGTTGAGATAAAGATAAACGAGGGTGATATAGTAGAAGTTATAGGTGGGCCATTCAAAGGTGAGAAAGGGAAGGTTACTAGGTTTGATGTTATGAAGAACGAGGTTACGATGGAATTGATAGAAGTCACTGTTCCTATCCCTGTTACTGTGAATGCTGGTTTAGTTAAAGTGATAAAGAAGGCTGGGTGAATGGGACAGAAAATTGTTAACGCGTTGGTTGATGGTGGAAAGGCGACGCCTGCTCCGCCATTGGGACCGAGTCTAGCACAGTTCAAAGTTAACATCGGTAAAGTCATACAAGACATTAACGAGAAGACAAAGGATTATGAAGGTATGAAGGTTCCTGTGAAGATTATCATAGATGATGCAACCAAAGAATACAAGATTGAGATTGGTACTCCGCCTGTTTCTTCTTTGATCAGAAAGGAATTGGGTTTGAAAAAGATAGCGGCTGAAAAGAAGGAAGAGGAAGCAGAGGGAGAAAAGGTTGAGAAGGGGGAGAAAAAAACCGAGAGGAAAAAGGAAGTTAAAGAGGAGAAGGAAGAAGAGGCTACGCCTGAAGAAACAGACAAGGAGAAGCAAGAGGAGGGAACTAAAGAGGAGAAGGAAGAAGAGGAGCCGAAAGAGAGGGTGATTGTTGGAAATTTAACTGTGGATCAATGCGTGAAAATCGCTAAGATGAAGAGAGAGACTTTACTCGCAAAAAACATGAAGGGGGCTGTAAAAGAAATAGTGGCTGCATGTGTGAGTATGCCGATAACCGTTGAGAACAAAAATCCTAAAGAAGTTTTGAAAGAGATTGATGAAGGAAAATATGACAGTAAAATATCTGGTTGATTTTTTTACTTTCGGAACTACTGAAATTAACTACTTAAGTTTTTTCCCACTATTAAGTAACAAGTGTTTCCATGAAAATCTTCTGGTTAATCTGGGTTTTAACATTCATCTTATTTCTATTCAAACCATTGGAATATGGAATTTCCGAGGCGATAATTTACTTGGCTTTGTTCACTCTGGTTGGTTTCCTAGCCTATTCCTTCGATTCAAACAAAAAATCCTTGAGGAAGATTATGGATATAATGGAAAAAATCGATCTGACACCGTTAGAAGTGTTTATTAAAAAAATCGAGACTTCACAGGGAAAAATTACATCGGACTTGTCAAAACTAGAAAGCGAGTTGGGTCAGTATAAACAAGAACAAGAAAAAAAATATAGGGATGTGGTTAGAAAGGTCCTAGAAATGGACAACAAATTAAACACCAAATTCAAACTGTTGGGCGAAGTGATATTAAAACTTGATAAGGAAACGAAGAAAGATTAACAGGTCTCATCCGAAAAGGTTTTTTCTGCGTATGATTGTGGGCAATTATGAGAACTAACACGAACTCTTGTGACTGCAACATCGTCGATACAATATTGAGTGTTGCTACAAAAATAGTCTAGGATGGCCTGCTCGCCTGGGTTTAATGGGTTGGTTGAATTGGGTCCCCCAGTGCCATTCAAATAGAAAGTGTCGTTGAGCGTAACAAGGGTTGAAAAGTTATATAATTCTATATTATTTCCAAGGTTAGTTATTGTAACTTGTATTCTTTGAGTGTCGTTGGAACAAGAAACATCTGATATTTCTAAGAGCGCACCAGTACAGTTAATTTGTGTCGCTATATCTTCTTCTATTATCCCGGTTTGTATTCTTGTAACAGAAGTGAACCAGCTACCCAACAAAGCAGCCACAGCTAAAGTGAGCGCAATTAGTATGACAGTAGCTAACAAAGGTGATATTCCTTTTTTCATGTTATCTGTATTTACATTTTGTTTCATGGAATAAATAATATTAACATTTGAGTGAAGGGCGGAAAACAGTTTTGAACAAAAAATCTAGATGATAATTTTATATTGATAAATCGACTATCTTAATTGTGATAAGGGAATCATTGAAACTAAAACTTAGATGCATTTGCATTATTATATCTATTTTAATCATAGCCGCTGGGTTTTGGGTTTATAGAGGCAGGTTTGTAGCGGTAATACTAACGCTATCACCTAAAGAAGAGTTGTTCGGCGTGGACATCGAAATACCTACTAGATATAAAGAGGTTACACCAGGAGAAGAAATATTGGTCCAATTGACGTTATACAACCTCAAGAAGATTGGGCAGGTAGATGTTGTTGTTGAATATGGAATTGAAGACATACAAGGAAATGAGATAGTAAACAAAAATACAACCCTAGCTGTTGAAATGCAAGTTTCCGTTGTGAGAAGTTTAGATGTGCCATTTGAGATAAGACCAGGTGGGTATGTGCTCTTCGCGAGAGCGAGTTATAATGGTGTTGTTGTTGCTGGTAGCGGTTTGTTCAGGGTGGTTGGGGAGGAAGAACTTAGTATGGGAAGGGTAACGATGTTTTCTCTGGTAGCGGTCATTTTTGTGTTGGTGGTCATCATAATAATTCTGTGCTTTGTAAAAACTGTAAAATATTCAAAGCCGCGGGGAACGTAAGCTTTTTAAATGTTGAATTATAACATTCATTAAATTCCCGATAATACTGCGTTAGCAGGAGGGAGAAAAATGGCAATCCTTGATAGCATAAAAAAAGTAAGAGAATCGAAAAAAAGAAACTTTAATCAGACTTTTGACCTTATCATAAATTTGAAAGAATTGGACCTCAAAAAGGCGGAAAATAAAATAGATGAACATTTTGTTCTACCAAAGGGGCCTGGGAAAAAAGCTTCTATAACATTGTTCTCAGACTCTGCGAAAAAGGTCGAAGGATGTAAGATAATTAAAGGGACTGAAATAGAAGACCTGGGAAAGAAGAAAAAGAAGTTGAAGAAAATTATAAAAGAAACGGACTTTTTCTTGTCTGAACCAAAACTAATGCCTGTTGTCGGAAAGCATTTAGGAAAATTCCTTGCACCTAGAGGTATGATGCCAAAACCGGTCGCTGGTGATGTAAGCAGAATCATAGAAGGAACGAAAAAGAGTATAAAAATCACACTTACTAAACAGCCGATAATCCATACGATGGTAGGATCGGAAAAAATGGATGACAAAGATATAGAAGAGAATGTTAAAGCATTGCTCGCGCATTTAGGGAAGAGGCTTCCAAGAGGGAAGGACAACATAAAAAGTGTTTACTTAAAAACAACGATGGGACATCCTGTGAAGATGGAGATTGGTTAAGATGGTTAGCGAAAAGAAGAAACAGGAAGTTGTAGAAATAAAGGAACTTATAGAGAAGTATCCTGTAGTAGGGATGATAGATTTATTTAAAATGCCATCCAGACAACTCCAGGCTATCAAAAAAAATATGAGAAAAGATGCTCTAATAAAAATGTGTAAGAAGAGTGTACTTCTGTTAGCCTTAAAAAATGTCAAGAAAAAGAAAGACATTCAGAAATTGAGTGAACTTGATGCAAAAGAGCCAACATTGATTTTAAGTAATATCGATGCTTTCAAACTCTTCAAAAATTTAAAGAAGAGAAAATCACCCGGCTATGCCAAACCGAACGATATAGCAACCGGTGAGATAATGGTTCCTGCTGGACCAACTACTCTTATGGCAGGACCGGCAATAGGCGAGTTCCAAAGGGCTAAAATACCCGCGATGGTCAAGGAGGGAAAAATACATGTCAGACAAGATACTGTCGTGGCAAAAAAGGACGATGTGATTTCTCCACAACTCGCTAACATCTTGAAGAAGTTGGACATCCAACCGATGGAGATCGGAATAAATGTCTTGGCTGTTTGGGAAGATGGGATCATATACAGCAAAGAAGTACTAGACGTGGATGAAGAAGCTTTCATGCAAGAATTGAGTAAAGCCCATGCTCATGCTCTAAACCTATCTGTTAACATTCACTATCCAAACAAAGAGTCCATAAAGATTTTAATATTAAAGGGTTATCAAAATGGTATGAATTTAGGCATTAATGCTGAGATTTTGGATAAAGGAGTTGTTAAGGATTTGATGAATAAAGCTAATGGCGAAGCAAAAATGTTAAAAGCAAAACTGAAAATTTAGGAGGTGTATAAATTGGAATACATATATACAGCTTTGTTGTTGCATTCGGCCGGAAAAAAGATAAGTGAAGAAAACGTCAAAAAAGTATTGACAGCGAGTGGCGCAAAGGCCGACGATGCCAAAGTGAAGGCATTGGTTAGTTCATTGGAAGGCGTTAAAATAGAAGAAGTTATAAAACAAGCAGCAGTTCCAGCTGCTCCAGTTGCAACAGCACCAGCTGCAAAAGAAGAGAAAGCTGAGGGAAAAAAGGAAGAGAGCCCTGAGGACGAAGCTAAGAAGGCTGAAGAAGCTGCCGGTGGTTTGGCGAGTTTGTTCGGTTAGATAAAATGAAAATATTGTTAAAACTGGCTCAAGAAATTAAAAATAAGAGCCTGAGAAAAAAAGTAGTAGATTTTTTGAAAGACCTGAGACTATCGAGCAAAGATTTCAAAAAATACCCGAAAGAAAAACTAAAGACTGCTGGTAGTATGTTCGTCATACCAACTTCAGGCATGGGACCGATAGAAAGGGATGTGATCGAACATACAGTGGCTTTGACTGAATTGTGTATAAAGACTGCTGATACATTCAAAAAAAATTATAGTTTGAAGGTGAACAAAGATTTCTTAATAGCTGCATCTATAGTCCACGATCTAATGAAAGTTTTCGAATATAAGAGAGATAAGAGCGGTGAACTTGAACCAACAGGTATAATGTTGGACCATACAATGCTAGCGGTGGCAGAACTTTATGCTCATGATTTCCCTGAAGAAGTTATTCATATTGTGGCTTCACATTTTGGAGAAGCTGGGCCGACGCCACCCAGAAGCTTTGAGGCTGTTATATTTCATCAATTAGATTCCTTAGTTTCTGTCATCGAGTATTACCATAATGTTAAAAAAAAGGTGGATCATCAGATAGTGTTCCTGACTGAAGAAGATTTGAGAAGGTTGGGTGAAAAAGCTGAAAAACTTAAGTGATTTGATTGGTCGGGCAGAAGGTATAATAAAGAATATTAAGAAATCTGATAAAATCTGTTTGATTCATCACGATGATTCTGACGGTTGTTGCTCTGCTGCTTTGTTTTCAATTCTAATCCATGGTTTAATCGATGATTATCCGATTCTGTTCCCTATCACTGGAGTAGAGAACATCAACAAAAAACTTTTGACTAAAATAGAAGGTTTTAATCCTAGTTTTGTATTTGCTTTTGATGCGAGCGCAGATCCGAAAGATATGGGATATTTGAGGGGTTTTGTTTTAGATCATCATATTTTTACTGGAATCGAATCCAGAAGAGACATGCCTTATCTCAACCAACATCTTTTTGAAGAGGATGATGAAAAAGTTTTCCCAACATGCTACGTTGTCTATAAGATTTTAAAGAAATTGCTTCCTTCTGAAAAAGTTGCATGGGTTGCTGGAATAGGAATAACTGAAGATCATCGAGTCAATCTATGTAAAGATGTGTTCGAAGAAATCAAAAAAGAAACTCCAGAATTGGTGAAAATTAGAAAAATCGACCAGGAAAGTCTTGAAAAATCTTTCTTTGGTGAACTCTGTGATATGGTTAGATCCGGGAGAATGTTAAAGGGTATCGAGGGAGCTAAGACTGCTGTTCTTGCCCTTGTGGAATGTAAAAACAGGCCGGATAAATTCGTCAATGGATTAACACAACATTCACTCGCACTGAGAAGGTTTTATGATAAAGTGGCGTATGAAACCCAGAATTACATAAAAGATGTGGAAGGAAACGGTAGATTCCATAAAGAACAGAAAGTGATAATATACGAACAACCCCATGTGAAATTGAAAGGGTTGACTTCTTTTATTGCCGACAAAGTAAGGCAAAAATATCCAGACTGGATTGTGTATGTAATAAACAAAGGATATGGTGGGAGGAAGTCAAAAATCAGCATAAGGTTAGAACAAGAACGTAGAAATGAAAACCTAGTATCCATCATCGAAAAAATAAAGAAAAAGATACCATCGATTAAGGGCGGGGGACACAAATCAGCGATAGGAGTGATATTAGGCTTGAATGACGTGTATGAATTTGAAAAGGAATTTTTGAACTCAATAGGGCGCAAGAGCTAATTTCTCGACTAATAATCGGGTTTTCATCACAACTTTACTCTTCCCAAAACTACTACTTTTTTGATTGGTATATTTGGATTGATAAAAATGCGATGTTTTAAATGTCATTCACCGCGTATTATAAAATTCATAGATGGTTTTGGGAGTTGGCGAATTTTTTGTAGAACCTGTCAAGAGAGTTTTCTGGAAAATGAGGATTATCATCTGAAAGAAATTAAAAGATTACCCGAATTTTCGGATTATCATACAGTAAAGTTCCGTGTATAGAGGTAGTTGTATGGAAAAACTAAAAACTTTAGAGATAAGTCTGATCAAAGACAGAGACGTTTTTAAATGGAGAGTAAACATTGTGAAAGGAAATTATATATTAGGCTGGATTAAACCGACAACTTAGTTAATCATTTTCTCTTTAACACGAAGTAGCCATGGTCTCTCTCATAGGGGTTGAGGGTTACGAAATCAATTATATTGAAAAAACTTTCTAGGATTTTTCGCTGCTCTTTGTAAATAATCTTTGGGTTTTGAGTCACATCGATGCTTCTCGATTTTATCGCTATCATACCAAAACCCTTCGGTTTCAAGAACATTCTCGCGTTCCTGATTAATATCTTAGATTGCTCTTTTACTGCTACATCGGCGTATATAAGATCGACTTGTTCGACCCAAGGATATTCTTCTGGTTTCCTCGCATCTGCCAATAGGGGAACTATATTCTTTCTTTTTTCTGCCACGGGTATTAAGTCCCTTAAGACCCTTTCACCTATTTCTATACCATAAATTATTCCTTCCTTACCAATAATATCAGAAAAATGGGAGCAAGTGGTCCCAGAAGCCACACCCAAGTAGAGTATTTTCATACCTTTTTTTAATGGAAATTGATGAAGATTTTTATATATGGCTGCAGCTGGTTTACTTCTATGAGCATCCCATTCCCTGAATTCTCCTTGTTTTGATTTAATCAATTTTTCATCGTATACCTTTTGGCCTGGAGTCAAATTTTTAGTACAAAGTTTATTGTCGATCCAGAATAGATTTTCAAAATTTTTGTGTGATTTAACTTGAGTCATTTAAGATCCCATTATTTTTTTAATTCGCTCATCAAGGTCTCTCTTTAATTTAGATGATTTTATCTTTTTACCGTAGAAATCCATCTTAGCGGCAATACTGAGTTTAGATGCTAAAATTCTAGCGACTTTTCCTCTTTTTTTGAGAGGTGCATTCTGTATTAATTGGTGTGTGAACAGCAACCCATATTTTGGTGATCGGCCCCTTCCATGTAAAAACCTGAAAAGTGCTTTTTCGGCCCCAAGCAATTGTATTGTGGAGGATGGTTTCTTTGCTAGTTTTTCCAAACCACCTGTTAGCGCGATTAATCTGGCTGCCAGAAGGCTTCCAGCTATCTCCCGCAGATTTGGAGCAATTTCTTTCAAAACGTTATCCACGTATTTTTCCATATGTTCTCTTAATTTATAGAGTCCTTTTATTTCAGTGGCATATTCTTTCAAGATTGCCTCATCTTTTTCTGATAGATCTATACCCATACTAGTTCTGGCAATCTGTTTTAGTTCTTTTTCATCCATATTTTTTCTCAGACCGTATTCGGAAACAATTTTCACGAATCTTTCATGTTTTTCCACGTCTCTCTCCATCTCCGGGAAATGCATGCCATACCACTCCCTTAACCTAGCCGTGAAAATATTGAGTGATTTGTCTATCTCATCGATTGCATCAACAGTCTGTATTATTATTTTGTCTTTCTTCACTGCTTTTTTTATCCTTCTCTTAGTTAATTCAATTCCAACCTCAGTTAATTGCTCGTTTAAATCTGCATCAGAAAAATGAATTTCCTTGATTATAGATCTCAAATTTTCTCTCAACAGTTTTTCTCCTATTCCTTCAGTATCGAAATGGAAAGCATCGTTCTTCTTAGAGGAAGTTAAATCAGTGTAGTTTTTTTTCTTTAATTTGTCTATAAGTTTTTTTTCTTCAGGAATTAAATCAGTCTCGCTAATACTCTGAATTATGAGATTTGTATCCTTTGGAAATAGAATGTAATCTATCAATTTCCCGTTTGCATCAAGTCCAAATACTCCGATCAAGTTATGGACGATGTGAGCTTTCATTTAATATTGTTTTGACCGTAAGGTTTATAAATACTGGGTTGAAAGATAAAAAAGTTAAGTATTTTTTAACAGAAAGGCAAAATTTAACTGATGCAGAAGAAATGTTCTAAGTGTGGGCACCCAATTAAGAAGGTGGGAAGATTGATTAGAGTCACTTGGTTGGGTTTTAGGGCACCTCTCTGTAAAAAATGCAGGCAGGAATTGAAAGCATCGAAGAAGGGTAGATTCAGTAGATTGCTTAAATGGAAAAAATAAATAATTGTTATGGACTTAATAAACAAAATATTGATTTTAGTCATTCTCTCATGTATAGGCGGGATTTTTTACGTATCCTATAATTTTATAAAATTCATGGGACTCGTTGGGATAATGAGTCCTGGTAGACTAATGAAGGAGATGATGCTTTTTTTTGTATATACTACTCTATTTGGTTTGGTTATCTCAACGACCGTAAAACTTCTGAGAAAATTGAAAAAATACACCCGAGAAGATAAAAAGAGTGCCAAGACCCCAATCCCTGGGGTCGCTTAAGAAGTTCGAAGGCACGCACTCTAGTTAAAAAATCGGTCCTTATTTATAAACTGATTTGGATATGGAAATATGATTTTTTAAAAACTGATTTTTTGGGGAAGAAAAACTTTTAAATTGTTCTACAACCATTCGACCTGACAAGTGTTATCCAAGCAGATACATCTACCCTGACCACAATCCATAGTGTTTGGTTCGCATTCTGCGGTACAGGATACAGCTTTACAGTCGGGTCGATATTCTTTGTTAACACATGCAGTTGGATGACAACAAGTAGCATCGGTGCAATCCTCGTCTGATTCACAGTATACTGGGTTCCCGAAAGGTTTTGTTTTACAAACACCATTCTCGCATAAATACCTTGCCCCTAACAGTGGCTGTGCAGGAACACAGTCTTCATCTGTTTCACACTCTTTTATACCCCTAGTTAGACTCCAGATGCCGCCCAAAAGAACTGCTATCAAGATTATCCCTATTGAAATTTGTATGGGATTCATGATTAATTAGAGGTCTCAAAAGAATTTAAAGTTATTTAAAAGTTCTTAAAGTATAGTTTTAATAAAATAGTAGGGGTGATATATTGGTTTGGTTTTTAATTATTTTGGGGGTTGTAGTCCTGATAGCGATCGGGATAATTGTATCCTACTACAATAAGATAATAGTACTTTCCAACAGAATCGATAACGCGTGGTCACAGATAGACGTACAGTTGAAGAAGAGAGCAGATCTAGTTCCAAACCTAGTCGAGACTGTGAGGGGTTATATGAAACATGAGAAAGACGCTATAAAGATGGTGACAAAGGCGAGAGAAAACATGATGAAAGCGGGTAGTATGGAAGCTAAAGCTAAAGCAGACGGAGAATTGACAAAAGCGTTAAAAACAATTTTTGCCATAGCTGAAAACTATCCAAAGTTGAGAGCGACTGAAAACTTCAAACTATTGCAAGAGCAGTTGGAAGGAATAGAGAATAAAGTGGCATATTCCAGACAATTCTACAACGATTCAGTCCTAGGTTTCAACAACACGATAACAACCGTACCAGGTAAATGGTTCGCAGGGATGGCTGGCAAAGGAAAGGAAAGGGAGTTCTTTGAGATAAAAGAAGTTGAAAGAAAACCAGTAAAAGTGAAGTTCTAGATGAAAAAAATCAGTTTTCATGACCAAATAGCTAAAAATAGACGTAACTCTGCTTTACTCGGGGTTCTAGTCTTTTCTTTTTTAGTTGTTTTTATCTATGTGATGGGCCAAATTTTTGTCCCAGAATTGTCAATAGTTTTTTTAATATTCAGTATGGTCATAGTCTTCGTGTACACATATGGTTCTTACAATTACGGCGATAGAGTGGTTCTAGCAGCAACTAAGGCAAAGCCAGTGAAAGAGGGTGATAGAAGATACATTCATTTGATAAACGCTGTCGAAGGACTATCCATAGCAGGTGGTATACCTAAACCCAAAATTTACGTCATTGAAAGTGATGACATCAATGCATTTGCTACTGGAAAAGACCCAGAACATGCGAGCGTGGCTGTTACCACGGGTTTGTTGAAGAATCTGAAGAGGGACGAGATCGAAGGTGTCATAGGGCATGAACTCTCCCATATAAAAAACTATGACATAAGGTTCGCAACATTAGTTGCAGTTCTTGTAGGATTAGTCGCTATAATCAGTCATATGTTTTTAAGGACGTTCAGGTTTGGTGGGAAAAAGGATGGTGACAAAGGCGGGATGTTGATATTGGTGGGTTTGATTTTAGCGATATTTGCCCCGATAATCGTGAGGCTAGTCCAGTTCGCAATATCAAGAAAGAGAGAATTTTTGGCCGATGCGTCATCCGTCAAATTAACTCGTTATCCGGCAGGCTTGGCTTCAGCACTAGAAAAAATAATGAGAGTGAACACGGGCAAGATGAAAGTCAGTGAAGCGGTTTCACACTTGTTCTTTGCTGACCCAAATAAGAGCAGTCTTGATTCTTTATACGCAACACATCCACCGATAAAAGAAAGGATAAAAGTCTTGAAATCGATGTAAAAGTAGTGGATCGATGGAAAGAAAGAAAAACATACTAGATTTGTTGAAAAAACTGAAACGATTACCTCAGATAGTTACTCCCAAAGATGTTTCGTTGATATTGGGATACACTGGCATTTCTCCAGATAGTCTCATCGTTGATGCTGGTTCTGGGTCTGGTTTTCTTTGTATTTTCTTGGCATACTATTGTAGAAAGGGAAAGGTCGTAACTTATGAAAAAAGATCTGACTTTGCCAAGCTTGTCAGAAAAAATGTGAAATTGTCTGGATTAAGGAACATAGTCGTGAAAGAAAAGGATATTTTTGAAGGAATTAAAGAAAAAAAAGTTGATCTCATTACCCTTGATATGAAGGGTGCGGAAAAGGTTGTTGAAAACGCGTTTCGGGCTTTGAAACCTGGCGGGTGGTTGGCAGTTTATTCTCCTTACATCGAACAAGTCATTTCTGTGAGGGGAGAGATGGACAGGTTGGATTTCACTCAAATAAAAACTGTTGAGAACATAGTCAGGGAATGGAGAGTTGGGAGGCATACTCTGCCAGAAGTTTCTGGGGTCATACATACTGGATGGTTAACATTCGCTAGAAAAACATTCTAAGTATTTTTAATAGTATAATAAAAATTATATACAATGTTTTGGGAATTTATCACTATTTTCGGTGGCCTGCAATTCTGGGCTGGTGCAACTCTAGTAGCATTGATCCTATTTTTTGTAGCCCCAAAAAAACATAGGAAATATATAACATGGTTTGTCCTCTTGGTCTTACCTGCTGTAATAATAGGCTATGGTATAAGCTATGTATTAAAAATAATTTTTGGGATACCCCGTCCTTGTATTGGATTGCCTACATGCCCTACTGGATTTTCTTTCCCGAGTGGCCATGCTACAGTTATTTTTGCTGCGACTAGTGTTCTGATGTTCCATTATAAGAATAAAAAATTAGGGATAGTCTTTTTGATATTGACTGGCTTAGTCGCGACGTCCCGAGTCGCGTTGGGTTTTCATAGAATTGAAGATGTTTTTGCCGGTGCGATTATAGGAATAGTGGTCGGCACTTTCGTGGAGAAGGTGTACAAAAGATACCAAAAAAAATAAAACATATAATCGCATATTAGTGGGGTAGCCGAGATTTGAACAAAAATCTATCTAATTCCCATTTCCAATACTTCTTCACTATTCCAGATATTTTGGATCTCTTTAAAAAAGTAAGTTTCAATCTTTAATTTCATGAAACCCATCACAGTTCAGGGTTTAAATAATACCCCTCCGTATGGAATACGAGAAATAATAGGTAGTCTGCCTGATCCAGCAAAGGGGATATTTGAAATATTGTTTGAATCACCAAAAACAACCGAAGAATTATTATCCTATCCAGGACTCTCATATGAAAAAATTCAAGGGGGATTAAACGAAATCAGAGAAAGAGGTTTATTGATAGAGTATCATGAAACAGATTCTAGAGAAGTTTATTCTACGAACCCAGAAAACGAAAGATTAATGTCATGGAGATTCAAACGAAAAAAAAATTTAAAACTTATTAGAGAACTATGTAGGAATTCTCCAAAAAATATGCATCAAATAATAGAAGGATCTAGACTTAAGAATAAGGTTGCTAGAAGCTGTGTGAATGCCTTAGTTAAAGGGGAGGGATTGGAAAAATACTCGGGTTATAGTAGGTTTTACTATGTCCCATCTGAAGAAAATAGAAGATTAGCTAGACTTCTATGTTTAAAACCAAAACAAAGAGAAGCATACGACATTTTGAATAAATCCCCAAGTGGATTGAAAGAACTATCAGTTTTATTGAAAATCCCAGAAGTAAAAGTTGTTTATACTCTGGGTCGATTGAGAAAACATCGGTTGTTATATCAACAACTCGGAGAACACCCCAAGCAAATATACTTTGTTAGACCAGAACAAGGAATTGAAGTATTGAAAGATAGAGAACTAAGAGCCATAAAAGAAACGGGAGGACGAGTTGCTAAGATATTTGAATTACTCGAAAGGTCGAGCTTTCCTACTTCCACTCTTGTATCAGAATTAAAGAAGGTAGGTTTTGAAACAAGTGGGTTTATTCTTTCAAAATTGCTTAAAGGTCTAGAGGAACGGGGACTCGTGAGACATTATGGTTCGGGTAAGATCAGCAAATGGTATCTGCCACCTCAACTTGAAGAATATGAAAGAGCAAGACGAGAGGTAATAGATCATCTCAAGAAATTTGCGTCTCTTGAAGGAGTGGAAAAATATAGTTTCAGTTTAACAGACTTGCTCAATTTCACAACAGTATCGGATAAAGACAGTGTAGAAAGAGTTTTATCAGAGATGAGAGACATTGGTTTGACAGAATTAGATGGTGATAAATACCTGTTTGAAAAAACCAGTTACCCTGAGTTACTCGGTTTGCAAGAAGCTATGGATATTCCATTTAATTTCCTAAAAGAATCTGTACGTCCATTTAAACCCATAGCATTTCCTAAATATGCATCTGAATATATATCTGATTACAAAGGACAGATAGTTAGAGTTACCCGAATTCCAGTTAAATTAGAAAAGATTATCGACGAGACAGGACTAGAAAAATGGAGATTGTGGGAAATCGTAAAATCATTGCTTGAAGAAGGAACAATAAAAAATATGAGGGGAAGGGGATCTTATTATTTTGTTCCTTCAGGGAAGAATGAAAGACTTGCAACAATATATACGTTGAGTGATTCTAGAAAAAAAGTGTACGAACTCTTAAAGAAAAAACCATTGTCACCAAACAAAATAGCAGAAGAATTGGGAATGTATGAGAGGTATGTGCAAGGAATTGCAAGATTTCTTTTAAGTAAAGGATTAATATATCGGGGTCTTTCAAAAAAAGATGAAAAAAGAGATAGGAGTGCCCGTGATGAATACTTGTATGTAAAACCTCGACATAAGCGAGAAGCCATGATAAGATCGCTTGGTTCGGATGCTTTTGAAATAACACAAATAGTAGAAAAGGAAGGGTGTAAAACCACATCGGAGTTGGCCCAGCGTCTAAACAAAAGATTTAAGTCGAGCGTGCTTAGAGTGCTAGGAGAGTTAGTTGAATATGATTTTTTAAAAGTCAAGAAATCAAAGAATTGGAATGTTTATTATACGGATAAAGACGATCCTGATGTAGTAACTTTAAAATCTCTCGGACCCAAATGTGAAAATGTTCACAAGTTACTCAAAGAGAGAGCGATGAGGACAAAACAAGTGGCAGATGAGACAAAAAGAAGCGTTGTTGACGTTCGTGTTTTTTTAAATAGACTGCAAGAAGCTGGTCTAATTGGAGAGAATAGGTCACACAAAGGATCTGTTTGGTATACTAAAGATCATGAAGATGAAGTAGAGCTTTTGTTACAAAAAATAAAATCAAAACGTAAACCTAAAAGAAAACCCAGACGTAAAAAAATAAAAGTTGAACCAGTAATTAGAAAAGAGAAACCAAAAACTTCAATATCAATAATTTCTAGACCAACATTAAAACCCTCAAAAATTGAGCCGATTGAAAAACCACTCTCTGAAAAAGAAAAAATGTATAATGATCTTGAAATTTTTCTAGATAAAACTATGATTTCCGTAGGGCTATATGAAAGAGGAGATATTATAGAACGCTTAACAAGTTTCACTGAAGGGAAATGGGAATACACATTGACTAAACCTGATTCATCTACTTTATTAGGTAAATTGGAAGAGGATGGAATATTGAGAAAAAAAAGATTAATGGATCGTACTTATTACACATATAGGAAAAGACCCTTGACAATTTCTCGTTAGGTCTGCTACTGCCCATCAAAAAGTGTGGATAATAATTATTTAAATTAAGGATTAGGGAACAAAAATCTATCTGGTTATCAGATCCTAGAATGGGGTAGCCGAGATTTGAACTCGGGTTACAGGCTATTTCTCCAAGACCCGTTCGGCAAATCTTAAGCCTGGGTCCTACCAAACTAGACTACTACCCCCTAATATTTATTAACAGTCAAAGAATTATCATTTTTCCGCATAGAAAATTCCATACCCAAGCAATTTAATTTTTACAGCTTCATACTGAACAATTCCAGCCAGACAATTTTTTGTCAATATATTTGAAGTAATTTTCAGTTTTTCAGCAACCTTAGAAATCGGATAAGCAATTCTACACATCCTACATAATTTTTTTGAAGATGGTAGAGTTTCTTTTGTTTTGTCCCAAAATTTTATGTTTGTAAACCCAACTTCTTTTAAAGATTTTTTAAAAGTGTCAATTTTTTCTAAATTTGGGAGTGCGAGACCATCACAAAAATCCTTTATTATTTGCCTTTCCTTATCATTTTGTGCAGGTCTTTTTAAAAATCCATCAGCTACTATAATTTTTCCCCCATGTTTAAGTAATCTGTAAGATTCTTTCAAAAAATCTTTTTTATTTTCGGCATGGCAGACACTTTCTATGGCCCAAACAATATCAAATGAGCTGTTAGGAAATTTTGTATCTAGGAAATCTCTCACATAAAATTTCACAAGATGGTCAACTTTTTTACTTAGAGCTAAATTATTTGCGGTTTCAACTTGTTTTTTACTCAGTGTAATTCCAACAACATGGGCCCCGAAATTTTTTGCAATCCAAATTGAGCTTCCACCTACTCCACAACCAGCATCCAAAATGATGTTACTCGATTTTATCCCTACTATTTTTGCTAGAAACTTATTTGTGTTGATCAATGCTTCATCAAGGGTTTTTGTATCACTTTCCCATAATCCATAATGTATCGCATAACTATCTGAATCCTTGTACCAAAATTTTTTGTAGAACGGCAAAGTGTAATCATAATACTTGACTATTTTTTTATTCCAATTCATTTTATCGTACCCGTTAACGTTACTTGTTTCTCTTCTTTAACACTTTTAACCTTTTCCCCTAATTGTTT
Source organism: uncultured archaeon (assembly GCA_964347415.1). Classification (GTDB taxonomy): domain Archaea; phylum Aenigmatarchaeota; class Aenigmatarchaeia; order CG10238-14; family CG10238-14; genus CAYFYJ01. Next base: position 9,647 of record CAYFYJ010000014.1, on the reverse strand, counting down.
TTTTACTGTTGCTGCAACTTTGGGCCCTAAGATTCTCTCCAAACGCGATAATGGCGTTTTCTTTAAATCTGAGATTCTTTTCAGTCCTGCGTTGAACAATTTTCTGGCGCGTACACGACCTATTTGTTGTAATCGTACAAGAGGTATCAATTCTTCTTTAGCACCATATTTAGTCCTGACCCTGGTTTTTCTTAAGTCGCTCAATAGTTTTTTATACCCTAGCAAAAGCGCGAGTTCCTGCGAAGCATACAACAACCAATCAGCATTATGCAACCTCGACCATAATTCTCCTGGTGCGACCCTGAATTTGGCTAAGATCTGATCCTCTGTCTGTTCATCCACCCATCCTTGAAACATCAAAGTCGTTTTCACGGATTTTAGAAAGTTGTCAAATTCCAATTCCCAGTCTTTTGGAACTTTTTCTAAGAATTTTTTAGTGGCAATGACATCGTTTATTTCCTCAAAGTCTTTGTTCCTAACAGACAGTAAGGGTCTCATTTCAAGAGTGTTGGTTATCATGTGCAAATAACTGAATATGTTTGGTTTGGTTTTCATAGCCCTTCCAAGACATCCGATGATGTGATGCGCAGTGAACGGGTCGATGTATAGTTCTGAGACTCTTTTACCGATTCTGGTCGGTTTGAGTTTACCATGTTTTCTAGTAATGAATTTGAATTCGACTAACATCTCCAGGATTTCCTCTAACTTCGAGTTGATCTCAAAAGTGTCTCCATACTGGTAAGCGAAAAAGGTCTTTTCAAAGAATTTCATTAAAGCGTCTTCAGTCTTCACAAAACTGGACGCTATCAAAGCAAGTGTTTGCATCCTCAAGACAGGATCAAAAGCTAGTTTGGAATTGATTTCTTCTGGTTCACCCAGGATGTATTTGTCTGTTAGCTCTTGTGCCTCGCCTTCTGACTTTGCTATGATAACTGATTCGCCCCATTCATCGTAATCTGGTCTTCCGCCTCTACCAGCAAACTGTTTGTATTCTAAGACTGGGATAAACCTAGAGCCATAACCTGAATAGTAACGTCTCAAGTCACGGATGATGACTCTGAATGCTGGAAGGTTTACACCATAAGCTAAGGTTGGAGTCGAGATTATGCATCTTAATAATCCTTGACGGAAATTATCCTCGATCAGTTTCTTTTGTTTGTACAGTAAACCGGCATGATGGAATGCGATGCCATTCTTTATACAGTCAGCTAACTTCCTGCATTGTTTTGTCGGTATTTCTAGGACAGTCTTCACTTCTTCTGAAAGTTTTGCCAGTTGTCTTTTCTCATTCTTTTGTAAGAAATTTTGGTTGAACTTTCCTAGGTTTTCGGCTAAAGATTCTGTGTATTTTCTCGTCGCTACGAAGTACAAAGCCTGTTTTCTCATGTTTATCGTGTTCTGTAGTATTGCTGGTTCTGGGTCTAAGACTGGGTTGAGATCGTAAGGGTTGTTACCGAAGAACTGGATTTTTGAGTCAAGATAGATGCCCTCACGCAATTCAACTGGTCTATAATCTGAAATGACTGTTTCTGCGTCTAACCATTCCCCTAATTCTTTCACGTTGTTTATGGTTGCGGACAAAGCTAGGATTTGGGCGTTTGGAACGGTTTCTCTCAGTCTTGTTAAAGTGACTTCTAGTGTCGGTCCACGAGAAGGGTCTTGAAGCATGTGTATTTCATCTACGACTATTAGACCAACGTCTCGGATCCAGCCTACGTTATGTCGCATGAGGGAGTCGCATTTTTCGTTCGAAGTGAGTATCCAGTCGTAATCTGCTAACCATTGACTGGTTGAGTCGTAGTCGCCGACAGACATAGCGACTCTCACTCCTAATTTCGAGTATTTTTCTTTGAAGGATTGGTATTTTTCTGAGACTAGAGCGACTAGTGGTCCCATGTAAATCATCTTAGTTTTTTTATTCCTGAAAAGGTTTAGGGCAGCTAATTCGCACAGAAGGGTTTTGCCAGAAGCTGTGGGTGCTGCAACAACGAGATTTTTACCTTTTATTAAGCCCTTTTTTATGGCTAAAGTTTGCATTGGGTTTAATGAACTGATTTTAGATAATTCCAATGCTTTTTCTATGATTTCGTTTTCCATAGAATCTTGTATTGATTTAAAAAAATAAAAATGACTGAAATGAGGATTAACATAGGTTCAAGGATGGGTGTTAATTTTTGGGTTTTGTGCTCTTTGCGTTGGTGGGGTTGATGGATGTTGAGGTTTAAATCTATCTGATTCTTTCATTTCTTTTTCTTCTTGTACTTATCGTAAATCCAGATTATTAGACAGGATATTAAATAAAGATATAAAAAATCAAGAAACTTAGTGATTGCTACTAATGGACCAAGTATATCTTCAAACATTTTGTGACATAAAGAGGAACCTGAATAACATAATTTAAAGGTCCTGAAAAAAGGGTGAAAGATATAAAAAATATTATATATCCAAATCACCAGAGTTCCTTCTAATGAAATAGTTATCCAATCTTCATTTAAAATTATAAAAATTAAAACAAAGAAAACTATTAGTTTTTTCCAATCTGGTTTCAAAAATTCCTTCCATTCCATAATCAATATTTCTCTTTTCAGAATAAAAATCTATCCTGATTTGGGTTGATTGGAAGGGTTTTTTTCTTCTATCCAGAAAAAACTATCAAACATAAAAATCAATTATTTAAGTTTAAGATTTATTGCATGATTATGCAATATAGACGTGTTCCTGTTGGTAACTTAACGGTAGATCGCATAGTAAGGCATAGAAAAATTATAGGTTACAAACCAGGCGGAATAGCTAATTTCTGTAGAACTTTGGTTAAACTGGTCGAACCTAATACGATTACTCCAGTTGCTAAGATAGGTGATGATAAATATGTCAAGCATGTTGAAAGACCATTAAAGAAACTGCATGTAGACGAGTCATATATTCTAAAAGTAGAGAGTGCTGAATCGAGATTGTATGAAATAAATGTTACTGACCCACAAAGACCAAAAATACAGAGAAAACAGAATGCCGAGGAATTAATGAGCACCCCACCAAAAGACATCACTCCGATACTACCACAAACGGCCATCCTTTTCTACCAATCTTTCGCAACAGTCTTTGAAACTCCTTATCTTGATCTGACTCTTAAAACCATAGAAGAAGCTTATAGATTAGGGGTTCCTGTAGGGCTTGACAATAACATTCGACAGGCTTCTGTCGAAAAGTTAAAAGCGATGAGCAATGTTACACAAAAAGTCTACAACAAATTAGACTTCTTGAAAGTGAATGAAGGTGAAGCAAAAATAATTCTGAATCCAAATATCGACGAACCGATAGAGAAAATAAGCCTTCAAGAAAATGAATTATCGAGAGTTGCTAATGGAATCGCAAGTAGTTATGACGTAAAAACAGTTGCAATTACGATGGGTGAGAGAGGCAGCTTTATTCTAACACGAGATGAAGAATTAAGGTTCAAGGCAGTCGAACCTGAAAATTTTGTCAATTCATTAGGAGCAGGAGATTTATGGTGTGCTGGTTATTGTATGAAATATTCAAGGAAATTATCGGAATGGGAAGCGGGATTTTTAGCTACTGTATTGGGGAGTTTGGCAACGGAAGGAACGTATGCTTATCCTTCGCATTTAACAAAGAAAAGAATTCGGGGTAGAATACGAAATACTTCTGGACTATATGATATTGACGCTAGTCAATTTCTGAAAAAATTGAAACTTTTATGATTAATCTATCTGATTTTCAAAAATTATTTAAACCTAAAAATCCTTATTTGTTCCAGTCGTAACAATATCACACGGTGAGAGTTTACATGAAAAGGAAAAAACCGTCTAAAAGGCAAAATAAGTACACTCTAATGGTCTTAAAGCTACTGAGGGAACTATCCAAACGCCCAGACGCAAGATTGAGCATAAGAGAGATGTCCCGTCTTCTGCAGATAAACCACATGGCCGTCTCCAGAGCAATAAGAAAGCTAGAACCTGTCTTAGACATTAAAAAAGGTAGTGATTTTGAGAGTTTTAGATTACCATTGCTCTTAATTCGGCTAAAAAACGACGTAAAAGACTTATCTGACGAAGAGCTATTAAAAAAACTTAATATTATGACAAATATGATAAATGAAGTCTATAGGCGATAGAATGAAATGTCTAGGAATAGAAACAACAGCCCATACATTCGCAATAGGGATTATAGACGATGAAGGAAAGGTCCTATTCGACGGGAGATCTGTCTATAAACCGCCTTTAGGAAAGGGAATACACCCTAGAGAAGCAGCTCAGTTCCATACAGAAAATGCAACGAATGTTGTAAAAAATGCGTTAAAAAAAGTTAAGATAAATGATATCGATATTATCTCCTTCTCGATGGGGCCAGGATTGCCAAACTGTTTACACGTTGGCGCAAGCATAGCACGTTATCTGAGTTTGAAACACAAAAAACCATTGATCGGAGTAAACCATTGTATTGGACATATCGAAATAGGAAAGTTAATGACAAAATGTAAAGACCCAGTAGTAGTTTATTGTTCTGGTGGTAATACACAAATCATTGCTTATGTCGGAAAAAAATACAGAATATTCGGAGAGACTGAAGATATTCCTATTGGCAATGCATTCGATGTTCTGGCTAGAGAGATTGGTTTAGAAATGCCCGGCGGACCAAAAATAGAAAAACTAGCAAAGAAAGGAAGTTGGGTTGATTTGCCTTACGTCGTCAAAGGTATGGATTTGTCGTTCACGGGTATAGTAACTCAATGTAAAAAATTGTGCAATGACGGTGTAAAAAAAGATGACGTAGCTTACAGTTTTCAAGAGATTGTCTTCTCGATGTTAACAGAAGTTACAGAACGAGCTTTAGCACATACGAACAAGAAAGAAGTGTTGTTGGTCGGCGGTGTAGCTGCATCGCAGCGTTTGCAAGACATGATGAAGGTTATGTGTAGCGGACGTGAAGCAAAATCTTATTCAGTTCCAATGAAATATGCGGGCGATAATGGAGTGATGATTGCATGGAATGGTATTTTGGCATTCAAGTCAAGACAAAAAATGAAAGTAGAAGACACGGCCTTCATAAAGGCTTGGAGAACAGATGAAGTAGACATCACGTGGTTAAAATGAAGACGAAAATATTACGTGTAGAAGTCATGAAGCCAGACGTGAAAGTCCTGAAAGAAGCGGTTAATGTAATGAAAGGGGGTGGTTTAATAATATACCCGACTGAGACGTGTTACGGGATGGGGGCAGATGCGACAAACCCAAAAAGTATAAAGAAAATTTACGAAATAAAGGGCCGTGGTACTTCAAAGGCTATACCAATCCTCGTTTCAGATTTGAATATGATAAAGAAATATGGGGTAGTAACAAGGGTGGTAGAGAAGTTAGTAAAAAATTTCATGCCTGGTCCGCTGAGCATAGTGGTAAAGAAGAGGATACCTATTTCGGATTCAAATCACGATGGAATATCATTCAGAATGTCAAATAACCCAGTCGCTTCATCATTAGTAAAATTGCATAAACTTCCCGTAACAACAACCAGTGCGAACATATCTGGGCAGCCACCCATCTATGAAATAAAAAAAATTATCGATGTTTTTGGGGGTAAAGTAGATTTAATATTGGACGGTGGGGATCTACCAAAAAACAAACCATCAACGTGTATTGATTTGACAAATGAGAAAAACGTGAAGTTAATACGTGAAGGACCAGTGAAAAGAGAAAGTATCTATAAAGAGTTAATCGGATAATTCGTAGTAAACGGCTCTTCCAATCCTTTTCCTTTTTATTTCATCTATATTGCATAAATTTTTCAGATGTTTTGATAGAGTGGGATCTGAAACACTTAATTCGGAAAAGAGCTCTTTATACCTCATTTTTTTTCTGTCTTTCAATAATTCCAAAATCTGATCAGATGTCTTAGTTGGACGAGGTAAACCTTTACTTAACTTAATAGGAGTAGTCTCCTTAGTAAAATCACTTAAGTTTTTACTAATTTGAGTTAAGTAATTATGAACGATAGATAATGATTCTTCAATTTTTGATAATCTGAGTATTATTTGCTCTCCTGTATCTTCATATTCAGATGTGAACCATGTCTTTGTTACGGCTTGATCTTTTAAATCAGAGAGATGTTGTGAAATCAAGGCTAAATGTTGCCCCAAGTCCATGATTGTGGGGATTTTAATCGGTTTAATTCTAGTCTCAATTATTTTTTCTGGGGTTTCAGTTCTTAATATTGGTATTGATTGGATATTATCAGAATTATTTTCCTTATTAGATCTCAAGGATTTAAACCAAGAAATGAGACCCATATTATCATTAATTATAACTTAAATTATGACTTAAATATTTTAGTGATGCTATAAAAATTACTTAAATTTTAAGTAAACGTTAAGTAATGTATTAAACCAGTTCATTTTCACTAACAATTACAAAATCGCCAATGGATTTTACTGCGCTAAATGGTATCAAGAACCTACCTCGTTCGTCTCCCTTCAAATTTAAATCTTTTAAATGAGTAGTAGGATCTTCTATGATTACATTCAATAACTCCCCACTTTCGGTAATAAAATCAACGTTTCCAACGACTCCAAACTTTCTTCCAGTCTCTTCACTGATTACAGTTTTCTTGATTACATCTTTTGCTCTAACCCTTGTTTCTACCATAGGTTCACCTCTTAGTATTATATATATGATTTAATCAATTTAACTTTAACTGTTGATGGGTTTTTAATATTTAAGCCTTAGTTAAAACGGTCTTGGCTTTACCAGAGAGGAAATAAACGTAACTATTACTCAATTTTTTCCTCTTTATCATCTCAATCCCGAGCAATCGTTTTAAAATGTTGTTAATAGAACGAATTGCGTTGCTTCTGTTCTTGTAATTGGAAATGTCAAAATGATCAACAATCTCAGTGGGGGTCAGATTCGGTTTTTCATTTAAGATGTTTAATATCATTTTCTGTTTCTTAGATAGGTTTAATTTGAACTCCTGTGGACCGGGTGTTACCGTAGTACTGATGATCTCATCGACAAAATTTCTATCTATGCTGGAAATGTTTTTTCTTGAGGCCTCTCGAACCAACCCGTCGCAAGTTTTTATAATTTCTCTGGGGAAACCACCTGTAATCTCAAATATTCGTCCAATGGCATCGGGAGCAAAGGGTTTTAAACTGTCGCCACCCACGTTCTCAATCCTCTTTAAGATGAGTGATTGGGTTTCTGATTTGTTTAATGTGTTTAAATAGGTCTTGGTCGTGATTCGCATAGACAAAGTAGGGAGATCTGATTCCAATTTTTCATTAAAAATGGGGAGACCCGCAAAAACAATCGAAAGGTTGGGGACTGAATCTATTAATGTTCTAAACCATTCAAGATTTGTCAAAGAAGATTCGTGAGCTTCGTCAACGAGTAACACCAGATGTCTTCCACGGGCCTTTCTGTAGACAAATTTGGGAAGTTCGTACATCGATAGGTTTTTGTGGCGAATTCTATCAAAAAAATTGTACCCCAAAATGGATTTAATTAGGAAAATTAAATTTTCTGGGGATTTTGGTGGTTTAGATATATAATAAGGAAAGAATTTTTTATAAGCCATAATCTGCGATCTCAACCACAAAAGTAATGTAGTTTTACCAGAACCTGTTGGACCGGTTAACAAGGCGAATTTATGAAAATTAAAAATATGGGAAAGGAGAGATTCTGTCTGTTTAGAATAGCCCACCATTAGTTCTGGCGAAACTGTTAGAGTAAATGGGTTAGAAGACCAATTAAATTTCGAATAGTATTCATATTTTGTTAACATAAATTTTCACACATGGTTCATTTTTAGTGTATGAAAAATAAATATTTATCGTGAAATAATCGTGAAATTTTTGTGATAATTTATACGAACGATTTTATAACGAACATTATTTTTAAGTTTGAATAAGAATAAATACAATCATGGCGCGTTTATTTGTGTGTATATGGATACCAGAATTTTTACGAGATCCTATAGTCAAATTCCAAAAAAATATTGAAAAATTACCTTTAAGGGCAAAATTTGTAGAACCAGAAAACCTGCACTTAACGGTAACCTTTCTGGGGGATATAAATGAGGATATAAACCAACTAAAGAAAAAATTAGACGAATCAGTAAAGAATACAAACAAATTTCAGTTGAAATTAGAGGAATTGAAACTTATACCAAACGAAAAATACATCAGAGTAATTGGCATAAAGGCTGAAAACGAAGGTAAAATCTCAAACCTAATAAGAGAAGTGGTTAATAATGTGGGTGGGAAATTTTATGAGAAGACCAAACTTACATTGTGTAGAGTAAAAAAAATTGAGGATAAAAGATTGTTACAAAAATTCATTGCTGATCACCGAGGCATAAAAATTGGTACATTCAATGTTGAGAGCGTTGCCTTGGTGAAGAGTGTGTTAACAAAACGAGGGCCCATATATGAAACTATACATAAATCCTTTTTAAAACAAAGTTAAACGGACAGATCTGATTTTGTATAAATGGTTAAAATTTTTGTTTTATATTTTTTATCAGAATCATGTCCTATTAAAAAGTTTATATTACATGTTTCGGCCGTATGAACGATGTCGTCATTAATCGCCCCATCCAAAACAACAATCTTTGCATCCTTCAAATGTTTATTATCCTCTTTAAATTGGTTGAGGGGGATTTTTGCTTTTAATTTCATCTTTTCATCAAAAACATATGCTGCCCTAGTTCCAATCATTTTTTCGAGTACTGTGTTTATTTTTTCCTTCTTCTTTTTATCCAAATCCTTCTTCATATCCGACACTATTTGTTCTACAGAAACTTTTTCACGTAATGCCTTGAATATCTCCTTCTTAGTCAGCTCTTCCACTTCTTTGCCTTTTGGCGCCCTAGCAACGTAATCAATGTTGGTGAGTTGTAATAACTCCTTCAAAATTAAGTCTCCGCCCCTATCTCCATCCAAAAAAACAGTTGTTACCTTCTCTTTACAAAGTTCTAATATTGGTTTTGGTATCGTCGTTCCGCCCAAGGCGATAACATTTTTAATCCCCTGTTTTAATAGGGTCAAGACGTCGGCCCTTCCTTCCACTAAGATTATTTCATCAGAAGTTGCCACGTCACTGCCGGACGGCAGACCCCTATATTCCATTATTTCAGCAGTTCTTACAGATTCTTTAATTTTTTCAGTCAATTCTGTTGTTGGTGGGATTTCCTCTTTTATGAGTTTGGTTAAGATTCTTTTTGCCCTATCAACAACATATTCGCGTTTAACAGCACGAATGTCCTTTACAGATTTTAGTTTAATATAAGAATCACACGGGCCAATTCTCTCTATGGTTTCTACGGCCGCCGCTATCAATGATGTCTCAGAACCATCCAAACTTGAAGGAATTAAAATTTTTCCCGCCGTCTTTCCTTTATTGGTCCTTAAAGTAACCTCTATCCTCCCTATTCTTCCAGACCGCTGGAGTTCTCTTAAATCCAGATCTTGGCCAAGCAGACCCTCAGTTTGACCAAATATTGCTCCAATTACGTCTGGTTTTTCTACTACACCATTTGCGGTAAATTCTGCTTCTATTAAATATTTTATAGTTGATTGCGCTAATTTTGCCATGATAAACATCCTCCTTTAACTTTGAAAATTTGATTAACTCTTC
>CAYFYJ010000013.1:0-24905 GCA_964347415.1 uncultured archaeon | reverse complement strand
GGATACCAATACTAAAAGTTCCTTCTGATGCTGAATTAGATTATCATACATTCCTAGCAATTCTACAATCTGATGGGAATTGGACAGAGTCATCTGATACTTTTAAAGTAATTCCTTGTATAACCCCACCACCCCCATCTGAAGGCCCTGGTCCTAGTGCACCTTCGCCCCCATCGGCCCCCGTCAAGAGATTATTACTAAATCTATCCACCAACTTACTTTCTGTTGTTACAGGAAATAGAACGAGTTTTGTAGCAACAGTAGAGAACATTGGTACTCAGACCGTTAAATCCGTTGAAATATCGATCGAAGAGGTTCCATCGAATTGGATCGAGATTATACCCAAGGCAATAGACATCCCTGTTGGTGGAACACAAGGATACTTGATTGTGATAAAAGTACCTAGTGATGCAAAAACAGGAGTTTATCAATTAAAAATTAAAGCCATTGATGATGTTGAGAGTAATACTGAAATCTTGACTTTGGTCATAGGTAAAAACTTAAAAGAAATAACCGACCTTCTTTTGAGACAATATGATGAAGTTAAAACCCTGGCAGAGAAATCTCTCTTAGTCGAAGATTGTTTGGACATCACGGTTATAAAAACAATCCATGAGGATGCTGAATATGCATATAAAAGAGGTTTAGAAGAGTACAACAAAGAGAATTATGCCAAGGCAATAAATTGGTTCGAGTATGCGATACCATTAGAATATAAAGTAATTTCAAGAGTTGATATAAATCTGGAGATGGAACTGAGAGCATCTAACACATCAAAGATAATAATACCACCTTTCTACGCACCAGAGGAACAATTCTCAGAAGCTCATGTATACTTTGAAGGAAAAAACTATGAAGAAATATGCGATCCTATCGAGGAAATAAGAAAATTCATAATGGTAGGCTTAATCTTCTGGCCGTTGATTATGATAATAATCGTATTCGTGATAATCATTTTTGTAATCTTTTTCAGGAGGAAAAGAAAAGAAGAAAGAGGCGGTATCATGGAAAGGGTAAGGGAAAGATTAGGAAGGCCCAAATGAATAATTAATAGTACCTTATGCCCCTCAATTCTGCCAAGGCCTTTTCTATAGATCTCAACCTTTCGTTAATCGTCTGGTTCTGTGTTTTTATACTATCCACTTCAGTTAAGAGAAGATCGATTTTCGCTTTTATGTTGGACATCTCAGCTTGTTTTGTTTCAGGCATTAATTCTGATCCAAAACCACGTCTTGATAATGGCTCTGGTTCGAATGTTCTGGGTGGTAAAGGTCCTTTTCCTCTCAGAGGTTCTCGGGGAATCAAATCTGGAGTTAACGGTTCTCTCTCAAGGTCTTCTATCGGTGGAATATCAATATCTTTTTTTCTTCCAAAAATCCCTTTTATTTTCCCAAGGATACCCATATTATCCCCACATAAATTTTTAAATTCCTATTATAATATTGTTTTTTAAGTCTTATAAAAACGGAGGTAATACAAAATGGTTGAATTCGAGACAATAAAAGCAGAGGAAGTTGGATTCGGCAACTCGAATTTTATAGAGGTTGCTAGGAAAAAAGCAATAACAGATCAGGGAGAGAATGAATTCATTTCTTTGTCTAGAGGGTTTTACACTCTGAACAAGGAAAAAAGATATAAAAAATCTTTTACGATACCGGTTTCTGAGGATGTCGTAAATTTCATCTCTGAGAAGATAAAGGAAATGTTATAATTATTTTAACAGATCGAATAAGTCTGATTTGGTTAAAATACCTATTATTTTTCCTCTTTCTGTTACTAATATTGCGGGATGGTATTCTAACAGAGTTTTTATTACTTCCATTTCTTCCCCGCAGTTTACTGTTGGAAGAGGCTCTTCCATCACTTGCAGGATTTTAGTCGATCCAGAGATTCTATCTAAATTTCTTATTATAGTTTTATCACTTATGCTGCCCACACAAATACCCTCATCTATGACAGGTAATTGAGATACATCATTCTTTTTCATTAGTTTTACTGCACGATTCACAGAATCTTTTTGACTTACGTAAATCACTTTTTTAGTTGTAAATCCATTACATCCCAGAGTACTGTTCGATTTTAGAACAGACATGATTTTGTTTACTGTCGAAAGTCGAGGGTTGACCTTTTCATTCTCTATTTTTGCTACATGAGCTTGGGATATGCCTACTGTTTCCGCTAATTGTTCTTGGGTCATACCTATTTCCTCCCTCATCTTCTTCAATAGTTTTCCAGTTATCATAACTATCAGTTATATTTATACTCGATAATTATAAATAATTTTATATATTTCAAAATCCTAAAAAATGTCATGAAAATACATATCGAGAAGTTGAATCAAACTCCAGTTTCCAAACAAAAGATAGAGATGGTCGAAAGAAAAGGAATCGGTCATCCAGATTCTTTAACCGATGCCATATGTGAGGCCTCTTCAAGAGTGATTTCAAACTATTATATCGAAAAACAAGGTTTCATACATCATCATAACTTAGACAAGGGATTGTTAGTTGGTGGGGTTTCTAATCCCGTTTTTGGCGGTGGAGAAATTATAGAAAGACCAACAGCCATGGTCGCTGGCACTGCAACAATAATCGAAAGGATAGATGATATAAAGAAACTGATCTATGAAGAAGTTGACAAGTATTTAGATAGTGCACTTCGGTTCGCCGATAAACTTAATCCAGAGATTGTAATTAACATCCATCCTGGTTCTCCTGCTTTAGCCGATATATTCAAGAGGTTTGGAAAGGGGGAGATACCTCCAGCCAATGATACATCTTTCGGAGTTGGTTATGCCCCAATGTCTCAACTAGAGACAACCGTTCTCGATATTGAGAGATTTTTGAATTCTGAAAAAATGAAGAAGAAGTTCCCGTCTATAGGAGAGGATATAAAAGTAATGGGGAGTAGGAATGATAGTAATTCGGACATTACAGTGGCTATAGCCTTCATAAGTCGATTTCTTCCTAGTTTAGAAGAGTATTACAACCAGAAAGAAAAGATTGGGGAATTGTTGCAAAACAAGTTTAAGACAGACGGCATGAGTGTGCATGTCAATACTTGTGATGTGAAAGATAGTGTTTACTTGACTGTTACAGGGACTTCTTGGGAAAACGGAGATGATGGTCAGGTTGGTAGGGGCAATCGTGCGAATGGATTGATTACTCCTTGTAGAACTATGTCATTGGAAGCTGTGGCAGGTAAGAATCCAGTTTCTCACGTCGGTAAAATCTACAATTTGAAAGCACAGGAGATAGCGGATAAAATAAACGAAGCGTTCAAAGTAACAGAAGTTCAAGTCCAGTTGTTATCGAAGATAGGAAAGCCTATAAATGATCCTTTCATTGGTGTCAAGTACATATCCAATGGTGATGTCAGGCAACCAGAAATTGAGAATATAATATCTAACAGCCTATCACGAGAAGGATTTGAGAATTTAATACAAAGACTTTTGAAGGGTTCTATCTCTGTTTTTTAGGTTAACAAAAGTTTTAAAAGTTTAACTATCCTCCTATAAATCGATTACTATGGCCATAGAACTTAAACCCACTAAAGAGTATTTACTACATGGAGATGAACAGAACAGAGAACTATTGAGTAGACAGAAAGAGGATCAAAAATGGGTATATTATGTAATCGTTGGTTCATTTGGTTTGATAACTCTGCTGAATTTTTTAATGCCTGGTTTTCACCGGGTTAAACCAGAGCCAATAGACATAGAATGGGGTTTTATGGGGGTGATACTAACATTCTTCGGTTCAGTATTCTTTCTTAGGGCCTTCTTTTTAACTGGGGGAGGAGGTTGGTTTGATTCATACTGGTGGTTATGCGTTATACTATCAATAATCTTACTCTACTTTGGTTTACCCATACTTTTCGGATGATATCATGAGTTGGTATGAACATCAGCCATTCTATTGGATACTGAGGAATTTAACAGCAAGACAAATAACTACATTGATTTTTGGAGGCTTTCTGGTATGTATTTTCTTAGGATCATACTATGTTCATCTAGATACTGTGAAATCACTACAAGATAAGCCGATCTACCTCTCGATCTATAGATGGGCGGCCATCTTCATAATTGTATTACTTGCATTGTTTTTCTTACTATCGTTCGACTTAAGGTTAAAGTTAGAAATGGAATAACTAGAGTCCAGCTCTCTGGATAAGGTTTAGATATGCCTTCATTTCTTCTACAAAAAGACGTAGCATTGTTCTACAATCTTCCATATACTTAGTCCAGACGTTCACATACAATATCTTGTGGTATAGGACACGAAAGAATTCATACATTATGCTTCTCTGCCAGATAGTGTCTTGTGGATATTCGGCCCTTACTGCTCCTCGAATACGTATTCTAACATTACCTTCCTTACCAAATTCTTCGCTCGGTCTGATAGTCCCGTTTAATATACCCTGGATGAACAAGTGAGTGATTTTATCCAAGTCTTTCCTTGCTTCAAACTCTATCTCAAACTTCTCTTCTTTCCCACTCCTATCCCAGTTGAATATTTTTTCCTGAATCTCTGAATCATCGATTTTGAAAACCAACTTCAGCAGGTCGACATATTTTTTTACTGCTAATTGGGGGTTTGGACCCCTATAGTTCAGAGTTAGTACTACAGGTTTTTCCTCTAGGCAATAATCGTGTATTAAGATTTTTGACCTTGCAAATACCATTTTCTTCTATAATGAATTTCGTGCCTGAGAATAAAAGTTTTATTATTAATCCCTAAAAATAAAGTGAAAAACATGAAAAAAATAGCCACTTTTGGTGTATTTGACATACTCCATTCAGGACACGTGAAATTCCTGGAAGAATGCAAAAATTTGTATAAAGACTCTAAATTAATAGTTGTTATAGCCAGGGATTCTACTGTTATCAAAGAAAAGGGAAAAAAACCTATGATGTCGGAAGATCATAGAAAATATATCATACAATCTTTGAAACCAGTTGATAAGGCCATTCTAGGGAACGAGGGTTCGGATAGATTAAAGATAGTCGAAAAGATCAAGCCAGATATCATAGTCTTGGGTTATGATCAAACCTGGGACGAAGAGGAATTAAAAAGAGAGCTTAAAAAAAGAGATCTGAAGATTCAAGTCCTTAGATTGAAAAAATACAATGACTTAAGTTCTACGAGTATTAAGAATAAAATAAAGTTTTAATTACCGTCAGAACAATTATATTTTGAGGGAGATGATACTAAACAAGTTAATCGGTGCTGGATGCATTTTTTTAGGATTTCTATTCGTAGTTTTTTTCCCGGACTCAGAACAGTATCAGCCCCCACAATTCACTAAAATGTTCGTGGTATTTGGAATATTCCTGATTTTTTTCGGAATATATTTGTTAAAGGTGTAAAAAATGCCGGTGGAGTGGAGAAAACAAGGGCCTGGACAAAAATACTTAGCTTTCGATTGGATACACGAAAAAATTCCAAAGGCGTATGGCGAAGATATGAGTAGAGGATGGAGTTTAAGACACCCCAACACCACTTTTAGGTATAACCCCACAGTACCTGCTAGAACAGCTTTAACTGCTATCACCGGTCTGATGAATAATCTCGCCAACAGATGGGAATTCACAGTTAAAAAAGTCGATGAATGGATCGAGATATCACCATCACACCCAATGTATCAAAGCATAGTTCGACAAAAACAGGATATAATACGACAAGTAAAAGAAGGCTTGTCGCATGTTGACAGAGCAATTTCAGATGTTGAATTGTTGATGCATGATCAAAGAAAATACAAAATAATCATGGACTTTATCGCCAATGAAGACAACCATTCTTTAAAAGCAATGTTCATAGATCAAGTTGATGTCAATTTACCGGAAGGTGTTTCCTTGAGGTCTATAGCCCCAAGATGGCCCACCATTATAGCAGATTTCATGGAATTGGAAGACGATGATGATACAAAAGAGAAAGTCCAGAAAAAACTAGAAACGTCTATGGCTGAAGCAGTAGTTTTAGCCACAAAAGTTAAATTGTACAAGAAATGGAGGAAATATTTTGGGGATCAAGTAAAGGAAAGATACAAACACATACTAGAGCGTTTATTTGGAAGAAAGGCATCCATAGAAGAATACAGAAACTGGATCAGACCATTAATCAGAAGGATTCTACAGATTAGAGAAGTTGATGATAAGTTCCTCGCTATGCATAAAAATGTCCCGGTTGGAGCTGGTATGCCTGTCGCTTTTCAATACATAGAATATTGGGCATGGACTACTATGGAAGGTTTAGAACGTAGTGAGCATCATAAACCTCCAAGAGAATATTATGAAACTAAAGGAACAAGACAGACAGCAAAAGGATTTTGGCCAACTGTGAGAATTAGGGAAGGCGAAGAACCAAGGTTTCCAATCGAACCATACGATGACGTGGTCAAAAAATTCATTCCAGAAATTGAAAAACATCATGGCGTCAAGATAACTGAAGAAGATGTTTTAGAAGCCAGAAGAAGACTTTTTATGGAGGGCAGCCGAACATACTACTGGTATGTATTGGTTCATTTTCCCGTGTATATAATGCATTGGAAACTCCCTAGTGGTCTTGACGTTGAAGACATAGATTTCAATAGGTTATCAGTAGCTTTTCTTACTCAAAATATACTGCTGGTAAAGCTACTGGAGTTGATAGCAGAAGAAAACAAGATAGATGCTTACATAGACGAACTCCTAGGAAAAAAAGTTATGATGGAGAACGGGATTATAAAAGAAATCGACGAAATACTGCGTGAAGAATATCCAGATATCTATACTAAAGAGAAGAAGAAGGAACTTGAAAAATCGTCATTCTCTGAATTTAAGGCATCCTTGATTAAATCCATGACGAAATTGCAAGATACGTTGAATCGATTTTTTGGACTGAAGATGCTCTTTGTAAAAGGACCATACGATCCACATTTTCGTGATAGGATGACTTACACATTCGGCAGACCCTTTCTGAGAGAAGTTTTTAACCCCCTCATATGGTCGTATATGTTGAAAAATCTTGGCGGTGTATGATGTCTAAGTTAAACCTTAAAGTTGCAGTATCGACTGGTCTTTGGGGAATAGCACGCCCTGAAGATCTTGCAACAGTAGTCAGGAAAGTGGGATATGGTTTGACGAGGGGAACAGGTGCTATAGAGATTGGTGGAGATGTTCCTCATGAAGTGGATTATACTGAAGGTCATGAGATAAGATACATTGCAAACAAACAGCGTCTCGACATAAACATGCATGGGAGTCTAACTGTCCCGTTCTGCATCCCTGAGATGGTTCAGTGGCAAGAGGCAGATGATCATATGCATAAATCCCTTAAGTCCGCTGTTTATGCTGGGGCAAAGTACATCGATTTTCATGCTTGTCTTCACTTCTGGTTAGAAATGATGAGTTATGTTGGAGCTAGACTTGAAATCATAATGTGTGATTATGATGGTAGGTTCATCGGAGAACTACTATTCGAGAATGAGCTACTGAGAAAATTCTTCATAGAACATTATTGGGATAAGTACGATAGTCTTATAATGGGAGAAGAAATAAGACCAATCTACCATGAAGTTGAAATTGAAGCACAGAGGTTAGCCAAACAAATGGTCGACGCTGGAAAAATACCACCAGAAGAATATGGAATAGAAAACGGAAAAATACACGCACGCTTACTGCAAAAACGTATAAAAGAAGAATTATCAAAAAAATTAGGAAACGAAATTCCTAAAAAGAGGGAATGGTATTATCTCGGAAGAACCCGTGGAGATTATATCGATATCTGTGCATTCATAACCAACCATCTTTACTTCAAACAAGACCCGATATGGCTTGAAATGGTAAAAATATACAAGGACATGCTTACGGCGTACATAGATAAATTCGGTTCTATCGAAGATCCAAGTAAGAATATGGATTTCCTCAGAAATTCTCTTAAGTGGGCAAATGACAGAGGCGACTTGAAATTCAAGGAATTCTATTACGGGGTTATCGGAGCAAAGTTCTTACAAGGTCATCTGATAGCTGCATGTAGATGGATGGCCGAATCAACCCAAAAGTATAAGGATCGTGGCTTACCTTCAATCATTAAAAATGAATTGAGCATGATAAAACCTCCTAAGATGGAGAAAGAATATAAGGAATTGATGGATATTTTAAAGAATCTCAAGATTGCGGTTGAGATGCCTGATGCACGTGATCCAAAAGAAGCTGGAAGATACATGCTTTGGAAAACCAAGCAGATACATATTGCCATAATGCAGACTAGAAAAGAGTTAAAAAAGGAGGGAAACCCATATTGGGATAAGATACTCATGCTAGTGGATTTTGAACACATCGCAACACAAGCAATCGATCCTGTTGAAGAATTAACAGACTTAACTAGGAATTTCCCAGATGCCGGGAAATACATTGTGTGCGTTCATGCAAACAATCCAAGTCCTTTACATTCACACTTTCCTATTCAACTTGGCGATGACCGGATATACAGGTTATTGTGGATACTGAAGAAAGCTGGGATGGGAAAAGATCATTTGACATACATACTCTTTGAAAGGGGAGGCTTCAAAGACCCATTCCAACACGCAGTCACTGCCTTGAAAATAATGATAAGATTTTTAGAAAAAGATGTACCACCAAATAAATTGCCCGACGAATTTTATGGAGTATCACCACGCGGGTTGTTAGCAGAAGAGAGACAATGGGTTACTATCTTTAACAATGCTATGAACCCGTTAAAAGGTTTGTTGAAGATTCCAGAAGAGGAATACACAGCCTTGGGTAAAGCAGCGACAGAAGAAGGTAAGAGACCAGAAGAATGGAAGAAGGAGGAGTATAGATAATGTTTGTAGAGGACAAAAAAACTGAAATACCTGATATACGCCCTCACATAAGAAAGACACCAGTTACTAGGATTTATGAGGAAGCGGATTGTTTTACCCCTAGAAGAGTAGTCAGAATGGAATACTCTGGACCGAACATCAGAGAAGTGGCTAGAAGGGCTCCAAGAATCCTTAGAGAAGGAATGATGATTACTGGAACTAGGACGTTTATAGATGATTACTTCGTTGATGTCACAGACCCGAACAACATAGTCTTCCATATATTCTGGCATGGTTTCAGAAGCTTTGACGGCAGATCAACAATGTGGGGTTGGGTTAGATTAAAACATGGTGTCATACACCCTGATGGCACGGGTTCGGTTAGGATTGAATTCTACGCTAAACTTGTTACCACATGGGATAGAGATTCTGTACTCCAAAGAAACCCCATAAATTCTCTCCTCATGAGAATTTATAGGTACATCTATTACGATGAACAGAGGAGAAAGTTTTTAGATCAATGCAAAGAATACGAACAAGACATGGTAAGAAGAATGAAGAAGATGCTCAAATTGGCGGAGACTGCTAGATTACCTTATCCTTAATCGCTTTAACTCCTTCCCAGACCAATGATAACAATCTTTCATATCCTTCTCTACTTCCGTCCAGAGTTTGGAATTCAAAGAACCCGATAATTCTTGGTTTGGCCTTTCCGATATCCTCCTTTATTTTTTGAAAATTATTTTGTATGTCTTCTTCCCTGAGTTGACAATAGACTGAAGGGCTCAAGTAATCAACATCGATATCGAAAATACTTCCAGATGCTCCAGTTTCATCTACTAGTATTCTATCCATCAAATCGTGGTTTGATACCTCGGATGATTTTTTTAACGCTACAACATGTCTGAAATAACTCGTATGGAATGGAATGACGACTTCATAATCATCATCATGAACATCATAACGTTCTACTCGGCCTGGAAGATGGTACAAAAGATAGGCGGCTGTATGAACTCCACCGTAAAGAATAACTAGATCAATATCTTTTATCCGTTGTTTCAATTCTTGCGCCAATTCATCCAATCTTGTCTTAGGAATTCCAATTAGTTCATCCTTCTCTGATAAAACATTTTCTGAATCTATTAGTTCATCCAAATCTAAAACATCGATTTTCAAAGCTTTTTCCTTGCTTTTCCTTTCAATATACTTTTTCGTGCCTAAACGCAGAGAATCAGTTAAACCAGAAGAAAAAAATTCTTTTGTGATATTATGTTTTTTTTCAAGTTGAATTGGAATCCCTATGATGCCAATTGTCAATTTTTTCATATTTTTCGCCCTTTAATTATTTTCGCCACGTCTTTCGGGACTAAGTGTTCCCATTCTTTTCCTTCTCTCATTCGTTTTCTGATGCCACTGGCGGAAATATTACCGAACTTTGGATGTTTTTCCACTGAGATGTTAAAAATTTCAAAGCATCTCTTAACCCAGGAGTTTGTCGAAAAGACTGTATCAAATTTTGCCTTTTCAAGAATACACTTCACCCAAGCACCATCATCGTGTACGTCTGGTATTTCTATAATTTCATATTTTTCTATATTTTCAGTTCCCAATGTTTTGCTTATCATCTTTTTTCTTTCTTCGGCAGTAAACGGGTCGTTATCTGTCTTTGATTTGTCAGAACTGCCGATAACTATTATGACTTTGTCATATTTTTTTAGAATCCATTCTATGACTTTTAGGTGGCCGATATGGAAGGGTTGAAACCGACCGACAAAAAGTGCTGTTTTCATGAGTTAATTTTGATTTTTAATAAATAAAAATGGTTTGAAGAAATCATTCAACAGATCGATCGCAAAAAATACATTCATCCTTGCAATAATCGCATTGCTTCATTTGTATTATTATCAAAACATTCAGGTAGCCAACCCTCATAACAAAAATCTCTGTTCCTAAGCGCACTGTCTAATGCCGTATGAATGTGATTCTTTGCTTGACGTATATTCCATCCTTGATCGCGTCTTTGGATCGCAAGTTGAATAAGACGACCTATTTTTTCATTCCTATGAGGATCGATCCAATCAAGATTACCATTCCCACGGATTTGGGCATAGACATTATTCCATGGCCATACATTTTCAATGGGTTCTTGGAACAAGTTCCAGTGTGCTGCCGCATTACAATTCACCATACTGACTCCCTGATGTTCATATGTCTCATCACCTATACAACAAAGTCTTGCTATGCCATCATAGATACTCAAATTTCTCATTCCATTGAATTCATCAATATCACAACTTGTAACTACGAATCCTACATCATGTCTATGACCATAATTTTCTATTGTATTAACAAAATCCCTCGCATGGTAAAATGCAGGATATTGGGGTTGTATATCATTAGTCCTCATAAGATGTCTTAGATTCGATGCCCAATATAGAACACCTTTAGCATGCCTATTTTCACCCAGGAACTCACCACTAACAATTACTGTATCCAGACCAAGTTTCTTTAAAGTGTACGCAACTGCAGGAGCATATACACCATCGGGTGGATGTATCGTGACAGGGGTTTTATGAAAGACTTGTTCTGCACGGTCTCGGCTCCATCTGATCTGTTCTTCGATGAATTCTCTAAAATATTCACTCCATATATCTTGACTCCAAGGCTGTACCAACATAGCATGATTCGAAGGCATCATGCATAATTCTGATTTGTAGGGGCCGTTATTCCTCAACCTAGGATTTATGAAATAATTATCGCTCTGCATCTCGCCTATTAAATCCACCCCAAGTTCGTGTCTTATCCAATCTCTGTTTCTGCCTAACGCATTAAGCTCCTTCCCTGAGATGGCGTAAGTTATTGGAACACGTCTCTTAATCGAAACCTCATGGATAACCTGAGCATCTTTAAGAACTTCATAAGGTTCTTCATGATGACAAATTAAACATAATGACAAGTTTACGTGGTGAATCATAGAATCTTATTTAATTATTTCAAGAAACACAAATATGTCTATGATTTTTTTCTCCTTTGTACGGTATTCGCTTAACCCAGATCAAAAGCGGAATAATATTTAATTTCCCATCCGTATTAAGATATAAATGAAGTTCGAAATAGGCATTCTATCTGGGCTAATAATAGTCTTAATCATAGTTCTTTACTTCAAGAAATCTCCAACAAAGTACGCGATTGTAAAAATTAAAGATACGGAAGTAAGAGCAGAGATTGCAGACACTTTCACGGATAGAGCGAAAGGATTGATGTTCAGAAAAACTCTTCCGGAGAAGGAAGGCATGCTGTTTGTTTTCAATGATGAAGATTACCATAGTTTCTGGATGATGAACATGAGTTTTCCAATCGACATCATTTTCATCAACAAAGATAAGAAAATAATCGATATAGTTAAAAATGCTCAGCCCTGTGGACTGAGTTGCTCGACTTATAAGCCAAAAGAAAAAGTTATGTACGTTTTAGAAGTCAACGCAAACTTTACAGAAAAACACGAGATGACAATTGGAACAACTTTAGAGTTCGTTTTACCCTCTTAAACCGCTATTTTAAAGACGAACGAAAGTATAGTCAACAATAATCCAGCTAAAAGCATCTTGAGTCCAGATATTATAATGCTCTTTTTCGATACCTTGCCTAAATATGCCCCGAGCAAAAACAGTACGATAAGAATTATTCCTATGGAAGAATAAAACGCGTATAAAAAAGGGAGAAGATTGAATACAGATAGTATGAACGGAATTAATGATATCATTGCTATAATGAATGGGGACATTCCATCTATCAATGCGACCCAAAGAGTAGCAACCTTTTTTGCCCTACCTATTACCGATTTGTCAAGTTTTTTTAGCATTGATTTTTCGAGATTATTCAAAGTTATTGATCTTTCACTCTCTTCAGTAATATATGCCCCAAAGAACCCAGATAAACCCATAGCGATAGATACACTTATACCAGCAGAAATTATCCATAATGGATTAGTGGCACCAGATATATAAGCACCTATAATAATACCGAGAGCTGTCATGGCCCCATCAAAACCATTCTTAACAAAACATCTTCTACTGATGGGTGCGACGTTACTAATCTTAAAATAATTTCTAATTCTATCCAAGAATTTCGGCATGAACTAGTTCATCTCAAATAAGATTTATAGTGATCTTGAGGTGTTTCAACTTCTTCGATGATTTTATTACCGGCTGCAACTTCATCTATGGAATGTATAGCACCGCCAGAATCTTCCAGAATTTTTTTTACCTTGTTGAAATTAATACCCGCGCCTTCTAAAACTATTTTCACGTTCTCGACTTCTTTATCTATTTCAATAGTTATTATGTTGACACCATCAACACCTTTAACCTTACTCAACTTACTCGACAGATCAAGAATCGATGGATTATGCGGTTTTAAGACGTCTAAAACTAATCTACGTAACATAAAATCGAATGTGTATAGTATAGGTTAATATCTATTTAAAATTTTATACCTGGGACTCATCTTACCATCAAGTTCTTGAATATTTTTGGTTTTAGTACTAGAGCCATTAAAAAAGCAGCTATTATGGGTGTAAAAAAATAAGTTAGAATGAATAGCATCGAGAATGCCCTCCAGTATGGAATAGTCACAAAAACACTTTCAATGCCCGGCATAATCTTAGAATAAGACCAACCCACCATATAATCAACAGCTGCCCCTATTAGGGTTTCACCCTCTTTTATTATAAAAATTCCTTCTGGATTTATAGAAAAGGGGGCAATCCATATGTCTATTATAAAACTGATACATAGCCATGAAAATACACCCCCCCTTATAATTCCCCAGAAATGAACTTTTTTATTAAGAGTAAATCCTGTGGGCGTCCCGAATACAATAAAAGTTAGTATTATGTGGCCGACATGGTATATCATATATTTAATTGGGGGTATCAGATTCGCAAACCAATCAGAATGCATCATCATAGGTGTTATGAATATTATCCAAACAAAGGCAAATGCTAACACAGAACCTATTACAATCCATTCGTCTCTGCTTATCTCAAATTTCCCTGTTTCCTTTCTCTTCATATCATTACTTTGATTTCTGGAAATAACTTAATATCTCTATTATGGTTTTAGTCGCTAAAAAGTCTGTCGTTTGATTGCCTGGCAAGTACTTTTGACAGTTTAAATCCAAACCCGCTAATTCACCTTTTTTAAAAGGCTCGATTAAATCAACAAATTCATGGAAAAACATACCGTTCGGCTCTAAGTATTCGACTGCAGGAGCTATTGAAGGGTCAAAGACATCTACATCAAAACTCACATAGAATTTACTTCCATCCAAGAAACCGTTCAATTTTTCTCTGACATCATCCATATTTTTTCTTATCTGAGTTGGCGTAAAGGATAAGATATTCCTTTTTTTCATGTAATCGAATTCAAACTCGTCACAGGATCTCACACCCAATAAACCCACTTCATTCTTTCTCGATTCGCAGAACCTTCTTAACCAAGTAGCTCCGTTGAACTTAAACAACGTTTTTTTATCCTTTATTATTGATTTATAGTAGGAAGTCATCATCGGGTGTTCATATCTATTCTTTAGATCGGCATGGGCATCAAAAACTATAACTTTCACATCTTCAGAAAAGGCTTTCAAAGAAAACAATGAGGCCAAATGCCCCCTTGTTAACATCAAAGGTATTTTCCCTAGTTTTAAAATTTCTTCACACTTTTCTGTAATTTCATCCAGTTTTTTTAATTTCAGGTCTCCAGTATCAGCTGTTTTTACATTGTCAAAAATATTCCTTTTTTTATCTAAATCAAAAGTCTCAACAAAGTCACTCACTTTTCTTAAGGAAGTCAAAACTTTCTTAGAATTCGTACCAATAGGGACCCCAAAAACTATTATATCAGCCTCTTCAGGGGTGAATATATCACAGATGAATTTAAATGGCATAATATTTAATAATTAATAGGTTTTAAAAAGTTATGAAATCTCACTCCACTCCGACTCTTGGGCAATACTGGACTACATCATCTTCATAAACAGCTATCGCAACTGGGTCAAAGTTCCAATGAGCAAATTCACCTAGGCTTGGATCATCAACACATTTACTAACCCATAGATCCCAATTAGTTCCTGTGCTTAGACATGAGCATTTAGCAAGATCATTATTATCACAGTCTTGTTTTTTCCAAGCCGAAGGGCCCTTCAGTTTACATCTTGTACACCAGTCAACAACTTTACCCATGCAAGCTGTTGATGTCAAATTCGAATCAGTAGTAGTAGTATAAATCAAAAGAACTATGACAACCAGCACTATAACTGCAACAAGTATGAGAAGGATGGTTTCTGTTGCTATCCCTTTATTGATCATATCACCCAACACCTAATGCTTTACACTCCCTTTCAGTCTCTCCTGTTGCCGGTCCATCCCGGCAATTACCGCCAGCATTATCGATCCAAGTACTGAATTCAGAATATTTTTGACCACACTCTACCACTTTTTGAGGTGTTCCATACAGGTTACCAAAATCAAGATTTGCACACAAAGTACAATATTGTATTATCGTTCTTTTGCACTCTTGCATAGACAAAACAGGTGTAGTCGTAACATGGTAAACTAAATAGACAATGACCACGACTGTTATAGTCCCTACAACAAGTAACAGTATTGTATTAATCGCGATGCCTTTATTTTCCATAAAATTCACTCATGTAACTCCAATCAATTTACAAAGGTCTCTTGTAGTAGTATTATCACACCTAGTGATGCCAGCCCATCCAGAAAACTCATCGTATTGACCACATTCAGTTGTTAGTGTACTACCTATATCAATTTCAACAAAACCACTAAGGACGCATTGTGTGCAAACTTCTGTAAGTCTAACACGACACTCATGGGTAGACATTTGCCCCGCAGTTGTGAAATAGTAACGATATAACAAATAACTCAAAATTCCTATCACCACTATACCAACCAATAGTAACATTACTGTTCTAATTGCTATACCTTTACTCATGATTATTATTTAGAACCCCTTGATAAAAAGATTATATAAACGATGTTGATCCTTTCAATCTTTTATATGACTCCTGTACGATTACAACCAGTTCTAAAAGCTGCAACCCCACAGTTTGCTGGACTTGAAGGAAATGCACTAAAATCATCAAAATTCCTACATGTATTTATTACATTTTGATTACCAGTAGTTAAAGTAGCTGTAGCTGCCCACTCTCGTAAAGAGCACACAGTACAAATAGTGGTTAGCTCAGCCCTACAATCTGTGACGCTTAAACTGCTTGAACCAGTAGTATAACTGTAGACTAAATAGATCAAAATACCAATGACAAGGATACCTACAAGTAAAAGAAGAATCGTTTGAATTGCTATTCCTTTACTCATATCAATACATTCCTTTTTTTAACATATATTTTTAACTAACGAAATCTGAGCAAAAATCTTTGGTCCTGTCTGTACCACCGCCACCCTCATCATAACAATCACCACCTGTTGCCTCCCAGCCCGTACCAAAATAACTATCAATGCATGTTTCGATATCATCGCCACTATTGATTGTATTAAAACCATTTGCCCAGTTTGAAACCATACAACTTGTGCACCAGCTTGTTACTTTCGACAGGCAATCTGTGGTGCTTAAACTGGCTGAACCAGTAGTATAACTGTAAACGAAATAAATTAAGATACCAGCGATAAGGATACCTACAAGTAAAAGAAGAATTGTCCGGATTGCTATACCTTTACTCATGATTATTATTTGGATTGGGTTAATAAAAAAGTACCTTTCTAGAATAAGAATGCCCCCGCGGGGATTTGAACCCCGGTCTCAGCCTCGAGAGGGCCGTATCCTTGACCGGACTAGACTACAGGGGCTTAATTAATAAGTTAGAAGATGAGATTTAAAGTTTTTAAATAATAAAGAATTTCCTCTTTGTCACAAACTTCAGAACACCAAACATTCCAACAATTATTCCTAGTACAGCTATGATTACGATAGGTTGTTTCAGTGCACTTTGTACATCCCAAGCCATCATTCTAGGTTGACCGCCTCCGCCTCCACCGCCTCCACTACCGGTACAACCTCCATAATCTCCACAGGGCGCACCACACGCACAGATCCCACACCAACAACCATGACTACAGCATTCTGCGCCAGATGTACAACTCTGACCATTGCGTTTACATGATGTAGTTGGTGTTGTTGTAGTGGTTGTTTTACAGCCTGAACCGCAACTATAGTATCCAATATTCCTGCAGACATTATCATCTACACAAAAACAACTGGTAGAACAATCAGAATTGCAGCATACGTACTGGTCCTCATAACATTTTTCACAAGGGTCTGGTGGAGTAGTTGGAAGTGTAGATGTTGTAGGAGGCACG
The DNA here is from genome assembly GCA_964347415.1 of uncultured archaeon. Classification (GTDB taxonomy): domain Archaea; phylum Aenigmatarchaeota; class Aenigmatarchaeia; order CG10238-14; family CG10238-14; genus CAYFYJ01. Next base: position 7,708 of record CAYFYJ010000013.1, on the reverse strand, counting down.
TAATTACAAGTAGCGTCACAATTACCGGTATCAGGCGTTATCTCATCACATTCTGGATCGGCACCACAAGCAGATTCACATCTACTTCGATATTCCTCATCACCATAAGAAAAATCAACTCTAATTTCCTTTCTGCCACTACACTCAACGCATGCTCTCTCGCTTACATCCCATTTTCCTTTAAAAAAAGAACTACAATCAGTAAAAGAAACGCCTGGAATGGGATTCCATCTTATCTCACATGTTTTACCGTTATAATAAGAAGTTGGTATTGGGGAGTTTGGATCATTTGTTTTATAAGAAGATCCGTAAGCATTAGGATAATTCTCCCACCAATTTGCAGGCTCAGGACCATCGTATGTTATCCAGGAAACGAGGTATCTTAGTTCCCGGTTTGTACCTTGGTTCTCTGACTGAAAAGAACAATAACCATCATTCATACAGCCACAACGGTATAGGGTCGCACATGAAATCCCCAGATCATTTACTATAAAGCAGGCCTTTCCAACAGGTAAAGAAATTAATAATAACAATAAAACTAGTGATGTCTTTTTTAGATGTTTCATTTATTTATTGTTATGGTTTTGCAAATAAAAATATTAAGAATTCAATCAGATTTTTATCTTATTTTCTTTCAATAATTACAATCAAGAAACATTGTCAAGAATATTTTCTTCAACCAAGGATTCATCCTTCTCTCCTGTCACAGCATCGATTGCATCTAAACTTCCATCCTCGTAAAAAATAAACCAATAAGGATAATAAACCTTCTTCCTCTCCACAGCCTCAGGGCCGAACAGGTCTAAAACCCCATTTGTTACCGATTGTTTAACCTTAAATGGTAGCAAATCCCCAGCATACTTGTAATTGACTGGATTATCAGGAATCTGATTCTCGATTATCTCTTCAAAATTCAAGTCCAGGTTACCCTCATAATTTTCATCCTCTTTAGAGATTAACTCCTTTTTTTGAAGTTTTTCCAATATTTTCGACAAGTCTTTCTCCTTTATTTTCAGGCGTTTTGATATCCTCTCAAAGTTTGTTAAGCCATAAGTCGTTAAGTATAGTAGAACAGCCTTTTCTTTCATATCTAACCCTAAAAGTTTAGGCAACCCATCAGTTCTGGCCAATAGATTATCCCTGGAAAAAACTAGTTCCCCACTTATCCCATCTACAACCAGGCTATCCATCTTCTCCCCTTCTTCTGTCGAAAATTTACATCTCAACCTCCACAAAGGATAATACACGAGCTTAAACTGTTCAAACTTCTTCAGTATCATCTTCTTCACATCTTCTTCAAGAAACTTGGGATAATAATACAGGATATCACCTTCCTCCATTTGTTTGAGTTTTTCTGGCATCATCGCTGCAGCTCCTGTATGATGACTCCTCCTAATCCTTATATTAACTAAGAGTGGTTGATCTATCAAACCGACGACAGCACTAGTTCCTATCGGCAGAACTTTAATTTGAGATTCTATACCTCTGGTTATTCCTTCGACTGAATCCATTATCGACCTTAGATCGTTCGGGTTTGTTATACGCAGAAACAATTGGGTGTTGCATTGTGATAGAACATTCTTGTCAACTCTAGCAGGCCTTTGACTTATTATGGCTAAACCCATGCCGAACTTTCTTCCTTCTGATGCAACAGTACGGAGTATTTGAGAGCTTATTGCTTCTCCTCCGAAACCCCTTTCAGGACAAAAATTCTGTGCTTCTTCAACGACTAATAAGAAGTAAGGAATTTTATTGTGTTTTCTCGCTTCGAATAAATCCCTGACTATTTTGTAGACTATCAATTGTTGAACGTCTGGTTCTATACCTTTCAGGTTAATGACGCTCAACCTATTCTTTTTCACCAAATCAGTGGGTTTGATGTAACTCGTGCTGTCGAAGAGTGCACTCGTCTTCAAGAAATCTATAACAGATAAAACACCCCACTTGGCCTTACTCTTGGCTATCTGAATCTGTTTTCTCAGGTCATCGAGAGTATATTCAGGTTTTCCTATATCTTGAACAGCTGAGTAGATGACACTCATCTGGTTCGCGGTTAAACGGAATGGGAGCATGTGAAAAACTTCTTGATAGTTCAGTTTATCCTTAAACTTGAGTTTTTTTGCCCCTACTATCAAGTTCTTCTCGGGGCAATAGATCTGCAATTCTTTTTTGTAGGCCCTTGGTTTGACTTTGAACGTAGGCATGTACTTAGTTTCTTCTGGTTTCCTGTTCGGATCTCTCAAGGAAATATATTCCCCGTGTGGGTCGATGACAACAGCAGGAATATTATTCTCTATGAACTCTTCCAGTAAAACGCCGATGAAATATGATTTGCCAAACCCAGATTTGGCCAGAACTGCTACGTGTTTTGTTATCAGGAGTTTAGGGTCAAGATGAACCCTCAGGTTTTCTGACCCATCTAAAAGACCTACGTACAGGCCAGAATTTTTCAATTGTAGTACTCTTTTTATCAAACCATCATCGGCCTTATAGATGAATGAACCAGGTTTGAACGGCATTCTAGGTAGCCTAACAGTCCCTCTTTTATCAGCGTATCCTATAACCGCAACCCTTGCTATAGCCTTATCCTTCTCTTGGACTATGCTTTCTATTCTCCCCAGCACCCAGTGTTTTTCTGGGTCTCTTGTCGCTATGAAATCCATCTTCTTGACTATATTAGATACTTCAAAATCGAACCATTCTGGAGAGGTTTTACCGATTATTCTTCCGACTAGCATATGTCACTAATATTATTCTTAGGAGTTTAAATTTAAATCGAACTATCAGAACGGCTGATGGCATTTCCAAAATATTTAAAAGAAGAAAAATTATTATTTAAAGAAGGTCTAGTAGATTATCATCTAATGGGGGGAGAGAATGAAAAAAAATGAGAAAGAAGCTTTGGTTAAGTTGCTAGGCGCTATTGGACTAATAATCCTGTTAGTAGGAATATTCACGCCATTAGAATTTGTTTATGGACTGGTCATAGCGCTTGCTATATGGATATTAACAGGCGTTGTGAAAATATACCTTGGCGTTAAAAAATAAGATCCATACCAACAATCATGCTATGATTAGAGTTAAGTAGGCTACAAAATAGGTTTTCTACCTAGTATAAAAAAATATATTTAAGTTTAAAATGTTCCATTAAAACTGGAGATTAGATGACTGGTACTTTTGTAAAAGTTGGTTTAGTTATCATAATCATCCTTTTACTCGGAATTCTTGCATTTTTGTCTGGATTCGTGACAGCACCTGTTGGATTTCTAACGATACCCGGCTTTTGCGAACTGGGTTCTGGAAATGTAACGTCAGAAACAAGAACTGTAGATGCATTCCATAGTGTGAAACTCGGGGGCTGGGGTAATCTGTATGTAACCCAAGATGGAAAGTCTGAAATACACATTGAAGCTGAAGATAACGTTCTTCCATTGTTACAAACATACGTTAGAGACGGTGTGCTCGTTATTGAGCACGAGAGATTTAAATGCATTACACCAAGAAAACCTGTGGATGTATATGTTTCGATGGAAGAGGTGAAACGGTTGTCACTCAGCGGATCAGGTAAAATAATTGGTCAGACAGAGATCATATCAGACAGTCTAGAGGTATCAGTCAGTGGCTCAGGAGACATCAATCTTGAAGTTGAAACTGAAGAACTCAAAACTACAATATCTGGATCAGGCGATGCAAAATTGAAAGGTGACGCAACTACTCATGATATTACGATTAGTGGATCAGGTGATATAGAGAGCTATGAGTTAGACACAGAAAAATCAACCGTTAAAGTATTCGGTTCTGGAAAAACTGAGGTGTCTGTATCGAATGAATTAGACGTTACAATAGCTGGTAGTGGAGATGTATACTATAAGGGCGATCCTGCAAATCTTAACACACAAATATCTGGTTCTGGGAAAATGAAAAAGGTAGAATAAAGAAGAATTAATTCGGACCTAAGCTAAAAGGGGATTTTACGAGTTTTCCTTGATTGTTTAAACATCGGTATAATAAAACTACCGATCGCATGTATGACCCCGAATATTAAGAATAATATGAATATGAATATAAACAATCCAATCACAAAGCCTGAGTATCCGATGAAATTCAATAGATGTGCCAGGAATTCAAGGAACCATCCGAGTGGTCTTAATAGGTCTCCATATACACCACCAACAGTGGAAAATATGATACCCAAGCCCAATAAAATCATGAAAGCTAATGCATAATAGAAGCATCTCTTCTTAGTAACGTAGTATATAGATTTTTTGTTCTCTTTTGCAACAAACTTATTATTAATCCATCCAATAGGTATGAAGAACCCAGTAAGGATCAATGTTAAAATACCAATTCCGATGATAAATCCTGCCCATTTTAAGGCATAACCAGGTTCATAAACAACTAGTCTGTATTCTCTGTTATCTCTAAACTGAGCTATGATCAAATCCTCCATTTCGCTCGGGTACATAGATCTTCTCATTTTTGTCAAGAAGTATCTATCATCTAACAACTGGTTAAGGTAAAAATAAACATCTCTTCGATAATACTGAGGAACTTCAGAAACAGGCTTATCTCCATATTGTCTTGTGTATTCAAGGTAGCTTTCTGTTCTCACATCTTCGGGTTGAATCCACTTAGCATATTCTGTTTCAAACCCATCTATTTCTGTTTTATATTTTGTGAATATGTACAACAAAATCTCAGATGCACCCTTGTTTATCGACGACATCTTCAAGGGGTAAACTATTTCATAAGAGTGGAATGTTATCATCAGTGGTTGAACTGTTCCAGCAGTCAATTGTCCTTTGACCTGCTCATATTCAAAATAAACTACATTCTCTACAACTTCCTCCATCGCATCTCTAAGTTTAACTTCATCATGATCTCCTTCGTATAACCTATTGTAATTTTGATAGTCACCAGAAGTAATCAAACCGAAATCATAAATGTATGATTCTGAATACTTTTTTCCATCTTTAATATCTTGTAATGTTCTATCGGCAAAGAAATACGCAATACCATTTATATTACTAAAACTCATTCCAGTCTTCTGAGAGTATTCTTGAGACAATTCTTGTTCAAGTTGTGAACGTAGGTTGTTAGCATTCTGATTTAATTTCACCATTAATTTACTTCTGACCTGTCCATAGACGTAATCAAACTGTTGTTGAACATTCTGATACCATTGAGTTTTTGTTTCTGTTATCCCAAAATAGGTTTTGATATGTTCATCACCACTCATTATAGCATTAGCTGCCACGTATGCCAAATCATCTGCTGAATATTGTCCTTTCGCTAGAGAAATTCTAGAACAATACTGCCCACAATTAACATCCTTCAAGAGATTGTATTCCTCGGAGTCTTTTGTATAATACCAAACATAACAGTACGAATAGTTAACGTTCGTTTGCCAGTAATTACCTTGATAGCAATTATGAGAATAAGGAATTTCTATTTCTTGCCTGAGTTTATTCTCTATGTTATATTTTTGTATATCATTCCTTAAGTGATCATCCAAATATCCATTATAAGCTTCGTACAAATCAGTATACTTGGTCTCGTCAATCAATCTAGTGGGTGCCCTCTGATATTGTATATAAAGCCAATATGGATATTCTTGAATCTTTGTTTTTGTTTCCTCACCATACTCTATCTTCGTCTCCCTTATAGTGGTCAACTCGTCGTATAGTTTTTCATCCTTAACATAGTTGACAAGATCTCCCGTCAAGTACTGGATTGCATCTTCTTGAGTCGTGATTCTACTATCGATTTTTTTAAGAGTTGATATGAGATTCTCGTTATATGGTGCCAGATCAATTCTAATAGCAATAAAATACCAATTCTTGTCTATGTAGTGTTGGATTACTCCTCTTGCAGTCTGAGAAATTGAATAATTGTTTTGATTCAACCAATTGATTAAAGCATCAGGATCTGTTGCAGATAGTATGCTCACATCATAAATTCCAACTTGATATCTTTCATGAAGTTGAACCCCTGCTTTCTCTGACAACATACCAGCACTGAGAGTATATCCCCAAAACAAGGGCCAGTCAGGAGCTCTTCTATATTCTGGTTCAGTTAAAAAATGGAGTTCTTCAAATAGAAGAGGGTCTGATTTGTCGACAACAGGATAACCTGGAACTGGAACTACCCATGCAAAATCCTTCATTGAGCCTGTATAACCAACTTGAAGTATTATTTTCTCTTCACCTTGGTTATAAAATATTACGGCCTTTTGGGTTGGTTCAAACAAGTCCTCTTTATAATAAACCGGTGGGAAAAATCCACCATCTGCTTTTACTCTGGTCATCGAAAGAAATAGAATAAAAATCAAAATGAATAGTAACAATTTTTTTTTCTTCATAATTAGATTTTGATTTTTGTTACACTTAAATAATGGCGATAATCTAGGGTCGATAATATATTGGTCCTGATAGGCTCTATACCAAATAGGTTCGGAACCTTGATCCGTTAAACCATTGCTCATGCTCCTATAAATAACAGCACTCCGTAAACAAGGAAAGCTGGCCAGAGTAGCGCTTTAAAGAACCCTATGATTGCATCCCAAAAACTTGGAGCAGTGGTTATATAATATACCAACGCGCCAATAAAACCCAAAAAATAAAAGCAACCTCCGGTTCCTTGACATTGTATTTGTTCTTTAAATTTATGTTTAAATGATTTTTTCTCCATTTTCTTCCCTATTGCTTGTCCAATTTGATCCCAGGTAGGTTCTTTATCCCATGTAGATTTCTTCTTCTTTCTTTTTGCAACCATATCTACCACCTAGTTAATTCTTGAAATTTCAGACTTAAATCTTTCTAATGGGTCCGATGGGTTCCATGCCCAAATGGGTTTGGTCTATGATTCTAGGAATTCCACTAGGGCCGATTAAAATTAATAAGCCGCCCCATGAAATAGCAAACTTCAGAGCAAAGTAAATCATTAATGGATGTCGTTTGATGAAATTTCCATTGCTCATAATATCAATTTCCTTTCATTCGTTTTTCTTTTTCTGCTCGCAAAAGTACAATGGCCAGCATCAAAATCCAGAGCATAGCACTAAAGATATTGATGCGCTCAATAACTCCGAGCCACGGGGTTGGCTCATTTGCCCCAACCTTGGGAACGTCCATACTCATCCGAACACCAAACACAAGGAGGACAATGATTGTAACAATTGAATAGAGGCGGAATCGTTTGCCGAATGCAAAAGACCCGACGCCAATCATAAGCAAAAATAAGACGGAGTCGATTGCACTGATAATTAGGTGCAAAGTATCAGAAAATGTTCCACCACCTGCTGCCAGAACTTCACGTTGGTGCATTGGCCCGAATGGCCAGAGAAAGCCGATCAATCCGAATACGATTAGCAAGATTGCTGTGATGCGCAGAGCGCGATTTCGACCAGATGATTTCCAAACGCCTAATCCGAATGCAATTACTAGGAAGAGATACACGATACCAGTTATACTGAGGAGTGGTGCCGTCGGAGCACCGATAGCAGACAACTCACTGATAGTCTGATCGGTGTAGCTGTATCCCTCATAAAGCATGGCTGCAAGTGCGTCAGCACCATAGTAAAGCAACGAAGAGAGTATACCGCAGATGAGCAAGACTTTTTTCAACGAGCCTTTTTTTGAAAAGTTCATATCATTCACTTATTAAATTTAATATTCAAACCTTGGATTTTAAAAATGTTATTGTAGTG
>CAYFYJ010000012.1:0-33864 GCA_964347415.1 uncultured archaeon | reverse complement strand
CCGAAACTTCTGTGGGCAATCCCAATTCTCTCGCAACCATTCTCACTCCTGGTTTGTACAGTTCTTTCAACGGTTCTAATACCTCATACCCATAGGCTTTCGGATCTATACCGATCTGTTCCAGAACGTCATGTTGTGTTTTTATGCCTTGAACAGTTTCTTTAATATCCGCAGCAATGGTACCCTGAGCCAAGAATCTTGCATCCTCTTCTTTAACTATTTCACCGAGTTTTCTGTAGAATTTTTCCCTAAACGCCTTTCTCTTCTCTTCAGCATCAATCTTACCCCTTAGAGTTTCAAAGAATTCCGCTTTTGCATCAACACATCTGACATTTATTCCTAGACTCTTGAGTGTGTTTATTACAAAATCTGGTTCCCCTTCTCTTCTCAACCCATCGTCAATAAAAACAGCCAATAATTTATCTCCTATAGCTTTGTGGACTAGAGCAGTCGTTGTCATACTATCCACACCACCAGAACACGCCGACACAACTTTCTCGTCTTTAACTCTTTCTCTTATTTTATTCAAAGAAGTCTCAACAAAACTCTTAGGATCAATCAAAAAATCATCTCACGTAACTATCTCATCCAACAACTTCTTTCTCATCACTCTCTTGATTTCTAAAGCTATTCTGTCACCCATACTCATGTTTCTCTGGTATTTGGCGTTGGCATACTTCCCTCCGATACCCATATGTGTGTTCGTTCCACCACCATGTCTTAGAGCAACATCCTGTGTAACAGGTAAATGCATGTACACGTCTGAACCTTCAGGAACATCGTACAAACCTAAGTTAACTCCACTCACACCAGTCATCTTAGCCCATGTCATCATCGTCTGTAAACACCATGCCCCGATTATACCGGGTGGTTCAATCTTCTGCGTTGCCAGTAAGAAAGCATTTGCAGTCTTATGCACGTCTTTGAGTAACGATTCTCTAAGAGATATATCACAGTGAGCAGTTACTTCAAACGTCAAAGGATAAGGCGTCTTGTTCCAATTAATCTTCATTTGAACATCTGCTGGCATCCTAGTTATCCCATCATGTGTTGTTTCTCTTCTCTCATCAATCGACAAGAATTCATTCGCTAAGCAATGTCTTGCTTCCTCAATCGACATATTAAGAAAACCAGAAAAATACTTTTCAGTATCTCCCCAACTCTTCTTCGCGTTTAAAGGCGAATAGAAGAAGTTGAAGTTGGCATGTGGTCCTGGAACGATTTCCTCAACTCTTCCCGTTTCTAAGGATTTTTCATCTAAGCGTCCTGCTTCGAATTCTTTCCTAACCTTTTCTTCCAAATCAACTGAGTCAGCTGCGAAAATGAATCCTCTCTCAAACTTCCTGTGTCTGAATTCTGCTTTCAGGACTATAGGTTGATCGATCCTCTTCTCAAATTCTAGACCATCTTTCTTTATCTTGTAGTCGAACTTTTTTGGTGTTGGTATACCAGCCTTTTCGGCATACCAGTAATAATCCTTTTCCAGTTCACCACGATTCTCAATCTTCAATAGTCTTCTTGAACCAATCATTGGAACAGCATATTTATTCTCTATAACACTGCAGTTCTCATCACCACCAACATAAACAGTCAAAGCTCTGTTCGGAATTTGTATACATTCTAAATCAATCAATTCGTCGACATAACCAACAATATCAGAATAGTTGTCTACGATGAGTATACCTCTCTTCCAACCTTCTTTTTTTAAATCCTTGATATCCATCGTGACTAAGACTTCATTCCTAACAATACTGGGTAAATCCTCTATAGTATCCCCTGGATCACCGACTGTGGGGTTTTGTAAGTAGATAATGGCTCTCTGTGGTGTTGTGAATGTAATCGATTTAAAACCGTAGTTCCGAGCTCCCGCTGCAGCATCTAGAGCAGAGTGAGACCCCAGGTTTAACAGTTTAGGTTTTTTATATTTTCTAACAACTTCTTGCATTTCTTCTCTCTCGATCATGAACACCACCTCCAGAAGAAATCAGGATCGAACATGAAGTCTTGATAATAAACAGAGGAAATAATAAATACTTCAGAAGATTTTTTGTTGCGAGAGATTTTAGCCGACATTAAATAATTATTGTCTACAAATATTTAAAAGTTATCGCTTTTTAGGCTTTGTATTTTTTAAACTATTGATATCAGACCTGAACTAGTTTTAACTTTAACATCTTTTTCGCCAACAACTTTCCCAATTTTTCTTGCATTAATTTCATGTTTTTTACAAATTTCTACTACTTTTTCACTTTCATTCTCAGGAACAACAACACAAAAACCTATTCCGCAGTTGAATGTCCTGTACATCTCTTTATCAGAAATATTACCTTCTTTCTGGATTAACCTGAATATTTCCGGTATTTCAGGCATGTTATCCAACAGAAACCCAACTCCAGCCTTCTCGCCAATCCTCATCAATTTAGAGAATGCCCCGCCGGTTATATTCGCTAAACCATGAACCTCACAATTATTAATGATTTCAAGGACAGGTTTAACATAGATTAGTGTTGGTTTTAACAGTTTTTCGTGATGCTCATCAGATAGTACCTTCCTAGCCAGAGTTAAACCGTTAGAATGTATACCAGAACTCTCCAGTCCAATCACGATATCGTTAACCCGCATCTTTTCTCCAGTTATAATCTTCTCCTTATCCACGACCCCAACACACATAGCTGCTAAATCAAATCCTTTTTTTTCTTTTCCAACTATCACGTCTTTCATTACAGCAGTCTCCCCGCCAACTATTGCTGTATCTGCTTGTTTCGCTCCTTTAACTAAACCTTTCGTTATCTCGTTTATTATTTCGTCGTTTGGTTCTTCTATCGCTAGGTAATCGACTAAAGCAACGGGCTCAGCACCCATACAGATGATATCATTAACGCACATGGCTACACAGTCAATCCCCACAGTATCGTACTTGTTGAGGCTTTGAGCTATCAAAACTTTTGTTCCAACCCCATCGACATGCAGAGCAAGAACTTTATTGCCACCAATATCGATCAAACCAGCATAATGTCCTATCTCTGTCAATACTTTACCGAATTTCCCATCTCTCGAAGAAAAAGTTTCTTTCAGTAATTCAGCAATAGATTTGTGTGATTTCTTGATTTTAGAAATATCTACACCAGCTTTAGCATAAGTGAATTCTTCTTCCATAAGAGTTATTATAAAAACAAAGTTTTAATTATTATTTTTATCTCAAAGTTTTGATCACATTCTCGACTTGTTCCACAGCCGTACCAATATAATTGTTAGGATCTAAATACCAATCCAGTTCTTCTTCGGTGAAATTTTTCTTGATGATTTCATTCTCTAATAAAACTTCTTTGTATGTTCTATTCTCTTTTTCAGTTTTTATTGCAGCTTGTCTCAACATTTCATGTGCTTCCTGTCTGCCAACTCCCTTCTTAACCAATCCCATCATAACATGTTCAGCCATAGTCATACCTCTCGTTAACGCAAGATTCTTCTTTATGTTATTATAGTTGAATTCCAAACCTGAAAGGACATGGTTCATTTGTTTTAACATGAAATCGAGTAGGATAAAAGATGTGGGAAAAGTCACTCTTTCCAAAGAAGAATTAGTCAGATCCCTTTCATGTTCTAATGCAACCGTCTCTAGCTCAGGTTCAACGTTTGATCTAACAATTCTGGCTAAAGCACATATTCTTTCAGATTTATGTGGGTTTCTTTTGTGTGGCATTGTCGAAGATCCAACTTGCTTTCCAGTGAAAGGTTCGAAGACTTCTGCTATCTCCGTTCTCTGTAGGTTTCTTATTTCCTTTGCTATCTTCTCTAAACTAGACGCAATTATCCCCAGTACAGAAATTAGTTCAGCATGTCTATCCCTAGATAGGACTTGGGTTGAGACCATAGTAGATTTGATACCAAGTTCTTCCATGACCATTTCTTGAATTTTTAATCCTTGTTTACCAAAACTGGCTTGTGTTCCAACAGCCCCACTCATCTTTCCAACCAGAACTCTTTTCTTTACTGCTTCCAACCTTTCCAGGTTTCTTTGAGTTTCTGTCGCATAAAAAGCAAATTTCATACCATAGGTTGTTGGCAAAGCATGAACGCTATGCGTCCTTCCGATGCAAACAGTCTTCTTATGTTTTTCAGCCAAGTCAAGAAGGGTGTTTTTCATCTTGATTAATTCTTTTTCGATTATAGTAATGGCATCCCTGAATTGTAGAGCATTGGCAGAGTCTTCAATATCATAAGAAGTTGCGCCTAAATGAATATACTTTCCAGCATCGCCCTCGCACTGTTCTGCTAAAGCTTTGACCATTGCCATCAAATCATGATGTACTTCTCTATCAATTTCTTTAACCCTCTCAACTTTCACGTATTTTGTCGATGCTTTTCTGGCTATCTCATCTGCTGCTTCTCGTGGGATATTTCCTAGTTTGGCATGGGCTTTTGCTAATGCTGCTTCTACAGTCAACCAAGTTTGAAGTCGAGCTTCCTCTTCCCAGATGTTTCTCATTTCGTCAGAATAGTATCGGAAGTCTATCGGATGAGCTGGCATATAGTATATTAGTTGGGGTAAACAATTTAAAGTTAAAATTAGAATTTTTCCCCAGTTATCTTCTCAAAAACGTGAATGTATCTTCTTCTTGCTTCATTCATTATTTCTTCGGATAATTTTGGTGGTTCAGGTATTTCTTTACCTAACTTACGAGCCCCATCCAAAGCCTTCTTATAACCTTGTTCTGTCAACCAATCTCTAACGACTTGTTTATCGTATGCATATTGAACCTTTCCCGGGGAATATTTATCCTTCGGCCAAAGTCTAAACTCATCCGGTCCTATAGAATCGACTAAGACTACCTTCCCATCAGACCTACCAAACTCAAACTTGACATCAGCTAGGATAAATCCAGCCTTATCCACGATTTCAGACATCTTTTTGTAGAGTTCAATAGCTTTAGCCTTAAGCCATTCATATTCTTCCTCAGTCAACCATCCTTTTCCCAACACTTCTTCTTTTGTTATGACTCTATCCTTTTTCTCATATTTTGTCGTGGGGTCAAAAAAGATCTCAGGTAGCTTGGATGCCAGAATGGGCTCGACAGGAAGTTTGACTTCCCCATCCTTGACTCGTCCGTAAAAGCTTCCGTAAAGATAACCGCGAACAACACATTCTATCGGGATGACTTCACATTTTTTAACTACCATTTTGTTCGGTCTCTGAACTTCTATCATATGGTTAGGAAAATCTAGAGTCTTGAACCAGAACTCTCCCATCCTGCATAGAACTTCGCCTTTAGATGGAATTTCATCTTTCAATATGACATCAAAACATGATATGCGGTCAGAGTATTCGAACAAAAGTTTATTTTCATCAAAGTCATAGATATCTTTTACTTTCCCTTTTTTGATCAATTCCATTCAATCCACTCCATCAACTTCTTTATTCAACCTATCGAAAAAATCTACCATAAATCTATGTCTTTCTTCTGCAACTCTTTTTCCCTCTTCAGTGAGCATTTTATCTTTGATTTTTCTTAATTTAACCATAAACTCTCTGTATGCAGTGTCTTCTTTTGTGTAAGGTTTGATTTTTTCGATATCAATATTTTTATCATGTAATTTTGCACCTATTTCTCCAGCAAACAAAAAGGCTCTTCCAACCCCAACAGCCCCAATAGAATCTAAATTATCGGCATCAAACAATATTTTAGCTTCTTTTGTTCGAGGAGGCTTATCACCCCTGAATCTGTGGGATTCAATACAATGGATGATTTTGTTTATTTTTTCGTTATCCAAATTATGTTTTTCTAACAATTTTCTTGCTAAAATTGAACCTTTTTTTGCATGACAAATTTCCCCATTCGATTTGTCTTGATGCTCTCTCCCTATGTCGTGTAAAATTGCGGCCAATTTCAAAATCTCAATATCGGCATTTTCTTTTTTCCCGATGTGCATACAAAGATTATAAACTCTTTCCGTATGATCCCAAGCATGACTACCTCTTACGTTCGAGAAATACGATTTTGCTTCTTGTTTGATGTCATCTAATAAAGTCATGAGAAGAATTTGGAGATTGAATAATTAAAATATTTCTTTCATACAGATGGTAGATTCCCTTCCAGGCCCTATAGAAACAAAGTAAATTGGGATTTCAGCTATCTCTTCAATTTTCTTCAAGTAATCTTTCATCTCATTCGGTAAAGCATCGTATCCTTTGTTTGCAATATCTCGCCATTCTTGTTCAGAAAAATCGTGCCATCCATCCAAAGTCTCGTAAACAGGAACACATTTCTCTAAAACTTTTAGATCAGCAGGAAATTCTTTTATTGTTTTGCCATCATATTCGTAAGCAGTGCATATCTTTACTTTTTCTAATCCACCCAGAACATCCAGTTTCATCACAGTCAATCCATCAAACCCGTTAACTCTAGTAGCGAATCTTAACGCAACCCCGTCCAACCATCCACATCTTCTTGGTCTTCCAGTCGTAGTTCCGAATTCCGCACCTTTCTCTCTTATTTTATTCCCAATCTGACCTGTTAACTCTGTTGGGAATGGTCCTCCACCAACTCTAGTGACATAGGCTTTCATCACTCCAATTATGATGTTCAAGTTCTTCGGTCCTATCCCAGACCCAGTTAAAGCTCCCCCAATTGTGGGGTTGGAAGATGTGACGAAAGGGTAAGTCCCGTGATCTATATCTAACAGCGTTCCTTGAGCTCCCTCAAGAATAATCTTTTTACCCCCCTTTATTGCATTGTGAATTTCCAAAGAAGCATCTCCTATGTAATTCTTCAACCCATCTCTGAACTTCAAGCAGTAATCTAAAATTTCTTTCTTCGATAACACAACATCTGATTTGTAAACATATCGTAAGAGCTTTTGCTTCTTTTCGACTATCATCTCTATTTTTTCGTCCAATGTTCCGCTATCCAAAAGATCTACCATCCTCAACCCAGACCTAGAAATTTTATCGGTATAAGTCGGCCCTATACCTCGTTTGGTTGTTCCGATGGATTTTCCTCGTGAAGTTTCTTGCAAACCATCGAGCATTTTATGGACAGGAAGAGTTATATGAGCTCGTTCACTTATCAATAAATTTGGTGAAATGTTCTTCGACCTTAAATCATCAATTTCTCTGTATAAAACTTCTAGATCGAGCACAACACCATTCCCGATAACGAGTCTTTTTTCTTGAATTACACCAGAGGGTATTAAATGAAACTTGAATTTTTTTCCATCAACAACAACAGTATGTCCAGCATTGCATCCACCTTGGTATCTAACAACCATGTCGGCATCCTTAGAATAATAATCAACAACTTTACCTTTGCCACAATCACCCCATTGAGCACCTACAATAACCGCACAAGGCATAGAATCATCTGATATCAGATTTTAGGGTTCTAAGAAATAAATAATTGAAAAAATTATGTCAAGAAACTTAGACTCAGAATAGATCCTAACCCAAGAAAAGCTAGTATCATAGCTATTACGAGTGCGATGATCGGTGTGAGTACCATCAGAACTACAGCATGCAACCAGGAAACGTCTAGCCCGAATTTGTAGATGATTAGAGCCAGCAATATGCTGAGTGCAAGGTCAACAAACCATGGTATCGGGACAAACGTCGATACGTACGGCACGAACATTATAACTACATTAGATATAATAACAACGATGAGAACTTTCAGGAAAGTTCTCTCTTCTTTCAATAATTTCAAAACAAGATAAGCGAAGGTTGACGTAATCAAGGAGGAAATAACTAGATTAATAATGTCCGCAATTCCGACCATAATTAAATGATGAAATGGCGGGTTTATATAATTTTACTTCAAGTCAGGATATTTTAATTTCAAGATTCTTATGGCAAGATGAGCAGCATTTTTTGCGTTATCTATTCCAACTGTTGCTACAGGAACTCCAGAAGGCATCTGCATCGTCGATAACAAAGCATCTAGGCCGTCCAATTTAACGTTAACAGGAACTCCTATGACTGGTTTGTCTGTCAAAGAGGCAACGAAACCAGGTAAAGCGGCAGATAACCCTGCAAAAGCTATGAAAACGTCGGCATCAGTTGTTTTTACAATTTCCTTAACTTTCTCGGGTTCTCTATGTGCTGATGCAATCTCTAATTTGTATGGAATATTATTTTCTTTGAGGATTCTCTCAGCCTTTTCGACTATGGGTAAATCAGATTTACTACCACAGATCATCAAAACTTTCATCAAACCACTATATTTTTTACTATATTAAATTTACATACCAATCTTTTAACTTTTATTGGGGTCTTGCAAATCCAATAAAAAAAGCACCTATTATGATTATTATAGCACTCATTATGATTCTAATAACTTGTTTTCTTTTAGTGAATTCTTTAAAATAAAAAATACCCCACAGGGCCCCGACCAATGCACATATCTGAGTTATCGGAACTCCTCTTGAAATTCCAAGAATAAGAAAAGTATGGAGTGCAAAAAAATTCGCAATGCTCCACATCAAACCGCTGGAGAGTCCTTCTAAAAGTTGTGGTTTTTTTGGTATTCTAACTTTTAGCAGAAAGAGAATGAAACTTGTTATCAAAATCCCAACAGACATCTGAAAATAGAACTGCTTAGCACCCAAGTTCGATATCAACAAAGGATATCCACCAGAACCGAAAAACAAACCGGCTGTAAGTGCGAACATAACGCCTCTTATAGTAGGTTTTTCTTTACTCTTTCTTATCCTTCCTATTATGAAACACCCAATAAAAATACATACAGTCCCTATCAAACCTAAGATTATAGTCATAGAACTGGTCAATTCTTTAAAGAACAATACTCCCCATGCAAAGGCCACTAAAAGGTTGATGGCCCAGAGTGGGAATGCCCTTGAGATACCGATTTCTTTTACTGCGAGGAGTGATAGATAGTTGCCTATAGTCCATATTATCCCGCCTATGATACCCCAAATACCTATGTTCAACGGGGTTCCGATTAATATCGAGACTGTGAATGCTGTGATTGAAACTCCCAAACACATTAAGAATTGAGAATAACTTACATCGGATTTGATTTTTTTGAACGGGACTAGATAACTTCCCCACATTACTATTGATACGATAGCATATAGAAAGCCCATCAATTCAGACATACTATAGTCTTTTCTTCTTTTAATTTAAATTCTTTCACGATAATCAAAAGAAAGATTCCGGCTTTCTTCTCGAGCCAAATATCTTGTAGAAAGTATAACTGAAGAAGATGACAATTATCAAGATTATTATCAACGCAATGAACAAATGAGTTATGGATAATGGACCTGAGAAAATTTCTTCTGGGATGTAAGTAGTATAAGCCATGATTTTACATTCTAATTAAAAAGATTTAAGTGTGTTTTTTACGATCTTTCCTTTTCTTAAAAAACCATTCATAAATCCCGTATAACCAACTACATGTATAGACCATAGAAAGAAAAAATACACCCCATTGTTTATTGAGGAATGAAGTAATGAACCAAAAAGGTTGAGATATTAATCCAAAAACAAAGCCCCATTTATTTTTTTTAGCAACCAGTATGATAGCAGCAACTCCTAAAATCGCTATTACAACCTGAGAGATACTATCCCACATATCATCTTACTCAAAATTAAAAAGTTTATTGCCTTCTTCTACCTTTGAGCATCTTTCTACGTCTTCTTATCTTAGCTCTAATAGTTTTCCTCTTACGCTTTCTCGGCATCTATTCACTTCTTCTTTTTCTTCTTCTTTTTAGAACCACAGCCCCCGCAGCCCATTATATCACCAAGAATTAATTGTTTTCCGTATTTAAAAAAATTTTTAAACCTTTGCATAGAGAAGCAAACTTTAAATATATGACGTTTAATAAAAAAGAACGTTATCAATCGGAGGGATTTTATGCCAGAAGATTGGGATGAAGAGGAATGGGATGACGAAGAAGATCTAGACGAATTTTGATTAACTACTTTTTCTTAGATTTTGTTCTGGCTAGAATTGAACTCAAGATTATAGGTAAAGCAATGGTTGCATCCTCTTCTATCATGACAAATTTCGCTTTCTCTTTTATCTTACCCCAGGAAACAGCTTCTCTTGGCCTTGCTCCTGATAAACTTCCATCCCATTCTACTGCTGTGGTAACGTAAACAGCGTAATCTAAACCATCCTTGAATTGATTCCACCAAATGGTATGATGTTTTGATATCCCACCACCGACTATTAATGCTCCGGATTTTTTCGTATTCCAAATCAAATCACTCAACAGTTGTTCGTCTTTCAGAACGTTTATCTTAAAGTCATGATCCTGGGAGAACTGCCATATCTGATATCCAACCGCCCCATCAGTTATCCCTGGAATTATCATCGGTATTTTATTTTTATACGACCAGTGTAAGATCGAATCTTTATTTTTTATTCTCTTTCCCATCTCCCAGGCGAGTTCGTAAGTAGCAAGTTCTTTTTTGTCGTGATAAATTTCTTCCAAGAATTGTCTCATTCTTTCTTCTATTATTAAACCATAGGATTCGTTCGGGACTAGGACGTTGCCTAGCCTGTTGATCTTCTTCTTGTGTAATTCTTGATCATCCATCAAAAATCTGCCATGGTAATAATCCTTCCAAGCTCTTGCCAAATCATGATCTAATGTTCCGCATGTTGTTATCAGGATATCGAACAATTTTCTTCTAACCATTTCTTTTATTATCCCTCTTGCTCCTGTCGCTATTATGCAAGCCGGAAAAGAAAGAAATTTCAAACAGTTTTTTTCTTCGAGCATCTCCTCTAGGATATTTATTCCTACGGCGAGTTTCTTTGCTGTAAACCCGCCAGATTCAAACATCTGGGTTGCTAAATCGTTTACCGAAGTCTTCCCATCGATTTTCATATCTTTTACAGGTTTTAAATTCCGGAATGTTCTCATAAAACAACCTCCTAAGTTTAGATAAAATCCAGGAACAGAATTAAGGCGTAGGTCTTTTAGACATCTTATTATTATTTTAACACAAGGTTCTTAAAGTTTCCTCTAGAATTAATATATACTTAAATGTATAGACATTATTGAAAGAAAAAGAAAAAGAGGAGAGTTTACACCCCGCAGTATAGTCGTGAATCATGACTTCAACAGGCGTACACAACCAGAAGCTCATCATCTATTCACTTCTGCCATGTTCCCGATTGGTGTGTTCGTCATCCTTACCTTTCAAAGAAAGATCATCAGGACAACTATCATCATGTCAGGGGTGTACTATTATGCTAGAGAGATTAGCAACACTCTAGCTTAACGAAAGAGGTTTTCCTTATCAGATGCTTTGGTTGAATTTCTTCGGATGTTTCATCTGCTGATGCTACTCTTCTGGGACCTTCTTTGGCCTAATCCTTTGGTTTAAAGTAGAGGTATGTAGCACAGACGACAATGAAGATGACAAGACCACCTAAGATACTATATACGATAGTTTTTGAGACACCTTCACTAACTATTATTGAAATTCCCTCGTTGTTGTGTTCATGACTTCCTTTGTTGTTTGGGTTAGTCTCGTTTATCGTTGGTTTACTTGTTTCACTGCCTTGGTTACCGGTGATAGCATTAGTAATGTATGGCGTTACAACAATGCTCAGGGCCATGCAAACAGCGAAGATTCCCAGTAGTGTTCCCTTTCCCATGTTTTCACCTCTCTCTCGTTTTTCCTCTCTCTCGTTTTTTTATCCCTACACAATGTTTAAGCACCGAATCATTGGTGTCCTTTCTTCCCGTCGTCGTAGATTTGGCAGATGTAGGGGTGCACTGTTTTTATTTCAGTGACTGTACTCTCTTTGGAAGAACCTAGATCATCCGCTAATGCGTCCCACAGGTCCTGTGTCTTCTCTCCCTTCTCTCTCTTCGTGGAGATCTCCTTTCTCTCTCGTCGTTTTGGGACTTCTTTCCCTTTTCTTTCTCTATGTTCAGCTTGATTTCGTACGATCAGTTTTAAGTCCCAGTAACTGTAAAGACACTGAAGATACAGTAAAATTCAGAATGATATAATACACTCTAACCAGATTTCCTATGTTTTTTTGTATGTATCAGACAAGATTTCATCCTTCTTTTCGATCTTGACCAATTATTTATGTTGTGAGTTTTGTGAACATTAAATGGTGACAAAGTATCAGAAGAATAGGAATGAAAACTTTAAATACCTTCCGGTAAGGGGAAATTAGTTTAAAAATTTTAACTAAGTTAGTTTATTCATGCCGTCTCAATTATCAGAGCTCGAACCTTTGGTTCGAGAAAGACTACCACCTGAAAAATATGGATTTAAAACCCAATTAATGGGTTCAATCTTTCAAGGTGCACATGGTTATTTTGTAAAACTCAAACGTAACAACCCCAAAGAGTATGGATGGACTTGTTCAGAATCCGCCTTGACAATCTATGATTTATTAGAAGAAAAATTAGGAGAAAAAGGTCGTATTTGCTGGGGCCCTGATGAATATGATATCTTTAAACTTCATCTCTTTGTTTTTCTAAAGGAACCATATAATGCAGTTTTAGATGGAGTTCCAATTTATCGGTTCATAGATGCATTACACCGAGTTCAAGGAATAGTACCAAGGGAAGTTTTAGGAAAGGACCCCCCAAAACCGAGAAGGCTGAAAGAGGGTGTTCCTGTTTCTCTCATAACCCATGGAGAGTCAACTTACTGTACTAACATACAGATGTTAATAGAGCAAACAAACGAGTTGTACAAATTGCTTTTGGCAACGTATAGAGTTGTTGATTTTGAGCCAGTTGATGTGGTGGAAACAAGTGTTTTTTTATATCCCAAGAAATTCGATAGGAAAAAAATCTCTCCAGTACCAAAAAATGTGAATTCTGAAGAAATTAAAGAAAGGTTTCAACAACTTAAAAAAACAGGTATGGGGGATTTTTATGTAATGGGTGGGCAAATAAAGTTTATTGGTCCTCAAAATAAGCTGCCCATAGGCAAGCCAATAGTGGAAGAAACTAGGGAAGTTCATGAACAGGATTATGATATTATGTCTAATGTAGTAGAACAAGTCCTTTTTTCATGAAATTAGTTACTGCGTTATTTAAATCTTTAAGAATCTTATGACAGATATGAGTGAATTATCAGAAGCGGATTTGATATTTTTATTAAAAGGGAAGAAATTATTCGAACGTCTTAATGCTGTTTATGGAGGGGGGTCTTATCTCCTTTCAAAAAAACGATATTTTACATGCCAAAAATGTGGTTGTAATGGTACGTTTACTCCTTCTGAAAGAATAGATAAAAAGAAATATGATACAATACCACATTTAGGAGTCCATCATCTTCCACCAGGAGGCAATATCGGTTCTTTTGATCAAGTAGGTCTTCCAGTCGGTGTAGTTCCTTTTTATGAGATAGTTTTTTTAGTAGAATGCGCGAGTGGAGAATGTTATAGAGAAAATAGAGTTCATAGTCCCATCACTCTCGGTCATGCATTAAAAGAACTCGAAGAGATTAAAGCAGGAAAAAATCCAATTGCTACTTATGTGACTTAAACAATCTCTACTTTTTGAAGATTAGATACGGTAGATCATAACTTCTTAGCAAATTCAACTGCGTTCCTAAAAATCCTAAACCCATCTCCCTCTTCTGATAAATTATTCCTAGTCCAATAGGGATGCATCCACTTATGGATAAACTTCTCAGGATGCGGCATCAAACCAAACACATTCCCTTCTGGATTACAGATACCAGCTATGTTATCTATCGAACCGTTAGGATTCCAAGGAAAACCAGCATAATTACCGTCGGGATCGATGTACTTGAAAACAATCTGATCGTTCTCTTCAAGTCGTCGGATAACATTTCTATCAGCAACAAACTTTCCCTCACCATGGTTAACAGGAATATAAATGATTTCTTTTATCCCCTTAGTGAAGACACATTTTCCCTTATTCTCGTGTTTCATGTAAATCCATCTATCTTGAAAGTATCCACAGTCATTGGAAGCGAGAGTGGTTTCTTGTTTCATTCCATTTGACCCAGGCAATAACCCAGTCTTAGCTAGGACTTGAAAACCGTTACAAATACCAAAGACTAATTTTCCTTGTTCAATAAACTTCTTAACGTCTTGACTCAACATGTACTTGAGTAAGATGGCGAATATCTTTCCTGCTGCTATATCGTCGCCGTAAGCGAACCCTCCAGGAATGCACAAGATTTGATAATCTTCCAATGATTTTTCTTTTCTTTTCAATTCGTTCATGTGAACTAAATCTACTGTTGATCCTGCCTTCTGAAAGGCTATCACTGTCTCTTCGTCGCAGTTTGTTCCATCAACCCTTAATACGATTGTTTTAACTTCCATGATATCACAAATTTTGAATTTTATCTACACTCAATTCATTAAAATCATCAACGATTAGATCAGCTTTAGATAAATCTTGGTCCCCACTATCTTTGTTAATAAAACCTATACATTTCATTCCCGCCTTTTTAGCGGCTAGAACACCAAAATGAGCATCTTCGATAACTAAGGAGTCTTTCGGACCCATGTTCATTTTCTTAGCCGCTAGCAGAAATATTTCAGGATCTGGTTTACTATTGGTTATTTCATTTAAACTAATGGTCGCATCAAAAACTTCTTTTAGGTTTAGTTTTGATACGATAAAATCTACAAATTTTCTGGGAGACCCAGATGCCAATGCAACTTTTATATTATTTTTCTTTAATGATCGGATCAATTCTAATGCTCCAGGAATAACAGGAATACCATCTTCCAAAATATCATACACAATTTTATACTTTTTTTCAACGAGTTCTTTGATGTTAGCAGACTTGTTACGTTTCTTAAGGATGTCCTTAAAATACACTTCTGCAGCAACACCAGCATAAGTTTCGATTTCTTGCAATGTTAGGTTAATTCCGATTTCTTTGAGGACCGTTTTTTCACCAATATGGTGTATTGAACCAGTTTTGACAACCACACCATCCATGTCAAAGATTACTGCCTTTATCATAATAACACCCCTAATTGCTTTAATTGAGTTTTAATCTTATCTGGATTTTCACAATAAATCGTTCTAAAACCATCCCTTTCCGCACTTTCAATACTTCTTTTACTATCATCAACAATAACAATTTCTTCAGGTTTAAGCCCTGATATTTCTATAACTTTCTTGAACAAAACTGGTTTGAGCATACCATGTTCATGTGAAAAAATCACAAAATCAAAATCTTTTAAAAAATCAAATTTTTCTTGAAGAATGTCGATCCTTTCTTTAAAATTGTTAGAACAAACTATCGTCTTGATACCATTTTTTTTCAATTTTCTTACCAGTTCAACTGTTTTTGGATAAGTAACATAACCTTCTTTGAGTATTTTGAGCAATTCTTCTGTTGTAGAGTTAATATGAAATTTTTCAATAACTTCATTCCAAAATTCATCCTTAGAAATCTCCCCTCGCTTATACCTCATATAAAATTCGCTATTCGTGAAAAATCGGTAGAATGACTCTTTGTCAATGTTAAATCTTTTGGAGACATTTATGATAAATTCCATCTTTCCTTTGAAGTAAACGCCATCTAAGTCAAATGTAACTGCTTTTATCATAATACTCCCACCTTTCTTAATTCATTTTCAAGTTGACTAGCATTTTTAAAATGTATAGTTTTCATGTCCAATTCTTCAGCAGCAACAAGATTTTTTAGCTTATCATCTATGAAAATACATTCTTCAGGTTTTAAACCCAATTTCTTAAGAAGCAACTCATATATTCTTTTTTCTGGTTTTCTTAATCCGACTTCAAAAGAATATAATGTAGAATGAAATAATTTATGATAATCGAATTTTTTCTCACAATAATCAATCCATTCTTTGGCATGAACAGAAAGCAATCCAAGCTTAAAACCTCTTTCTTTCAACTTTTCAATTATTTCTCTCATACCTTCAATTTCTTCAAAGTTTTCTCTCGCTGCTTTTTTGAGTGACTCGACATCAGTTTTCCAATTATTCTTTTTAATGATTTTTGACCAATATTCTTCTTCAGTGATTTTCCCTCGAAAAAGAGAATCAAGTTCTTTTCCTAAAAGTTTGGGATAAATTTCACTGGGTTTAGTTCCTGGTATTGGTTTAAAATGAGATTCTACTCCTAAAAAACCTTTAAGATATACTTCCCCTACATCAAAAATAATTGCAGTTATCATAATATCACCAACCAAACGTGCCTTTCCAAACTTTCTTCAATTCGTTAACATCTTCTTCAACAACTGGTTTATCATTCAATCCAATAACAACAAGTTTCTTATCAGCACTAACTTCTCCAATTCTTGCAAAAACATTTCCTTCCATGATTTTCTCAAATTCTTCTTGTTTATTTTTATCAATTTCGACTAAGAATCGACTGTTTGATTCAGAGAACAATATCTTATCATTCCTCTTCAAGTCAGTAGGAACTTTCTTTAAATCTATCTTCATTCCTAATTCTCCAGCAAAAGCCATCTCGGTCGCAGTAATAGCAATCCCACCCTCAGAACAATCATGACACGCTTTAACCAATCTTTCATCCATCGCTTCTATCAGAGCATCAAAAGATTTCTTAGCTTTCTTCAAGTCAACAGTCGGGATAGTATTACCCTTGAAATCATGAATCATGTAATAATGCGAACCAGCGAGTTCATCCTTTGTTTCTCCGATAATGTAAATTGGATTACCAACTTCTTTCAAATCCATAGTCACAGCCTTTCTGATATCAGGAATTATTCCGATTGCAGATACCAGTAAAGTTGAGGGAATCGCTATTCTCTTTCCCCCTTCAATGATGTATTCATTGAAAAGACTATCCTTTCCAGAAATGAACGGTGTTTTAAAAGCCATAGCACCATCGTAACATCCCCTACATGCCTCGACTAATCGACCTAAACTATCTTCTCTTTCTGGATCATCCCAACTGAAATTATCCAATATCGCTATTCTTCTTCCGCCGCAGCAAATATTGTTTCTAATGGCTTCATCTATTGCAGATAAAGTCATGTTATAAGGATCAATAGAGTAATTTGGGTTAACACCATTCGACACAACAATACCGCGCCAACTGTCAGAAAGTGGCTTAAGAACGCAGGCGTCTCCCGGGCCGTCACAATTTATTCCTTGTAAAGGTTTTATAGTGGTCTTTGCTTGAACTTCATGATCATATTGTCTAATAACCCATTCTTTACTAGCAACATTAGGCGATCTTAAAATTTTTTTCAAATCTTCGGTCAGATTGTCTTTATCTGGAAAATCAGGTTCAGGGTAATTAAGTTTTTCCCATTCAGCTTTTCTAATGACTCTAGGAATACCCTCATGAACAAAATCCATATCCAAATCAGCAATAACTTCTCCATCGTATTTTAGAATTAATTTCTTATCTCCAGTAAATTCACCGATAACAGTGGCCTGAGAGTTTTCATTCTCGAATATTTTCAATATTTTTTCTAAGTTCTTTTTTGGGATAGCCAAAAGCATTCTCTCTTGTGCTTCAGAAACCCAGATTTCCCATGGTTCAAGTCCAGCATATTTTAAAGGAACTTTTTCTAAATCAACTATAATTCCGATATCTTTTCCCATTTCTCCAGCTGCTGATGATAATCCTCCACCACCACAATCCGTTATCGCAGAGTATAATGGCCCATTTTCGGCATCTCTGGCTCTCAAGATAGCATCTAAGGCTCTCTTTTCTTCAATTGGGTTGCCGATTTGAACTGCTCCGCTAGAAGTTTTTTCTGATTCAGTGCTCAACTCCAAAGAAGCAAACGTCACTCCATGGATTCCATCTCTACCAGTTTTTCCACCAACCAACAGAATTACATCTCCAGGTTGAGGACTCTTGATATATTTACCTTTAGGGATTATACCAACACAACCAGCATAAACTAACGGATTACCGATATAACCTTCATCAAAACCTATCCCACCATTTGCTGTAGGAATACCCATCTTGTTACCATAGTCCCTAATCCCGGCAACAGCACCTTTCATCAATCTCTTTGGGTGCATCACACCTTTGGGTAATTTATCTCGAGGCTGGTCTATCGGTCCAAAGAATAAAATGTCTGTAGATAAAATCGGTTTCGCTCCAACCCCCATAATATCCCTGAAAACGCCACCAGAACCCGTTCCTGCTCCACCATAAGGATCTAGAGCAGTTGGATGATTATGGGTTTCAACTTTCATAGCAATATCGTAATTATCGTCAAACTCAACTATACCGGCATTATCCTTGAAAACAACTTTACACCATGGCATGTTCAATTCTTTTGTCGCTTTGCTTATGAACGTTTTCAGCAATCCATCTATTTCTAAATCAGGAGTTTTTATAATACCCTTGAAAGTCTTATGAACGCAATGTTCAGACCAAGTTTGTGCAATAGTTTCCAGTTCAGCATCAGTCGGATTCCTTCCTTTCTTAGAAAAATAATCCTGAATCTTTTTCATCTCTTCCAAGTTCAAAGCCAGAAGATAGTCTTTACTAATCTTCAACAAAGCCTCGTCCGTCTTCCCAAGAATCTCAATTTCATTAACAGGCATTCAGTCACCAATTTTATGGTAGCTGTAATCTTGAATCAGTGGGTTTAATAGAACTGCTCGACAGATTTTGTCTATAGTTTCTTTTGATATATCGCCAAGGATTAGATATTTCTCGCCAGTTCTGACGTTTCTGATACCTTCGACTCCTAAGATTTCTATAGCATTTAAAGTACTCATGCCTACAGCATCTGTTACTCCCGCTTTAAGGGTTATTTCTACTAACCAGCCTTTTGGTGATTCCAGATTACTCAAAGTTTTATCTATGACCTTCCTGTGTAAACCAAAGTGTTGTGTTTGATTATCATGGAGAAGTTCCTGGCCTATTCTTTCTAACTCTCCTTCTGAAACTTCCCCTGTAATACCGTAAGTACTGAAAGATCTTACTTCTTCCACTCCCTTTATCCCTAAATCTTCAATTTCTTTTTTGATCAAAAAACCGACAGGATCAGTAACTTTATCCCTATAACCAACTTCAACTAACCAAACCATGATATCACTTATGTAGTAATAGAATGAAGAAATTAAAATAGATTTACTGTTTTTTCTTACTCAACAAATAAGCAATTATCATCAAACAAGGAAACACGAACATGGAAGCAAACTGATTTAGACCAAACATGACAAAGATAACAGGTATCTGTCCACCTACTATCGTAGCAAAATCATAACTCCATCCAAAAGTTCCATAGACTAAGCCTTTGTCATATTTTTTAACCGATTCACTAATCTTGGAGAACAACCAAACGTCTATGAATCCTCCTGCCGCACCGAACAAAATAGCCGCTAAGAAGTAGTACGGCAAACTCAAAGCATTCAACATAATCATAATCCCAATTAAATGACAAATTATACAAGCAGGAACCCAGTATTTCCTTTTTGATTTGTTAGAAATCCTTCCGACAAGATATTGAGTTAGGGCAAAAAATACAACTTCTGCAACCACTACTATCGAGACTATACTGGGACTCAGTCCCAAGGATTGAAGAGCATATCTAGTGAAGAAGAACAGGAATGCAGTGAAAACAGCCAAATCCATAGTCTTAAGAACAATTAAAAGTGGGATTTTTTGAATAAAGGCAAAGGATGCTTTGATTTTAATTTTAGGTCTGTATCTATATTTTTTTGTCAATTTGTACATGAAATAAATCCAAACAATACCCGTTATGAATATGAGATAGAAAGCTGTGCTTATTCCGAACGTGTCCATTACCAATCCTGGTATCAACAGCCCGAGTATCCAGCCACTTTCTTTTATCGCTCCAAATGTCCCAACTTTTTTATCCGGGTTTTTGTTTACGTTTCTAAGACCATAAATTATGATTAACACATAGAGAAGCGCACTGGCTACAGCAGAGATTATCTTTAGAGACACTATCGCGGGCAAAAAATCAGTAAAACCGATTAAAAAGAGCGAGATAAAGAATAGAAATGTGCAAGCCAGTAAAAACCTTCTCTCCCCGTATTTATCTGTCAGATGACCGAGGTAAGGTTTCAACAAGAAAGAGAAGAAATCACCTATCGTCAAGAGAAAGCCATAAGTCACGATCGTGATATCGAGCGAGGAAAAATAGAACGCTGGGACTATAATGGAGAATGCCATCAGCATTGTGTGAAAAAATCCAAATCCAGCTCCTGAAAATAGTCTGCCTTTAGTTTCATCCATAGGGGTTAGTTTGAACATTAAAATAGATAAATGTTTATTTCGTTAATTCACATGTAGGTTTTATTATGCAATTGTTCCCCATAAAAACTCCAATAATTCAGGCGAACGATAATTTAATCGAGATATTGATATTTTCGATGCAAAAAAAGAAACTCGAGCCAAAAAATGGGGATATATTAGTCATCTCTTCAAAAGTTGTGGCGAAATCAGAAGGGAGAATCGTCAACTACAAAGAAGTAAAACCATCCGAAAAAGCTGAATTATTGGCAAAAAAATATGACCTGGAGCCTGGTTTCGTAGAATTGGTCTTAAAAGAGGCGGATAAAATATTTGGCGGGGTTAAACATGCCATACTCACGATGAAAAATAACATGTTTATTGCAAATGCTGGTGTGGATCATTCCAATGCCCCAGAAGATCATGCCATACTCTGGCCTAAGAATCCTTCTCTTTCTGCAGACAATATCAGAAAAGAATTCAAAAAAAGGTTAAACGTTAATATCGGTGTGATAATATCCGATTCGCATTGCAGTCCTTTAAGGACTGGTACTACTGGTTTTGCTCTTGCCACTTCTGGTTTCGATGCTGTCATAGATGAGAGAGGAAAACCAGATTTATTCGGTAAGACGACGAGAATAACTCAAAGAGCCGTTGCTGATGGTTTGGCTTCAGCTGCTGTAGTGGTCATGGGTGAGACTAACGAACAAATACCGGCTGTTTTGATTAGAAATACACAGATTGAATTAACTGATCAACCTTCTAAAACTTCTACTTCTTTTCCACCGAATGAATGTTTATTCTCAAGTGTTTATTCAGAAAAAATCAAGAAAAATTAATGCCTGAAACATCTTATTCCAGTAAATACCATAGATATCTTGTGTTCGTTCGAAGCAGCTATGACTTCTGGGTCTCTTTTAGAACCGCCAGGTTGAATTATCGCGGTTATACCTGCTTCCGCCGCCTTATCAATCGAATCTCGGAACGGGAAGAAACCATCTGATGCCATAACACTTCCCTTTGCTTCTCCTTTTGATTTGTAAATAGCAGTTTTCACGGCCTCAACCCTGCTTGTCTGTCCTAAACCTATTCCAACAGTTCTCTTTTTCTTCGCTAACACTATCCCATTGGATTTAACATACTTCACAACTTTCCACGCAAACAATAAAGAATCTATTTGTTCGGGTGTTGGTTTAACCTCAGTGACGACTTTCAAATCATTAACTCCAAGAATATTATGTTCTTGGATCATCAAACCCCCAGCCACCTTTGCCATGTCTACATGGTTTCTCTTCACTTCAGAAAACGTTCCAGTCTTCAATAACCTCAATGCTTTTCTTTGTTTCAGATGTTCTATAGAAGTTTCATCAAAATCCGGAGCAATTATACAATCGAAATGTGCAGGTGCCATTCTCTTGGCAGTATCAAGATCAACTTTTCTATTGATCCCAACAACCCCGCCATAAGCAGAGATGGGATCAGATGCATAAGCCTTCTCAAAAGCATCGAATAATGTTGAACCGCATGCTGCACCACAAGGACTAGTATGTTTTATGATCGTGACAGTCGGTTCTTCGAATTCTTTAACCAGTTCTAGAGCACTATACAAATCCAAGATGTTGGTCCATGATAATTTTTTACCGGATAATTGTTCAGAATTGATAACAGTAGTTTCATTCGTGTCCATGTACTTGTATAAAGCTGCTTTTTGATGCGGGTTTTCCCCATATCTCAAATCCATTATCTTCTTGTATTCCAAGTTTATTGTCTTAGGGAAACTTGTAAAATAATTCAATCTTTTTTCTAAAAAATTTTGAATAGCCCAATCATACTTTGCTGTCCGTTTAAAGGCCTCTACTGATAGCATAGAGCGAGTTTCTTTGCTCACATCCCCGGTCTTTTTCATTTCTTCTATAACTTGATTGTATCTCTCAGGATTGACGATAACGACTACATTCTCAAAATTCTTTGCTGCCGCTCTTATAGTTGAAGGACCACCGATGTCTATATTCTCTAAGACTTCTTTCAAGTCGGGTTTCTCCTTCTTGATAATTTCCTCAAAAGGATAGAAATTGAAAACGACTATATCTATCGGTTTTATACCATGTTCTTCAAGTTCTTTCAAGTGTTCTTCTTTTTCACGCAAAGCTAAGATACCGGCAAGGATCGAGGGATGTTGTGTTTTAATTCTCCCATTCAGCATTTCTGGGGATTTGGTCACATCAGAAACAGGTTTAACTGGTATTCCATTTTTTTGCAATAGTTTGGCTGTCCCGCCTGATGCTATGATTTCGATGCCCAATTCGTTGAGTTCTCTGGTAAACTCGACAACACCCGTCTTATCATAAACAGAAATCAATGCACGTTTCAGCATTAAAAGACCCCAACCTAAAATAATTGGTTGAGAAAAAATTTAAGTTTGAAGCGGTTACAGTCTATATCCATCTTTAATTAATGTCCCATCAAAGTACGCATTCATTCTATAATCAATCGCAAACCTACCCTCAGCAACCCATTGAAGAGTCAAAGGAAATATCTGCCAGTCCCCAATCCTCTTCAATTTATCTTGATGTTCTTTGCACAATTTTATCAAAAATTGTTTGTTCTCAGGTCTTTTCAGGTCTTCCAGAGTTATTCCATATGGTAATTCTAATTGTAATGGTTTAGAAATGACTAGAATCGGTCCACCATCTTTTTTTTCTGTACATATATGAGTGCTCGAATGTAGATTTTTCTCCCCGGCTAGAATAGCTTTCATTGGAGGTACATGATGTAAACCAATATACTTTCTTTTACCAGTCTTTTCTTTAGCAGATAGATCTGCAGGATGAACATTGACAACTATGTAAGTAGATAAAATTGGTTTTGTCATCCACCACGCATAACCCCCCAGTGCAATGATATCCGGTTTATAAGGTGCAATTAGACCTAGAGTTTTTTCATCGAACTCTTCCCTAGTTTTCATATTTTTAATACTCTTCCCTTCATAAAATTTTTTGATATCGTTGAACTCCAAAGGAATCTCATATTCCTCAGCAATAATCCTAGCATTGCTTTTTTCTGGATTATCAGTGAATATCAGTACAACCTCATAAGGTGCTCTACCCATTTCTCTCTCTAGATTGGTTTGGTGTTCGATTATTTTCCTTACGTTAGTTCCAGAACCAGACATAAAACAGGCTACACGCATCGATCTTTTTTGTTTTGGATCGAATAGCAGTTTTTGATTCATAAATCTATACGATGAGTTTAAAATTAAATAATTGTATTTTCTGCAGCTATCAGAATATTCTCCAAAACCATTGCAACGGTCATTGGTCCAACCCCACCAGGTACAGGAGTTATATGAGAAGCTACGTCTTTAACATTGTCAAAATCAACATCTCCCACAATCTTATCATTCACCCGTACAATCCCGGTATCTATAACTACAGCATCTCTCTTGATCATATCCTTCTTAATTAAATTTGGTTTTCCCACAGCAGTAATCAGAATATCAGCCTTTAACGTATGTGCTTTCAAATCTTTTGTTTTAACATGACAAATCGTGACAGTCGCGAACCTGTTCGTTAACATTAAAGCCAAAGGCTTACCGACCACATTACTGTTGTTTATTATCACTACTTCTTTTCCTTCTACATGAATGTTCATCTTCTCTAGAATCCTTATTATACCTTTTGGTGTAGCAGGAGCTAGAAATTCATTACCGATTAATATATTACCGACGGTTATTGGGTTCAGACCGTCAACGTCTTTCACAGGCGAAATTGCTCTCAGAACCAATTTTTCATTTAGATGACTTGGTAAGGGCATCTCAACGATAATCCCATGAACTGAATCATCATTACTTAGATCTTCAATGAGATTGATTAATTTTTCTTGTTCAACATTCTCAGGAAAAGTATGTAACTTGGATGTAATTCCTAATTCTTCACATGCTTTTTGTTTGCTATCTGCGTAAATCTTGCAATCTTGTCTCTCTCCGACTAAAACTATGGCTAATGTTGGCTGTATGTTCTTTAGTCTTTTAACTCGTTCTTTCAAACTTTGTCTAATTTCTCCAGCAATTTTTTCCCCGTCGATTATCATTTTCTTTCCCCGAATATGGCAGTACCAATCCTTATCATAGTTGCTCCTTCTTCTATCGCAACCTGAAAATCATTACTCATTCCCATAGATAATTCTTTTAATTTACATTTTAAAGCTAATTCTTTCAACTTTCTAAAATGAGGTCTTGTCTCTTCTGGTTCAACAAGGGGAGCTATGGTCATCAATCCTTCGATTTCAATCCCTTCTAGTTTTTTAATCTCGTTAACGAATTCAACTATCTCTTCCGGTTTAACTCCAAACTTATCCTCAGTTAGGTTTACTTCGACTAAGACTGGCATCTTTTTGTTCAATCCAAGACATTCATCACTGAGTTTCTTGGCGATTTTCATCCTGTCGATCGAGTGAATGACATCAAAGATTTTGACAGCATCTTTTGTTTTATTACTCTGTAGATGACCAACCATGTGCCATTCAACTTTCCTTCCTATTTCTTCAAATTTCTTCTTTGCTTCTTGGACTTTTGTTTCTCCTATCGAATTAATACCTAAGTCGATTGCCTTCTTGATAGTATCAACAGGAAAAGTCTTGGTTACGGCAATTAATTTTATGTTTTCAGGGTGTCTGTATACTCTTAACGCCGATTTTGTAATTCTTTCTTTAACATTTTTTAAATTTTGTTCTATGTCTATCATACTATACCTATAATATCCTACGACTTTTTGCTGCATAATAACATATTCCAATCAACGCTAGATAAGCTATATCTGGGTTTAATTGATTGTTTATGATAAAAGTAGAGATATTCGCTTGTAACCAGTTATTTGTAAATTGGTTTACAAGTAAAGAAAAAACAAGTGCCACAAAATTGAATTTACGTGTGGGTCTTCCTACGTTTCTTATATTTTTTAGAAATATTTCCATTAAAAAGTCTGCTATTATATAAGTAAATAATGAGAGTCCAATAAATGAGAAGATTGGAGTAAACTCTGACACATATTCATCTTACTAATCAATCTTTATAAACTTTTTTCTTTCGTTCTGTCGGTCTTATGATAAATGAATATAATTTAACGGGATTAGATTATTCCTAAATCTTCATCAGAAATAGGCGACTACATTATTTTTGATTTTGTTGTTACTAACGTTAAATAGGATTTACAAATCAGGGTACAAAGGAAATCTTTTACACAATTCTACTATTTCTTGTTTGATCCTTTTTATTTTTTCATTCTGTTCAATCTCTTTCTTGAACTTTTCTATAGCCTCTTTTCTTGCTTCCTTGTCATCAGGCATCTCATAATTTTTAACTTCATTGATGATTTCAACGATCCAATCCCCAATCAACTCCATTTCTTTTTCTTTCATCCCCCTTGTAGTTAAAGCAGGTGTTCCTAAACGGATACCACTTGGATAGAACGGAGAGGAAGGTTCAGCAGGAATTGTATTCTTATTAACAGTAATTCCGGCCAGGTCTAATGAATCTTGAACGAATAACCCTCTTCCTTTGCCAAACGGAGTTAAATCTATCAACAGCAAATGATTGTCTGTTCCATTAGAAACGAGTTTTATTCCCTTTTCCATCAATCTCTTGGCCAAAGCTTTCGCATTCTTAACAATCTGTTTCCCATATTCTTTAAATTCTGGTTTCATGGCCTCGCCCAGAGCCACAGCAATTGCTGCTGTTTGATGATCATGTGGCCCACCCTGTAGACCAGGAAAGATTGTTTTATCTATTTTCTTAGCGAGTTCAGGGTCTTTATCCAATCCTTTCTTAGTAACCATTATTATAGCTCCTCTTGGGCCACGCAAAGTTTTGTGAGTAGTAGTCGTGACAACATGCGCATGAGGAACAGGACTCTTATGGACACCTGCAATTACCAATCCAGCTATGTGAGCGATATCAGCAGCGAAGTAAGCATCAACTTCATTAGCAATCTCAGCAAATTCTTCGAAAGGGAATTCCCTTGCATAGGCAGTTGCACCACACCATATGAGTTTTGGCCTATGTTCTTTGGCCAATCTTCTAACCTCATCAAAATCAATGTAACCATCAGACTTGACATGATACTGAACGCTGTTGAAGAACATCCCGGAAAAATTAACTTTCCATCCATGTGTTAGATGTCCGCCATCTGGCAGGCTTTGACCCATTATAGCATCGCCAGGTTTACAGATAGCAATGTATACGGCCTGATTAGCAGGACTTCCAGAATAAGGTTGAACGTTGGCATGTGGTACTCCGAACAATTTTTTGGCACGTTCTATCGCTATGTCTTCAACCACATCAATGAACTCATTACCACCATAGTATCTTTTATGTGGGTATCCTTCGGAATACTTATCGGTCATTACACTGCCTAAAGCCTGAAAAACAGCAGTAGAAACAAAATTCTCAGAAGGTATCATTTCCAATCCGAATCTTTTTCTTTTCAATTCATTTTTGATAGCTTCAGCAACATCAGAATCCTGCTTTTCAACAAAATTAATCCACCAATCAGTCATTGTAACACCCCAACCTTGAAAATTTAACATCTGAGAGATTTATGGATTTCTATCAATCAACTTATAGTTCTCAATTTTTCTACATGTGCAATGCTTCTTTTAATGTGTTCTTCTGAAGCTATATCAGTTCTGGACCAGAGATTCCCTCCTGTTATTGCATCAATACCTTGAAGAGATATTTTTCTAGCTCCAGGGATATCATCTCCAATTCCAACAACACAAACTGTTCTAGATCTTAAAGCAAAAGTATCGCCATTCCTCAACTCCATAGAACAAGGGTAAACTCTCATTCTAGTCTCAAGTCTCTCAGTCATTTTGTTGACAACAGTCAAATCAACTCTCTTGTCACCAGTATATTCTTTGATCTTTTCTCCATAAGTCGGTGGTACTTTATAAGTCACGACTGTCGCCTGGGCTTCGAAATGTAGATCAGTTAAATTACCATGTAGAATATTAAAGCACACATCAACGAAATCATCCTCAAGAATAGGCATTAAATTTTGTATTTCAGGCATTCCAGGCCTGCTGTTAATTTCAAAAACCTTTAAACCGTCTTTGGCTATAGTGTAAGCCATGTACATCGGCACACCACGCAATTCAGGATTGCTTGTTTCTCCTTTCAATTTTCTGAATATTTTGTTACCGATTGTTACTGCTTCCTCCCAATCTTTCCGGTGCATGAATGGTAGGATTTCATGGATATCTTTGTAAGACCCCATACCTCCTGTATTTGGACCTTTGTCACCATCAAAAGCTCTTTTATAATCTCTGACTGCAGGGGTAGGAATAAGATGTTCTCCATCAGAAAAAAATTGTAAGCTGAACTCTTCACTCTCTATCTTTTCTTCAACTATCACATGGTCTTTTTCGAATATCGTCATGAAATGATTGAACAACTCTTCTCTGGTATTGAAATGATCTCCCCAGACACCTACACCCTTACCAACAGCGGGTTTGTCTGGCTTGATAGCAACTTGATTTTTCATCTCATCCAACCAAGTCCATAAATCTTTTTTTACTTCAGTATTACTCGAATATTTCTTTGGATCGAATATCTTGAATCTTGGGTTAGCATCGGGATAACAATCTTCTATTAATTTTCTTTGTGCTATTTTACTTCCCTCCAATGCAAATTTCTTTGTCGGGCATAGTATTGGAACCCCAGTTTCTTTCTCTATTAAATCCCTGATACCAGCAACAATCGGACCTTCTGGTCCAACGATTCCAAAATCCAAATCATCTTTATGCATTTTGGCAAAATCACAAATCGCTCTGATGTTCAAGTCAGGAATGACAACGTGCTCCTTGGCGTTTTTAACGTTAAAAGGATTCCTCTGTTTATCAACGACGTATATTTGAGCATCATAATTATTACTTCTCTTGAACGCATCGATTATCGAGGCTGCTCTGGCCCCATAACTAACGACTAATATGTCGACTTTCTCCATAAACTCACTTATAATTCTCTTTCCCAATACCTTATTCTTTTAAACGATGTCTGTTTTTTCATCTTATCAGCAATCTTCTGTGCCATGGTTGTGGGATAATGACCGGTTAAACATGCCATGCAGAGTTTACATTTATCAAGACCAATAGAATCAACAAGACCGTCTATGGTCTGATAACATAATTTATCCGCACCAATTATTTTTTCAATTTCTGAAACTTTGTTGTTAGCCGCTATCAATTCCCCGTGTGTGGCTATATCAATACCATAAAAACACGGTGATATTATCGGAGGACAAGTTATCCAAACATCCACTCTCTTTGGACCAGCACTTTTGACGAGTCTGATAATTTTCTTTGATGTTGTACCTCGAACAATACTATCATCGACTATAATAACTTTCTTATCTTTTAGAACAGACTTAATAGGGTTAAGTTTGACTGTTACTGCATTATCTCTCATAGTCTGGGTCGGCATTATGAAGGTCCTACCGATATAACGGTTTTTTATCAATCCCTCAGCAACAGGTATACCTGTTTCCTGTGAAATACCTTTAGCTGCTGGTCTGGAAGTATCTGGTACAGGAATGATCACATCAGCATCTGCAGCATAAGTTTTTGCCAAATTCCTACCTAATCTGACTCTCACGTCATAAACGCTTTTCCCATCGAGAATACTATCGGGTCGACTGAAATAAACATACTCAAACATACAGTGTGAAACGTTCTTTGATGAAAAGATTTGTTTTCTTTCAAACTTACCATCAGGATTAGCGATTATCATTTCCCCTGCCTTGACATCTGAACTTAATTCGACGTTATTGGTCTCTAGTGCTACGCTCTCAGAAGCGAAAACTCTTGCTCCATCGCTTCTTCCATGGCATAAAGGTCTAAAAGCATTAGGGTCCCGGAAAACGATTAAATCCCCGTTTCCAGTAAATGAAATCACAGAATACGCACCTTCAATCCTTTCCATTACACCCAAGACTGCATCCTCATAATCCTTTGATTTTATCAATTCTTCAGCCAAAACATTAACTATTATTTCTGCGTCACAACCTCCTCCAAGAACTCTACCGTTTTGAGTTAACTCTTTTTTTAGATCCATGTAGTTAACGATATTACCGTTGTGACCAAGAGCTAAGCCACGTTTAGGGTATTTTAGTTTGAACGGTTGTGCATCCTTCAACACAGAATGTCCGACAGTAGTATAACGTACATGACCTACACCGATTCTTCCTTTAGCTTTAGTTAAGAAACTTCTAGGTATACTATTTCCAACCAGTCCCATGAATTTCTTTATTTTAATACCTGAATCATTTAAGACGGCAATCCCACTTGCTTCCTGCCCCCTATGCTGTAGCGATACTAGTCCATTGTATATGAGTTTGGGAGTCAGAGTTTCATCTTGACAAACTGTTCCGAACACCCCACAAGATTCTTTTTTCATTCTGACACTTGATTCACTTGAAGTATGTTAATTAAATCGTAGAGAAAATATATGTTTTTGCTCGGGGTCTGTGAAGAATAATTCTTCTTAATCAAAATATTAACAATCAAGTAGATATAATTTATGTATCCAATTATACGTATGGTAAAACTTCAAAAAAGAGTGTTCGGAAAAGAAAAGAAGACTCAGTATATGATAACTGTTCCTATAACACTCGTCAAGGCAAAGCAATGGAAGAAGGGTCAGGAATTGCTCTTAATTTTTAATGAGAGAGGGAACATAGAGATTAGAGAAGTTGGTAAGAAACCTTCAAATAATTAAATCCTATTAAATTAAATAATGAAACGTCGACGACATAGAGTTGTTGTAAAAGAAGAATTAGAAACATATCAAGAATTCGTTATAAAACTAAACCAAGACGTTATCGAGGTATCAGGTGGTGCAAGCGGTAGTATTAATGTGGGTAACCTTGCATATGGCCTATACAGAGGCCTAACCTTTGCTAATAAAGAACGTAGGTTCTCGAGATCATATCACAAGGTTTGGGCTGCAAGAACATTATATGAAATTGCTAGAAAGCATCCATTCACTAATGGCAATAAAAGAACATCTTTTGTAATATGTAAAATGATATTGATACTAGGGGGGTTTGACCTTCAAATAGAATATGAAGAAGCAACTAAGTTCTTGATAAAGATAGCTCGTGGTAAGGTATCGTACGAAAAGATTTGTAAATGGATCGAACACCGTGCAATTCCTATGGAGAAAAAATTAACTAAACAGACAAAACAATTTATTGATATGTTGGCTGAATTATCCAAAGCAGCTTGATTTTTTTCCTTTTCTATCTAATAGAAAGATTTTTTTCACAGTAAACTATTTAATACCCCCCTGAGAATAATTATAATATGAGTAAAAAGGGGAGAGAGCTGGCTATAAAAGAGATGGAAAAGATTTGTGCTTCTATTATAAAAGACGATATTATCCTATTGAAAAGACTTTCTAAATACTAAACTTTTCAAATAATCTAGATTATTCAAGAGAGAAACTTTAAAATAATATTTTCTCGGCAATCTCTTTTATTAGCGACCTCTTTGTATAAACAATTGCTTAACACCGCACTCGAGGCAAGCTTGTAATCCAACCATTGTAAGAATCCTCCTAGGAAGGAAAGGATAAAATGGTTGGAATTACAAGTGTTGCGAGTGTAGCAATAGCCTTCGTGGTCATAGGTATCACATTAGGCGTCGGAGCACAAATCCTCGACACTATCAGTGGTGATCTTTCAACAGGAAGAGTTGCACAGTATGCAGTCAACAATACAACTGAAGGTGTTCGAGAACTATCATCTTGGATGCCAACGATAGGACTGGTAATCGCAGCAGCAATCGTCATCGGAATAATCTTCAGGAGCTTCAGCGGACAAGATTTCTATTAATAGATAAAAATGGGCATGATGTTAAGCACTGCCGTTCTTTTTTTGTTTAGTACTTCTATTCCGTAGAGAAATAAAACGATTTATTTCTATTATTGCATTATTGATATGGGGGAGGGCGTGAGAAAGTTATTATTATTAACATTAATCTTCTTTGTTCTGTCATTATCGAGTGTTTATGCAGTAAGTTGTGGTGAAACTATCTATGCGAATACAACATTAGATACTGACCTTAATTGTAGTTGTCATGGTTTGTATATTGGTGCGGATAATATTGTTTTAGATTGCAATTATCATACTATAACTGATACAGGCTCTGCGTATTCTTATCCTTGTAGGGGGATTGAAGTATCACTTCACCAAAATATCAAAATAAAAAATTGCATTGTCAAAGACTTTTACTTTGGCATAATTTTACTCTTTTCAACACAAAATGAATTAGTAAGTAACACAGTAGAGGGTGCCTCTGGCGGAATTTATTTAATAGGATCTACCAACAACACAATCATATCCAATATAGTCAACAACAATACGGCTGGTTTCTTTTTACATTATTCTTCTGACAAGAATATTTTTACATCTAATGAGGTAAAAAATAATTATTATGGTTTTAATCTTTCGTTTTCCCATGAAAACACAATCAAATCTAATGAAATTATTCATAATACCCCTTATGGTGTTAAATTAAATGATTCTAACAACAATCTAATAACGCAAAATGATGTTTTTAATAACAATTATGGAATTAATCTGACTCGTTCATCAAACAACAATATAACTCACAATAACGTTGTTAATAATGATTCATTCATACTTCCATCAGGAATTAGTATTAAAGACTCCACAAACAACCAAATATCGAATAATATTGTTAATAATAATTTCTGGGCTGGAATTGACATATTAACATCCTCAAACAACCTTGTATCTGACAATATAGTTACTGGTCATCATTGGACTGGAATTAATTTATTCGATTGCTCAAACAGTACTATCTACAACAACTTGTTCAGTAACTCACAAAATTATCGGTTTGCTGGAACTATCTTTCCAAACTATTGGAACACTACTAGAACTCCTGGAACAAATATTATCGGCGGTTCATACATAGGTGGCAACTACTGGACAAACCCATCGACCACAGGCTATTCTGATACGTGTACAGATGCAGATATTGATGGATTCTGTGACTACCCTTATGGATTGAGCAACGATAACATAGACTACTTGCCTTTAACAAATTACACCCCAGGACCAACTACGACTACAACAACCACTACCAGCACCATCACAACAACACCAGTAACAACTACAATATTAACAACAACTTGGTGGGACCTCTCTTATGATTACCGCTATCCTATAATCTCAGGTTCAACTAAGGAATATCCCCTTTCGGTCAACGATACTTTTGGTATATCTGATAGTATAATCTGGTCTTACATAGGGAACAACAGTTATGTCTATTGTGAAGATTCTGGCTGTAGTTCTGGAGCAATTGCTATAGCAAACGAAACTGATCAAAAGTACTGGGAGGACGAGGCATCGGGAATTGGTAATTCCCCAACTTCAGTTTGGGATTCATACTACGTGGGTGTATGGCATTTTGGAGAATGTTCAGGTTCAACTTTTGAAGATTCTACTGTCCATAATAATGATGGAGATATGAGTGATGGGTCGTTCACATCATCAGGTAAATTCGGTTGCGGTGGATTGACTACAAACACAACATATCTAAATATATCCACTTTAAACGTTAGTTTGATTTATATACCGCATTCTTCAAGTCTTAATTTGGGTGCAGTATCAGATACCTTTACTGTTGAATTCTGGGTTAAAATTCATTCTTGGGATGATCCATATGTAGTTTCTTTAATAAGTAAAAGAGACGATGCAGCAGCGAAAGGGTGGTCAGTTTGGGTTTTACCCACTCCTCCTAGAAGGATTCAGTTCCTTCTTCAGGGCGACCAGTATGTCACTTGTAATGGTAATACGGGAATTGATCTTAACAAATGGTATTACATTGCTGTAACAAAGGATGCAGGGACAGACCAAATGATGGTTTTTGTAAATGGAACCCTTGATGAGAATTGTGTTGATACAAATACTGCTGACGCTTTGAACACCGAAATAATTAGAATAGGACATGATACGGGTCAAACATATTCGAACATAACTATGGATGAGTTAAGAATATCGAACGTTAGCAGAGATGCAGATTATTTCAGAGACCAGTACTATAATGGGATAAACAACATCACAATGTTAGGAGCCGAGGAAACGTCATCATCATTAACAACAACTATAACACCATATAATTACACAGCTTTGGAAGAAAGAGTGGAACAATTAGAAAGCAGAACATCAGCACTCGAATCCACGATGAGTACAGTTCAAGACAGCATAGCATCAATCCAGGCTTCGATAGGAGTGATACAAGGACAGATAGTCGATATACTGAGTGATATAACAGACATTTGGACCGAGATAGATAGTCTCTGGGATGCAGTAACGACAACAACTACCACCACTACTACAACCACAACATCTACGACAACAATCACCACAACTATACCACCTGAATGTGTACGAGATGGCAGGTTATGTAACTGTAATGGTAGATGTGATGGTTCAGAAACACCTGAGACATGTCCATGGGATTGTTCGTAATTTAGAACAAAAATCTATCTGATTATTTTGTTGTATTAATAATAAAATAGATGCTATGAATGAATAAAAATCGTTTTTCTCTCTATTAGACACTGAGGCATAGTATATGTCCAGAGCAGTGTAAACGTTGTTTGTGGTGGGGATTCTA
>CAYFYJ010000011.1:0-28381 GCA_964347415.1 uncultured archaeon | reverse complement strand
GGATACCAATACTAAAAGTTCCTTCTGATGCTGAATTAGATTATCATACATTCCTAGCAATTCTACAATCTGATGGGAATTGGACAGAGTCATCTGATACTTTTAAAGTAATTCCTTGTCCGGAACCACCTGAAGAAGAAGACGGAGATGGAGGTGACGGATGGGTTCCATCGGGTGGCCCACCAACCAAAAAACAATTAATACTGAATCTTTCAACTAACTTAATTTCAGTTACAACCGGAAACAGAACAAGTTTTGTAGCAACAGTAGAAAACACAGGTAACACAGCAGTTAAAGATGTTAAGATCTCAATCGAAGGTATTTCATCAGATTGGATTGAAACCATCCCATCGATCATGACTATTCCCGAAAAAAGAATACAAGGATATTTGGTTATGATAAACGTACCCAGTTATACCAAAACAGGGATTTATCGATTGAAAGTGAAAGCTACTGATAGCATAGAAAGCAACAGTGAAAACTTGACTCTGGTCATCGGTGCAAATATAGAAGAAATAGCGAATTTAATGTTGATTGAATATCAAAAACTCTTGAAAGAGGCAACTCAATCCCTCTTAGTCGAGGACTGTTTGGATGTTACTTTTATGAAGATTATGCATGAGGATGCTCAGCTTGCTTTTGGGAGAGGTTTGGAAGAATATGAAAAAAAGAATTATGCTCAAGCAATAAATTGGTTTGAATATGCCATACCATTAGAGCAGAAAGTGATTGCAAGGGTTGATATAAGCGTAGAAATGGAATTGTTGGCATCTAACACATCAAAGATAATAATACCACCCTTCTATGAACCAGAGGAACAGTTTATTCGGGCTCAAGCATACCTTGAAGAAAAGAACTATGAGGAGGTATGTGACCCAATAGAAAAGATAAGAAAGTTCATAATGGTTGGTCTAATCTTTTGGCCTGGTATAGTGATAATAATAGTGTTAATAGTAATATTCTCAGTGTTTTATTACAGGTATAAAAGAAGAAGACAAAGGTCTAGGATCCTGGAAGAAGTGAGGAAGAGGATAAATCCAGAAACGTAAGTTTTAAATTCTCGTATACGATAATTATTATCATTAGTAGTTATCACTAGTGATTATTATTAATGGAAAAAATGTAAAGCAAGAGATAATCAAAATTTTAGAAACTCATCCAGAGGGATTAACGCTTCAGGCCTTGTCAGACAAGATAGGTGTCAGCAGACAAACCATCATAAAGTATATTTTTGAGTTGAAGGGTTCTGGGATTATTTACAGGAGAAGAGTTGGTTCCGCAACTCTACATTACTTGAGGAGTATTCTGGCGAAGTTTAATAAAGAATTTGAAGAGGTGGATTATGAAGTTCCATCCTGAAAAAATTAAACTCTTCGTAATTACCGTGATTTTCTTAATGTTAGCTGTATTCTTTAGTCTGGGTTATTCAGCGAATCAATTGAGTTTCATTTTAGATCCAGCAAACCCAATTTTCATGTTTGAGGAAACTCAATTCAATGATAGTACTAGTTATCAAATATTACAATACACTAGCAATGAAAATAAAACAATCTGGGTTAGTATTCCTAAAAATTCTACGATTTTATATTCAAACATTACTTTAAAAGGTGAGAGCACTCCAACTCAAGCCTTTGCAACAGAGGAAGTTTATAGTATAGCAATCGGAAACGCGATTACTTCAACACCTGAGAATGAAATAGCAGTTGGTACATATAATGGTATTGATTTACTGAATTCTACTGGCGATAATTTGTGGCCGGACAATATCCTTGAAAATAAGGGTGTCAATGGTGTGGCAATAGGGGAGATCAATTCATCTGTCACAGGTAATGAAATAGCAGCTGCAACAGATGATTATAATATTTACATACTTAGGGCATCCGATGGCTCTGAAATACAGAAGTATACAAGGACAAATGTTTTTAATGATGTGGCTATCGGGAATGTAACTGTTGATGAGTACAATGAAATAGCAGCTGCCTATCAAGATGAAAAAGTTTATTTATTGGATAATGAACTCAATGAGATATGGTCTTATTCTACTACTGGTAATGTACATTGTGTTGCCATTGGAGATGTAAATTCTATCATTGGAGGAAATGAGGTTGTAGCTGGAGATAGTAATCATTCAGTTTATTTAATAAACTCATCTGGTAATCTTATCTGGGGCCGTTATTTTGGGGATGCTGCTAATATATTCGATGTGGCTATTGGTGATGTAAATACATCCATTCCTGGTAGAGAAATAGCAGTAGCAACAGATAATAATCGAGTATACCTGTTAGATGCAGATAATAATGAATTATGGAATTACGAAACCGGCTGGCATGTGGTATCTGTAGCGATTGGTAATGTTACTGCTGATGAAGGGGATGAGGTTGTTATCGGATCTAAAGACAGAAGGGTTTATATATTGAACTCTAATGGAGAATTGATTCTAAGATATGGTACAGACAATACCGTTCAAGGCGTTGATGTTGGCGATATTACTCCTGACCCAGGTAATGAGGTTGTAGCCGGTTCAAGGGACACATACGTTTATATTTTGAATTTCGAGTATTATCCAACGAATGTATATCTTGATCTTGGAGAAGATGGCAGTAATGATTGGCAACATTCATCCTCAAAATTAAGAGAGCCTGTGAACATTTCAGGCCCGAGTATTAATTCAGAAATTGAAAGTTATCTTAGTGGTTGCCCCTTACAGGTTTGTGATGTTCCTTTCGTTTTCCATTCTGATAGTGGCGGGGATTTAAACGTAACATCCATAAACATAACTTACAATTACTCAGCATCAGAAGCAATTTCTTCCCAGTCCGTAAATGCTTGGTCGAGAACGAATAATACAGTTGTTAATGAAACCATTGGTAATCAATCAATAAACATATCTTACTATGCCAATCCTC
Organism: uncultured archaeon; assembly: GCA_964347415.1. Lineage (GTDB taxonomy): Archaea > Aenigmatarchaeota > Aenigmatarchaeia > CG10238-14 > CG10238-14 > CAYFYJ01. Next base: position 25,475 of record CAYFYJ010000011.1, on the reverse strand, counting down.
CTAATGATATAGAGATAAGATATGTCGAGGTAAATCCTAGCGTAACAGTATGCGACTTTGCTGGTAAACGATATTCGGTAGCAGCAAATATCTGTGATCTAGGTACAGATGTTTTAACCATCGATAGAATAGGAACTTTACCATCTCCCACTCTTCTTTGGGATGATACTATGTCTGGAGACATGCCTGTTTGGGGTAAAGAATATGATTCAGTAACGACCAATGGAGAATGGTTGAAGAATTACACAATATGGAATGAAACATCGACAAATCCAGCTATCTTCTACAACGTCACAGCAAACATAACTATTGGTTCGGAAGTTAGGTCTAACGAGGGATTGCTTGTTTATTGGGAAGGCAATGATTATGAATTAACTACTTCGTCAGATTGTCCAAATTATTATAGGATAACGATTATTACAGATGATTTTTTTGTCTGTAAAGGACCAGATTCTGATGGAAACGATGTTGCTGATTTTTTCACAGTAAAGCAACCCCACACATCAACCACCGTATACACAGTCAATGGATCAATAAATTCTCTACCCGAACTAAATAATTTTGTAGTTCAACCACCATCTGACATCTGGGGTAATAACTTTAGTTTTTCTGTTAATGTGACCGATTATGAAGGAGATAATGTTACAGTTAATCTATGGGTTTATCATGTTAATTCTGATATTTGGGAAAAAGTTGCTTCCCAGAATACAACAACTAATACGAGTGAAAGCGAAACTTTAATCTTCAATGTAACTTCAACTAGTTCATGGATCGGAAAGAACTATTACTCATATGAATTTCGAGATTTTAATGGAACTGAGATTTTACATCCTTATGAGAATACTACTGTTTTGATAGGAGGACCTGATGTCAAACAGTTTGACATCTTGAAACATAGAACATATATTACAGTAATTGAGGGAGATGGTGCAAATGTTACCAGAACAGGATCAGATTCTGCCGATTTTACGGTTGTTGTTACAGATATAGATTTAAGTCCGCCTGAAAATGTTACTGGTGGAGTGAACTGTAGTTTATGGGTTACAGAAGATGAGACCAATTTCGTCTTTGTAAATTCTATTACAACCAATTCTTCTGGATTTTGTAAATTCACTTTTGATCCTGATGAATCTTATGATGCAAAACAACAATGGTGGAAGGCTGGTGTCTACCAAGATTCATATTATAACGACAGTAACTCAACAAACGCCACTGTTAATATTTACGGTGAATTGAACATCAACTTAACGATAATGGGTCAAAATTTCACTAGAAATGAAAGTTCAATTCTAACGGCCAAATTAGTAGATGAAAATGGGTATGATGTCGCTGAGAGTGGTTATAATTGTACATGGTACATAGACAATCTACCAGTAGCAAGTTCAACTACAAACAATACAGGCTATTGTAGTCATACCTGGAATACTGATTGCAGCACTCCTTTAGGTAATCATCAAATCAACGTAACATTGACTGAAGGTGGTTCGGGTTATTATACAATAACGAACAATGAGAGTAGTACAAACGTAATCTTGAAAGGAACATTGAACGTAACAATCATTCTTCCTGTGGACAATTTAGTATTGTATGAAAGACAGACTGTAATTTTGAATTCAACTGTAACGGATGAATGTCTAACTCAGGATAGTTATTCCCACAATGTTTCTTGGTATAGTCTATATCCATTCGTTCATCCTGACCTCTGTCCTAATCCATCAGGAGTCGTGAGTCAGGGAATGAATACTACTTGGAATCTTGATCCGACATGTACCCCTCGTTATCCACAAATTATTATCGCTAATGCTACTGGGAATTTGTATAATTCTAATGAGAAAAACGTTTCAGTTTACATATTTGGTTTTGCTGACGTTGAAGTCATAAATCCTGATGCAGATGATGTTCTTTGGAGGAATGAATCTTCTGGTATAGTTGATATTGCATGCGAAGTCACTAGCAATACATCTAGTTGGGGGCAATATAACTATCCAATTAGTTTTTGGGACAACGATAATCTTCTTGACAGAGTCACCACGAATACTTCTGGTTATGCAAAAGTTGAATGGAATATTAGCTCTAACTCCACAGTTCCTGAAGGTAATCATACTATAAGATGTAATATCTCAGATAACTCAACTCTTTACTTCAATGCTTCTGTTACTGAAAACAATATATCAGTGACAGTTAAAGGTCCAGAAGACTGGTTACCTCCCACATTCTCAAGAATCAATGCGAATTCAGTTGAACAATACAGAGAAAACGTTATTATTGAAGCAGATGTTGAGGATGTTTGGGGTGTGGATAAAGTATGGGTTATAATCACTCACCCAAATGGAACAAATTCTATGAATCTAATGACAAACATCTCTTCTTTGACTTGGACATATTCTGAGAACTTCACTGACTTAGGAGATTATGATTTTACAATATTTGCAAACGATACATCTGGCAATGAAAACCAAGATTCAAGTTGGTTTGAAGTTTATTTACCGCTAATACTGACTGGAAATATAACTAACTGGAATGGAAATACCAATGTTACAGCACAGTTGAACTTTTACAGGAACGGCACTAATTCTTTAATCCATCGGGTCAACACCAATTCTTCATATGGTTACTATAATATTACAGTATACAAGAGACTTTATGACTTAGAAGTGGATATATTCAATCATACGATTTTATTCTACAATTTCAATACAACTGCCACAGCAGAACAACAGTTCAATACGACAGAGATCACAAATATTACGAACCCATTGAACTTCACAAATATATCTGTAACCTGGATAAGACCAGCAAGATATATAACTAGACTTGCTGCTTTTGACATAAATTCTATTTTAGTCAGTGATAGAATAACTCTTACCATGGACTATTCTTCTCCTGCAGAGTCAATCGGATATGAACCATCCATTAGAATATCTAGATGTCCGAGTTGGTCTTATCTGAATACAACCTGTTCGGGCTGGGATGATCCCGCTGGGATTCCTGATTTAGATTCCGATACTGTTTCCCTCAACGTAACGTCTCTATCTGTTTATGCTGCTATCGAGGCTGCTGAATGCGGGGATGGTTATTGTCATGCGGGTGAGAGTTGTGGTGAAGTTTATTACTGTCCAAATGATTGTGGGGAATGTCCTACGGGAGACGATGGCGGAGACGGCGGCGGAGGTGGAGGAGGCGGAGGCGAAAGAAGAACTGTTTGTGGAAATGATATCTGTGAATCAGGAGAAAACTCGCAGAATTGTCCAAAAGATTGTGGCCCACCAGAGACATTGTTCAGTGTGAGAACCAATCTAACCGAACCTCAACTAAATCCAGGGACAGAAGAAATCTTTGCACTATGGGTTACGAACAATGTTGATTATTCGATCAATGCATCATTTTCTGTGACTGGTTCTATCGCTGAATTTATTAGTTTTGAAAAAGATTCTATGGAAATTGATGCCAACGAGGAAGAGATCAATAAAATATATGTTACTATACCCAGCAACACCGATACTGGGACATATACTGGTGATATCTATGTTATAGGAGATGGGAAAACGATAACCCTACCAGTCACACTGACGGTTTCGATAAAAGGAGCCACTATTCTGGATATAATAGTCCAATCCATGAACAAAATTGTAGGTATAAACGAAACAGCTAGATTCCGTGTGATGTTGTACAATCAAGGTCTATATAAGAGGTTGAATCTAAACCTAACTTATTCCATAGTAAACCCTGAGACTCAAGAAGTTTTCTACGAAGATAATGAAGAACTAGAAATCACACAATCGAAAACACTGGATAAAAGAATTCCTCTATCTGGATTAGGTATACCAGCAGGTAGATACTTGTTTAATGTTACTGTAAAATATGATAGTAAAACTGCTTCCTCATATGATGATTTTGAAATTACAGAATCTTTCTGGACAACAGACCGTATAAATCAGGCGCTCATCATTATTGTAATCATAACCATACCGATTGTCGTATATTTTGTGAGAAAACGTTACATAGTTTGGAAACTTTCGAAAGCAAGATATATTTTCCCACTAGATTTCGATAAACTTCCAATAGGTAAAATATGGTTAGGAAAAATTGCTGAAACAAATAGAAAATCTTTCTTCAATATGAAGGAATTGAGGACCCATGTATTGACTGCTGGTGCTACTGGTTCGGGAAAATCAGTTTCTGCTATGATTTTTGTCGAGGAGCTACTGAGAGAGAAAGTACCTGTCGTTGTTTTTGATCCGACTGCGCAATGGTCTGGATTTGTCAGGCCATGTAAAGATCCTAACTTGCTCAAGTTCTATAAAGAGTTCGGTATAGATAAAAGAGATGTCAAGCCTTACAGGGGAATGATATACGAGGTAACCGATCCAAATGTCAAGATAAACTTTGACAAATACATGAATCCTGGAGAAATAACAGTCTTCATGTTGAACAAACTGAAACCAGGCCAATACGATGACGCTGTTAGGAATATAATCGATACAATATTCGCTCATGGATGGGAAGAATCAACAAAGTTAAGGATGGTTGTAGTATTCGATGAAGTCCATCGTTTGCTTGAGAAATATGGTGGTAAGGGCGGATATGTTTCCTTAGAAAAGGCATGTAGAGAATTCAGAAAATGGGGCATCGGATTGATAATGGCCTCACAAGTTTTATCAGACTTTAAAGAAGCCATCAAGGGTAATGTTTTAACTGAAATTCAACTACACACAAAATCTTTAGGTGATCTAGGAAGAGTCGAGAAGAAGTATGGACTGGATTATGCTAAAAGAGTCACAAGATTGGAAGTCGGTGTAGGGATGATACAGAACCCAAGATATAATAAAGGTAGACCATGGTTTGTTGCTTTCAGGCCAACTCTACACGAACCACACAAGATTCCCGACAGAGATCTTGAGACTTATAAAGAATATGCAAATATCTTAGCTAAGATTGAAACCAAAATCGGGAGCATGGAAAAGGCAGGGCAGGATGTCTTTGATCTAAAAACCGAGTTCAAGTTGGCTCAAGATAAACTGAAGAAGGGAAGGTTCAGGATGGCTAAGATATATATCGACTCGTTAAAAAAACATGTATTAGGAGGATGATTTAAATCTGGAATTTAATTCGAAAGAAAAATGATTCAAAATCTACTGAAGGAGAAGTAGAAAGAGAAAAGGAACCTACTACTGAAGAAACAGAGATAATCGAACAAGCAAAAGAAGAGAAGTCCAAAGAATCCAAAGAACAGGAGATATCCGAAGAGAAAGAAGAAGGGGAAGAGACAGTTGAACCAATGGAACGGACTTCGGAGGAAGATTTGATTAAGAGATATGGTGTAAAGAAAGGTATACCAAAAAGAAGAACAGCTAAAGAGATTTATGAAAAGACTAAAGTTGAAGAAGTAGAAGAAGAAGCGAAAATGTCAGATCTTGTCTTGAGATTAGAGAAGTTAAACGGGAAGATGGATGTATTAGACAGGTCCAGAAATGACATGAATGAAAGATTAACACATTTAGCTGAAGAAATAGGGGAATTAAGAACAATGATGATGGAACGGGAGAGAAGTTCTGATAAAGTAAGATCTGAGTTTGAAATCGTGAAAGAAACTGTTACTGATTTAAGACCACAAAGATTGAAAAAAATCTTTGAGAAAACTGAAACAGACATTCTCGAAAACAAAGCCAGGATTGAAACCATTCAAACTCTTCTTAGAGCTCTAGCCGAAGAGAGTAAGAATGTCCGAAGATTGATGAAAAAAATAAAGAGTTTCGAGAACTTGGTTGACATCTCTTATGAAATGGAGAGAAAAATTTCGAGGATAAATGAAGTTAAGAATTATGCTGATATAGTGGTTGCTAAAATTGAAAACATATTTTCTGAATTGAATGAAAAAGTTAGTCAACTCGAGAACCAAAGAGAGAGAATTGAAAAATTAGACGAGTTGACGATTGAAATCACCAAAATGCTCGATGAAGTTAGCGTTAAAATGACAAAATTCATCACAGAAAAAGACTTGAAAGATTTTAAGAAAAGTCTGGAGGAGGATTTGGCTAGACTTCCTAAAAGTGGGGTACAAACAGTACGGGTAACTGGAAATGAATGGATTCAAAAGAGTATAACAGAATTGGCACAAAGGATATCAAAACTCAAATCAGTTGTTGAGAGTCAAAACACGGTTATTAACAACATAATAGACAGATTGGAGAGTAAAGCGAAAGAAACGGGGACCTAAGAATGGTTTATATCAAAGAACAAAAACCTCATGTTGAAAAAAAAATTAAATTTCTCGACACATTGATGTTAGGTATAGGATCGACTGTCGGGGCAGGTATCTTCGTCCTCCTCGGTTTGGGTACTAGCATTGCTGGTTCTGGTCTTATCATCTCATTCGTAATCGCCAGCATAATATCCATATTCATCGCTTTCAATTATGCAGAAATGGGATCATCGATACCGATATTCGGCGGAAGCTATACATTTGTTAAAGAAGCCCTTGGTGGAATCATCGCTTTTTATATAGGTTGGTTGATATGGTTTGGTAGCATGGTCTTTGCTGCTTTATCTGCCATAGGTTTTGTTGAATATATTAACTACATACTACCAATTTCTTTCCCAGACTTGTTCGGTGCCTTTATAGTCATGTTGTTCGTTGCGTACAATTTGAAAGTAAAGAGAAAGACAATGAGACTTCAGACGATAATCACGATAGTATTGATATTAATCCTAATCTTGTATATCGGTTTTGGGTTCACAAAGATTGAACCAAGTTATATTACACCGTTGTTCGAAAGAGGAATTTCTCCAGTTTTTATAGCAGCAGCATTGATTTTTGTTTGTTTCATGGGTTTCGAACCGATAACAACTGTATCAGAAAAAGTAGAAAATCCGAAACACGTCGCTTGGGCTCTGATCCTTTCGATTGTGATTGTTAGTTTCTTGTATATTTTTATAACTTATGTCACAATCGGTTCTTTACCTTTAGACGTTTTAATTAAATCTGATATACCTCTATTCGAGTTAGTTAAAGGAAATCCTGCAGTGTTCAGTCTATTGTTAATAGGAGCAATTCTAGCTACGTCATCATCGTTGAACATAGCTTTATCCACAGCTTCTAGAAATTTGTTTGCTCTGAGTCGTGACGGTTACATGCCAAAGATATTTTCAAACATTCATGAGGAACATAGAGTTCCTCATGTAGCATTGTTGTTCTCAGCCGTCATGATAATTCTATTCATAGCAACTAGAGTGATTGAATTCGTCGCTTTTGTATCGGGTTTTGGTTTTATATTGGCTTTCTCGTTGGTTGCTTTATCCTTACTCATATTGAGGGAAAAGAGAAGATTTTTAACCAGACCCTTCAAGGTGCCGGCTTATACATTCTTTACGTTTTTAGGAATCGTGCTCCCATTGATTCTATTACCATTTCTTGAGAAAAGTGCTGTTTTCGTGGGTTTCATTTGGTTAGTTCTCGGTTTTTTCGTTTATTGTTTGCATACTCTAGGTGTCGATAGATTTAGAATCGCGTTTGTTGGCATGAACGTATTAGTATCGCTTTTATCATTCAGTCTATGGTACTCATTTTTAACAAGTTTTCCTTCTGTTAAACCCTTAACAAAAGTAATTGTAATCAATGCTTGTCTTATAATATCAACAATATGTATTATAGTGGCTATTCTATTCGTGTTTAAGATTCCAAGGCGATCAAAAAGACCCCAGATAAAGTAAGAACGGACCCAAAAACTACGAAGATGAATGGAATAAAAGTTCTGAATGGTTCTAATGGTAAAAACTCTGCTAAATAGGCAGTGTTAGCATATAGATATGCGGATAGGATGAACATAAGTCCCACGAATAATTGGATCGAGCCAAAGGTTGTGTTCACGCGTATTTTTAATTTGTTAGCAATGTTTTCATTCGACAATTAAAGCGATTCCTCCTAAAACGTGTAGAGAGGCCAGTAAAGCTAATAAAACACTAGCGAGTATTCTATAATCTCCAGGGATAATCGTTGGAAATTGACCCATCATGATTAAACCCATTAATGCAAAGAATAGGAAACCGAAGAAAAGTAATGCCCCGCCAATGGCTATTCCGAATTGTTTTATCTTAGTGACGAACATGATTTTTTCTGCAGCCTTTTCAGCTCTATCAGCCTTCTTTGCTATAGTATCAACTACTTCCTTAGTATCTTTTGATATCTTCACTTTTTTTTGTGTCATTAGTAAATAATACGAAAATCTGGAATATAAATTTTACTCAGAGGGAAAAATACTATTATTTCTTTATGTATTTTTTAGCCAACTTAGCTACTGTATCCTTAAGTCCTAAACCTAGAGCTATTGCGACACCTATACCGATCGAGCCAACTAAAATTAATATTATACCGTCGATGACAAAAGGTTCTAGGCCTATCGCATGTAGAGACAAGTCTATCGCAATAATTAAAGTGAAAAAGAATATTACTTGCCCAATCACCTCTGAATAAGTCATTTTACTCGCAACTATCTGTCCTTGTACATACTTGGCAACTAGATAACCCACTAAAATAATTATTATCCCTTCGACTAGGAGTGGGATGAATCTTAAAATATCGAGTAGAATTGTTGATAAAATGTCTATTTCTAATAAATCAACTGCCAATATTATGAAAAGAAGATAGATCGCCCACGTTGCTATCACTGAGAACACATTGCTTACTTCAAAACCCCGTCCGAATTTAAAATACCTATCAGCCTTTAATTTTTTCAAGATGCTTCTTACTATCTTTCCGAATATCTTCCCTATCAACCAACCTATTAGAAGGATTAGAAGAGCTGGTAAGAGTTTGTATACTGTGAAAGTTCCTAAATCTTGAAATATCACGTTCACTTTGAATATCTCTTCAAGTAAAACCATGTTATCGAATATAATTTATGAAAATCCATATATAAAAATATTTTTTGATGGGTTAAAAAATAGCTTTATTCTGTTACGTCTTAACATCGATTTCTTGAAATTCATTTTATGATTTTAATGTTTTCATCTCAACATTACTCTTTCGAAATCAGTTAATATATCGAAGTTGGAATTATTGTTGGGTGTTCATCTATGGTTTGTAAGACTTGTAATAGTCATTTGATGTATGATTTTTCGCATGGTTTAACCTTGACTAAGATATGTTTAATTTGTGGTCAAGTCATTAATCACAACAGGATATTCAAGATTCTTCTTTGATTTTTACGCCGAGAGAGGGATTTGAACCCACACGTCCCGAAGGACACTAGCTTTCCAGGCTAGCGCACTACCGGATTATGCGATCTCGGCTTGTTATCTAATCTAAATATGTAAAACACTTATAATTATCTTTCTACATGACTGAGAAGAAGCATGTTCTAAAAATATGATCATTATCCTCTAATTTTTTTCTTGAGTTTTACAAAAATATTTTTGACTTTGGATGAAGATTTTTTTTTGTATTGAATCCCTGCCAAGCTAGCTGCCACTTTGATGAAATCCTTGGCAGTGGGAGAATCAGGCATGTAGTTAAGGAATGGGATGCCTTGAGCGGTGCTGTCCATTATGTATTCATCGAATGGGATCGCACCAAGAACAGGGGCTTCGAAAAAGTGTTCAGCGTCCTTGAACTGTAACTCAAAATGTTTTTCTCTAACCTTGTTGAATACTATGCTTACCCTCTTAGTCCTGACCATATGTAAGTATTCATAACACCTCACTATATCAGTTATGTTTGGTATTGTGGGATCAGTCACAAACAATATTTCATCAGCTGCTCTTAAGACTGAAGTACCTTCTTTACCTAAGCCTGGAGCCGAATCGAGTATAATGAAATCAAAAACTCTGCTTCCCGCTATTTTATTAACATGCTTTATTAATCTATCAAAATCAATTTTTACGATATCTCTTAATTCTTCAGAAGCAGGGATGAAAGCTACGCCGCTATGGCTCGAAGGTGCGAATTTTTCGTCAACTTCCCCCCTGAAGACATTGTTTAAGGTTATGAAATAGTCTTCAGCCCCCAAATAATAGGCTAAATGTGGTGTAGTGATGTTACAATCGATGAGTAAGGTTTTTTTACCAAGACGATTTAGAGCAATACCTAAATTAACTGAGAACGTAGTTTTACCAACACCCCCTTTCCCGGAAACTATACCCACAACCCTTGTCAAGCCATCTACCGTTACTTTAATCTTCCAGTGATAACAATTTATACCTTTCTATAGACTGTTTTTTTAGATTTGGAGTATTAAACTTTTCTATTGATTCCCAGATAAAAATACATTCCATCGGTTGATTTGCCTTATAGAGGTGGTAAAAAAATAAAAAGAAAAAAATTAACTAGCTTTTGACCATTTTCTTACCTATTATGAAGACCACTAGTAAAATAACTACCCAGTTCACTATTTCCCTTATGAAATGTCCGACCATGAATTTAGATTTCCCTATTTCAATTGCGGTCTCAGGGTTTAAAAAATCCAGATAAGGACCGTACATCGGAGTTATTATGTCTTGTACTAAAGCTTGAACCAGTGCGGCTGTTGCCACACCAACAATGAATGCCAATGCCACTGAAATTATCTTCTGTTCCTTCATAAAGTCCATGAATTCTTCGAAGAATCCCATTCAACCCCCCTCCATTAATCTATTTTCTCTTGTTTTTCAAAATAAATACGTATTTCATGGGCATAAAAGCTTCCAAATCAGTTGTATAACCACATCTTTCACAAACATAACCAATATGGATTTTTTTGTTCAACAAGTTCTTTCCATATATCTTATTGAATTTTTTATTACATACAGGACATTTCTCAAGTTTAGTCATTCTTGGCATACGTTTAGTCTTTGCCTTTATTTCGATATTAGGAATTTTTATAACGAGGTTTTTGGTTCTTCTTGGAGAAAGCACATAAGTTTTATCGTATTTTCTCAACGTTTCCAGAACTATAGCACACAAATCCTCTTGAGATTGAACAACTCCTCTTCTTCTCATTACTTCCTTTATGATGTTGATTACAAAATGCTCTCTAGGAATCTTCTTCGATGCCATACAACCAATTAAAATATGGGTTTAAGTATTATTATTTAACTTTTTGATAATTTTTAAATAAACTATTCCCGAATTCTTATTGATGAGAAAGATCATAGTGGGTCTGGTCGAACCAGTAAAAATCATTGGCCCGAAAAAAGAAATCGAAGTTATGGCTAAATTCGACACTGGATCTGAGAGAACGAGCATTAACAAACAAATCATCTCAGGGCTTGGTGTTAATCCTGTTGGAAAAACTACTACTTTTAGCGTTCATGGTAAGAGTCTCAGACCACTCGTCGATATTAAATTGAAGATAAAGGGAAAAAAGCTGAATATTAAAGCAAACGTCTCGGATAGGAGTTCTAGAAGGTATAAAGTACTTATAGGTAGGGATGCAATATTTTCAAACTTTATTATAGATATCTCTAGATCACATAAATCACATAAATTAGGAGATTTGAATGAAAGCATGCGTCATAGGTAGCAAAAAACGTTCACCGTCAACGATGAAGATATTTGAGGCCATGAAAGAGTCTGACAGATTCTCGTCAGTGTTATTTGTTCCAACCGAAGGGATTAGAATCGGCGTTAAGAAAAGTAAGTTTCCGATTTATTACAGAGAGATTGACTTAACTGGTTTTGATGCCGTTGTCCCTAGAATCGGCACATCTAAATCCACGTTTGGTTATTTGATAACTAAATACTTGGTAGAATCCGGCGTTTATGTTCCGATGAAACCGGAATCGATTCTAATATCTCATGATAAGTATCTGACTTTAGAAGTTTTAAATCGAGCCAAAGTTCCTGTTCCAGAAACTTATTTGACTATGTCCCCACCGAGTGCGAAGAGAGTTGTCTCAGAGTTGAAACCACCAATCGTCATGAAACTGTTAGGTGGTTCTGGTGGGAAAGGAGTAATGTTTTCCGATGATGAAGAGAATGCTTTCTCATTAATCGATACTCTGAATGTGTTGCACCAACCATTGTTCATCGAAAAATATGTTAGGAATCCTGGAGAGGATATAAGAATCATAGTGGTTGGGAAGAATGTTGTAGCATCGATGAAAAGAATAGCAAAAAAAGGCGGCAAACGATCTAATCTTGCTTCTGGTGGAAAAGGTGTCCCATACAAGGTTGACAGTACGTTAGGAAGAATTGCTGTTAGATCTGCTAGAGCTATTGGAGCAGAAATATGTGGTATTGATGTAATAGAGACTCCTAAAGGCAAACCTTTAGTCATAGAGGCTAATATTTGCCCTGGTATGAAGATAGCTGATATAACCAACAAAAACATTCCAAGGATGATTGCGGATTATGTTGCTGAGAGGGCTGAAGTTTACAGACCAAAAAAAGGAGTTAATAAAGTGAGTTATTATATCGAGAAAGAGTTGGCCAAGATACCGAAATGGTTTTTGGAAGCTCTAGAGGAATAATTTATTGATCTATCCTACTATTAAATTTATTTTACAGCAAATCATAAATTAATTATATGGGATTTATTATGAAAATTCCACTGGTATTTATTTTATCGATTGTTTTAATCACTGTATCATTAACTCAGGTCTATTCTGGAATAATTGCAGAGCCAAATGCCAAGGTTACAGGACTCTACATTCATCCTGAAACTCCGATTATCGATAAAGAATCTGAAATAACCATAGGGGTTAGAAATACTGGAGATGTTGGCGGCTCGTTCAAAGTTAAACTCTATGTTTTGAAGAATGGTATCGTGAGACTGGGAGAGAATTTTGATATCGAAATAGAAGCCGGTGAGACTTGGATGGGTACAACAGAATTCGTTCCGAAAACCTTAGAAACCCTTAAAATTCGTGCTGAAGTTTGGGATATTTATGAATTCAAATTGTACAATACTAAGATTATCGATGTGAAACCAAATAGTGAGTTTGGGCCATTCGATGCCTCAGTGGATATAATAACGACCTTTCCTTATCCGGGTAAGGATGTGATAGCACTTATGACTGTGGTCAACAGGGGGATGAAAGAAATGGATGTCGTGGTCAATTATATGATTCAAGGAACAGATGTGTCAGGACAATATACCACGTTTCTTGAGTCTGAATCAGAATCATCTAGACCTATATTCTTAAGGGCCCCAACAAAGTCTGGTCTCTATACTCTATCTACTGAAGTTAGATATCTTGATTCATTGGTTGCATCAAGTTTTGGACAATTTTTTGTCAGTCCTGAGGAATACATGCCCAAGCTAAAGATGGATGGGGTCCCTCCTGTTATCGAGATTGAGCAAGGAAAATCAAAGGATCTGAGTATTACCGTCGACAACATAGGGAATGATTCAGTCCATGATCTTCAAATTATCACAAAAGGTATTCCTTTAAAGTGGTTGAATAGATGGCCTTCTACTATCTATGAGGTAGAACCTAACAAATCAAGGATGTTCATCGTTGGTCTAGATGTCCCTTGGGATGCGCATGCCGGGGAATATACAATCGAATTTATATCAGCAGCCAAAGAAACCTCCATTCGGGAACCTTCGAGCCTTGTCGTATTAGGAACAACGAGGACGATTGAAGAAGGGATGTTCAAAATGGAATCATTGATATACCAATTTTTAAGTTTAGTAATAATCGTAACTGTACTGATAATAATGTTTCTGTTCACACATAGACGTAAAGAAGAGGATGAATGGACGAAACTTTATGAAAAATGGGGCGAACACAAGGAAAGCCAATAAAATTATCTCTAATCCAGAGTCAAATAATAGAATAAAAAACAAGAATTGATTTTCTTGTTTTTTAATTATTGGCTACTTCTAAGAGCTCCACACGTACCAAGTCACGTTCAACTGGTCGCCTACTCCGAGCGTAGCGACTGTCGTGAAATTGTTTACTGCAAAAAACTCAGTGCTTTCTGAACAATCCGAGCAGTTTAGTGCAGTTGACCAGACTGTAGCTGTTTGAGCAGCAGTCCATAAACAACTTGCAGTTATATTCCCTACCCCAGTTCCTCCGATTGCCCAATTTCCTAAATGGAAGCCCGTGCAGTTTGATGCATTCAAGCCGTAAGTACCATCGCCATAAACAGTTGTCCCAGAATCGAAGTTTGCCGCACTAGAACCCCCACTGAAATTGCTATTACCCAACCACATCTCATCTATCTTATTTGTAGATGGGTTTGTGCCTGTTTGATTCGCCAAAAACCTTTTACCATCATCCATGAAAAGGTTGTGTCTGCAGCCTAGATCCTCTGTCATACCATTTGCTCTAATGATTTGATAGCATGTCGCACCACCATGTTCCAGTCCTTCATTTATAGCACCAGGTATGGATACCATGCTTGTGAATTGACTTGCTAGAAAAGCCCCTACTACTAAAACTAAAACCAATGCTAATAACAAATATTTTTTCATGTTCTCTTATCTTATATTTCGTATTTTTTCCCTTAAATATATTTACTCCCCTAGTCTGATTTCCATGTAGAGTACTAGCAATAGTACGGCTATGGTAGGACTATCTCCGAGTAAAAAAGCAAAGAAAGCGAGCAAAATTCCAATACCTAAGCCTCTTGCCAACCCCTTTAACACCTTTTTATTCATAAACACGCCTTTATTCATATTTTCTCCCTCCTCTATTGTTTCAACAAACCGCATTCCTTTAAATTCTTCAAAACCGGCTAAAACTGAACCTCTACTTCCTCCCTTAAAATGCGTAATAACTCCCCATACAATGAAAACCAAAAGAAGCAAAGGCATAGCATAATCGATAACTAAATGATTTAACGAATCTATGTTCATTCCGAGCACATATGCTGGCGCTTTGATAATGCCAAACCAGTATTCTCTCGGTGCTCGAATTATTTGAACACTAACTGTATTGCTTATTCCTGGAACTACGAAAGGGCCTCCACTAAACCCCTCTTTTACCGTTCCTGCTGTTGATGTCTCAACTGGGGTAGAGAGGAGATGTAAAAATGCTATGTAGCCAAAGAATATGATTAACCAGAAGATGAATTTTTTGTATCTCAAGCCAACCCCCCTAATTTTATTTATGATTTTGATATTTAAAGGCAGCTCAAAATTCCCAAAAAATTGGGTATGAAGTGAAAAACCATTATGGCCTTCCATCTTCCTATTTCTAAACAGCGGTAGTAGAAATAACCCATTAATGATATGTATAAGACGATTGGTATGTTCTTGCTGAGCAGATGAAGTCCTATCCACACAGCTATACCAACCATAGCACCCTTCTTACCTTTCAGTTTGTACGGCAACAGAAAAAATATCATGGTTTCTGTGAAAAACGCTATACCAACTTCTAACATATTTAACGGCGTACAAAATGTAGATACTATCTGTTCTTCTGTTTTTATGAATGAAGGAGACAGTGGCGTTAACAATGTTGTTAATGTTATCCCAGTTATGAAGAATAAAAACCAAATACCAGCCAATCTCTTGTAGCTTATATTCCGATCAAATGGCTTTAAAATCCAGTCTAGCATATAATAAAATATTGATTTTTAGAAACTTTAAACACTAGTTTTCTGTTGGAATGGTTTTATTAACGGTCGAATCGATATATATTATTAACAGTTAACATTAGTAGCGAAGGTTGTTAATCAATGTTGATAAAAAATAGAATCTTGAAACTACTTCAGAAACAAGAGGGCGGTTTAACGATAACTGATGTTTCTAAAATTCTAAGGATCCATTATTCTACTTCTTCTAAATATTTAGCCGTTCTCGAAGCAGAGAGAAAAGTCGTTCGTAGAGATATTGGTATGGCCAAATTATTCAAGGTGAGAGGTTGGAAAGGAAATGAATAAAAAATTAGTTATACTTTGCTTATCAGTTACATTTTTCCTTATTCTATTTTCTCCAAATGTTTTTGCAAGTGTTCATATCTACAATTCGACTGCTGCAGGTACAAATTTTTGGGGTTTTCATGTTAATACTTCTGCTGGGAATGATGGTCCTCCTGTAGGCCCATATCAAAGGGACTATGAACTCGCAACTTCTGAATACACCGACATGGAAGCTAGCAATGACCAAAGAATAGAAACTGGTGGTGGTGGTGCAGCTATAAACCCAGCCCATACTTTTGAGTTCAAAATTGATGAAGATGTTTCTACAATATCTAAAATAGACTTTTATTGGGAGGGTTATGGTGACAAAGGAAGTAATGAACTCTATTTTTGGAATTGGACAGATCCTGCCGCATGGGTGCTTATAGGAAGCCATGGGCAAACAACACAGGATGGTATCGTAACAGGTTCGAATATCTCTGAACTAAATAATGTTTATGTAAATTCTAGTGGATACTTAATAATTGTAGCAGTTGATTCAGGTAACAAAAACCCAACATTTAGAAGCGATTTAGTTAATATAAGTGTTACTTATGCACCATCAGACGCAACACCACCAACTTGGTCGCAGGCACAAGACAACAGTAGCTATAAAATATACAGAGGCGATGTGGTCAACATATCTACTGTATGGGAGGATGATACTAATCTAGATTTTGCTTGGCTTTGGACAAATGAAACTGACAGTACAGGTACAAATTATACAGAAGGAGTCTATGGCTCACCAAGAGACATCAGCGGTACAGGGCCAATAACGGTTAATTTTACTTGGCAAAATCAAACGGGTGAGCCAAGAGTAATAGGTTGGATAATATATGCAAATGACACTTCTGGAAAAGATAACAGTACTCTTAACCAGGGCCAGATAATAAACTTCACAATGTGGGGCTGGTCTAACATAACTTGGACTTCTCCTGATGGTGGATCTGTTAGTAAAGGAGATACAGTTAAATTAGTCTGTTTTGTCAATGATACCAATACTACTGGTTCAGGTCCAATAGCTGGATATGATGTTTATTTCTATAACGAGAGTGCTAGTGGCTCAAGTTATCTTGGAGTTAATTATACAAATTCCACTGGGCATGCCATCTGGTATTGGGATACTAGCGGTTTATCTACAGAAGATTATTATCCGAAGTGTAACATCACTGATAATTCAACTCTTTACTATAATGCATCCGAATATTATCAAGCCAATACTACCATTGCAATAACAGGAATAGTAGAATATAGGAATATCGGCCAAAGCATTTCCTTATCCCTTTCAGCACCAAGAAGTTCAGATTCTATCAGAATGGAAACTCTATCTATTGCTTACATAGCTTCAAACATAAGAACACAAGGCTCCTTCGTATTCTTACCTCAAAGCATGGCAATCCAGACTGTTATTGAAAAAATAAAGAATCTGCCAAGAGCGATAGCCCAATCTTTACAAATTAATACTTTAATAGAGCCACTACAGAATATCTCGCGGACAATCACCCAATCACTAAGTCTCCTGACAAAAATAACAACAGACATCATAACAGCAGTAGCCAAGAGATTTATAGGTCTATCCATAAACATATCAGCTATTAACGAAAGATTGACCTCTGGCTTTAGAACGTTTAGTCAGTCATTGGGCATAAGCGAGACAGCAACAAAGATACATTCTTTTTTAAGAGCTTTAAGTCAGAGCATAGGTATAACTGATGCAATTAAGAGCATGATACTGATATTCAAAAACACAACCCAACCGCTAAATGTTAATGTTGTTGTTTCAAATATATACAATAGGCTCAGAGCAATAACCCAAGCCGTTAATATGAGTGTCTTAATTGGGAAGATTTATTCTAATTTTAAATTATTGACTCAATCATTCGCTCTGAACACTGCTATAGAAAGAATCCAAACCTTTTTAAAAACTTTACCTCAAAGCATGGCAATCCAGACTGTTATTGAAAAAATAAAGAATCTGCCAAGAATGATAGCCCAATCCCTACAAATTAATACTTTAATAGAGCCACTACAGAATATCTCGCGGACAATCACCCAATCACTAAGTCTCCTGACAAAAATAACAACAGACGTCATACTAGCATTAACTAGGAGATTTGTAGGTCTATCCATAAACATATCAGCTATTAACGAAAGATTGACTTCTGGTTTTAGGACATTTAGTCAGTCATTGGGCATAAATGGAATAATAACAAGATTACGTTCTATTCCAAGAACAATAACTCAAGCAATGGGTATAAGCGATGTGATATCTATGCTGAGAACACTATCAAAGACTATAACCCAATCCATCGGAATAACGAACATGATAGAAAAAAGCAGTTCCTTGAGTAAGGAAATTGCACAATTCTTTAATATGAATAGTGTAATCGAAAGAGTGAAATCTATGCCAAAAATTCTAAGTGAGACATTGAACATAAACGATGCAATTAAAAAAATATATTCTAGTGTTAGAATTTTATCACAAACATTATCGATGAATGCGATAGCTACTAAACTAAAGACTATTTTTAGAGAACTGTCACAATCGTTAACCGCAAATGCAGTTATAACTAGATTAGCAACAATACTGAGACAAACGAGTGAATATTTTACTACAAACGCTGTTACAGGGAAATTCACGCTAATAAGTAAACTAATTTCACAAAGCTTTTCTGTATCTTCATTGAGCGAACGAATTGCTAATATATTCCGATTGTTGACTCAAACTCTTAACGCGAATATTTTAACAGGAAGGATAGTAGATGCTATAAGAAATTTAAGTCAAAATTTAGGTCTAACTAATGTTGCAACTAGGTTAACTTCTGTTTTTAGAACTCTGACTCAAAGTATATCGATATTATCCCAGATAACATCAAGAACGTTTAAGACTTATGAGAGAATAGTTAATGTCGCTTTGAGTATATCACAAATGGTTTCAAGAATATCGTTTATGTTCAGATCAACGAGTCAGAGCTTGAATATAGGAAATATTACAACCAGACTATCTTCTTTCTTCAGAACAGTGGGTCAGGCAGTTAATTTGATGTCGATAGTTGATAGGTTTAGGTTGCTTACTAGAGTTGTTAGCCAAAGTTTTAGTACGACTAGTCTGATAACAAGATTGGGATCCATAACCCGAGTATTAAGCCAAAGTTTTAGTACGACTAGTCTGATAACAAGAATAACTTATATCTCGAGGACGATACCCCAATCCATTTTAGTAGCTACTAGTGCAATAGGAGGAAGGATTTCACAGTTTTACGAAAGAATAGTATCCACCACGATAATGGTATCAGATATTATTCGCAGATTATTTTATGCTAGCAGAACTATGACAGGCTCGTTCGTAATTTCAGATGTTATGACGAGGTTAACCGAGATTTCAAGAGTATTAAGTCAGAGTTTGAACATCACTGGATTTATTACCAGTATGACTTCACAAGTTTATGAAAAAATATTTAGTGTTTATTTTGCTATAAATCAGTTTGTTCAAAAAATTCGTACAGTTCCCAGAACAGTGAGTCAAGCTACTAATCTTAGTCTAATCACATCTAGAGTAGCCAGCGTATTCAGAAACATATTTTCTCCGATTTGGTTAAGATTCAGATTACTATTTCCACCTTGGATGTTCCTTACACAATCATCCTGCGAATCAGTAGGTTATTATTGGTGTAGTAATGCTTGTCAGTCAGAACCTTGTGATGTACCTACGACAACAGTACCTTCAGGCGGCGGACCACCAATTACAGGGGGTCCTATAGTCGTTGCGAAGAGGTTAGACTTCACGATCGATAAAGATTTCATAAAAGTTGTGCTAAAACCCGATGGAATTGAGAAGAGACTAATAAATATCTCAAATACGGGTGACACAGATTTAACCATGACTGTAAACTTGAAAAACCTTGAAGACTTCCTAGTCTTTCCTGGAGGTGTGAGTGAGTATACGTTTGACCTCGGCATGGGTAAAGCGAAGAGTATTCAACTGAACTTCTTTGTATCAGAAGAACAGGAACCAGGTGTCTTCCCAGGAGAGGTTGTAGTAACAGGAGATGGAATCGAAAAAGTAATTACTGTCGTAGTAGAGATTGAGTCGATGGAGGCATTGTTTGACATAGATGTGGAAATACCTCAAAAATATAAAGAGGTTTTACCGGGTGAAGAAGTGCTAGTGCAGTTAATAATATACAATGTCAAAAGAACAGGGCGAGTGGATGTGGATGTTGAATATGGGCTCCAAGATCTCGCAGGAAATGTTATAGTCAGTGAACATGAAACTCTAGCTGTTGAGATGCAGGTCTCGATTGCTAGGAGCTTAGATGTTCCATTCGATATAGAACCTGGTAATTATGTGCTCTATGCGACAGTAAAATACGATGGTACTGTCGGGACAGGTTCTGATATCTTCAGGGCAATCACAAAGAAAGGAATCGGAATAGAAACAAGTGTCATATTATCTCTGACAGCAGGAGTCTCGATACCGACAATAATTGTGGTGACCCTGATACTTTATAAGAGAAATTACAAAATATATGTATATAGGAAAAACCTAGAGATAATGAAAAATATCAAAAAACGTATGAGAAAGAGAGGATGAAAGGAAAAATATTGGGAATAATCTCTGGTAAAGGTGGGGTAGGAAAAACTACTACTGTTGCCAATCTTGGGGTTGCTCTAGTAAATGAGTTTGGAAAGAAAATTTTAGTTTTGGATGGAAATATAATTACTGCTAATTTGAATTTACATCTCGATCTAGTTTATCCCCCAATAACACTTCAGGATGCCTTGAATAATGATCTATCGCTCGATAAAATAACATATGTACATGAAACTGGTTTACACATTATTCCGTCTTCCCTAACATTTAAAGAAAAAATCAGCACTAACCATCTTTGGAGAAAAGTTAAGAGCTTGGCTAATCAATATGAAATAATCCTAATAGATTCAGCCCCTGGTCTAGGTGAGGAGGTCTTGGATGTTATGAGAGCTGTGGATAAATTGTTGATTATAACAACCCCAGATTTACCATCCATCACCACATCTATGAAATCGATAGAATTAGCGAAAAAAATGAAGAAACCAGTACTTGGAATCATTCTTAATAGGGCTCGTAATAGGTCCTATGGGTTTAGTGAAAATGAAATTGCTGCTACAATGAAAGTTCCAATTATCGCAAAAATACCTGAAGATGAGAAAATCCCAGAATCCATTGCAACTAAAATACCTGTTGTTTTATACGAACCACGATCTCCTGCCAGTATTGTTTTTAAAGAATTGGCAGCTCGTCTAGCAGGAAGGAGATACAGATCACTAAGTATTTTGGATAGGATAAAATTATTATTTAGCAGAAAAAGGTCAGGAAGAGCTCGAAAAGGCAAAGGTAGTCGGTCAAAATCAACCTCAGCAAAAAAAAGATAAACTATTCTTTTATAATTTTTAGGGACGTGGATGATAATACGAAAGGGAGAAAAGAAAGATATAGGATCGATTAAAGAGATAGACGACGTTTCTCTGAAGGCCGTCCATTCTTTGAATTATTTCAATAAGAATTTAAAGAATATCCTAGTCGCAGTTGAAGGAAGAAAGGTTGTCGGTTATATCATGGTTAAGGGGGAGTTAGCGATGAACTTAGTAATCCATCCTGATTATCGTGGAAAAAATATTGGCAAAATGTTGTTCAAAGAGGCCACAAAAAAATCCAAGAGATTTATTTCTAGAACTAGAGAAGATAATGTTAATGCTTTGAAATTTTTAAAGCGTCTCGGTTTCAAATATA
This sequence comes from uncultured archaeon, assembly GCA_964347415.1. Taxonomy (GTDB): domain Archaea; phylum Aenigmatarchaeota; class Aenigmatarchaeia; order CG10238-14; family CG10238-14; genus CAYFYJ01. The sequence goes on along the minus strand of CAYFYJ010000011.1, from coordinate 3,873 downwards.
AAAGAAAGATCAAGAAATACTACAAGAACGGCGATAATGCTATAGAGATGGAATGGAAGAAAACTTAAGCCGCTTTTCTACATATCTCCAAGAAATTATCGAGTATTTCATGTCCAGTGGGATTCATCTCTGGATGAAATTGGACACCATAATGTGGATATGTCTTATGCTCAATCATTTCGTTCTCACAATCTGAAGACCAAGCTAGTTGCTCGAAAGAATCAGGTATTATTCCAGCAGCGAAGCTATGTCCTTTATAGACGTAGAGCTTCTTCTTTCCTTTAATTAGTCTATTATTTTTTCTAATATTGATGTAAGAATAGCCCTGAGACCTCAAATTCATCTTGTATATACCGCCTTTATAGTACTCGATGAGGAATTCATGACCTAAACAAATTCCTAGTATGGGTTTTCTCTTAAACAGCCTTATGACGCTGAAGTTGAAGTCTCCCTTCTTTTTGATAATTTTTCTACTCCCGCCTGTTAGAATAACACCATCAATCTTCTCTGATTTCAGTCTTTTCAAATTGAATTTATAAGGATCAACACGTACGATTATCTTCTTTCTACTTCTTAAGAAATTTATTATATCTGGTGTATGTTTGCTCCCGTTGTCAACCAACAATATTGTGTTGTGCCACAAAGATATCACTTAAATATAATTTTGGATTTCTAGTTTAAATTTCTGAGTCAAAATTATACACCCACAGATATCAAAATTTTGAACTATTTATTGTCTTTCCGTTGACCAAATAAAAAATATTGAAAGTTTTAATAAAAGAATTTAAACTTTAAATTACAAAAATAATACAAGAGATTAAAAATATCTCAGAAGTTATACGTCGGAGGTGGACTAGTTGGCTAAGAGGAAGAAAAAGAAGAAAAAGAGATAACAAATTTAATAATTTTTAATCATTGTTTTTTTCTTTTTTTCTTATTCTGTTTTTATATAAATTTTGCCGAATTTATTTTCATTCTATATAAATGCCTGGCTTTCCAAACTTAGCTCTTTTGGCTTTATCTTCAGGATCGTACTTTTTCGAATCCTTAGCCAAGAAAATTTTTACTTTTTCAAAGCCGAGTTCTTTCTTCAAGAAACTCGTGGATTGTTGTAGTGATAGCAATTCCTTTTCGGTCGACATATAAAGATAAAGATCTTTGTTCCTCTTCGAGAGTTTTACCACTTGTTTAATATCTTCACAGATTTTTCTGAATATTTCTTCTTGTTTTAGAATTTCAGTATCGATTTTCCTCTCGTCGAACTCGGGCCACTTCTCAAGACAAATGAGATTACTTTTACCCATTCTACTCCAGATCTCTTCTGAGATAAAAGGCGAATAAAGACTCAAAAACTTTGTTATAGTTTCTAGAGCATAATTGATACTCGATTTGTTCTTTTCTTCGTTTCTCTTTAAGTACCATTGTAAATCATTAATCATCTGATGAAAGTGTGTTAAAGCAGATCTGTTCTCGGTCTTTTCAAGATGTCCGGTTATCTTTTTGACATGCTCTTGAATCCTGGATATCAACCAAGTATCGATAGGTCGTTTAAGCATGACCTTTCCTTTATCGTAGCACTTATCAACTAAATTATAGAACAACGCGAGTTTATTCTTCCAGGCGATTACATCCCTCTCCGACCAATTAGCATCACTCAAACCTTCAGCCGAATCCATCAAAGTTATTCTTGTTGCATCTGCCGTATATTTGCCTAGAGCTTCTTGTAACAAAATAAAGTTGCCCTTAGACTTACTCATTTTTTCTCCTTCTATATTGAGCATCCCATTAACTGTGAATGCTTTAGGCCACCGTTTTTCATCAGGCCAAACAGCAGTGTGATGGAAAATACAGAAAGTCAAATGGTTAGGTATCAACTCTTTAGCAGATCCTCTTAAATCAAAACCATACCAATAGTTAAATTCTTCTTTCATTTTTTGTAAAATTTCTTTACTTATTCCTGTACCCTCTGAAATTTTTTCGATATCTCCTGAACCATAGAATACAAAATTAAAAACATCGTCATTCAACTGATCTGGCTCAATCTTTTCAGAGTTAATATATTTTGCGATTGTGTAGTATGCCATGTAGATGACAGAATCACTAAGAGTCTCGACAATCCATTCTTTATCCCATGGTAATTTCGTGCCTAAACCAGATTTTCTAGCACAAGCCTTTTCTTGTAACCATTCAATTGTACCTTCGAAACTCTTTCTGGCCCCTTCAGGATAAATTTTCATCCCTCTCAGGCATATTCTGGCTTTCTCTTTCCACGCTTCATCAGAGAATTTTAAGAACCACTGATTTTCTAGGATTTTGACATGGCATTTTGTCCCACATCTACATATTACTTCTCCAGAAGGTTCCCACATGCTTGCAGCTGCGTTCACTTTCTGGAAATCTTTCGATAAATCTTCTTTAATTTGGGAAACCTTTTGTCCTTGGTAATCACCGCATATTTCTTTTAGAATGCCTTGATGGAATTCTTTCTTATAGAGCATGTTAGTTGCTTTATCCAAATTTTCAGTTTCATTCTGATTTTTGATACCAAATTGTTCAATCAAATCAACAGCAGGATGTTCTCCCAATCCTATAGTTTTGACGACTGATATGGGCTTTATTTTCTTTACTTCATTTACGTCAACTTTGAATTTTTTCAGATACTTTTCATTTGCAACCAAATCTTTTAAACCAATCCAGTCGTATGGTGCATGTGAAGGGACCGACATCACTAGCCCAGTAGCATTTTCAAGATCGACAAAACCCGCTGGTAGGATTAATATCTCGTTCATTACAATTGGATTAATGCATTTTTTACCGACCAATTCTTTACCCTTTATCTTACCTTTAACTTGAACAGAGTACAACTGATTTTTTAATTTTTCTGCACAACTCTTACTGATTATCCAAATCTCATTCTTTACTTTAGCTTTTACATATTCAACATCAGGATTAACCCATACGTTTGTCACTCCGTAGATAGTTTCTGGTCTTAGAGTACCCATCGGCAATATTTCACCGGAAGGAAGCTTGAATTTAAATACTATGTAATTGACAGGAGTTTCTCCTTCTCCACTTAGTCTGTCATGATCACCAGTAGGGCTTTTACAATTAGGGCACCAAACTACTGGGTGAGTTCCTTGAATAACGTAACCCTTATCTTTCAGGAGACGGTATTGCCATTCTATGAAGCGATTGAAAGTCGGGTCTATGGTTGTAAAGCTTCTTCGCCAATCTATTCCCACACCCAAACCTTCTGCTTCTTTCTTTATTCTCTTTTGCCAGTATCGGACTATGAATATTGGGGACTTGAATTTATCGATATCTTTTTTTGCCACGCCCGAATCAACAAGAATTTTTTTCTGGATAGGGTCTCCTTTTCTTAGTCTTTCAGTTGCTCCAACTATCGGTTCACCTGTTGCATGAAAAGCAAAAGGGAATAGAACGTTGAAACCCTGCATTCTCTTGAATCTGGCCACAACATCTAATCTGGTTAAAGTGAAGGTATGGCCTAAATGTAATGGTCCATCCACGTAAGGAAAGGGAAAGTTAACAAAAAATTTCTCTCTCTCGCCAATGTCCCCTTCGAAGATTTTTTCATCTGCCCATTTCTGTTTCCATTTTCGTTCTATTATTTTGAAATCTGGTTCAACAATAATGAATCACCTTTATGGATGTTGATATTAATAATTTATAAAAATGATATGTTTTATATCTATGATGGGCCTGTAGCTCAGCTTGGATAGAGCAGGTGGCTTCTAACCACAAGGTCGAGGGTTCGAATCCCTTCAGGCCCACTAAATTATTTTTTACGTTTTTTTCTTGTAAACTCAATTCTATCGATTATCAATTCTCCTATTGCTGCAAAAGGAATGG
>CAYFYJ010000010.1:0-32518 GCA_964347415.1 uncultured archaeon | reverse complement strand
TGGACTATTTTTAATCTTCGGTTCAATCCCCATATTGAGAAAGACCCCAGAAGCAACTTTGGCCATTAAAAAATGGAATGCATTTAAAAGGTTCATCACTGATTTTTCTGCGATGGAAGATGCACCAGCTACTTTAATACACATTTGGGATGAATATCTCATCTATGCTGTCGTGTTGGGTGTTGCTGTAAAACTCTTGAAGAATCTGAAAAGGTTAGCGGAGGAACAACATGTAACTTTTGCTGCAGCAGGATGGTATTATGGAGTTGGAGTGACAAAAGCTCCAACAGGAGTAATGTCTCCAGAATCATTCTCTTCGCTTGTGAGTAATTTATCCGGAACTATAAGTGCTTTGAGTTCATCTAGTTCAGTTGGAGGAGGATTCTCTGGTGGAGGTGGTGGTGGAGGTGGTGGCGGAAGTTCTGGTGCAGGGTGAAATTTAAACCCCTCTCACACCTACAGATTCAAAATGGGGTTTCATTATTTTAGCGAATTCCTTTAATTTATCGGGCGGATAAGGTTTAATTCTTCTGAAACCCCTATCAATATTGTTTCCTGATACAAACTGTTGGAGATAATAACGCTTCGACCCCTTCAACCATTTACCTATGGCTATAGCATCCTCCTTCTTGAAAAATCTAGGTATTACCGTGGTTCTGAACTCATAATTTACATCAGAGTTACGGATGGCATCGATGCTCTTCTGTATATTCCCTTTGTTCACCTTTTTCCCAGCCGCCCTCTCGTACTTCCCTAAAGGGGCTTTGATGTCCATTGCTATGTAGTCCACTAACCTCGGATCTATCAATTTCTTTATCATGTTTGGGTCGGAGCCATTAGTCTCAAGCATTACCGAGAAACCCATGTTCTTTATCTTCTTTGCGAATTCTGGTAGATCTTTTTGAAGGGTTGGTTCCCCCCCTGTTATTGCTACAGCATCGAGTAAACCTTTTCTCGTTAACATGAAATCTATGATTTCCTTCTCAGATATGGTTGGCATATTCTTGTAGTTCAAGACTATATCTGTGTTGTAACAGAAAGGACACCTGAAGTTGCAACCGCCAGTCCAGATTACTACAGATAGTTTACCAGGGTATTCTATCAAGGACAGTTTTTGAAAGCCTTTTATAAGCATGTTAACAACAGGAATAATATAATTTGGATTAATTTAAATATTGTTTCTAATTTCATTTTTTTATTACTTAACAACAAATTCCTTTCTGTCCTTAAACTCTTTCTGCTTTCCTTGGTTCCATGATTGAACCGGTCTGTAATAACCAACGACTCTGGAATAAACTTCACAAGGAACAGCAATCTTTTCTTTATTCTTCTTTTTCATCTAACCACCCGTCTTAACTCCAAAGTTTTTTAATTGTCCTTTAGAGTGAGGAAATGGACAATGAAAATGTTCCCCACTTATATAACCATGAACAGGACATATGCTGAATGTGGGAGTGATAGTGAAATAAGGAAGACAGAAGTTATCAAAAACTCTCTTTACGAGAAGAGCAGCAGCATTACCACCATCTATCTTCTCACCGATAAAACCATGGAGAACTGTTCCCCCTGTATAGAGTACTTGAAGATCATCCTGATGTTTTAATGCCTCAAAAATATCACCCGTGTGATTTACAGGCAGATGAGTAGAATTAGTGTAATAAGGGGTACCGTTACCAGCTGTTATGATATTACGATAATTCTTCTTGTCTATCCTTGCCAGACGATAAGAAGTTCCTTCTGCTGGTGTTGCTTCAAGATTGTATATATGACCGGTCTCGTTCTGGAATTCCACCAATTTATCCCTCATGAACTCCAGGACTTTTATAGCAAACGTCTTACCTTGTTTTGTCGCTATGTTCTGGCCGAAGAAATTCAAACAAGCCTCGTTCATTCCGACTAATCCTATAGTTGAAAAGTGATGGTTTAAGTGACCCAAATATCTTTGAGTGTATGGTAACAATCCCTTGTCAAAATTACTGTTTATAATTTTTCTCTTCATTTCGAGTGAGTTTTTGGCCAGAGTCATCATCTGGCTCAACCTCTCAAAGAACATGCTCTCATTCTTCGACAGGTATCCAATCTTGGGCATGTTTATCGTTACTACTCCAAGAGAACCTGTCGATTCTCCAAAACCGAACAAACCACCAGTCTTCCTCCTAAGTTCTGTCATGTCCAACTGTAACCGGCAACACATGGATCTAACATCCCCAGGCCTAAGTTTACTGTTAATAAAGTTCTGGAAATAAGGCAAACCATACTTTCCAGTCATCTTGAAAAGAAAATTAGAGTTCTCAGAATCCCAATCAAAATCTTTAGTAATGTTATATGTTGGGATAGGAAAAGTGAAGACCCTACCGTTCTTGTCCCCCTCTATCATCACGTCTATTAACGCCCTATTGACGATATCCATTTCTTTTTGATAATCTCCATAAACATCATCTTGTAATTTTCCTCCGATCGTAACAGGATCATTCTTCAGATCTATTGGAACCCTCCAATCCAGAGTTATGTTGGTGAAAGGTGTTTGGCACCCCCATCTCGACCCAATGTTCAAGTTGTAAACAAATTCTTGGAGCATTTGTTTTACTTGTTTGTAGTTCAACCCATCATTCCTCACGAACGGAGCAAGGTAGGTGTCAAAAGATGAGAAGGCCTGCGCTCCAGCCCATTCATGCTGTAGAGTGCCGAGAAAGTTCATCATCTGACCCAATGCCGTTCTGAGATGCTTTGGGGGCCGCGATTCAACTCTGCCAGGCACGCCATTGTACCCTTCATGTAATAATTGTCTCAAACTCCAACCAGCACAATAACCAGCGATACTAGCAGACAGATCATGGATATGAAAATCACCGTTGACGTGAGCTTGAGCAATTTCCTTAGAATACACAGAGTTTAAGGCGTAATAAGCCATAACACTTCCAGCCACATGCCAAGTTAAACCAGAGAATGAGAAACCCATGTTGGCATTTTCTTTTACTCTCCAATCCGTTTTGCTCGTGTAAGTGTCAACCACATCTCCAACATTCAACAATAATTGTTGCATATCCCTTATTTTTTTATGCTCCTCTCTGTAGAGAATGTAGGCTTTAGCTGTCTTGGCATGTCCATTCTCGACTAAGACCTTTTCAACGATATCCTGTATCTCTTCAACAGAAGGAATCTTATGAGTGAACTTCTCTTTCAATATTTCTACAGTTTCATCCGACAGCAGCTCTGCTAATTCCCTGTCCTCGCCACCAACAGCCTGGGCTGCTTTCCATATGGCTTCTGTAATTCTGTTCTGATCGAAAGGAACTACTCTCCCGTCCCTCTTCTTTACCTTGGTTATAGAGCGCCTTTTTTTAAGTATTTTTAACTTCTTTAACTCTTTTTCAAAGGTTTTAAAATCAGTGAATTGTTTGTAGTGTGCGGCAAACCTGACGTAAGCCACTTCATCCAATGGTTTGAGTTTTTTGATAATGACCTCCCCAACGTCTCTACTATTCACTTCGTCTGTGTAATGCCTTCTCACATCAGCTTCAACTTCATCCACGAGTTTTTCTATCTGTTTAATACTTATGGGTCTCTTATCACATGCCTTTATGATACCTCTTTTTATTTTATCCCTGTCGAATGCTTCCCTACGTCCATCCTTCTTAATAATCATCAAATCTGTCATTTCAACGCGTTCGTATGTTGTGAATCTCTTACCGCACTTCAGGCATTCTCTTCGTCGACGATTACTCTTTGCATCAGAAATCCTCTTATCAATAACCTTTATTTCGCTTGAAGAACAGTACGGACACTGCATTTAAACACCAAAATACAATATATAGTAGTTAGATTTGTCACTGACTACAACATGTGGGTTTAATAATTACCCAGAGGATATTTTAAGATTTTGCATGAACAGGAATATAGTTTCAGAAATAACTTACCGAATTTCTATAAGATAGTAAATTGTTCGACTATATCTTATGATTTCTTCTTCTCTTTCCACTCATCAAGTGGTACAGAGAATTCTTTTTCTATTTTTTCTCTCCATATGGTGTTATAAGTACAGAATGGAATTACACGACCATCTGGTATAGCATAATGAATACAACACCTGCAAACTCTGTCTGTATCCAGGTTGTAAGGATCTTGAAAATGCATACACCCTATCAACAAAGACCTGACATTTTTACTATGGAAGTCATCCAATACTTCTCTAGTACCATGAATAACTATATTGAAAATGAGTTTTTTTAGATCAAGCCACTCAGGTTTCATTTTGTTATCGATGAATTTACCTATATTCGTTAAGATTTTAAAGCTGATTTTTGTCTTTTCGAACTTCGTATCTTGATACTCTTCTAACAAATCATTCATGAACTCATAAAATCCTTCCGCATCAAAAAACCTTGTGATTGGGATTATTTTACCATTTTCGATAAAAACATAAGTGGCGGCACCACAATGAGCATGACATGTGAATTCAGTTTGTGGTGATTCCTTTAGAATAGTCAATAAACGGGACATCGGGACTGCCCAAGGAACTGGGTAAAAATCTTCTTTAGTTATGACACCGTCAGTTTGTTCCTCGACAAGATTCATGAAGTCAGGTATCGTTATCCTCTGTTCTCTTAATTTCGTTTTATCAATTCTTCCAGTGAAAGATACCGGTTGAACGTTCAATCCTCTTACAATGTCGATATTCTTGGCCGAAAAATCGATCATACTCCCGATTTGATCATCATTAACTCCTTTGATTAAAGTTGGAACTAAGACAATTTCTAAACCAACCTTTCTACAGTTTTCGATCGCCTTAAGTTTTGATGGATATGCATTGAATCCTCTAGTTTTTACGTAAGTTTCGGGTTTAACTCCATCGAACTGTAAATAAAGAGTATTCATACCAGATTCTTTCAATTTTCTTGTGAAATCTAAAGATTCAGCAAGTTTCAAACCGTTTGTGGCTGCTTGTATTTGAGTGAAACCAAATTCTTTTGCCATCCTTGTGATTTCAAATATATCCCCTCTTATCAGGGGTTCTCCACCCGCAAACTGAACTGCAGGGGTTGATGCTGGTTTTTCTCCTCTGAGAACTCCCATCATTTTTCTAATTTCTTCTAAACTTGGTTCAAACACGTAACCTGCTTCAGCCGCATTAGCAAAACAAACAGGACAATGCATGTTGCACCTGTTAGTCAAATCAATGTTTGCCAGGACAGTGGTGGTATAATGTTCACTACACAAACCGCAATCCATGGGACAACCTCTATCCCTCTTTGTAATCGGGTTATTTAGTTTCTTACCATCAACATGAAATCTATTGAATCTTTTGTATGACTCGGCATCCCCCCAGTAAATATCCTCAAACTTGCCATGTTTTTTACAGGTTTTTTCGTAAATTATTTTACTATCTTTCTCATTTATAGAGGCCTCGATAACATTGACTTTTTTATCCTCAAAGAAACAATCAGGGCAAATCGATTTAGTTTTTTTGATCAGTTGCATAACTTTTAATAGTTTTTAAAAGTTTAAATAGTTGATTGTCACAATATCAAACATGGGTACAGAAAAAATAAGGGAACAGATATTCTCAACGTTTGCAAATATAGCTAAGAGTCTTGGTTATTCTGAAGTTTATGGGAGGATAATAGCGTGCTTACTTGTTCATCAAGAACCCGTTGCATTAACTCAAGTAGCAAAAGAGACTGGTTATTCATCTCCAATGGTTTCTTTGAGCATCGATTTCCTGGAAACAGTTGGTATGGTCAAGAGAGTGAAAAAGTTCGGTGACAGAAAACTCTACTTACAGTCAAATGGAAGTCTTTTAGATGGATTAAAAAAAGCCATTCTGGTTAAGATATCGAAAAATGTTTCCACGAGCTTGCAAGATTTCGAAAAGTATAAAGAACAATTAAAGCAAATAAAAGGGAAAGAAAGAAAAATGCTGCTTAAAGGGATAGAAACTTTGGAGAAAGAGATTAAAAGAATGGACAGTTATGTGAGAGTTCTATCAAAGATTGGGTTGCCTTAACTACCACCATATATTCTCTTCTATCATGAACTTGTCGATGAACATATGGATAACAACACCAATCATGAGTAATGACATTTCAAAAGAAGGAAGAGTGAATAAGAACCCAGCAGCAATTGCGAACATCACTATTTCATCCCAACGACTCAAGACTTTCCATGCCCTAGTTCCCACTATTTTCTCTGCATTCAATGTTTTGTATTTCGCTAAAAAGGCAGGGATAAAGACCATATCTGGTATTACGTTACCTAGAATAAAGAAGAATAATGGAAAAACTGTGATAAGACCTTGGAATAATACAAAAATTATCATTGACAAAATACAAGCAATTATGAGATGTCTAAAAACCCCAGCCATGAAAGATATATCGTTCTGTAGGCTATTTCTAATTTATGGAAATTAATGAAAAGATGATATTCGTATCAATTCTTGTTATCAATATTATACTCCTAATTCTTAGACCGTTTGAACTGGATGAATCCTTATACATACTCATAGGAAAAATGATTCTACAACAAAGGATGAACCCATTTTCTTTAAATTATTTGAGCCCATATTATTCGAACCCATTTAGTTATGTATTCGGAAGTCCTTTAGTACCTATAATCTATGGGTTCTTCTATCTGATCGGTGGATTCATGCTGTCTAGGATAGTATCTTTGATATTTGTTTCCTCAACTTTAATCCTAATATACGATCTAACCAAAATACTCTTCAACAAAAAAATAGGAATGATTTCACTCATAGTAGCAGGTATCTCCAATACAACTATACTCCTTGCGACCAACTCATTATTAGATTCTGTTGGAGTTTTCTTTTTCATTTTGGCTTTATACCTTGTATACAAAAAGAAACCTTTTTATTCCGGCTTGAGTTTTGCTTTATCAATTTTGAGTAAATTCATTGTTGTCCTACCAGTACTCGTAATAATTACCTATCTTTACAAAAAAGGATTCAAAATACAAAATTTACTGGTCGGTTTACTTATTTTAGTCGTGCCTTTTTTTGTGTACGATTTTGATATATTAATGGCACTTTATAATTTTTTTATTTCAGGGCATATTCCTTCTGATTTATCTACAAATTTAGCTTTTTTAATCAATCGCTTTCTCGCCACGATACCATTGCCGTTTCTACTTTACTTGATAGACCGTAAAAAAAGTTTTATCAAAAATAATTATCTGTTAATAATTCCTTTCCTCTCCATCCTTTTCTTTCATGTAGTTACATTAAATTACATTTCCATTTCTCATACCATACCTTATGGTTTGATTCCTCTTTCTGTTTTGTCAGGAAAAACTATTAGTAATATGAAAAAAAGGATACAGTTTTTTATTTTATTTTTAATTGTTATTTTGAACCTAAGGATGGCAGTTGGTTATGTTTTTGCAATGCCATCTCATATTCCAATTGTCGACGATATCAGAAAATTAGATGGTAAAATTTTGGCGGATAACCCATACATGATTCATCTTGTTAAAGGTACTGATTTGAGAGACGATTATGTTTATAACTTCTTCTACTTTGATTTTAATCGTGATGGGAAATCCACAAAAGAAGATTATGAAGAATTAATGAAAAATGACTTTTTTGATTATATAATAATTCCATCTCAATTTACCATGGAATCAGAATATTCCGAAATATGGGAACTTGTTCCAAAATATTATTGTGTATATAAAACTTCTGCTGGTTCAAGATTAGAAATGATAATTTATAGCAAATGCGCTTCAAAACAAATCTAAAAATTTACTCTTCTGAAACTCTTGGTGCTAGAACAAAACCCAAGCTAACTTTATCAACAGAGGCGAAATCGATTCTTATTGGATAATCCTTTGACCAACGTAAGTTTATCTGATCCGCGAGCTTGGATGCTTTTATAATCTTCTTAAGGTAATCTAGGGGATATCTGGCCATAACAAGACCAGTGGCATTCAAATCCAAAAGACCATCATTACCCCTTTCTAGTGTCAATTCGGTGGAACTTATATCCCCACTAGCTATCAAGTTGAACCCATCTTTGTGTGCCTGAAAAACGACAGAATCACTTACGATGTCGGCATCCTCGATACCACTCTTTAAAATATCAGACTTAACTTTAACCCTAGCTTTAAAATCTAACTGATTGATGGGTGGGATCTCTTCTTGTGTTATGTCCAGTAAAGGAACCACGAATCTTCTGGTTGACGCGTTCTTCATTCGTATTTCTAACTTGTTATCCTTCAATTCCAACTCAAGCCTTTCGTTACCTCCAACCCTCTTCAAGACCGATACTAAATTTGTCATGTTGACTGCAATGTTCTGTTCTTTATCCACTTCAAACTTATCGAACACTGTGGCTGGCAGTTTGAAATCTACAACCGCAACCATGGCCCTATCAGCGGCTATCAACTCAAGCCCATTGTTGTTAACCTTAAAAATACCTTCATCTATCAATTCCCCGATAGTAGCGATAGAATCCCTCAGTAGACTACTATCAGACATAACTGCTTTAAACACGAATCACACCCCCACTTTATTATATAATTCCTCGACTTTTTTATACAGATTTATATTCAAATTCGATAAATCTTGGATTGCATCGACCTTTATCTCAAAACCATCTTCTGTTGGTAAAGTTGAGCCGAATACTCTTATCAACTGATTTATGTTGAAACTGTCAAGGAGATTCGTATCATCGACAAAAACGATTACCTTACCACTCCCATCATCGACCATAAGAGTGTTTTCTTTCTTGTCGACGACAAAACCTAGAATCTTCACTTTTAAGTCAACTTCAGGGTTTATCTCTGGAATTTTCCTCTTAACATAATGGTTTCTGAAAGGCATAGAAAAAGTTTTGGCGTTTAAATATTAATAGACTAATATTCTCGCCATCTATGTCCGCATTCAGTGCAGCAATAGAATCTTGTGGGAGGTTCATCACCTGACCTAGTCTGTTGCATGAACCAATAAGCCTCGTTGTTCTCACATTCAGGACAAATTATCTTAGTCTTTGGGTAGGTACTTAGAGCATCCTTCTCGTCTAAAACAGGGATTATTTCTTTTTCAGTTTCTACTTTTTCAAGAATTTTAGTCGAACTGACTTTTCCATAAGAGGCATGACCGCATTTTCTACAAACCCACCTCATTTTTTTTCTTCCCTTTTCTGCAATCATCAAATTCTCACATTTATCACAGAACTTCATCTTAAAACACCCCCCAATGTTGTTGTTAACAAAAGCTTTGGCCACCCTAAAAAGGGTATGACAGTAACAGCCTTTCCATGAATATTACTTGGTGACCATGGATCATGAGAAGGGTTATGATCCCCTTTAGTTGTTATCTTTCCATCTTCTATTTCAATTATTCTATGAACGATTGGAGTACTTTGACCTTCTATATCGTATACTATAACATCACCGGTCTTTAACTCCTCTGCCTCAATCCCGACAACAACCAACGCATCTCCTTTTAAAAAACCTCCAGTTATCGGCCAAGAATCTACTTCTTCTTTTGTGTAACCATACTTATCCTGAAGATATTCATAATGTCTTAAAGGTGTAGTAACATCATGCGTCATGGAATCTGAAACAACAGCAACGACAGGAAGATCTGTCCCTAAAACCAGACCCAGACCAAAGTTTAGCAAATAAGCCGCAACAACCCCTAAGGCAATGTAACCGACAGTTTCTAACAATTCTTTGTTTGATTTTTTCAAGCTCTTCCCCCACTCTCACCTTTTATCAAAGAGGAAGCAATCAAGTGTGCGATCCTCAATGGTTCCGGTATCAAACTTCTTGTACAACTTAATTTTATAATCTTTTCTGTTTCTTCTTTTGATAAACCTTTAAATTGATAGTAGGTATTTTTATTCTTTTCTATTTTCATCTTATGTGTTTTTCCCGCATGTTCAACACATTCCCATCTTTTTTCAAAATCTTTAAAATGTTTCAACGCAGTTTTTATTTTCTCGAGGTTGGGTTTCCTTCTGTTTACTACTATTACTGGCAACTTGGTTTTATCATATAGTCTGGAGATATCTACCATATTGAACCCACCAAATGATATGCCTTTCAGCATTATGACTCTCAACTGTTCTTTATGTCTGGAATTATTGAGTAATTTTATCAGAATCTTGGTAGCATCCATACCATCTATACTAACTTCTGTCTTAAATGCTCCGTCTAAATAATTTCCACCCCTGAACACCACACCGATTACAGGTACTTTACCTTTTGCCCTTGGAATGAAAGGACCATCGTCAAAACCCACGATCCTGATCTCCCTTTTAACAGACCTCATAATACCATCTATAGATTGGAAAACAAAAACCTTAAATCGTTTATGTTTCATCGTTTTAGTGGTTGTATGTCGGTTAGAGTTGAAAAGGCGAGAAGATTGATGAGAGTTAGATTAGCGAATCAACCCCATGTCATCAATCATATTGAAATGGTTACTAAAAAGGCCCTTGAACTAGGAAGGAAATTAAAAGAAAAAGGGCCTGATGTGGATTTAGAACTTCTTGAAGTTGGCGGTTATTTACATGATATTGGAAGAAGCGTAACTCATGGTATCGGTCATGCTATCGAAAGCGTTAAGATAATTAAAGTATTAGGGGTTTCCGATCCCCTTATAAAATTGGTTGAGAGACATGTTGGAGCTGGAATAACTGCTGAAGAAGCTGAAGAATTAGGCCTGCCGAAAAAAGATTATATCCCTGAAACATTGGAGGAAAAAATTCTTTCTTATGCCGACAAGTTTCTTGAAAGCGAACTCGTATTCAAAACAATTAATGGAGAACAAATCGTGGAAAGAAAGGATGTTGAGTATGATACGATAGAACCAACCCTGAAAAGATTCAGAAAGAAGTTTGGCGTTAATAACCCAGTTGTTTTGAGGCTAGAAAAATTAAGAGACGAAATGGAGGATCTGATAGGCAAATATTAAATTTTTAACTACCAACACATATTTACTTTAGAGGATTAAAATGGTGAAAAAAACTTTTCCAGAGGCAATGCAAAGGATATACCATAGAGTATTCGTCTGTAGGAAATGTAAGAGCAAAATTAGAGCGGATTACATAAAAGTCAGGGAAGGCAAGATCAAGTGTAGAAAGTGTGGATCTAAATCCCTAAGACCAAAAAGGAAGGAGAAGAAGGTATAGCCATGGATAGTAAACTCGTCAAACGATGGGTTGAAAAGGGACTGAGTCCTTCAAAAGACTTCGAATTCTTTACTAGGAGAGAGAATCTTATCGTTGGCAAGCTAAGAGACCAACCAACTCAGGTCGAATACAATTGTCCTTTCTGTGGTTTCTACGAGATAAAAACGATTGAGATGGAAAAGGGAAAGAAAAAATTCAAAAGACCAAAATTCAAATGTTCTAAGTGCGGGAAAATGATATTGGTTTCTGATTTGAAGAAGAAATGATTCTATGAAGAGGGAAGAAGCAGTTATTTTGGTTAAAGAAAACATCAAAAAAGAATACCTATTTAAACACATTCTGGCTGTAGAAGCGATAATGAGAGGGATTGCCAAACATCTAAACGAAGATATTGAAACATGGGGAATGGTAGGTTTACTACATGACATAGATTATGGCCAGACAGAAAACGATCCAAAAAACCACGGAATAATTGCAGAAAATCTACTCAAAGATAAGGTTGATGAGAAAATTATTCGTGCGATAAAATCCCATAACTTTGAGAATACTGGAGCCACGCCCGAAACAAAAATGGAAAAGGCTTTGATTGCAGCAGATGCTATTTCAGGATTGATAGTTGCAGCTGCTCTGATAATACCTTCTAAAAAATTGAAGGATGTTAAAGTAAAATCGATCAGGAAGAAATTCAAGCAGAAAGATTTTGCTAGAAGATGTAGTAGAGAAAATATATTAGTCTGTGAGCATGTTGGTATTCCAAAAGAAAAATTCTTTGAGATAGCTTTAGAATCAATGCAAAGGATAAGTGAAGAATTGGGTTTATGAAAAAACCCCCCAACTAAGAGTAAGCCATTCTAAAATATTAAAAACAAAAGAAAAAAGAATCAACCAACTTTCTTTATTTCCCCCTTTCTCGGGACATTGAGTTGCAACTCTCCCCTAAACTCCGTTACATAACCGTTTTTTATTTCTACAGTGTCTCCCTCTCCGATCTCGTCGATCTGTCTCCCCCACAGGGTCAGCAGTATCTTTCCAGAATCATCTTCGATCGTGGCAGTAGCAACTCTAGTCTGGTAACCGAGTTTAGTTCTCACGTTTCTAGGTTCAGATACATCTAAAACTTTGGCAGTCAAACTAACCTCATTCGTTCCAAGTTTCAGTTCATTTATCTTCAACTTTTTTCCCCTCTAATTTTTCTGGTTCTTCGGGTTTTTTTCCCTTCTTAGGTTTTTCTTCCTTAGGAGCTTCTGCAACTTCTGCTTCCCCAACCTTCTCTCCGATTGCAAATCTTCTGGCAACTTCTGTTATCTTTATTTTGCATTTATCTCCCTTTTTCGCGTTAGCAACGAAAACGACAAAATTCTTAACTCGTGCTATTCCATCCCCTTTAGAACCAGTCTCATTTATCTCAACATCGTATGTCTCCCCAACTTTTACTGGTTTTTCAAATCTTTCAAAACCTCGGTCCCTAAACCTGGGTCTTGAAAACCTTCTTTCCATAATACAACCTCCTTAGTCATCCACAAAATCTCAAGGATTAGTCACACCTTAAGCATTACCCCCTTCAATAAAACAGTTATTCAAAATCAAATTTAAATAATTTTCTTAACCCACGTATCCAAGTTCTTTTTCTTCAGCCTTCTCTTTTTTCATGACCCTCTTCTTGAATCTTTCATCAAACTGTTTGTAAAAATCAACGATCCTTTTACTTAAGCTTGGCTTAATTTCGTTCAAGGCCCTATCAAAGTGGCTCATCGTCACTTGCTTCGCATTTTTATTTTCTCTCAATGCACGCATCGCTGCTTCTCTGGCCAAGTTCTCTAAATCCGCTCCAGAAAAATCATCAGTTATCTTAGCAATTTTTTTCAGATTCACACCTTTCAAAGGCATGCCCTTTGTCTTTATCTCTAGAACCTTCAATCTGGCTTCTTCATCTGGCTCTGGTACTAATATCTGTCTATCAAACCTTCCAGGTCTTAACAATGCGGCATCGAGCATATCAGGTCTATTCGTTGCAGCAATGACAACAACATCATGTAAATCCTCCAAACCAGATAACTCAGTTAACATCTGAGAAACAATTTTTTCTGTAACATGTTCTCCAAAGCCTAAACCTCTTCTCGGAACCATTGCATCTATCTCGTCGAAGAATATGATTGAGGGTGAGACTTGTTTAGCTCTTCTGAACAATTGCCTGACCTTCTTCTCACTCTCACCAACCCATTTGCTAAACAATTCAGGTCCTTTTACTGCTATGAAGTTTGCACCCGATTCAGTCGCAACAGCTCTTGCCAACAAAGTCTTTCCACACCCAGGCGGTCCATACAATAAAACCCCCTTTGGCGGATTTATTCCCATTCTTTTGAAGGCATCAGGGTTGGTTAAAGGCCATTCTATCGACTCTTTCAAACTCTCCTTTACTTTTTCTAAACCACCAATATCATTCCATTTGACGTTAGGAGTTTCAATGAGAACTTCCCTCATCGCAGATGGTTCAACTATTCGTAATGCATAATCAAAATCAGCTTTATTCACAGAAAGTTTTTCTAGGACTTCAGTCGGAACTTTTTCCTCTTCCTTCCATTTTATTTTTGGTAAAAGTCTTCTCAATGCACGCATCGCTGCTTCTTTAATTAACGCACTGATATCTGCTCCCGTATAACCGTATGTTATCTCCGATAATTTATCTAAACTAACACCTTTTGCAAGGGGCATCTGTCTGGTGTGGATTTCAAGGATTTCTTTCCTTCCTTTTTTATCAGGGATGCCTATCTCTATTTCTCTGTCAAACCTCCCTGGTCTCCTTAAAGCGGGATCAAGTATGTTCGGGACATTTGTCGCGGCGATAACAATAAGTTTCCCTCTTGCTTTCAACCCATCCATTAACGTTAACATTTGAGAAACAACTCTTCTTTCAACTTCTCCATGTACTTCTTCTCTTTTTGGTGCTATGGAATCTATTTCATCGATGAATATAATCGATGGCGCGTTTTTCTCTGCTTCTTCAAAAATTTTTCTCACGTTTTCTTCTGATTGGCCATACCATTTACTCATCACTTCCGGTCCAGCAATAGAATAGAAGTTTGCGCCCGATTCATTAGCTACAGCTCTTGCCAACAAAGTCTTTCCACACCCAGGCGGTCCATACAATAAAACCCCCTTTGGCGGTTCAATACCAAGTCTGGTGAATAATTCAGGATGTCTCAGAGGAAGTTCTATCATCTCTCTGACTTTTAGAATTTCTTCATGCATTCCACCAATATCTTCATAAGTAACAGATGGCACAGCTCTCTGTTCTAACCCAAGACCTTTCGGTAACCGTCTTAGTATTTCAAGCCGAGTCATATCAGTTATCTTGACAATTCCGCTCGGATCAGTATTAGTTACGACAAACCTAGTCTCACCAGTAGGAGTGAAGAAAAAATCTTCAATGTCAAAACCAAAAGCTTGGAAAATATTTGGGGTTCTACTCATATCGCCCTTCCCTTTAACAACTGGAGAAGGAACGATGATATCACCTTTAGTTACAGGACGATAATAGATGTTTTGTTTCACGAGATTAGGACTGATCTGAACTATCATGCCTTCTTGAGCAGGAGCCAGGGTAACCTTCTTGGCTTCTTTAACATCAGCCTTTCTTATTTTTACAATCTCACTAACACCAGCGCCAACATTCCTTCTAACCAAACCATCCATTCTTGCGACGTTCAAACCAGCATCAGCAGGATAAGACCTTACAGCTATTGCACCAGTCTTTCTTGTTCCTTCTAATTCAATTACATCTCCTTCTTTTATTCCCATACTCTGCATACTGCTAGAATCTATTCTCACTATTCCTCTACCGAATTCCTCCCTCTGAGTTAATTCCCCAATCTTCAATTCAACTTCTTTTTTCTCTTTCATCGATTCACCCTCTCAACATTTTTTCCCTTTCTTTATCGAGTAAAACATCGAACATATCCCATTTAATTTTATCTTCCCATTCATCTAAAAACTTTCTCATTCTATCCATATGCCTTTTCATGATGATGAACATCGACCGATCCACTCTGATGTGAGGCATCTCATCTAGTAAACCATCTCTTCTGTAAACGTACCTCTTCTCCTCTTTCTTAACTATTTGTTTCCAACCGTATAACTCTTTGTAAAATTTGTTTCTCTCTGAGTTGCTGTCAAATCTATTGGTTTTTACTGTGAATGTTATCAGTATTGCCCTCTTTTCAATCATGTTCATCATTTAGTGTTTATTTAAACTAAAATATGCTCAGGAAAGTTTATAAAATTATCGTTTTAAAGAAATTGAGATTAAACAGGTTTCCATCTATCCTTAAGCTTCTCTTTTATCTTCGGCATACTAGTGTATTCCATATCATGCTCTGGTAATCTATGCGGCTGGAATGGTCCATGCATTCTCATGTAATCTGCTATTTCATTGGCTTTCTGTCTGGCCAGATCAAAAGATTTATCCTTGAATAAATCAACAGGCCCGACCAACTTTCCATTCCTTAGAATGAAACCTAAAGCAATAACTCTTGGTGGACCATCAAACCTTGTTGGCATTGAGTCTTCACAACTAACTGGCATGAACGGTCCTACATGACTCCCCCTATTCCATCCTTCTACCAAGAATGGAGTGGCATAAGGTTCAACTAATTCCCCAACATCTGGCAAACCATGTTGTGATCTAACTATAGCAACAGGGTCATCTTTTCCCACATACTTTCCAGCGATTAAATTAAGTCTACTCGTACTAGTTGAAGCACAAATCAAGTTATCCGAATTCCTAAAAATATGTTTTATAACATATCTTCCTGGTGTTCCTATGAATGCGAGTAAATCGTACATGTCTTCAGGGCACTTGAACTTTATTTTTTTATTTTCTACGACATCATGCACTTCAAATGTGAATCCTTGATTCATTGTAGGCGAAATAACTAAACCAGGGTTCGTGAATGCATCAGCAAAACTTTTGAACAGAGGAAAATTCCATGCTCCAGGTTCGGTCTTATCTGCAGCGAATATAACTACAGGCTCACTCTTTCTCTCTTCGAAGCTTATTTCTGCAACACCAGGACCCATACCCTTAACATTACCAGAGAAAGTATCCTTCAACATATCCTGTCCAGCCCCATACAGTTTCAACTCCTTTGACCTATCTGTACAGGCTTTAAAGATGTTCCAGGCCAATTCATGAATTTTAGGATCCTCAACAGGTTTCTCATGCGTCATCACGAGCTCCAAGTCATCCCCACAATGGAAGACATAGTAATCGATTATATCTTTCCTGCTCTTTGCCATCTCTAATTGCTCTTTAGCGAGTTTTATCAGTTCAGGATGGACCACGTTATGGCCAACATAGCTGCCGATATCAGCTTTTATCACACTTAACGTTATTTTCATACAAAATCACGTAGTGTTAAATTAAGAGGTCAAACTATTAATTTTTATCTTCTCAAACCATATAACACTTCATATGACCCCGAAAAAGCTCCTTTTTGTCATACTAGACGGCATCGCTGGCAGGCCTCGTTCAGAGTTTAATGATTTAACGCCTTTAGAGGCTGCAAATACCCCAAACCTGGATTATCTGGCAAAAAACGGTCAAACAGGGGAAATAACTATTATAGACGATAAAACACCACCCCAGTCCGATCCTGCTGTTCTAGCTCTGTTCGGGTATGACCCTATTATATATAGTAAAAGTAGAGGTCCGCTCGAAGCCATTGGTTCAGGTATAAATTTTAATGAGGGTGACCTCGCTTTAAGATGTAACTTCGCTACGATTGAAGGTGAAAAAATAATCGATACGAGGGCAGGTAGGATTAACAGTGGGACAGCTAAAAAATTAGTCGACTTCATTCAGGATAATTTGAAACTAACCTCGTTCCCAGTTGACATGAATTTTATCCATACTTTAAATTACAGAATGCTTTTGATATTACATCCCAAAGAAGGAAAGTTGTCGGACCAAATATCAAACACCAATCCTGGGTATGAAAGATTATCGGGTTACATGGAACTTCCTAAACCTCAATTAAAAGAAAAAATATTCGAGGAATGTAAGCCATTAGATGATACTGAAGAATCTTTATCATCTGCAAAATTAGTTAATGAGTTCACAGAAAAAAGTCGTGCGTTATTAAAAAATAATGAAATAAATCTGAATAGGATTAAACAGGGCATAAATCCAGCAAACATTATTTTGATGAGAGGTGCTGGAACAAGTTTACCAAAATTAGAAAACTTTAAAGAAAAGTTTGGGACAACTTGGTCATGTATTGGCGACACGCCTGGGGAAAGAGGCATAGCCAAATTATTGGGGATGGAATTACTCAAAGATCTACCCGAACCCCATATTGATATGCTCTCGAAAAAAAGTTCTATGGAAGAGATTGATGATGCAATAAAAAAAGATATGGAAATGAGAATGAAAAAACTACTCGATAATTTTGAGAATTATGATTGTTTTTATATACATATCAAGGGCGCTGACCCATTCGGTCATGGGGGATTACCAGAATCAAAAAAAAGAACGATCGAAGGAATAGACAAATGGTTCTTTGATGAACTCTTGAAAAAAATAAATTTAGAAAATACAACAATTTGTGTTACTAGTGATCATTGTACACCATGTAGTTTGAAAGCACATTCAGCCGATCCAGTCCCCTTATTAATTTATGGTAATAATTTTAAACCAGATTCAGTTGAAAAGTTTGGAGAGAGTTTTTGTAAGAATGGTAGTATTGGAAAAATTAAAGCAACTGAATTAATGTCGATTCTAATGAAGTGACAATATGACTGAAATAAAAAATATCAAAGCAAGAGAAATCCTAGACTCAAGAGGCAATCCTACAGTTGAAGTTGATGTGGTCACAAACAAGGGTTTATCCCGAGCATCAGTCCCTTCGGGTGCAAGCACAGGCATTCATGAGTCTTTGGAATTGAGAGACAATGATAAACGTTTTTTAGGTAAAGGTGTATTGAAAGCGGTGAATAATGTTAACAACATTATAGCAAAAAAATTGATAGGTTATGATTGTACGAAACAAAAAGAGGTCGATGATTTAATAGGAAAATTAGATGGGACTGAAAACAAATCTAACTTAGGAGCAAATGCTATTCTTGGGGTCAGCATGGCTGTTTGTAAGGCAGCTGCACTTTCGAATAATGTCTCTCTGTACAGATACATTTCTAACATAACAGGTAATAGTAAGTTTCTACTACCAGTTCCAATGATAGTCATCTTGGAAGGGGGAAAGCATGGAGATGAGTCAACGGATTTCCAAGAATTTATGATCATGCCGAACGGAGCACCTAGTTTCAGAGAAGCACTGCGATATGCTACTGAAATTTATCTAACCCTTAAAAATGTTCTGAAAAAGAAACATCATCATGTGAATGTTGGTTTAGAGGGAGCTTTTACACCAAATCTCAAGTCAAATATAGAAGCAATCGAATTAATTCTAGAGGCTATAAATGAGGCTGGTTATGAGGTAAAAAAAGAGATATCAGTTGCTCTTGATGTGGCAAGTTCCGAATTTTTTGATAATGGTAAGTACGTTCTAAAGAGAGAAGGAAAGGTCTTAAATTCTGATGAAATGATAGACTACTATGAAGACTTGGCCAAAACTTTACCAATAATTTCTATTGAAGATGGGATGGCAGAAGATGATTGGAATGGGTGGCAATCATTAAACCAAAAATTAGGAAACAGAATCCAGATAGTCGGTGATGACCTTATTGTTACCAATATAAAAAGAATACGTAGAGCCATAGAACTTAATGCCATCAATTCAGCATTAATAAAAATAAACCAGATAGGAACAATAACAGAAACCATAGATGCAGTAAAAATTTTATCTGATAATAAATTTATCCCTATTGTATCTCATAGGGGAGGTTCTACTGGAGAAACATTCATATCAGATTTTGTCGTTGGACTAGGAACAGGACAATGTAAATTTGGTGCACCCGCGAGAGGTGAGAGAACATCTAAATATAACCAGTTGTTAAGGATCGAAGAAGAACTAGGAAATAAGGCAAAATACTCAGCGTTTAATTAGAAACTTCTATTAATCAATACTACAGAATGGCAATATGAGGTTTTTATCGAATAAAAATCTTTATATGAATTAATCCAAAATTATTGTATTATCGGGATTAACATGGATAAAAAACGGCTATTATTGATTTTTATTCTTGTTTTAGTGGCACTTGTTGGTATCGCTCTCATAATAAAAGGATATAATGCAACACCATCTTTATTGAAGTTGGATCTGAGTTCGATAAAAATAAATTCTACACAAATATTGGGAATAATCGTCAGTATCGTTGTCTTACTAGCTCTAGTCGTGTTCTTGTTTGTTCGGTTTCAAGCTGTGAAGAGGATAACTTAGATTTTTGATTAGATTTCTATAAGATAGAAAATCTTTATATTCCGATTTTTCCATATTTATTTTTGTTCGAAATGAAAAAGGAATGGATAATACTTTTTTTTGTTTGTGTTTTAGTGACACTTTTTATTAATGCCAATGCAACCGCATTCGAGATCAATGGAACTGTTTATGATAGCAATTCTACTGCTTTGAACGGCGCTAATATTAGTGTTGTCCTTAAAGATCAAACTTGGACATCTCTAGGTACTAACACTACATTGTCAAACTCAACTGGATGGTTTAATTTGACTCTTCCTGACAACGCGACATACTCGTATCAGTTATCAATTACTCATAACGATAGTACTGGTGTTGTGAATTATGTTGGGCAATCCCTTCCTGCATTTCCCTATTCCGAATTTTCTCTACTTTCGAGTGTCAATTATTATCTAAAGGAAGCTGGAACGATTAATATTACTGTTATAAATAGTTCAGGAAATGCAACCAACTTTGATCATCAGGTTAAAGATGTTAAATTGGGATATTCTATCGGGGGCTGTACTCAGAATCAACAACAGACCGAGACTATTTGTTATGTTCCTAGAGATAGAAATTATTCTATAATGGTTTTCCCGGCGCGACAACCTCAAACGCAATTTGTGCCAGTAAGCTATAGCTGGGATAATTTTACTGCAACACAAGATTACAATATTGATAGTTTATCTAGTTATAATGCCACGACAAAGACATTACAAAAACAATTTAATATAACAGAAGGTTATGGAAGGATATCAGGATATATTAATGGCTCTTTAGTCGATATTGCTGGTTGGGACGAGTTAACAGTCGTCCCGTTCGTGTCAGAACCTGGGAGCATGGTTTTCATGACCTATGGAAAGCTTCCATTCAATGGAAGTGTAATTAGTGGTGGGCTATATGCCACTGATGCATATAACCTTACGACAGGAACTTATAATATAACTTTACCTTATGCCGCCTCTGAAACAGTTCAGTATATCCTATTTGCAGCAGCAAAAAATGGTTCAACATATTATGGGGGTTATAGGAATGTTACTGTAACCGGTAACGCAACAATCGATTTCACGATGTATGGTATGTTGGGGAGCGATTCAATTATTAACCAGTCTTCTTTTAACGGTGGTTATCGTATTGTTAATACCTCTAGACAAGAGTTTAGGTTGGTTAATGGGACAACTGGATCAAATAATGAATCATTGGATAATAGTAATGCACATATAGAAACAACCGTTGACTATACCAATTATGGTGCGATAGAATTTACTTTTATGGAAGATCTTTCAGGTGCCAATTATGGAAACTTTTCCTTACCTTTGATAAACGTTACAGGATTCAAGGAGATGAATGTATACGATATGAACAAAGCCCCAAAAAGAGTTCCTACAAGAACCGTGGCCCAAATAAATGCAAATAATAATATTTCTATGACTCCATTTAACCCACAGGCTCTTGACGGTACAACAGGAGCAAGCATTAGTATTGCACTCTACAGATCCAATTCAACTTGTGATGTTCCTAATCCTATAGTAGGATGTAACTTGACGAGTACTTCCAATATGAATGCATTTAATCTGTTACCCGTAGTAATTGGAGGAGGAAAAATAAGCTTCAGGATGGGCATGGGCGATGTTTTAGTTCATTATGTCGATGTCGACATGTTGGCTTCTGGTCCACCCGATGCATCTTTCGAAGATAACAATGACATAACGGAGGGTACAACAGACGGATTCAGCAAGGCGATGAGATTTGGTTCGAATGGACCAACGATTTATGATTATGTACTTATTTCCATACCTTATACAGAAGGAAGTAGTTCTGCAACAGGATTGAGTGAAAGCGCCGAAGTCAACGTTTCTATTCCAGTATTTTATGATGAAAGTTGGAATATTATTTGGAACACTAGTCTTAATGGAACTAACGCGGCTCTCTTGGCAGGGAATGATTCTCATTATTCTTTATATCAATCTGAATGGGGAACTTTGATGGGTAATAATACTTGTATAGCTACAACCACAGGGACTTCTGAGATAAATTCATCATATCCTTGTGTTATCGATACCACGCTCAACAGGATTTGGCTTAGACTCCCACATTTCTCTGGAACAGGTACTGATGTGGATGGAACTGTTATTTTTGCCTCCTCCGATGATGGCGAGGACTCTACTGGTGGCGGGGGAGGAGTGGGTGGTGGAACTCCTGCCAATAAGACTCACAAGAAAACCCAATACTGGTCGAAGATAACACCTGGTTCCGTTGCAATAATGAAGATTACTAATCCTGAGATTGGGTTCAAGCAGATTAATATAACTGTTATAAATCCTGCACAAAAAGTTACTATAAGCGTAACCAAACTAGCTGGTCAACCAGCTTCAGTCGTGCATGTGATAGAAGGCAAAGTATACAAGTATATTGAGATAACAACACAAAATATTAACGACACACATATAAAAAGAGCGAAGATACAGTTTGAAGTCAACAAAACTTGGATTAACGATAATAACATTGATCCTGATACTATTGCTTTACACAGATATACTAATAGATGGGAGAAGCTATACACTAGAAGGACCGGTGAGGATAATGGTTTTGTCTATTATGATGCTGAGACACTCGGCTTTTCAGTTTTTGCCATAAGTGGTGAGGTAAAGCCCGGAGTCACGATAACTACTGTCCCGGGAGCAACAACAACTCCTACAGGAGTAACCACTGTACCAGTGACAGAGGCTGTGGTTGGATTCTCTCCATGGCATATAGTCATCATAATAGTTATAATCGTTGGAGTAATTGGTCTCTGGATGTACAAGAGGAGATTAATTATTAAAAAACGTTAAGGTTTATTTCTTAGAACTTAGCAGGTCTTCATAACTAATTCTTCGTTTACATAAATTGGAGTATTTGTTCTGACTGCTATTGCCACACCATCACTCGGCCTTATGTCGACTATGAACAAACGATTCCATTCTTGTAATGTCAATTCAGCAAAGTATGTGTTGTCGGATAAACTGGTGATTTTAACCATGGCTGGTTTTATCTCAAAGCCTTCTAAGATATCGACTAATATATCATGTGACATGGGTCTAGACCTTGTCACTTCGGATAAACCGTCTTGTATTGCTAAAGCTTGTTCTGAAGAGATGAAAAAATTGAGTTCTGTGCATTCTCCTTTAAGGATAACGATATGACGATCCATGGTTGAGACGACTTTATCTACTTGCATCGGAACATAACCTTTTGTGGTTAAGACAGCTTCGAATCTTGTGAGGGCGTAAATGGAGTATAGGAGTAGGGCTATAATAACTATGGCAACAAAAGTGAAGAAGTATGTCATCCTTCTCTTCCTTCTCGATCTGAAGCTATACATGGTATCTTGAATAAAATTGAGGATAAAACTATAAATCGTTTTAATTGTTGAAGAACTCTTTTATCAATCTATACAAAATTATAAGGCCATGCCTTTTTCTTAACTTTTTCGTACCAATTCTCTTCTTGTAACTGATTGGAATCGTTTTTATTTTTAATCTCTGTCTAATAACTTGTGTGAATAAGTTCATCTCAAGATCGAAGTTTTTAGCATTTATTTTAATCTTTTTCAAGGCATTTTTTGAGAATGTCCAATAACCTGTACAAACATCTTTAGGGTCTTTGAGACAAAGAATCATGGCAACAAATGTTAATATCTTATTACCAAAGTAGGTTGAGAATGGCATTACTTGTTTTATATTTTTATTGAAAAATCTGTTACCCATTACAATATCTGCTTCATTGTTTAGAACAGGTGAAACCATATTTCTGATTTCTTTTGGATCATAAGTACAATCACCATCGAGCATCACGTAAACATCATACTTTTCTAGATCAAACCTATCAAGAAATGTTTGAAATGCCATGCCCTTCCCTCTACCGTCCTGATATATGACTTCTATATCACAGGCCGGTTTATTACAGCTCTTTGCCATGTTAACTGTGTTATCAGAGGAATTTCCATCGATGACGACAATATCACTCACGAGTGGGTTCGGTATGCCGTCTATTACTTTCTTTATACTTTTTTCCTCGTTTAGAGTTGGCACTATAGCACATACTTTCATGATGACCCCAATCTTTTAATTCCAAGCAAGCTATTTATAGACATTAGTTTCAATAAATAGGAAAAGCCTTTCTATATCGTATAAAAATGATTTCTACGTGATTCCAATGAAAGCTTTTATCTTTTACTACTAAATTATAGTAACGGTGTTAGAATGGTGATTTCATGGCGCTTATCCAGATGACATTCTATTTTGTCGTTTCACTACTAGCAACAGTATACTTCGGATACTATTCCTTATGTTATTACACAGTGCATAAAAAACCGTTAAAAATAAAAAAAAATAACAGTTTTAGACCAACTGTTAATATCATAATTCCTACATGGAACGAAGAGAACACGATAGAAGGAAAATTGAAAAACACTCTGGGACTGAGATATCCAAAGAATAAACTAGAAGTGATGGTCATAGATTCTGGCTCTACTGATAATACAAAAAAGATCGTTAAAAAATTTAAAAACGTTAAGTTAATGACTGAAACTGTTAGAATGGGTAAAGCTTCGGCATTGAATAAGGCCTTCAAAAAATGTAAGAACGATTTGATTGTAATTACAGATGCAGATTGTAGATTGAAGAAAGATGTTTTGTTTAAATCCGTACCTTATTTTGCTGATGATTCTATAGGAGGAATAACAGGTAGACAAAACATACCAAACCCATCAGAGACGACTACTACAAAAATTGAAAAGAATTATAGGAATTTCTTTTATTTCCTAAGAGAAGCAGAATCTAGGATGGACTCGACCTTTATTTTTGATGGACCTTTCACAATCATGAGAAGGAATTTATTGGATGATATATTTGAAGATAGTGTGGCCGATGATTCTGAGATCGCTCTGAGAATCAGGAAAAAGGGTTATAGAACATTGTCAATAAAAGAAGCAGAATACACAGAATATGCTCCTAAGAAAATTGAGGATAGAACAAAACAAAAACAAAGAAGAGCACAAGGCCTCATACAAATAATGACAAGGTTTTTCGGCACTTTCTTTTTAAACCCGAAATATGGTTTATTTGGATTAATTACATTCCCAGCCGAATTTTTCATGCATGTAATTTCCCCCTTCCTTTTAGTTGTAATAGCAATAACTTTATTCTTCTTGCCATTTCATTTACTGGTTTTAATAGCTCTTGGTCTTGGTTTAGTACTTCTGATTAAAAAAACACGAATTTTTTTGTTCACATTCTTACACTCTCAGTATTCCTGTCTTAAAGGAATGTTTTTTTATCTCTTCCAGGGACCATCATACAGCTGGGAAAAAATACACGGAACGAGGAGGTATAAAATATGACTACTGTAGTCCTAATACAACCACCAGATCCAGAAGATATGATTGTACTTAGAGATCATGCAGGAAAATTTGGCATAGTTGAAAAAAAGACGTCCTTGGTTAGATACGATAAACTACCACCTTTAGATTTAGCCTATTCCGCTGCTTTACTGGAAAAAAATGGATTTGATGTTAGTATAATCGATTCGCCTACCCTCGACCTAGAAAAATCAAAAATCTTGAAAGAGACCATGAACAAAAATCCAGATTTAATATTTGTGAATACAAGTGGTGCATCTGTATCAAATGACCTAGATTTCGCTAGTTGGTTGAAAAATAAATCTGGAGTGGAAACTGTAGCATTAACTCAAGTTTTCTCGCCAGAGGATGTTTTGAGGAAGAAGGATATAGAGATTTTCGTCCGTGGCGAAGTAGAATATACAATACTTGAGTTATGCCAGAAATATCCTGATATCAAAAAAATTAATGGAGTCTTTTTCAAGAGAGGTGATGAATTTTTCTATAACCCAAAAAGATTTTTAATCAAAAATATGGATGAACTTCCATTTCCGGCATTCCATTTATTGCCGATGGGCAAGTATTCTCACCATATGTTCAAAAGAAAAAATTTTACTACAGTTCAAACGAGTAGAGGATGTCCATTTGGTTGTATATATTGTCCATATCCTATTGGTTATGGTAATATTTGGCGTGGTAAAAGTCCTGAAAATGTTTTGAATGAACTGAAAATTCTTGCTGAAGAATATAAGGTCAAGAGCATTTTGTTTAGAGATCAAGTGTTTAACTTCTTCCCTAAGAGGACTGAAAAAATATGTGATGGGATAATTAAGGAAGGTATTGATATAACATGGAGATGTGAAGCTCGTGTTGAATTACTTTCAAAAAAATTTATGAAAAAAATGAAACAAGCAGGTTGTGCTGGTGTACATCTAGGTGTAGAATCAGGTGATCCAGTTATCCTGAATAAGATCGCCAAGGGCGGCGTCTCAGAAACGCATATCAGAAAACTTAAGAAAGTGTTCAGCGATGCAAGAGAAATTGGTTTGGAAACAGTGGCATTTTTTATGATCGGATTCCCAGGTGAAACTAAAAAATCTATTTCGAAAACTTTTGATTTGGCAAGAGATATTAAAGCAAACCGTGCATGGTTTTGCTCGGTTGTACCCTATCCTGGAACAAAACTATATGAATTGGCAGAAAGAAAGGGTTGGCTCCTCACGAGGGATATAAGAAATTATACAGGAAGAAGTGTTGTGATGAGAACTGATTGTTTAACAGGGGAAGAGATTAAGAAAGCAGTAGATGCCGGCAATTTTATGTTCTCAAAAGATGATGCCCGGTTTTGGAAAACCATATTTAGTTTGAAAGGTATATCCTCTGCATTTCTGGATCCTAAAAAAGCATTAAAGTTTACACTAGGCAGGTTCACTAATAAAAAAAATCTATGAAAAGGTTGCTATCATGAAAAAAAATATTTTGATAATTGGTTCACATGAAACCGGTGGAGGGAAAGTTCAAAGGAATATTCTTTCCAAGATGCTCAGTAATCATGGATACAACATATTCAGAGTATCCATGGGTATTAATAGAAATTTTCAAATCTGCGATGAAAATGGAATAAAAACCTACAAAATAGGGAAATTTAAAGAAAATAGGAGAGGGACTTTAAATCCATTAGATGTATTGAAATATTTAACGATTGAAATTTTCAATCCATTGATATTCGTTTTGACAATATTCTCGATACTTCGACATAGAATCAAAACAGTCATTATAATGACATACAATCAAATTTCTCTCTCCCCGTTAGTTGCCTCAAAAATTCTAATGAGAAAAACGATTTTAACTATGCACACCCAGGAACTTATTTGCTCCTATTCTGCCATAATGCCATTCTGTTATGGCATTAAAAAAGGTAAGTGTGGGGATTGTATGCTGCTATATCATAAACTACCAAAAAATTTTGAAAGATTTAAAAATATTATTCTCGGTTTTTACAATTTTATCACCAGTTTTATTGTTTTTCTTAAATTGCAATCGTCAAACTTTTTAGCTGATAAAATAGTGTTCCCATCAGATCATTCGAAAAGATTCCATATAAGTTATGGGATAAAAAAAGAGAAAGCAATGGCAATCACATGTCTTATAGACAACCATGAATCATCTTTCTTTGAAAATTATGAATTGAATAAAGAAACTGTAAATAAATTTTTAAAAGATTTTAGGCTAAAAGGAGAAAAAATAATCCTTTATCTTGGTAGAATTGAAAGAGAAAAAGGAATACAAGTATTGCTAGAAAGTCTTAGTGAAGTTTTGAAAATCAATAAGAAATGGAAATTATTCGTAGTGGGTAATGGGAAAGATGTTGAGGAATTGAAAAACTCAACACACGAATTAAAAATCGATAAATACGTTAAATTCGTGGGCCATGTACCACGTTCTGATATATACGCATATTATCATATGTCAGATATTGTAGTTATTCCCTCTTTATTTCCTGAAACCTTTGGAATCGTTTTAACAGAAGCTTGGTTGGCAAAAAAGATTGTAATTGGCAGTAGAATAGGCACGCTTGGAGTGAGGATCCAAGATGGTGAAAATGGTTTTTTAGTGGAACCTAACGATTCCAAGGAGTTAGCAAAAAAAATTGTTTTCGTTTTGAATAATTACAAAAAGTTGAAAAATATAGGTGAAAAAGCTTATGCCGATGTGAAATTAGAACATGATTCTAGTCAAAGCTTTTCTCGATATTTACAAATCATTGAGGGTGATTAATTGAAAATAATACAAGTTTCTCCAAGATTTTATCCGTATATTGGAGGTATTGAAACACATGTTCTTGAAATTTCGAAGAGATTAGCAGAAAAACATGATGTCTATGTTTTCACGACTGACCCTTCTGGTAGACTTCCCAGAGAAGAATCTATAAAGGGTATAAAGATTAAAAGATTCAGGTCCTTTGCACCTAATGAAGCATTTTTCTTCTCTCCAGAGATTTATTCGACTTTGAGAAAAGAGCATGCTGATATTCTACATATTCATTCTAATCAATCCTTATCTTCCTTAGCTGCATTTATGGGGATGAAAAAAACTAACATAAAAAAATATATTTTTACACCACATTACTGCCCACGAGGTACAACTCCCTTAAGAAGAGTTTTACGCACCATTTATGACAGAATTCAGAGTGGAATATTCTTTGGAGCAGATAGAATTATTTGTGTTTCTGATTATGAAATGGAGCTATTAACCAAAGAATTAAAAATTCCTCGGGAAAAATTAGTTGGAATTCCAAACGGAATTGATATAAAAAAATTCAGAGATATACCAAAAGTTAAAAAAGAACATAATTTTCAAATTCTTTTTGTCGGAAGATTAGAAAAATATAAGAGACCACAATGGGTTTTACATGCTCTCAAAGGTTTGATAAACAAATTTCCTGATAAAGATATCCATTTTGTTGTTGTAGGAAAAGGGCCATATAAAAAGGATTTATTATCATTACGTAAGAATCTTGGTTTAGAGAATTATGTCACCTTTAAAGAAGGTTTACCCTACGATGAATTATTAAAGGAATTTTCTAAATGTGATGTTTTCGTTTTCCCCAGTGCTTGGGAAATTTTTGGTATCGTTGTTTTAGAAGCATTGGCGTTGAATAAACCGATAATAATTAGTAGCGATGGTGGTGCTTTACCTGAATTGTTTGGAGAGTATGGTTCTGTTATTAGTTCGATTAAAGACCTAGAAAGATCTCTTATTGCCCTAATTAGAAATTCGAATCAGGCTAAAACCGATTTTGATATTAAACAATATACCTGGGATAGTGTAGCATCCGAGATATTGAAATTGTATAAAAAGGTGTTACTAGAATGAAAATAGTTAACAGATATCAAAAAATCTATTTACTACTGTATTTTATTTCTTTAATCATTTTTCTAATAAATTTGATATTTCAAGGGCAAATAGTTTTTACTAATTATGATGTTTTTGGGCTAATATTAAAAATGAGTCCAATCTTTTGGATTGGTTATCTGTTCCTCTTAGTCTTGATTGTCTTTCAATTTGCCAATTTCAATAAAATTGACCAAAAATTTGTTTACTTAACTCTCATACTATTGGTCGTATATCTGATTTGGACCCCATTCATATATGAGCATTTGGCTAGGTATCCAGATACATGGACACACTCCTACCTGTCCCAAGAGATTTTTGAGACCGGAAAGGTTGTTAATTATCTTAGTGGTTATGAGGAATATCCCGGAACCTTCTTGGTGTACGGACTCTTATTTCAGTTTTTTCCGCCCTACTTGATCATGAAGTTTTTAATTCCAATTCTTTACATATTAGGTGTCGTAGCGATTTATTTACTGTTTAAACATTTTTTCGATTCTAAAGTTTCTTTTTTGGCGTCAGTGTTATATTTATTCTTCAACTGGACAGTTGAAGAAAATCATTTATCCCCGCAATTCTTGATTTTCAATTTATACTTAGTTTTCATGCTAGTCCTAATAAAATCCTTTAGTTCATCAAAAAAAGATAGAATACCTTATTTGTTTTTGTTATTTTTACTGACCCCTGTAATCGTCTTTTCACACCCAGGAACCCCAGTATTCTTGATTCTTATTTTGGGTTCGATATTGTTTTTATGTAAAAGAGTCAGGAGTTTAGAGTTTTATTCCGTTTTCCTATTCCTGATCTTAATTTTTGTAACTTATACTTATTATCAATCGATTTATATCGAGTTTTACAATACCTACATAAGCCGCTTTTTTAACATTCTACAATCTGGTGAATTCTCTGGCACTACACAAAGACTCGTTACGACTCTTCCAAGCAGAACAATATTTCTAGCTAGTAGAATAGTAATTACAGTTTTCTCTTTCATCATAGGATCAATGGGCATTTTTATCCTTCGTAAAAAGAAACATAAAGCCGAATCAAGTTTATTCATCGGTTGGATATTTTCTATGTTGTTCTTCACTGTTTTTGTGAGTGTAGGTCTAAAAGGAGAATTTTATGAGAGATTAGTTCTGATTTCATCCTTACCTCTTGCGGCTGTTGGAGCATATTTTTTAAGAGAAGTAAAAGTCTCTGGGATAATAATTCTGATCATTCTGTTGTTCTTGACACCATTATATTTTGTCGCTAAATATGGGAATGAAGGATTTGAGAGTATATCACTGGAGAAACTAAGGGTTGAATGTTTCTCTGATAACTTTTATGATAATTGCGATGAAAAACAAGAAATCATAGAGTTTGAGTTCGGTTATAACTTTGATGTTTTCGATACCCCTCTTTTAACAGTCTCGAGGGAGAGTATATTATCAACTTCTATTTATCAAGGTATGAGTCAACAAGATGTAAAAGATAAATTGGAAACCATTTTTTCAGACGGAAAATTTGATAAGATTTATTCAAGCGATAATGCGGCAGTCTACAAATAGGATATTAAATCCTATCAACCCAGAAATAAATTTCATTTTTTTCTTGAGTCATCAACGAGGATACTACAATTTCTATTTTATACGATCCCTCGGTTGTTAGTGTAACATTGAAACTGGAAACTAACTCTTCGTTTGGTTTAAGATTGAAGATTTTAGTTTCAGTCAGGTTTGAGTCGACTGATAAAGTTACGTCAAAATCTTGCGCCTCAGCATAATGTGATTTTATTACAAAATCAACTGTGAAGTTCTGTTGACTTACGTTTTTCGGATAATTTAACCAATAAACTTCTACAAACTCTTCTTTTGACGGCTGAACAGACGAGATATAGATTGTCAGGGATAGAATGATTAAAGTGAGGATTAAACTCAAATAAAATGTTCTGTCATTTCCTTTCATATTCCCACTCGATGTAGTTTTTTTGTCAATAATACATTTTTAAAGAGATTTAACAGGCCCAGGATTAAGCTCAGAATTATAACCGGATGTAAGATATTTAAAACACTTATCTCAGATCCAGAGAAGTGTACACTCATAGCAAATAAAATAAATACACTAATGCTTGTTGCCATACTTAACACAAGAATTTCAGGAATCTCAAAATTTTTATTGAATAGTATGTTTACAATAGAATAACCTGGTAAGAAAAACATGATAATTAGGGTTAATATACCGTTTGTTAAAGAATAATCTGGAGTAAAATTTAAAGAAAACAAGAGGAAAAAGGGCAATCCAATAACAAAAAAGAATTTAATTAAACCCCAAAATGTTGTATCTTTTTTTCCCATACTATCGTAGTAGAGATAAGAAGTGAGATTTAAATATCCTATACATCTCTTAACTACGATTTTCTATCTTATAGAAAAACAAATGAATTTAAATCTCACCTTCTATTGCTCATTAGAAACCATATCATGTTCATCAAACAACAAAATAACCAAAGAGACCCTTAGAAACCAAAGACAAAAAAAATGTCATGCTTAGAATTAACACTATGCTTCTCCTTGAAAAAACTTGATGAAGGGTCTACAGTAGTTCCTGACTTCAAAACTTGATGTCTTGGGCCACTCACTTTTTACTTCACAGGCGTTGATGGAGTAGTAAAAAGTGGAAAACACAAACAACAGAAGTAAGGAGGATGAAATTCTGAAAAAGAAAACAAGACTAACACTATCATTGCTAACGATTGTCATAGCTTCCTTTTCTCTGATGATGATCATTGTACCGGCGAACGCCAAAGCAGCTCGTGGAAGAGAAAATCACATTACAATCACCTCTCCAGCTCATGGTTCATTCACAGGAATACAAGTCGACGTGGAAGGGATATTCAACAGACATATTCCTCATCTTGACGAGAGATGGTGGTTACTCGAGGGATTCTGGCTGTTGACAAGTCCTATGGATTCAAATCTGACACATCCGGGCGCGCCTATTGATTTCTTCTATGATAGAAAATGGGGGGGTGAATGGAGAGGACGACATTCCGTATACTTAACCGGTGACCCTGCGCAACCAACACAGCCATTCAAAATACTGGTAGCGAAAGTGACTCCAGAAACACATGCCTTGTACGTATATCGGCTACAGAATGAGATATACGACTACATCGAGATGCAACCCGGCACCATTGTCTACGACCACATCATAGTCAACAGAGTGAGATAATCAGGAGTCTCACTCACCTCTATTTTTTTTGTTTTTTATTTATAGTATATATACATTAAAATATAGATTTTATATTTCCCATCTAACCGTAATTTTTAATAATCATTAGTTACTTTTACCTTGGGCATTCTGGGCATAATATTTTCGCATAATGTAAGAACACATCATACTGGGGTTTGGTATCAGAATAGGGCCAATCCCCACCTATCATTGCTAAATGACCATTTGCGCAGTGTGAACCATAACAAAACTGATGAGCCATCAACAGATGATTATTGTTTTTGAATTCCTCAATCATGATGGATGAGAAATCAGAAATGAATTGTTTATCTAGATCTCTGTAATCTCCTTGGAGATCTGGATTAGGATTCCAATTCCATTCTGTAATTACAATGGGCAAACTGTAGCCGAGCGTGGGTATTATAACATTATTTTCTACGTCGTCAAGACATTCACTAGTTTGATAAGCT
>CAYFYJ010000009.1:0-94516 GCA_964347415.1 uncultured archaeon | reverse complement strand
AATCCACTCCCGTAGTAAAGGAATTATCTAAAGTCGATATTAACACGGCAGTTGCTGACAGAAAAAATACTGTTTTCATGGGAACACATCTTGTTTTTGGCAGGGGATTGGCTGTTGTTACGGAAACTGGTATGGATACTGAGTTTGGGAAGATTGCTGGTGCAGTACAGGAAATTGTACAAGAAAAAACTCCTCTAGAAATAAAATTAGATTCTTTTGCGAAAAAAATCGGTATACTTATAATTTTCATATGTGCTGCAATATTCGTTCTGGACGTTATAAAGTTCGGCACTGAACCGAAAATTTTGGTCAACACTTTCATGACCGCTATAGCTTTAGCAGTATCAGCAGTTCCAGAAGGGATGCCTGCTTTAGTGGTGATAAGCCTTGCGTTAGGGGCAAGAGAACTGGCGAAACGTAAATCTCTAATAAGAAGACTTGCATCTGCTGAAACTTTAGGGTCCACTACTTACATATGTGCTGATAAGACCGGAACTCTGACAAAAGGTGAAATGTCAGTTAGAAAAATTTTCACTAACTTCAAAATGATTACCATTACAGGGAAAGGGTTTGATAAGAAAGATGCAAACCTTCCGACTTTGTTGAGAATTGGTCTTTTATGTAGTGATGTCTTCATCGACAAAGAGGGCCCAAAAGGAGATCCTACTGAAGTGGCTTTAGTCAATTCTGCGATTAAATATGGAATGAAAAGGGATGAGATGGATAAACATTTTCCAAGAATAGGTGAGATACCGTTCAGTTCTGAAAGAAAGAGGATGAGTACGATCCACAAAGTAAAAGCGAAAAAAGTTGCTTACATAAAAGGAGCCCCTGAAGTTATTTTGAAAAGAAGTACTCACATCCTTAAGAACAACAAAGTTAGGAAAATCACCAATGATGAGAGAAAGAAAATCCTAAAAAATAATGAAAATATGGCGAAGGACGCTCTTCGTGTTTTGTCCATGGCTTACAAAGAATTACCTAAAGGCATGCAAAAGTTCACTGAGAAGAATGTGGAGAATGGATTAGTTTTCGTCGGTCTACAAGGAATGATTGATCCGCCCAGGAAAGAGGCCATAAAAGCTGTTAAGATAGTCAAGAAAGCTGGCATTAAGAATATTATGATTACTGGTGACCATAAGTTAACGGCCGTAGCTGTTGCTAAAGAACTTGGAATACTCACTAAAGAATCTTTAGTCCTAACTGGATCCGAAATGGATGAGATGAGTGATGAAGACTTCTATAAGATAGTGGAAAAGGTAACCGTCTATGCCAGAGTCTCACCAATGCATAAACTCAGGATAGTTGACACGTTGAAGGAAAGAGGAGAACACATCGTCGCAATGACAGGCGATGGAGTGAACGATGCACCTGCACTAAAAAGAGCAGATATCGGTGTGGCAATGGGTATAACTGGCACTGACGTTAGTAAAGAAGCTTCAGATATGATTTTAACAGATGATAACTATGCTACGATGGTTAGTGCTGTAGAAGGAGGAAGACACATCTTTGATAATATAAGAAAATACGTCAGATTCTTGATGTCGAGTAATTTTGATGAAATATTAGTTATAGGTTCAACTGCCTTGGCTGGTTTACCTCTACCCTTTTCTCCTGCTCAACTCTTATTCCTAAACTTGGTTACTGATGGACCTCCAGCTATTGCATTGAGTGTTGATGAACCTGAGCCGGATATAATGAAGAAAAAACCAAGGAACCCGAAAGCAGGCGTGTTCGATGGTATGTTAGTATTCATCATAATTTCTTTCTTATGTCAAAGTATTGGTGAACTAGCAACGTTCTTGTATGGTTATTATGTTTTAGGTGATGTTGCTGTAGCGAGTACCATGGCTTTCACTGAGGCAGTTATTTTCGAACTGTTCAATGCTTGGAACTGTAGGTCAGAGACTCGCTCTGTCTGGAGGATGGGTAAAAAGGCGTTCAAGAATAAATACTTCGTATTTAGTATAATACTTGGATTTTTATTGCTGTTTGCATTACACACAGTTCCATTTTTAATGAATGCCTTTGATGTAGTTCCTTTAACTCTTACTCAATGGGCCATGTGCTTTGGTTTTGCAAGTACAGCATTATTCATAGTTTTACCAGAATTTTGGATGGGAAGAAAAATCTTTGGAAAGTGGCAGTAATTTAAGATTTAAATAATAAAATAATAGTATTTTGATAGCATGTACCGAATATTGACTTTAAAATCGAAGATAAAGGTTCCTCCTACGAGGTTTGGGATGTCTTTAAAGAAAGCTATAAAGGAGAGTATAGCTGAGAAATATGAGAACAGGTTGGACAGAAATTTTGGCATGGGTCTGTGTGTTGTTAAGGTTAATAAAATAGGCGAAGGCAAGATATTACCTGGCGACCCTTCTGTTCATTATTCAGTTGCTTTTGATTTATTAGTTTTCAAACCGGAATTGCATGAGATCCTTCTAGGGGATGTGATAGATAACACAGAGTTTGGAGCTTTTGTTAGGCTTGGGCCGATGGACGGATTAGTTCATGTGTCACAGCTCTTGAACGACTATGTCAGCTATGATGAGAAGAATGCGATATTCACAGGAAAAGAAACTAAGAGAACCTTAAAGGAAGGAGATCCTGTCAGAATTAGAGTTATTTCTATCAGTATGGCTCCTGGTAAAGAGAATAAGATAGGATTGACGATGAGACAGCCTAACCTTGGGGCATTGTCATGGATAGAACAAGAGAAGAGGAAGACTAAGAAGTCTGCGAAGACTACGAAGAAAGTTAAGAAGAAATAAGCTTTTTAAATCTGTACCTGACTAAATATTAGAAAGTGATACCATGGTTAAAAGACAATACGTATGTAGGAATTGTAGAAGGTTTACTTCAGAGAAAAAATGTCCAGTCTGTGGTTCAACTGATTTGTCTGCGAGCTGGAAAGGTTTAGTCATAATCACTAATCCAAAAGAGAGTGAGATAGCTAAAACTCTAAGTATAGAAGCTCCAGGAAAATATGCTCTATATGTGGGTTAACATGAAGTTAGATGTCATCGAGAAAAAAGACAATCCATTCCTGAAAAGGACTGATTTAATTTTAATGGTTGACCATAAAGGTCAGGCTACTCCTAAGAGAGAGGATTTGGATAATGAAATTGCTAAACAGTTTAAATCAGATCCAAAAAAAGTTGAGATTGTTTTCATTTTTTCAGAGAAGGGTTTGACAAAAGCGAAAGTTAAAGCAAGGGTATGGAAAGAAAAGATAATCGAGAAAAAGGTAAGGAAACCTAAGGAAAAGAAAGCAGAAGAGCCTAAGAAGGAAGAAAAAGTGGAAGAGAGGGAAGAAGGTGAAAAACCTGAAGAAGTAAAAAAAGAAGAAACTGCTGAAAAAGAGCCTGAAGAACCAAAACCAGAGGAAAAGCCAAAGGAAGAGGAACCAGTAGAGAAACCAAAAGAGGAACCTAAAAAAGAACAACCTAAACCAGAAGAAAAGAAAGAGTCTAAAGAAGAACCAAAGAAAGAAGAGGCAAAACCCGAAGAGAAGAAAGGTGAAAAGAAATGAAACACAAACCAACCAAGCAATGGGATATCTTAAAAGTAGAAGGTAACCAACTGAAAAGAAATAAAAGAATCTGTCCTAGATGCGGTCCTGGAGTTTACATGGCTGAACATAAAGATCGTTATTATTGCGGTACTTGTCACTTTACTGAATGGAAGAAGAAAAGTTAAATTAGAGTATATTATCAACTAAAAGTGAGGACAACTCAACTGATTTTATTTTTCCTTTACTAATCTGTTCAAAACAACTGAAACACATAGGGCAAGAAGTAACGATCATATCTGCCTTTACATCCTTTGCCTGCTTCAATCTCATTTCTGTTACCTCTTCCGATAACTCAGGGTAGTTCGACTTTAAACCACCTCCACCACCACAGCAGAAAGCGTTTTCTCTACTCAGTTTCATCTCCACCAATTTATAACCCAGGGCCTTCAGTATTTCTCTCGGTTCATCATAAACTCCACAGTGTCTTCCTAAGTGGCAAGGATCGTGAAACGTTACCTTTACTGGTTTATTAACTTTCTTCAATTTCAATTTACCATCCTTTATCGCATTCCAGACTGTTTGACTAATATGTTCAACTTCAATATCAAAATTGTCCAAGAATTTCGGGTATTCTAACTTAAACGTCTTAAAACAAGCAGGGCATGGAGTCATTATTTTATTGATACCGTGCTCTTTGAATATCTTGTAATTCTTTTTCACTAGAGTTTTAAAATCTTCTTCATACCCAGCATTCAAAACAGGTGAACCGCAACAAGCTTCTAAATCCTTTAGTTTGATGAAATCTATTCCACACTTTCTCAGGATCTTTTCATAGTTCTCTTGATGTTTTTTTAGGACAAACTTCTCCATACATCCTGGGTAGAACAGGACATTGCCGCCCAACATTTTATCGAACAGACCCATCATATCAACCCCAAGAGCATAACTACTCCGAGTAAAATCATGAACAAACCTGCTATTAACTTCATGTATTTTCTTTTTCCTTTTCTCCACTTTTCCATTTCTTCTGCGCTGCCACCTCTTGCAACTAAAATTAGAATCACGAACAACGGTAAGACAAAAATTATGTTGTATAGAAACAAGTATGGTATTGCAGCCATTCTAGTCAGGTTGTTGGCTAACATACTCAATATCGCAAGATAAACTCCACCAGTGCATGGCAGTTCGAACATAGAGACTAAAAATCCGAGTAATAATGCTGCTGGTAATGAAGCTCTATGAATATACTTCTCGATCATGGGTTTTCTCGATTTAGGAATTTCGAGACTGAATCCCTTTCCATAGAAGAAAAAGTCTTTTACGTTGATGATACCAGCCACTATCGCTATCACGGCCGCAACTCTATAGAAGATTACACTTATACCAATTGTTTCAACAGCAGCAAATAGACCCAAACCAGCTAAAAAATAAGTTATGAAGACCATAAAGATATAACCAAATCCTATTGTCAGAATTTTTTTCCTGGATCCGAGTGCGAGTAGATAAGTCAGTAAAAAAATTAAGACTGCAAAAGCACAAGGATTTATCGAATCGATTAAGGCAGCTGAGATTATTACTGGGATAGTTAAATCTGTTTTTGGAACGATCGTTACATTATCTACTTTTTCTTGTGGACAAGGACAATTATTCTCGATACAGTTTATTATTTCATTCTCAAGGTTATCTTTTATTGAATCAACGCCGATCAAGGATTTATCCCCGATGAAAACTATTGGAACTAATCTCTCATCCAAACAATAGACATCACAGAATTTGAAGAATAATTGACGGTTGGTTTCGTTGTGCCAGATTTCATATTTGTGAACATGTACTTCTGAATATTTTTCCCCCGTTTCGTCTATAAAGGGGCTAGTTTCAGCACATGCAAGACAATCTCTACCGTAAAAGTAAAAAACACAGATTTTTCCCTCCGCCCCTTCAATATTAGCAGCCTCACAGATTATACATTTAGACTGAGCAATAGAAAGAATCAACACAAACATTACGGCCAATGAAAACACAAAATAAATTTTTTTCATACGAATCAACAACAATACAAGTCTTTCGGTATCTTTCCCTCCTTAATTTCATCACCGAAAGGATTACCCATAGCTCTTATATTTTCCATCATTCTTTCATTTATTCTGGTTTCTAATCCCTTTTCCACCGCTTTCTTTCTCAGTTTTTTCATCAATTCTGGGACATCTATATCGAATGGACAGTTTTCTTTACAAAGTTGACAAGTAGTACAAAAGTATAATCCGGAATCGAATCCTTTTTTTACCCCCTCTTGCAGGGCGGTCATCACCACCCCTCTACCGCCTATATGATGAAAGCCGTAACCATTAAAAATTTGTCTATAAACAGGACAGAAGTATAGACATCCACCGCAATTCACACAATATAACAATTCCCCAAAACCTTCTTTAATCATCTGTGTTCTGCCATTATCGACTAGAATTAGGTAAACTTCCTTTGCGCCCTGCACACCGTATGTTTTTTGTTTTTTAATGTCTGCTGTTTTACTCGGGGAGCCAATGACATTGATGTAAGTAGGCATAAAAACCCCACTACCCCAAATACCAGAGGCGTGACAGATCGTTATCCCATCTTGGATTGTAGGAACTACCTTCTCAATTCCTGTGATGATTATGTGTTTTTCGGGAAGTCTGGAAACCAAAGAAATATTACCCTCATTCTCGACTATGAAGATTGCACCATCAGCAGAAATAACGTTTGCTCCGGTTAGGCCTATCTTAGCCTTAATAATCTTTTTTCTTAGGTAATCTCTGGACCAAGCCACAATTGCTTCAGGGGTTTCCTTTACTTTTGCTTTGAACTTTTTCTTTATGGTTTGAGTTATCTTTTTTAATGGTATATGTAATGCAGGGGATAGAGTATGAGAGGCATTATCCTCAGTTATCTGGACTATAAAATCACCAGTATCAGTTTCCACAACTTCATTCCTCTTTTTCAAATACCCTAAAAGATTGATTTCTTTGATTGTGTTTGACTTTGACTTTACTACGAGTTGTTTCTTTGGGATGAGTTTCAGAGCAATTTCACATGCTTCTTTTGCGTTTTTCGCTTCGAAAACTTTGATTTTTTGTCTTTCAAGATTTTTAATGGCCTTTGCTTTCAAGTTGTCCAAATTGTTTATCGAATACTCTTTTATTTTTTTAACTTTCTCCTTCAATTCGTCCTTTTTAATATTTTTGAGAGCTTCATCTCTGTTTTTCGTGTAATTATCAGCGGCTATTTCCATCATCAATTTAGCATTTTTAGTCCTTTCTGAGGCCAGAATCTTTTTTATATCCATATTTTCCACTATTCAATGACTATATTTAAATGTTTTATATAATGCAACTTTATTTAATTATTGGTTATAAGGAATGAAGCCTAATCGAAAGCCAACCCGAAAGCTTTTTTGTTCTCTTCCAAATACTTTCTCGGAACGATTTCTTCTATCGCTTTTAACAAATGCTCTTTTTTCAATGGTAATAAGCCCTTAGCGACAGCGTAACCGAGCAAATAAATGTTTGACATGACTATATTACCCGTAACTTTTTTCACTTTTTCCGCCGCGTTCAAGATTATCACTTGACTCGAAAAATTATGTAAACCTCCTTTAATTTCCTCTAAAGACGGATATTTTATTTTTAATATTGGGACAGATAATGGAATTATGCTGTAGTTATTGACAAGAAAGATAGTCTTATTTTCTTTTGATCCAAAGTAGCATGCCCTTAAAGCCTCTACCGGCTCCATCGCTATTATCAGATGTGCTTCTCCTTGCATGACTAAGGGGGAGTAAATTTTATCCCCGAATCTAATCTGGCAAGGTACAGAACCGCCCCTTTGAGCCAATCCATGTAATTCTGAAGTCTTGACATCGTATCCTTCTTTTAGTGCGGCTTCAGCAATTATTCTCATTAGAGTTATGGCTCCCTGTCCACCAACTCCTGCTACAATGATATTGAATTCTCTCATCATTTCAACCTCAGATCTTTCAAGGAAATCTCTTTTTTTAAGTCAGAACTGAATCTCAATGTTTTTTTGTACCTTTCTTTCGTGATTTTCTTGGCAGTTTTAGTGAATAACATTTTGTACACATTTATCCAGAGTCTAAACCATTTTTTTATGCCGTAATCGAATGATGAAAATAGATTTCCACGAAAATGAAAAATTCTGAGTATACCTAGAATTCCTATTAAATCTATCTTATCAGCATCCCATATTATTTTTTCTTCAAGAGTCTTGACTTTTTTTCTCTCACCCAATGAATGATAGAGAATCGCCTTATAAACGATCTTTGTTTTATGCTCTGGATAGCCTATTCGTTTCAAGATTTTAACCGCCACTTTTGCTCCTGTCTTTTGGTGTGGTTCCTTTATACTCCGACCCAAATCATGCAATAAGGCAGCTATTTGAACAATCTCAACATCCGCACCCTCTCTTTTTGCCAAATAAGTTGCTATCTTGCAAACTCTTTCTATATGATCAAAAGCATGGGAAGTACCTTTAACTTTCAACATCTTTTCTTTCGTTATTTCTCTAACTTTTTTTGCGTAATTCATTTCTTCCACACCTTATCGTAGACCCTGACCACAAAGTAAGAAAGAAAATACAAGTAAATGGCAGTCAACAGGTAAAAAGTAACCAACCACAATGGGGTCCCATATAAAAGCGGATTTTGTATTAAGAGTTCAATGAGCATCTTTGGGATAAATATGTATGCTTGGGATATTGAGTAAACAAAATCATAACCCGGAGTATTAACTAAAACAAATAAAACGATATGAAACATGATTAAAATAAAAATTAACAGAAAGAATAGGGTCATCTTTCTCTTGTCCAGATTCAAAAACTTTTTCCACTTCATCTCTTCACCGCTCTAATGGCATTGTTTGGACATATCTGAGTACAAACCCCACATCCCGTGCATAAGTTCTTATCGATTTTGTATTCATCCCCCTCTTTGTAAATAGCAGGACAGGCAAACAAGTACAAACAAGTTCCACATCTTTTACATTTTTTCAGGTTTATCCCATACTTTGGAAGTTTT
This sequence comes from uncultured archaeon, assembly GCA_964347415.1. GTDB lineage: Archaea > Aenigmatarchaeota > Aenigmatarchaeia > CG10238-14 > CG10238-14 > CAYFYJ01. Next base: position 85,934 of record CAYFYJ010000009.1, on the reverse strand, counting down.
TTATTCAATTTCCTAAACCGTCTGACAGTTAATAACCTACACTCCCTTTTCGCAACTATAACAGAAACATCTTTTTTCTTCAAGAATTTCCTTACAGTCTTAATCATTTTTGGGATGTTGAACGGGTCGACTACTTTTACGTTCTTAACCCCGACTGCCCTGACAATATCCTCAATACGGATATGTCTTGATGGTTCTCCCATTCCAGTTCTCCAAGTGCCTGGATTAGGTTGATGCCCGGTCATGCCCGTTATTCTATTATCCACGATGATTACCAACGGGTTTGATTCATTGAATACAATGTTGACCAAGCCAGGGATACCAGCATGAAAGAAGGTAGAATCTCCCAGAAAAGCTATTGTTTTTTGAAATGTTGCTTTTTTTATCCCATGGACTATCCCTGCACTTGCACCCATCGAAAAGACAAAATCAGTCAGGTTGTAAGGTGGAAACATACCTAGAATGTAACAGCCTATGTCTCCACCAAAAATAGTATCTCTTCCTGCTGCAAGTTTTACTGCCCAGAAAGTTGCTCTATGAGGACAACCAGCACACATTACAGCAAACCTTCGAGGCATTTTCAATTTTTTATATCTCTCCAGATGTTGTTCGAACCCAATCCTAAATTTCCTTTTTGTCAATCTCTCAATGGCATGAATAATAATTTCTTCTTTGTATTCACCAGATTTCGGTAAGATGTTCTTTCCATAAACCTTTAGTTTTGGATTGATATTTTTTGCAAGTCTTTTGACTTCTTCTTCTAGAATTGGTTCTAATTCTTCTACAATAAGAACTGATCTGTATCTCTTTATGAAATCCTGTATTTTTTTTGTTGGAAGTGGATAGGTTAAGCTTAGTTTTAAAACAGGTATTCTTAGGTTAAAATCTTCCAACGCATCCATGACATAGTTGTATGGAACACCAGAGACTATTATTCCCCAGTCACTCCTTCTACCCTTATTCTCTATGAAATTAATCTTTGTTTTCTCAGAAATTCCTCTTATCGTTTCGATCTTTTTGAGAACTTCTTCATGCAATTCCATTGTACGTGGTGGCAGGTTGTCATATTTCTTCATATCTTTTTTGAAAAATCCCTTAGTCTTCCTTTTGACTAATTCACCTAATTTTACTACGCCTCTACCGTGTGATACTCTCGTAGTAGTTCTTACAAAAACTGGCATTTCGAATTTTTCTGAGAGTTTGTATGCCAATTTGACGAAATCCTTACATTCTTGGGGGTTAGAAGGTTCTAACATAGGGATATGACCGAGTCTGGCATAGTATCTTGTGTCTTGCTCACTCTGAGCACTACTCCAACAACCAGGGTCATCTGCTGCCAGAATCACCATTCCTGCGTTTGGTCCCACATACGCCAATGGCATCAAAGAATCTGCAGCAACGTTGACTCCAAACTGTTTCATAGAAACCATGGATCGGACACCAGAAAATGCAGCTCCAATCGCAGCCTCCAAAGCAACTTTCTCGTTTGTCGAATATTCAAAATACATTCCAGCATTTCTGGCTATCATCGAAAAAGTATCTCCAACTTCTGAGGAAGGTGTACCGGGATAAGTTGATGCGAATCCTACTCCAGACTCTAAAGCCCCCCTGACTATGGCTTCGTTCCCCATTAAAAGGATTTTCTTTCCTTTTTCTTTCGAGAGTATCGGAATTTCAGTCATTTAGTAATTAATTAGTTTTCTTTGGGCTTATTTTTAATGTTTCTTTTGTAACAAAACACTATTTTTTACTCAATTCCTATTACTATAATATGAAAAAATTTTTGTTAATACTAATGATAACTCTTTCCTTATCTATTGTGTCGGTCAAAGCACAGACAGTTGACACATTCTCGATTAGAATTGCTGACTTCATGCCTGTAAGAGTTACTCAACCAGATATGGATAACCCTGTAGGATGGCAAGAGGCTCTTGACGATCTAGCTGCAGCAGCACCAAACGGAGAAATCACACATGTCCAGTTGAGGGGTTATTGGCATTGCCGTTATAATTCTGGGGTTTTAGGTGAACCAACTCCAGAAGAATGGGAGACGCCAATGCTTGGCTCAACTGATGCCCCGCAAACAGAAGTTATGCAGAATTGGCGAAGTTGGTATTTTTGTAACCCAAGACCTCAAGGGGGTATTGGACTTTGTGCTATCGAACGCATAAGAAATGCAGGATTCAAAGTTGAAATCGGACTTTCTCTCGCATATAGGATAGAACCAAACGTTCCACCAGCCATGCGTAGATATCAACGTGAAAGAAACCATCCAAATTGGAATGGGTCAGAATTCATTGAAAACTATTGGAATAATGCTCTAAAACCTTTCGCAGAAGAAGCTGCACCCTGGCTTGAAGCAGGGGATATTTTTTTCATCGGATTCGAAAATTATCAAGAAAATATTGACCACCTTCAACTTCACAGTGCAGAATATAGCAACATGATAGCACAATTGAGAACAATCCTTCCACCTGGAGTGTTAATCAGTGACCATACATCTAGTTGGTATGTTGGTAGTGGAGAGGAAGATAGCTTTCTTGGCCTAAATCAAGACGGTACCATTAGAACTGAAGGAGGACTACTCAACCATTACTATTTCGCAGATTTAGACCTTCTTGAGATGAGTAATTGGAATCCATGGGTCACAACATCCCAGCTACCGACAGATAGAAATGAAGTCGCACAAGGACATTTCAACAACCCGAATGCTTGCCAGAGAGGGACAGGATACGGCGGAGTTCCATGCGTCACAGGGCGAAATATTATGGACGACTTCCAAAGAATATATGATGAGTTTGGAACACCCATACTCATGAATACGGGATACCAAAACTGTTACGGACAGGCCGCAAGCAATGTTGGATCTTGTTTGGGTGGCAGAGACGAAAATGAACAAGCTGAAGCATGGGCTGGTAGATTGTTGGCATTGAAGATGGCGATTGAAGAGGGATACACATGGGTTGCTGGACAAGATTTCGAGAGATACTGTGAAGATATATCTGGAGATTATACGACTTATCCAGTTGCATCTTGGAGAAATAGACCAGCACAAGATGAAATTATCAATGGTATCAATGATATTCTTAATCAAACCCCTTCTACCACATCTTCCACCACGACATCTTCCACCACAACGACAACAACCACGACCCCTCCAGGTCAAGTAACGATATCAGGTCAATTGACAAATGGAACTGGTCCAATCGAAGCAAACATTATCATATACAATCAAGGAACTGATGGATTAAACGCATCTCAAATAAGTTTGAATGGTGATTATAATCTAGGAGTTTGGCCTGATGTATATGACCTGCAGTACAACATCTTAGAATTCTTTATTCCAAATTTCTGGATAAAATTAATGTCACTCAGCATAACTTCCAATCTCCAAAATGTTGTCAATTCTGTCACAGGATATTCTTCTGATAATGTAACTTTTACTGTTAACATCACGACTGATCAAGAAATTCAAATCTATTCTGAAGGAGAGCCTCAGACAGTAAAAGCCAATGGAATACAATTGACAAAAGCAACTACCTTACCATTAAACTTATACGAATGGACCTACGTTCCGGTAGAACAGAAAATACGAATGATAATAAACAGTAGTATTGGAACAACAACTTCCACTACTACAACTTCTACGTCCACAACCACAACTTCATCCACTACCATTCCTGACACAAAAACTTTTGGTAACAATGATACATCTGGCACGACAGGAACTTTACTTTCAGACTACTTGTCAGGTGTCTATTACACTGCACCAGAAGACGGAGTAGTAACCAGTATGACAGCTTACATTCAGACCCCATCGCCTATAGATATAGGATGTGCCCTGTATGATGATGCGGGCCCTGATCTATTGATCGAAAGCACTTCAGTAAATACTGTTACATCACCAGAATACGCTTGGATAACATTTAATTTCCCTGCAGGCCAAGAACCATCAATAATGGGTGGACAAGATTACATATTTACCTGCTGGTCTGATGGCAACGCAAACCTACGCTATCAAAATGAGACTGGTCGATCCCGTTATAGGTCAGTCGGTTCATTGACATTCCCAAACTGGCCAGATCCAGAGAGCTTCAATGCTGGTGATAGGCGACACGCTATACACGTCACATATACATAGGAAAAGGGTTTTTATAACAGGAATGATAAAATATTATACATAGGTCCGAAACATGCTGAATTTACAGTCATTTTCCTTAGAAACATTTGGAAGGTTGGAAATGGAAGTATACTCTTCAGCTTCTAACTCAGTAAAAGGTGGTTCTGGTCCTTGCAGATATGGATGTGGAGGTAAAAAATTTTTTGATTACCATGAAAATGCGACGGTAAATCCGCATACAGGGGAAAGACGGAACCCAACAAACCATGTCAAAAAATCAAACATAACCTCTGAAAAAGCTTACATGAATTCTAATGGAACAGAGCAACAAATTGAAAAAATAATAGATCCCAATAGGCCCACATCTTCGAATGTATTAGAAGAAGTCTATAAAAAGAGTGAATTGTACGATGCCACTAAAATATATGAAAACCCTTTCTACCATGGGATAAACCCTTTATACAATAGTTCTAAAAAACCTGAAGAGTCAGAAAAACCAGCCAAAAAGAAGAAAGTTGAAAAGAAGAACAAAATAGAAGAAGAACAAGAAGAATTCGATCTGACTTCTAATGAAATACAATTTTTATGGAATCTTTGGTTATTGAGTTTAATGAATCCCCAGATAAATGAAAGAGCCAACTTTTTGATAGATTCTTTATTCATGGGTGATCGATTATAACTGTTAAAAAAAAATTGAAAAAACACGAAAAAAAGTTTGTTTTATTCAGCATAGCATCACTTTTGTGGCTTCATCGATCGCTATTCAAACCCTCAAGGTTCGACTACCCATGTCAAAGATTTGCTAGGACTCAGTCATTCTTATTCTTCAGTTTGTATGGTATACCGATTTCTACAAGAATAAAAAACAAATCATTAAACATAATGCATTACATAAAATCAAAAAAATTGGTTAAAGATGCCTTCATAGTTTTTGCTATCCTTCTCATACTTCTATCGATTTCTACTGTTTATGATATAGTTCGTCTAAAAATCCTTGAAGAGGGCTTCAGAAAAAAATATCCATCTGGTTCTATCGCAAGGGCTCAAAGTCCTCCTAGAGTAATAAGAGTAAACAATAGTGATGTTACAAACTGGACTTTCAGTGGAGGATACTATTGGCAATTTGTAGATCAAGCTATAGTCGATCAGATGGTTGATCAAGGAATAATGACATTTACAGGTGAAACAACCCCGGAAGCAGCATGGCAAAGTATTATTGATTATACACCAGGACAAAATGTAAGCATACAGATTAATGGCAACGATTTCGTCGTGGGTGGTGCCCCTCTGTCGAACATTAACACTCTACCTCATATAGCTTGTGCTATTGTGAATGGTTTGACATCAATCGGGGTTCCAGAAAGCAACATCCGAATTATCGAACCAACAGGCCCATCGATCGCTTATAGAAATTTCCCAACATACTGGACGAATCATGTGAATGATCATTGTCCAGGTGTATCAGTTCTCACCGGAGCTGCAGCAGGTTACAACACTGCAATTACAGGAACAGCTAGCGGAACATTATACTTGAGTGATTTATACCTCGATACTGACCATTTAATCATCATCCCGATCATGAAGGCTATTACTCCTGACTGGGGTGTTACAGGAGCTATAAAAATGATGCAGGGAGCCATCAGCGCTCCTATGTCAACACATAATGAGTTAGATATTACAAGTCCAACCAATCCTAACGTAATGACGTACATGAACACGAATATTAAAGATAAAGTCCGTTTGCTGGTGGGTGATGGAATATACGGTACTTGGACTGGAATACATTTTGGTGGAGGTTACGGGGGATCAGACAGTGGTGTTTCCATAACTGACAGACCTCAACCTTGGATAACATTCGACGATACGGCACCTAAACTTCTCTTTTTTGCCACTGACCCTGTCGCGCTCGATAGTATTATGTACGATCATATAGTTCGAGAAAGAAATGCTCAAGACGCGGCCGGTGCAAGCATGGCACCGTTCAATGAACCCCAACTCGAAGCTGGAGAAGCTGCTGGATTAGGGGAATGGGAGACTCATAAAAATCCCGATGACCCCTCTTCTTATACTTCTATTGATTATGTGATAGTAGGGTTAGGAGGAGGAACTACAACTTCATCCACAACGACAACAACCACTACATTACCTCCAAGTGGGGGATGTCCTACTCTATTTATCCATGACGGTAAAGACTATGTCAAAGAAAGAAAGTCTAGGATTCATTCTGAAGAAGGGGTTGATGTCATAGATGAGATCATCTTGAAAACAAAACCAGTTGCTGAAGATGGAGTTTACACATTATCTCTAAAAGAAACAACCCTACCAGAACATTCTTACATAGACGCTGTTAAGTTGTTCGTCGACGGTGGAGAAGTAGAATTGATATCAGCGTGGCATTCTGAATATGGAGATGTGACTGCAATTCTAAAATATAGTGATGATTTTAGGACCGAAACCAAACTTTTTGATGACATTGAATTAAAGTTTCTCGCACCAGTGAACGAGCCAGAATCTTCCTTATTCAGTATAGAAGGATACAACCGAATGTGGCATGGTCCACCTCTTCTTATGATTAAATTGGATGTATACCAACTCATGCCGATAGTTATCATAGCAGTAGTCGTAATAATAGTAGTTATATTTTCTTTGATGGAGTTTAAAACAAAAAATAAATAAAAAATATATTCTATCTCCAATCCAAATAATAACTAATGACGATAGACATAGAAGAAAGGAAAATCCGAAAAAGGTTTAGTTTTTTAGACCTTCTCTTATCAGCTATTGGATCTACAATCGGGGCTGGTGTATTTGTACTCCTCCCTATCGGGATAAACATGGCGGGTTTAGGTATTATTTTATCCCTTGCATTGGCATCTGTGATCACGATTATAGTGGCATTAAATTACGGAGAACTTGCTGCTGCTTTGCCCTTCGAGGGAGGAGGCTATTCATGGGTAGCCGAGGCTTTCGGAAAGCAAAGTAGTAGTTTTATAATCGGTTGGTTGGTCTGGTTGGGTAACATGGGATACGTGGCTCTTTCGGCATTGGGTTTTTCTATCTATGCTGGAATGTTGTTTAACATTGTGAACCCCATACCATTGGCTTTAGTTTCTCTTCTCACGTTCGTGATAATAAACGTGATAACGATGAAAACATCCATTGGTATTGAAAAAATATTGACTATCGGTATATTGATAGCATTCTTCGTCTTTTGGCTTTATCTGGGAACTGATTTCAATCCAAGTAATTTTCAAATCGCCCTCTCCCAAATTAAATTCATACCAATATTTGCAGTCGCGTCTCTACTCTACGTACTTTTCATCGGATTTGAAGCGATTTCAACTGTTTCAGCAGAAGCTAAAAGATCGATAGATCTTCCCAAAGCTTTCATCTATTGTATAATCGTTGTGAGTTTAGTTTATATCATAACTTCTGTGATGATAATCGGTGTCATATCTCCTTCAGACATACATCAAGAAACTCTTTTGTTGGATGTGAGCGGACCTTTGACACCATTCATAATACTCGCTGCCACTTTTGCAACTTTAACTTCTATGAATGCTGGGCTCATAGCCGCCAGTAGAAACGTGTATGCCCTTTCTAGGGATGGGATGATGCCAAGGTTGTTTGGAAAGATAAGCCGTGACTTTAGTACTCCTTTCGTAGCTGTAGTAGTTAGTGGTTTAATCTCAGGTTTACTCATCATGACAAACGCTGTGGAGTATGTTGCTTCTATTGCTGATTTTGGTTATTTGATAGTTATTTCCATGGTGTGTGCTAGTGTGATATTCCTTAGGGTGACAGATCCCATGGTTAAGAGACTTTACAAAGTGCCTTTCTACCCCTACACATCTATAATCGGAATAATTCTACCTATTGTCCTACTTCTATTCTTAGAACAAACTGCTTTACACACAGGATTAATCTGGATATTAGTAGGGTTTTTCGTTTACAACTTCTACAGAATAGTCAAGCGTGAGACACGAAAGAAAACAAAGTTTTATCGATTTCTTAGGAGATTTTTCTGAATCGATTGTTTAAACATTTTTATGATACCAAATCATATTAATGTTATGAAGGAATACGAAATTTCTGAACGTTATATTCATCTACCAAGTTCAGAGTTTGCAGAAATAATGCGATTGGCTACAGAAGGAAAGGATATAATCTCTTTAGGGCCTGGGGAACCGGATTTCACGACTCCTCAACATATCATAGATATTGCAAAAGAGAAACTGAACAAAGGATATACACACTATTCCTCACCAGGAGGGAGAACTTCCTTAAAGAAAGCTATAGCCAAGAAGTTGAAAAAAGACAACAAGTTTAAAGTTAGCCCAGAAGAGATAATAGTAACCTGTGGTTCTCAAGAAGCATTGTTCTTAGCGACTTTATCTTTGATTGATCCTGGGGAAAAAGTATTAGTTCCTAATCCTGGTTTTCTAGCATACATTTCAATGGTAGAAACAGTTTCTGGTGTTCCTGTTTCCGTCCCGATGTTTGAAAAAGATGGTTTCGAGTATAATCCAGATATTGTTAAAAAACTAATCGATAAGAGAACTAGGATTCTGCTCATCAATACACCTAACAACCCCACAGGAAGAATATTGAAAAAAAAGACTTTGGAGGATTTGGCTGATCTGGTTGTAGATAATGAACTGATTATTTTCTCAGACGAAGCTTATGAGAAGTTTGTTTATGATAAAAATAAACATATCAGTATCGGAAGCCTAAACGGGATGGAAGACAATGTGGTCACGTTCCAATCCTTTTCCAAAAGTTATGCCATGGCAGGTTGGCGGGTTGGGTATGCGGCCGGACCAAAAGATATAATAGAATCGATGGCGAGAATGCACATTTATGCTGGATTGTGCTCCCCTACCATTTCTCAATTAGCTGCTATTGAAGCTTTAGAAGGGGATCAGAAATGTGTTAAAGAAATGAGGAATGAGTATGACAGGAGGAGGAAATTAATCATCAAGAGATTTAAAGAAATGCCGAAAATCTCTTGCTTGAAACCAGAAGGGGCGTTTTACGCCTTTCCAAACATTAAACCATTGAAGATGAAATCGACTGAAGTTGTAAACTTTTTCTTGAAGAAGGCGAAAGTCTTGACTGTTCCTGGTACAGAGTTTGGGAGATATGGTGAAGGCCATATTAGACTAAGCTATGCCACAGCATACGAGAAGATAGAAGAAGCATTAAACAGGATTGAAAAAGTTATAAGAAAGTTAAAATGAGAATATTCTTTATGACTGAACTTTTCAGCGTAGTCGATGAAGACGATAATGTCATTGGGAAAGCTAATAGAACAGAAGTTCATGTTAAAGGACTGATACATAGAAGTGTGATGTTTTTCATCTTCGATAAAAAAGACAGAATATTCATTACTCAAAGGACAAAAAACAAAGAATTCTTCAAGGAATACTGGAGTATTGGGTTGGGTGGACATGTTAATGCTGGAGAGACTTATGACGATGCTGTTGTCAGAGAAGTAAAAGAAGAAGCGGATATAAATGAGAAACCGTTTTTCATGGGTTCTTTTAAGTTAAGGATCCCAGAGGAAAATGAAAATGTGAGAGTGTATGGTTTTGTGACTGATAAAAAACCTGAATTGGACCCCTTTGAACTAAAGCAAGGTATGTTCTTGACTAGGGAAGAAATGGAAGAGAAGATTAAGAAAGAGAAGTTCTTACCCGAGACTGAGGATTTGTTGAAGATTCTTAAAAAATCAGTCAAGTGCTAATTCATATATTTTAAGTACATCGTTAGCATCAAATTTTACAAAATTTCCTACATCCCACTTTTTTACACATTGTTTTGCCATTTCTTCCAATCGTTTATCATCTATCCCCAATTCTTTTAGTGTGGTTGGGAGACCAATCTCTTTAAAGAAATTTTTAGTAGAATCAATTCCCTTCAATGCAACCTCTTCATCATCTCCAGAATTAATTCCCCACACTTTTTTTGCATATTGTACAAACCTTTTTACATCATGCTTATAGACATACTTCATCCATGCAGGAATGATCACAGCAAGACCTGCTCCATGTGTTACATCATAAAATGCACTCAATTCATGTTCGATCTTGTGTGATGACCAGTCCTCCTCCCTTCCCGTCCCTAAAATACCTTCATGTGCGATTGTACCTGCCCACATTATCTCAGCTCTATGATCATAATTATTCGGGTCTTTCATGACTAAACGTGCATTTTTTACTATGGATTTTAATGTTGCTTCACACAATTTATCTGTTAGGTCAACATGCGGCGTATTAGTAAAATATCTTTCTATTATGTGAGCCATCATATCTGCAACACCACATGAAGTCTGGAATTTAGGTAATGTGAATGTTAATTCTGGGTTCATTATGGCGAACTTTGGTCTTAATAGATTATTTATTGCAGAAAGTTTTCTGTGTTCTTTTTCATTCGTTATTACTGTAGCCGTGCTAGCTTCGCTTCCACTGGCAGGAAGTGTTAGAATAACACCGATTGGCAACACCTTTTCGATAGGGGTATGTTTTGAGAAAAAGTCCCACACGTCCCCTTCGTAACAAACTCCCATTGCAATTGCTTTTGCAGAATCAATTGCACTTCCCCCGCCAACAGCCAAAATAGAATCTATATCATTCTCTCGGCAAAATTTTATACCCTCATTAACCATGCTCAACCTGGGGTTAGGAACAACCCCTGGAAGTTCAATATAATCTACACCTGCTTTTTTTAAGGAATTGATTACTTTATCGTACAACCCGGATTTTTTTATGCTACCCATTCCATAGTGGAACAAAACTTTTTTACCGATTTTTTTTGTTTCCTTCCCGACTTGGTTCTCCGTCCCTTTCCCAAAAATAATTTTTGTTTGGCATTGGTAAGTAAAATCATCCATATAACAATAATGTATCGAATAATTTATAAAAACATCCAATTCTTGCCTGAGACAGTTAATAAGGGAGGAACTTTTGAGGGTACTCAGAGAAGTTTGAGTACTCATTTTTATTATTAGCATATCCATTGTTCTGTATACATCCAACAAGTTTTATTCTCCCATTTAAATTTATCCGGTTGAGGTTCTTGATACAGTAAACATTCAGTTTCATTTCTTGGAAATTCTTTCCATTCCGACCTAATAACAACACCGCAAGGTAACCAAAAAGATAATATGCCTAATAAGACAATGACAACTACAACCCCAATTATGACCCATTCCTTCCAGTTCATAATTTTAATTGGATTTTACAGAACAAAAATCTATCTTCCTCATAATACTTAGTATAATACATGTATTTACTATGATCATATGATCATAGAGTAACTCCTTCGTAATTATCCGGCAGTGAATGAGTGGTGTTGGGGTAGAGAATCTATCTGATTCTGGGTTTCTATCAGATAGAAAAGAAACCAATTTATTACTTAATTCACATCCTTAACAGCATGAGTACCATAGTTAAACCGAGAATTTGGGATTTGAGAGATATACTCCCAGCAGATTCTGGCCCAGAATTTGAAGCTGAAAAAATAAAACTCCAAGATAACGTTGAGGAATTAAAGTCGATGGAGGGAATGCTCTCTCCTCAAATTCCGACTGAGGATTTTATTAGAGCACTAAAATCGTATAACAAAATTTGTGCAGACCGAGCCCGTTTCACACAGTATGCACTCCTTAATTTTAGACAGAATACGAATAATCAAGTAGCAAGCGCTTTTCAAACTCAGATGGATAATCTTGCTGCAGAAGTAACGAACAATACATTCTTCTTCGAGTATTGGTTGATAAATCTTGATAATGGTACACGCAATCGACTAATGGAAGGACTTAATCCGGATTACAGATACTATGTTGAAACATTGGAACAATGGAAACCTCATACTCTTGAGCTAGAAGTTGAAAAACAGAGAGAAATTGATGAAGTAACTGGCATTAAAGCATGGATTCAGCACCATGAAAAAAAGGTAGGTAAGTTACAGTTCACTTTCCAAATTGATGGGAAAAAAAGGACCTTAAATGAGAGAAATACAGTGGGTTTGTTTTATTCAAGGAATCCAAAGGAAAGAGTTGTTTCGTACAGATCATGGCTCAGGGGGCTTGCAAAAATTTCAGATGAATTGGGTGACATTTATACGACGGTCATACAGGATTGGCATAATGAAAACATAGAAAGAAGGCATTTTAAAACTCCTATATCATCATTTAATTTGGAAAACGAAATACCAGATGAAGTAACCAATCTAGTCCTTGAGACGTGTAGAGAGAATGTTGATATTTTCTGGAAATTCTTCTCTCTCAAGGCGAAAATGCTGGGAATGAAAAAAATGAGTAGGTATCACATATACGCGCCATTAGCGAGATTGAAAGATGAATACACATATTCGGACACTGTTAAGTTGGTATTTGACGTATTCGATTCCTTTGATAGTAGATTGGGCGATATGACAAGAAGATTATACGAGGTAAATCATGTTGATGCCGAGAATAGAGATTATAAATATGCTGGAGCTTATTGTGAGGATCCTAACCCGAGCATATTACCCTATATCTCTTACATTCATAATGACACATTGGATTCTGTTTTATCCAATGTGCATGAAACAGGACATGCTATCCAAGCAATATTAGCCAATAAGCATCCTCATTTAATCTATCATCCACAAGTACCTGTTGCAGAAATAGCTTCGGGGTTCCCTGAGCTTCTCCTTTTTGATAAACTCAAGGAGGCAGAAGAAGACCCACAGATTAAGAAAGATTTGCTAGTGTTAATGTTGAATAGATATTACAAGGGTATACCAAGACAAGCTTACTTTACCATCTTTGAGAGGGATGCGCATGATACCGTCGGAAAAAACGTTACCGTCAAAGACTTGGGAGAATTGTATCTCTCCCTTTTAAAGGAGCAATTTGGCAATTCTGTTTATGTGCCGGAAATTTTCCAATGGGAATTTTTAGGTATTCCCCACATATATCATGCTCCGTTCTACTGCGGTTTTTATTCTTTCGCAAATTTGACGACGCTTTCGCTCTATAATCAATTCAAGATGGAAGGCGAATCCTTTAAACCGAAATTCATACAATTGATTGCATACGGTGGTTCTAAAAGCCCAGAAGATATGTTATATGAAGTGGGCATAGATATGAGCTCGAGAGATTTTTGGCAGGGTGGGTTCAACATCATCGGAGGAATGGTAAAAGAATTACAAGAATATTAGATAATTATAGATTCAGAGTTTTTCAGAATCAGATTCCATAGTTGATTTTTCAATTCTTTTTACAGCTTGTACCTTTTCCAAAGGGCCCGGCCTGGGATAAATGGTAGTTAGTTAAATTTAAAGGGATTTAAACTATATATAAAAAATCTATCTGATTCTTAAAAAATAAAATCTTTTAAAGTTATGATTATCGCATTGATACTGAGAACAAAAGAAATGATTATAACAGAAGGGTATTCGGTATAATTCACTCCCCATATCAAGATAATTAAAATAATCGCAGTACAAAGAGTCAGTAGTCTTTTATCGGCATTACCAGTTATAAAGAGTTTTTCAGGTTTCATCAATTCAGGGTGAAATATTCCTATCATAGCAATACTATGAGCTAAATTGACAATAGTTGAAATTATTATAATCTCACCGACAAAACCATTTATTTCTATGAGATTAGTCAACCAATAGTACGCACTTGTTAATCCAATTATTATTTCAGTAATTACGACCTCAAAAACAGCCAAAGCGATTGTACTTGTGGAAAATTTCTGACTAGTTAACGCTATACCAATTGCAAAAATGTAACCGATAAGGAGAAAGAGCACACGAAAGTCAGGAAAGCCAAAGAATAATTCTTGATAGAAGATGGATGTTAGAATCATCGTAATTGCTATAACAAACAAGCTCTCTTCAGTATAATTCGGCAGTATCTTGTAGAAAGCATTCTTGAGCTTCTTCATAATCTAATTATCTTCCTTAAGAACAAAAATCTATCTCCATTATAATATTATTAATACATGTATTAGGACTATCGTAATTATCGCCGTGAGTGAATGTTAAGAATTATTTTGATTTTCTAAATAATGAAACCATTAATGATGTAAAGGATATTGCTAGAGCAGAAATTGCTATAATTAACGCTGAGGAATAATAAATTCTTTCCCACCAGGTATAAACATGAAATTTTACTGTAAATTGAGAAGTATGCCAGTCACCATCCATATCTTGATATGAGAGGACACCGACAATTTCATGATCGCCTTCAAATCGAGTATTGCCTAACTTAATTGTTATGGGATTTTTAAACTCTGGTCTTTCCTTAGTTGCATCATAACATTTTTCTATGAAAGGAGAACCAATTTCAGAACATCTTAAATAAACTGATGGGAACATTTCTAACCTTTCATTGATTAGGAAATCCAGTGGGGTGAGAATAATCCAAGATTTTGAAATGTTTGGCTTTTCATTAGCCAGAATATATCCGTAAATATCAAAATCTCCCCCAACATATAAACCGAGTTTTGAACTCTTTACATCACCGTCACCTGAAAAATAAACTCGAATAGTAATGTTTTCACCGGGGTTAATTGTAATTTTCTCAGGTAACATTACCAATGAGTATGATGCTTTTTCTTGATCGGCAGAAACAACAATAGGTAAACATAAAATCAGTGAAAATATAATTAAGAGTTTTTTATTCATATTTATCCCAAAATTCCTATGAATCGTATTCTTTTAAAGTTTTCTTTTCGTTTAATCAAGGTCTAACGAGGAAAAGTCGTAATTTCTTTGGTATTTTGGGAATGGTTTTGAGTGGTTTTAAGAATTTGGATTAATGATTCCCAATTTATTTAAGACTAAGTTGTTAATAAGATTACATGAAAACCAGCCCCAAGAAAAAATTCATTGAAGACAAAGGAGAACCGGGTTTTACCTTAAGGTCCTGTGTTATCGCTGTGCTGCTAACAATTTTTCTCATGATCACATCGAGTTACATCGCGTTAAAAATGGGTGCATTGCCCTGGCCAATAATTTTTAGTGTTGTTATTGCTGCTGCATCTTTGCAACTTGTTTCAAGGATTTCAAGAAAGACGAACGTTCATGAAATCAACGTTGCACAGTCAGGAGGAACGATAGGTGGGTTGCTCGCTTCGGGCGTCGTCTTTACAATCCCAGGTATTCTGTATCTTCAATCCCAAGGTGTTATAGTCCCGTTGCCTTCAGTAATATCTCTTGCTTCTGTTTGTGTTACTGCTGGTGTTCTTGGCGTTTTGCTTTCTGTCCCATTGAGAAGAATGTTTGTTGAAAAAGAGAAACTCCCTTATCCAAGTGGCACTGCAGGCGCTGAGGTTATAAAAGCCAGTGCACAACTAACTAAGAATACTTTCTATATTATAATCGCTTTGGCCATTACAGGAATCTTTGTAATTCTGAGAGAATTATATTTTCCTGCAGGCTGGGCTCTCAGCATTTCCCCAGAGATAGGTTTAACACTTGCATTTTACCCAATGCCTCTTGCGATTGGTATTGGATATCTTCTAGGTCACAAAGCATCCATAAACTCATGGTTCCTTGGATCAGCAATAGGTTGGCTTGTATTGATACCGCTCTTAGCATCCTATCAAATATTTGAGCCATCCATTGGGGCGGGTGTAATGCAGAATGTAGGGATGGGTATGGTCATTGGCGGGGGAATAGGTTTCTTTGTTTCTTTTGTGATTCCAAGGGCAAAGAAAATTTTTTCTCCATTATTCAGATGGAAAAATACTCCATGGTACATGAGGTTTACGCCTTTTTTCTCAGTAATCGCATTCTTCATTCTCTGGTTTGCAGGAGTTAATCCTCTAGCTTCACTAATCGCAGTCTTTGGAGTTTGGATCATGGTAAGTGTGGCGGCTAAAATGACAGGTGAAACTGATATTGATCCGCTCGAGCAATTTGGCATCATAATCGGTCTCCTTGCTATTGGTATCTTTGCTGCAATAGGTTTGAACTTTGACTACCTTTCTGTGTTTTTGATTGTTTGTTTTGTTTCCATAGCGAGCGCAATCGCTGGTGATATTGGACATGACTATAAATCTGCACAGATTCTTGGGACAAAAGTAAAAGACATAATCAAGGTCGATCTGATTACTGTTATTGTGGCTGGTCTTCTTGCACCGTTAGTAATTAACTTCATTATAACTTCATATCAGGACGAGCTCTTCACTCCATCCATGCCGGCTCCTCAAGCTCAGATGGTTGCAGGTTCTATTTTTGGCTTCGCACATCCTCTTGCATTTGTTTTAGGTTTCTCGATCGCCTTTGTTTGGATAGTTCTAGAAAATGCCTTGAAGAAGAGAGCCCCCATACTCCCAATGATATTCGGTATCGGTCTTTTCCTTGGCCTAACACTCGGTATCCTTTTAGCGCTTGGAGGTTTGATAAGATTATTCACTGACAGGAAAAAACCTAAAGTATATCAGATCGGAGTTATTCTTGCTGCAGGAATCATGGGAGGTGAGGGGATTGCCGGCCTTACACATAAAGCTATGTTTGTTTTTGGCATTCCTACTACAGTATCAGCTATTCTACTCATCGGGTCTTTCAGTGTTATAACAATTATTGCACTAATTGTCAAAAGGATTAAACTGGTAAAATGAAAATGGTGTTAGAATGATTTTAGGAATCGATCTTGGAAGTTCGACCACAGATTTTGTTTTAATGGAAAATAAGGAGTTGATCGAATCTTGCAGTTTCATGTCTGATAAACTTGACTTAAACAAAGTTCTAGAAAAGTTTCCTTTGAAAAAAATAGAACTAATTGCCGCGACTGGTTGCGGGGCAAGAAAATTAGAAACTAAGTTAAAGGAAATTCCTGTAAAAAAAGTCGATGAAATCCAAGCTATCGGTTTAGGTGGAAAGTTTGTTTCTAATAAAGATAGGCTTTTGGTCGCGAGTCTTGGTTCAGGGACGTGTATGGTCTCTGTGGATGAAGATATCAGACACATCGGGGGAACTGCTGTTGGTGGTAGGACTCTCATCGGCCTGTCAAAATTAATTTTAAACACTGATAACTTGAATGAGATTGAAAGATTGGCTGAAAAGGGTGATTTATCTAAGGTCGATCTAACATTAGAAGACATCTATCCCAACGGCATCGGTCTTCTAGATCCTAAATGTACAGCTGCCCATTTTGGACATTTAAAGAATCCGGAAAAATCAGACTTGGCTTTGGCATTGTTCAACTTAGTCGCTCAGGACATTGGAGCCACAGTTGGGTTTGCTGCAAAAGCAGAAAAACATGAGAACATAGTTTTTACTGGAAAAGTGATAAACATGAAATTAATTCAATCAATTATCAAACTGAGGATAGGGTTTATAGGTGAGTTTAACTTGATAGTTCCTGAAAACGCAGAAATAGCTACAGCGATAGGAGCAGTAGCAAAGTTTATCTAACCTTGACCAAATTATTATAGTATGTCAAGACCCAGAAAATATCCTTTTGTCAAACCAGTAATCGCCGGTATAATAATCTTCTTTATATCTCTGATCATGGACGTACTGATGGGAAAGCCAGTAGAGTATGGTTATGCTCTCATGATTGCGCTGTTTTTTGCGGTTGTCTTTTTCCTGTTTCAGTATTATCTAGATTACAGGGCTGCTAAGATAAGAAGACGCCGTTGATTTTTGGCTCATCCAATATTGACTTGAACTTTTTTAGAGACATCAATCCCAGATGGGATATCTAGTTTTGCTATAACATGCCACGATATCTTTACATCTTTTCCAGAAAGAAGTTGTATACCCTTTACAATGTCTCCAACAGCGCCTCCGGGCTGTACCTGTAAAACATTCGCAGGAATTTTTATTTCAAAATTATAATCCCCTTCAAGATATTCCTTTTCCCCATCCAATGGCATCTCAAAATCAAAAAAATGTGTTTTGCTTTGACTACTACTACTCGTTCTATATTGCGTCGTTTTCTTCTCTCCCACCAAACCAACTTTTAATGCTTTCGCCCGAGTAGGTTTTTTGAGTTTTAGTGAAATTTTCCCTTTTATGATCTCCCCAGGAGAGAAATTATATTTTTCAAGAGATACTTCAATTTTTCCTTTCCCAAAACCGAAAACCATTATATCAACTACAATTCTTTTTTTCTAGCGTTTATGTAAAGTCTCGTCTGTACACCCAGATTAAAAACTTTACTAAAGGATAAAGCCACGATTAGAATGAAAAGATATGGGACAAAAAACGGTGAACGAACTGCCTCTAATACCCCCGGCATAATTGATTGAATCAAAGTCTCTGGTCCGACATCAGCACCAATAGTAGTGGGTATCATTGCTGTAAAAATACTGACTATGTTTCCTATGAATAAGAATATTAATGGCAAAGCAAAGACTCCAATGATTATGAAACTTATTATTCCTTGCAGAAGCATTGTTACGAATGTTTCCAAAGGATATTTTCTGAAAGTCTTATAACTCTTCTTGAAACCATCCACACATCCTCCCTTCCCAATTATTATGGCAGGATACAGGTAGTACACGATCAAACTGAAAACAAAAACGAGTAGTGTTCCTATATATTTAGGCATAGAAAGAACCCAATTTATGATGGTATAGATAACTAAAGCACATAACATCGACAAATATCTAGAAGTAGAATATTCAAAACTCTTTGTCAAAGATTTTTGTCTAGGAAAATATTTTGCTTGGTCTATAATCGCCCCGTTGATCCATATCTGGGCCAAACCGATGATTATAAAAGCAGGAATGAAAATACCTAAAGATAACAAAAATCCTAGTACGTTAAATCCCTCGGATCCGATCATTTTGAGTAAACCGCTAAAAAAACTGATTAGTATGTAGAAAACAATCAAATCCACTATTATGTACGGGATTACTCTTTTCACGGAAAGAGCGAATTTAAAGCCTTCTCTTATACTTTTTGAAATCATAATTTATTTTTGGAGTTTTAGTTATAAATAACTCAATTTTAGATGAGAAGTTGTCCTTTGAGCCCGAATTTTTAACACCAATGATGCAAACTTTTAAATAGTAGTTATGGTGTATATAAACACTAAAGGGATTGTTATGGATTTTGTGAATAAATTGAATGAATGCTCTGATTTCTCTTCTATTTTTCAATTGGTCAAGGGAGCAGTCGAAACCGCCATCGACAAAAGAAGAGTAGGATTAATCCTTGGTCTAACCGATTTACCAAACTATGTCGGTGCATTACATCAGATTGGCTCAAACTTTATCATAATGAATAAGAAACTACTCAAAGAAGTTATCAAGTCAGGTAACAGGAAACTAATAAACGCATACATCTTTCACATCTTACTCCATGAATACATTCATTCCTTGGGTTACATGAACGAACAAGAAGTTCAAATATTGACGCATGCAATCTCTGAAAAAGTCTTGGGATCAGATCATCCAGCCACCCAAATCGCTCGATATGGTATTGGTTCTGTTTTCTCTAATATCAGTAGATTAGAACATCATGAACCAAAGAAGATCAGGGATATTGAGATAGTTGAAGACTTTGAAAAGGACAATTTGAATTATTTCGGCTGATTTTGCCTCTAAATAACCGAAAAACATATAAGGAAGCGCCCCTATATTATTGGAATCCGTCATTTCCTCCTAGGAATGATTTTTGGGGTTGATGGTATGATAACTAAACTACATAGGTTAAGAACAGAAGAAATGGAGAAATTAAGAAAAGAAAAGGAGTTGAAAAAGGTTAGACTTAAGAAGAAACTCCATCCTAGAGTAAAACTTGGTCTCATGAGAATGGGGTTCGATGTTGAACACGAGAAGGAGAACTAAGGTTTTTCAAAACCTATTCCTTCAATTTCGATTATTTTTTCATTCGTTTTGAACTCGACTGGTAGGATTTCTTCGATAACGCTGATGTTAGTCCTACAGTGTTCAGTAATTTCCTCAACTCTTACTCTTGACTTTCCTTTAGCGAGAGCTAGAAAGACTAGAATCTGATCAGCCATGTATTTGTCCAAGGCTGCGTTCGATTTTAATGCTTTTACTAGATCATCTGCTGCCCTTTCCCCAACAACTTCTGCCCTCATGCCCCTTTCACCTAAACAACTAGAACCGATGATAGAGTTCTCACAAACAGCATAGCAATTGACACTACTCCCAGGGCTGAGCGAGTCAACGGATTTATAATCCATCGAAACTTTAGCATCAGGGCAATGATACTGAATTGTTCTTAAGGCTGACTTACCCTGTCTCTCTGCCACATGTAGAGGCAAACTACCACACACAGAAGAAACATGGATATTCTTTATTTGACCTCTCTCTAGATAAACGAAAGGATCCAGTTTTTTAACAGGTCTTGATTTAACTTCGATATGCCCCCCACCCTTAGGATAGTATCCGTGTTTTATCAATTCTAAACTTAAGGTAGTGCCCATCATATTCAGGATAGGAAACGTAACATCCCTTGTGTATTGGATTGTAGGGGCCCAACGAGTCTCTGTTCCACCATGAATCTGAAGAGTGACTGGTTTATCGTTGAAGATAAGTTCAGGAGTTATGGTTTGGAGTAAGAGTCCTATACTACCTGCCGTTCCTATATCGATTTCTTTATCATAGATATTCAGTTTTTTTGGTGTAAACTCTAACTCTAAAGATGATTCTTTCAACCCCTTTACTTCTGCCTGGCAAAACTCGCCAGTAGCCTTTATTCCCATCATATGTTGAGGACGTAGACCAGGTTTTCCAGTCGTCTTGCCTTTCCTTATGTTGGTTATTTTTACTGGTTTTTCAGTCAGAGCAGAGAGACTTATAGCGGTTCTTAAGAGTTGCCCCCCACCTATCGAACCATCAATCTCAATCATAAAATTAATTGAGAAATTGGAATTTAAAAAGAAAAAAGGGAGGGGATAAGAATTAACTTAAATTCTTCAAAACTTCAGAGGCATACTGAGTTATTTTCTTGTTGACGTTCGTCTGCGCCTTTTCTATTTTTTTCTTGATGTTCGGATCGTTCCCCATCGTGTTTTCAATCGTCCACAGCATCAAAAGATTACTCTGGAGCTCTAACCAGAAGAAAGCCTTGTCCAAGAATCTTTTCATCTCTTCTCTAGTCTGAGCTCTCAACGCCTCATTCTTCCATGTCTGATAATGCGTTGAGCATGTCTTTATGATTTCTCTCGGTTGCATTTTCATAATGTCACTACTTAGTAGTACTAGTATATAAATGTTACTACTGTAAAGTATCGAAATACTTATAAATCTTTCGTTATCACTGGAAAGTATTTATACTTTAAGAAAAACTGAAACCTTTAAAACATGACCCGTGAAAAGATATGGTAGGTGAAATAATGGTGAAATCCGAATATGGAAACTGGGCTTTCATAATTGGAGTAGTGCTAGCAATAATCTTAGGATTGTTCAGTGGTTTCGTAGCAACAGAGTACCAAGAAATAATAACATACATAATGATAATACTGGGATTGGTCGTTGGTTTCTACAACATCGGACAGAAGGAAGCTGTAAACTTCTTGATAGCGGCAATAGCATTACTCGCAGTAGGTGGAGCAGGGTTGGAAACTTTACCAGTAATAGGATCATACATCGGCGGAATACTAACACAAATCGCTGTATTCGTTGCTCCAGCAGCTATACTAGTAGCTTTGAAAGCCGTGTACGAAATGGTGTACAAAAAAAAGTAGGTTGAATAACAGCCTCGATTTTTTATTTTTCTTTTTTTCAAAATCTTCTAGCTAATAGAATTTATTATCAAAAATCTATAGAATAATTATGGTTAAAACACCGTTAGACATAATCATCGAAATAGCCCTCTTATTAATAATGAGTTCTGTTAACACTCTGTTAAATCTGTATAAACTTTTAGTGGAATTGTTCGCATCTTTAATGTGGACATCACGAATGGGTATAACAGGCCTTGTAGTAGCTGTAATTGTCGGGGGTCTTTTTGTTGTTTTCCTATGGAAATATTTGTTCAAAACCGCTATATCACTAGTAAAGTTGATACTGATCTATGCTGCATTCATTTTTATTCTGATACTCGTGTTGTACGTATTCTATTCAACCGTCTATTAAAAAGACTCTATTATCTTTGGGTGAGATTGCATCGAATCCATAATCATGTTTCAATTCTTTGGCAAACCTGATAGTATTATCACCATGGACACAGAATATCTTTTCTGGGTTTAGCTGCCTTGCAAACTTAAACAAATCAGTCCTAGAAGCATGTGAACTAAAATGGAATTGTCTAACCGACATCTTCATCTTTAAATCGAGATCCTCATGGATGTATCTTCCGGTCTTTAAGAGCAAAGATCCTTCAGTTCCTGGTACTTGGAAGCCAGTGAGTATGAGTGTACAATCAGTTCTATCATGTAGTTTTTCTATATAATGAGCAACTGGCCCCCCTGTCAACATGCCAGAAGTTGTAACGATGATGGAAGGTTTCTTTATTGCCTTTCTTCGTATGGAAGGGTTAGTGATGAATTTCACGTTTAGCCTATTTAAAGCTCGCTTAACTTGATCATGATCTTTTTGTAGTTCTGGATAGGAATCGATTATTCTCGTAGTTTTTTTACTCATACCATCAATGTAAATCGTTTCTTTTAATTCATACTCATCTAGTATTAAGAGTATTTCTTGAGTTCTGGCAATAGCAAAGCATGATATTAAGGCAACGCCCTCATTGGCTATAGCCCCTTCTATAGCTTCAACCATATTCCTCTCTTCTTTAGACCGATCAGGATGTTCTCTGTCAGAATAAGTACTTTCGGTTATCAATATATCGACATTCGGCATGTTAAAATCTGCCCCGGTTGTCAGTCTGGTATCCGATAGGTTAAAATCGCCTGTATAGAGTATCCTCTTTTTATTCTTCTCCAACAGAATCATGGCAGAACCTGGAATATGACCAGCGTTGAGAAATGTCACTCTTGTCTTGCCAATTCTAAACGATCTATTATATTTTACAGGTCTGAAACGTCTCATAGCAGTTCTTACATCTTTTTTTGTGTACCTTTCCTCTTCCCCCTCATATCTAGATATCTTCCAAGAATCTAACATAAGCATCCTTGATAATGGCTTGTCTATATCCAATCCATAAAAAGTGCATTTCTGGCCCTGATGGTATAGTATTGGTATAGCACCTGAATGGTCAAGGTGTGCATGAGATAATAAGATGGCATTTAGTTTTGTTTTAACTTCTTGAGGGTATTGAGTTGGTTTAACGTTTATTTTAACACCATAATCTAATATTATCTTTTCTGAACCAGTATCGACTAGGACAGCGGAACGTCCAACCTCCCTAGTGCCTCCTAAAAAAGATAAACGAATCACATGTTCACGTCCTAGAAGATTATTCGTTTTGTAACTTTTATTCTTTGGGATTGAAAAAGTTAAATTTAAATGTTCAACTATTGTTTTTTTAATTATGAGTTATATGAATTTAGTTGGAGCAACAATCCGTTCTCTAGACGTCAAACGTTTTCGAGCTGTCAGAGAATGTATGCTCAACGCAACTGCTTATAGTTTTGCAGATAAATTGGGATTCTGTGAACATCTTGGATTTGAAGTTGATTATAAGTTAGGAGATGGTCCGAGGCGTAATGGTATATTAAAAAAGATCGTAGGAAATTTATTGACTGGTAAAACGCCTTTGAATCACGACCAATGGAGAAGAGTACAAGAAAGATTCAATGGACTTGACATTGAAACCCGGAAATATTGGTTACATCAATATAAACTGATCTAAGGAAGTCATATCCCCCAGTTAATTTTTAAAGTTCTATTCAAACAATTAATTATGAGCGATTTAATGGAAGGAGCAAGAATAGCTGTAAACCAATGCATGAACATCAAACCAGACGAGAAAGTAATCATCATCACTGACAAAAAGATGCCCATAGAACTTTCCGAAGCATTAGCAAAAGCTGTCAAAGAAACGGGAGCCGAGTGTATGATTCAATTAATACCACCAAGAGAGGTTAACGGGACAGAACCATCTAAAGAAATAGCTGAATTGATGAAGACTCCTGATGCCCTGTTTATCCTAACTTCTTGGTCGATATCTCATACAGCCGCGAGAAGAAACGCATCTGAGGCAGGAGTGAGGATAGCTTCAATGCCAAAAGTAACAAAGTTCTCTTTCACAGAGGGAGGATTAACAGCGGATTATCAGGAAGTAAAAAAGTTAACTGGAAACATGGTTAAAAAGCTAGAAAACGCCAAAAAAATCAGGATAACTTCTGATAACGGAACAGACTTTACTGCGAGTGTTGAAGGCAGGGAGTGGGTTAAGGACGATGGTATGATCCATGAAAAAGGCAATTTTTGCAACTTGCCCGCAGGAGAAGCCGCGACCGCACCAGTAGAAGGAACCTCTCAAGGAACCATAGTCATAGATAAAATGGCCTTTTACGGAGAAGGGATAAGATATATGGTGAAGAATGGCTTTGTCGAGGAGATAAAAGGCTCAGAAAGGCTTGAGAGGGAAATAAATGAAACCGGGAGATTGGCAAGAAATATTGCAGAAATCGGTATCGGGACCAACCCCAAAGCAAAGATAATCGGCAACATCTTAGAGGATGAAAAAGTATTCGGGACAGTTCACATAGCCATAGGAAACAGTCTATCTATGCACGGAAAGGTTGACGTACCTTTACACATAGATGGGGTAATACTAAAACCGACTTTGGAAGTTGATGGAAAAGTTCTTATTAAGGATGGAAAATGGGCAACCTAACCTGTCCAAAAACTTTATATATCTACTTTCGTCATGAATTGTAAAGTGAGTGTGATGAAAAGCCAATATGTAAAGCTCGGGGCGAAAGATCTCGAGAGCATAAAGAGGATTTAAGACTTCTTTTAGTCAGGGCTCTAAACAAAAATCAAGTTCTCATTCTTTCTCAGATAAAAAATATTAAGAATGAAACTGTCACAAGGATATTGAACAGGATTTCTTTTTCTCATGATATTCCTTTGTCCACACTTAAGTTGAACGCTAAAATTCTGAAGAATTTGAATCTCATTAGGTTTGGAAATAACTCTCATTTTCAAATGGTTAAGTTGACTGATTTTGGAAAGTTTGTTATTGGATTAATCGAAGGTGATGAAGATGGGTGAAGATTTTTACACCGAAAGAATTTGAAGAAAAACTTCAATCGATCGAAAATGATTACAACCCAGATACAAAAACAATTAAAACATGGTATGGTTTGAAATTTAAGATAGAATTAGAGAAAGACATTGACAAAAATTATTTCGAGTTATTTAAAAGGAAATTAGTAGTGAGAAAAGAGAAAGACCTTAGCAGTACACTTAAATCTGCACTTAAAGACATCTACACGTTTCGCTGGTTACCTGCAGCTTTACCAGGGTTTACTATGCCGTTGGCCTTGACATTTTTCGGAAAAGTAGATCCTTTGAGAGGCGGCTTACTTTCAGCGGCCCTCTTTTACTTGAGCAAGGATTTAATCGAAAGATACGCTTCAAGCAAGATAAACGAATTGTACATCCTGGATCAAATCTAATTAATCGAAGATTTTAAGAGATGATAATAAGATTTGACTATATCAAGAGATATCTTAAAATGCATGGATGCGAAAATTACTATTATAGTGAGATAACATGGACACGGAGAAAAAACTTGAATTGATAGGCAGAGTTGGGGAAGAGATAATCACAGTGCCAGAACTGAGGGAGTTGTTAGAAACCAAAACTCATCCTATTGCTTACGATGGTTTTGAACCTTCTGGATTGGCTCACATAGCTTTTGGTGTCTACAGGGCAATAAATATAGAAGATTTACTCAAGGCTGGGATACACTTTAAATTGTGGATAGCAGATTGGTTTGGTTGGCTTAATAACAAAATGGGTGGAGATCTAGAGAAAATCAAGCAAGTCGGCAAATATTTCATAGAAGTATGGAAAGCTGCTGGAATCCCGACAAAAAAAGTTGAATTCCTCTGGACCAGTGATGCTATATCCGACCCAGAGTATTGGAAAAAAGTGGTATTGATAGCAAAGAATACTACAGTCAACAGAACGATAAGATGTTTATCTATCATGGGCAGGAAAGAAACTGAATTAAAAGAAACTGCTTTACTCTTCTATCCTATGATGCAGACTGCTGATATCTTTCATTTAAAGGCCGATATCTGCCAGTTGGGACTAGACCAGAGGAGAGCGAACATGCTCGCGAGAGAGGTTGGTCCTAAGTTGGGTTGGTGGAAACCCGTCATAGTCAGCCATCATATGCTAATGGGTTTACAAGGCGTTAAACAACCAGATGGGTTTGATACTAACAAACAGATAGACATAGAAATCAGTTCGAAAATGAGTAAGAGTCAACCAGAGACATGTATACTCGTTCATGATTCAAAGGAAGAAATCAAACGAAAGATAAACAATGCTTTTTGTCCTGTCAAGGTTGTTGACAATAATCCTGTTCTAGAGTATGCGAAGTATATGATTTTCAGGAAGTTAAAAATCCTTGAGATAGCCAGACCTGCAAATTATGGTGGAAACCTTGAAATAGAAAGTTATGAAGAATTGGAGAAACTTTACAGACAAGGAAAAATTCATCCTTTGGACCTGAAGAATGGGGTAGCTGAAGCAGTGGATAAATTAATAAAACCAATTAGAAAGCATTTTGAGAAGAATAAAAAAGCGAATAAACTATTTAAATTAGTCAAGTCAGCAGATGTAACAAGATGATTATTTCTTTAAATTTTCCCGTGATGATCATCCAACCAGTTTTTTATCGCTGGTTTTATATCAACGATAACAACTTCTCCATTCGGTAAAACCCTTCTAATAGTCATCGGTATTTTACATGCCTTAAACTCTCGCACCGCTAGTTCAGTCGAGTCGAATCTATCTTCCTTCTTTTTAACCAAGATCGGGGCCCCTAGAGCAATTTGCAGAGCTCTCGCACCGATAATTCTTGCGACTTCAAACCTAGTGAGCTTATCTTTGGGCCAAAGCACGAGCATAACCTCAGGAACTAACATACCATGAAATCGTATAGATTAAAATTATAGAAATACAAGTTTAAAAGTTTTTAAACCTTTCGTTTAACCGAATCTGAGTAATCTATAAAATTATTTAAGAACAAAAAATATATCTGAAATATGAAAATGATAGTTTTATTGGTATTATTGGTAATCCTCCTGATTTCTGGTTGTGTGGATCAAAAGGAATACGTTTGTTCTGATGGAACCATTGTTTCAGAACCATCTTTATGCTTAACCACAACAACCCCTCCAGAAACAACAACACTGTTCACAACTACGACATCTACAACAACCACGACTCCAATTGTACTAGTTACCACCGTCTCTACGGGTAAATGTGAACCCTGTTTTGATTATTTCGCTTACGTTCAGCACGATGATACGTCTTTAGTAGTAAAGAATGGAGAAAGTAGGATTTCTATAAACGATGTAATTTACACTCAGTATAAAGAAATAACTGTTTTACATGGTTGTATACAATTCCCATGCAGTGTAAAAATAAACTATGTTGATTTGTTTTTGAATCTCACCCACTCGGACACAGCAACCTTACAATAACTACATCCTTTGAGACCTTCTAACTCTTAAATATTTGAAACATCTATTTTTTATAAAAGTGAATACAATGGTTTTCGGTAGATTTGTCAACTGGATACGCAACTTCTTCAGATTGAGACAAGACATCAGTTTAGGTATATACGGTTGTACGAACGTTGGAAAAACTACTCTGGCCAATAAAATCTGTATGGATTGGGCAGGAGAAGAAATGGGAAAGGCATCCCGGATCCCGCATGAGACAAGGTTAGTACAAAAAAAAGAGAAAGTATTGATCGAATCAAACGGGAAGAAACTCAACATAAATATATTAGACATGCCTGGGATAGCAACCAAAGTCGATTATAGAAAATTCCTGAAGTATAAAATCAAGAAAAAGGCCGCCAAACAAAGGGCAAAGGAAGCCACTAAGGGCGTTGTAGAGGCGATAAAATGGCTTAACCATGTCGACACTGTTCTGGCTGTAATGGATGCAACAAGAGATCCTTTAACACAAGTTAACATAACTCTGCTCGGAAACTTGGAAGCGAAAGGAATCCCAGTTATACTGGTAGCGAACAAAATTGACAAGAAACGAGCAAAGCCGCAAGACATTAAGGAAGCATTCCCACAATATCCACTCGTAGAGATATCGGCTCTGAAAGGGAAAAATATCAATAATCTGTATGAAATGATAATTAAACATTCGAGGAAGGCAGGATGAAAAAAAAATCTAAGATGAAACTGAAGATAGATTTTGTTTCTTCTGTTACTCTTGACAATAAAACAGATGAGAAAAGAATAAATTTCATTCTTAATAAGGTTAAAGATGGTTCCATCCTGGTCGTTAATGGTGTGTTAACTGCGGACGAAGAGATGAATCTGATAAGAGAGACGATGCGACGAGTTGACGACGGTTTTCCTGGGATAGAGGTTTGTAGTTTGAAGAAACAGGTTAAAGGGTGGGGACAATTCTTCGAGAGTTTATCGAACGGCAGAGAAAAACTCTCAAAATCCATATGGTCTGGAATAACTGGTGAACAACCAAAAACAAAACTCAAAACTGGGATAACACTCATAGGGCCGGCTAAAGTCATTAAAAACATAAGGAAAAACCCCGATTCATTCTCTGTCTTAACTGAGATGTAATTGATATTTATTCTTATACCCAAATATATGCAAACGTGAGAACATGGCGCACAAATGTTTGAGATGTGGGGCTGTTTACGAGGATAATGAGCCATCAATCCTGAAAGGCTGTAATTGTGGTTCAGTTTTCTTCATGTACTTTCGTTCCTTTGAAGATTTGGAAAGATTCGAGGAGATGAATAAGAAGCTTAAGGAAAAGAAGACTACACTCGAGAGAGAGATAAGGAAGAGGATTAAGATACCTGAGATCGCAACAGTGACAACATTGAAAGAGGGAGTTTATACGATTAACGTAAATGCTTTGATGAACGGTAGGCCTCTGATCATACACGAGAAGGGCAAAGCCTATTTAATCCATCTACCTTCTGTTTTTGAGAAATTCAAGAAATAAGTTATTTTGATTTTCTGGGTTTTAAAACTTTTAATTTATCCGCATCCTCCTTTACCATAACAGTCATAGGACCAATATAACCACAATTGTTACATTTGTTTCTAAAGAATGCCCATGATTGATGCCACTTGGATGCAGTGTACATTGAATTAATATCCCGACTGTCACATACGGGACAAACTTTAACTTTTTTCTTCATTATACCGTATTATCTCTACTAAATATTTAGTTCTTACTAATCTGGAACCCTTGAACTTTCACTCAACTCCCAAACTATCCTCAGGTAATTCTATTTTTTTTACTAATAATCCACAATCTCTACATGCGTAACCTGGCTCGCGATCAATATGTATCTGACAATTCAAACATAACTTACCACTGCAGCTATAACATCTCCCCCTCCTTAAAAATCCATTTTCCATCTCAAACCCCATGATGATTATAGGTATGTGACAAAGGATATAGTTCTTTATTAAATTTCTTACATTTCGTTTCTTAATTGTATTTCAATTTGACGAAAGTTAATTAATTCTGATCAATTTATTTACAAAATAAGTAACCTCAGTAGTCCTCAAATGGCTTTTATTTCTTCATCTTCCCATCTGTTATGGATTATTATCATCAGACTTTGAACTGAGATATTTTCTTTACCAAATCAACATGTCCTAAGAGTACAGCCCTACAACAGTATCTTTCCACGCCTAAATCATCCAAGACCTTTGCCGGGTCTTTCCCTGTCTTGACTCGTCTCATAAAATCTTCATACAAATGACCTATGACCTTACCGCATGAAAAACATCTTACCGGGATTATCATTTATCTCTTACTCCTTTGTTTATGTCTTCTTGCTCCTTTCTTACTCCTCGAAGGTTTATGTGGTTCAGTCCTTCTCGAATCATAAACCAATAAATTTCTATCATGATTCAGGTATATCTTTTTTAGTTTTTCATCGTTAAAAAACTCTACTATACCCTTTGCTATTGCTTGTCTGATAGCATCAGGCTGTGACGATACCCCGCCACTCCTGACATTAATTTTGATGTCCACTTTCTGACTAAGTTCGTTTGCAAGTAGTAACGGTTCTCTAATTTTAATTCTTGCATATTCTGGTTGCCACAAATCCAAAGGGATATTATTAATCGTAACTTTACCCAAACCAGGTTTTATTCTAGCTCTTGCTACGGCAGTTTTTCTCTTCCCTGTCGTTATTACAACCCTATCCTTTTTTGGCGTTTCTTTATTTACCATCTTTTCTTGGCTCCTAAAGCTATTGATAAATCTCCAACACTAATACTTTTACACTTAAGTTTATTAACATCAAACTCTTTGATTTTTATGAATTTTTCTTTTTTGAATTCTTCAGGAATTCCGATATGAACCTTTAATCTTCTGAAGGCTTCTCTACCCTTTGGCTTATGGGATGGAAGCATACCTCTTATAGTTCTTCTCACTATCCCATCGGGCGTTCTTGGATAAAAAGGACCATGGATTGGATCACCTCTTTGCCTTCTTTCAAAGTAATGTTTTTCAGTCGTTTTAGGATTACCAGAAATCACAGCTTTTTCACAATTAACTATTCCTATGTTCTCACCTGTAAGCAATTCTTTTGCGATTCTTGTCGCAAACCTTCCCATTATTTGACCTGTCGCATCGTAAATTTTCATGTTCAACACAATATTTTTATTTTAGTTCCTCTTGGATTTTTACTAACCAACTCTTCGATCGATATGGCTTTACCTTTAATATTTTCTATTTTTTGTTTTGCAGGTTTAGAAAATTTCCATGCACTGATTGTTAAAGGCTTGGTTAACTCTCCGTAGCCTAAGACAACTCCAGGAACGATTATCGTTTCGTTCTTCTTTGCGTATCTTTCGATGTGAGCAATGTTGACTTCTACCCTCTGTCTTCTAGGTTTGTTGAGTTTTTCAGCTATGTCTTTTAGAAAATTGTTTTGTTTTTCTATCGATTTTTTCTTCAAATCTTCTATTAACGCTTTTAGTAACGGATTTGTTGGTCCGGTGCGCTTAGTCATTCGCTACACCTCTCGTAAATAATCAGAGTATAGATTTATAAAGATTTTTAATGCGCCAAGCGGGATTCGAACCCGCGTTGCAAGCTTGGGAAGCTCGAGTCTTAACCAGGCTGGACCATTGACGCTCATCCATTAATGACGCCGGGAGTGAGATTTGAACTCACAAGCCCAAAGGGCACTCGGTTTCTCTGATCTCCATTGTATCATCACTTATCAGATACCTCAGGGTTCATCATCGAGCGCTCGAGCCGAGCGCATTAACCAGATTCTGCCATCCCGGCACTTAAATAAATAATCTAGTTAAGTAATTTATACTCTTTTTCCCTAATTTATTTAGATAGGATGGTTTTAGACAGGATAGCAGGAACTAAAGAAATATTGAAAGACCCGCTCAAAGCTTTTGGTCTCGGTATCGTTATTTCTTTAATATCTCTGTTCGTTGCTTATAGCATCTTCCCACAGTCTACTGGTTTGTTTACGGTCATAATAATAACTCTGTCATCATTACCATTCATAAACCGTTTGTTAAGGTATGAGGCACATGAAGACGAAAAGATGATGGACACCCATACTTTTTTTCAACGTTACGGGGATATAATTTTTGCTTATGTCGCCTTATTCTCAGGAATGATTATTGCGATGTCTTTGAGTTTTGTTATTCTACCTGATACGGTCGTTGAAAAAGTTTTTTCCGATCAGATAAATGAAGTCAACTTGATAAGAGGAAGGTTTGATTTTGGTAACAAGTTCGTAGAAATATTCGCCAACAACTCCAGTGTTTTAACACTCTCATTCTTATTCTCTTTCCTGTTCGGTTCCGGAGCCATTTTCATACTGGCTTGGAATGCTTCTGTCCTCTCGTCTGCGATAGGTCTAATAGCCAAATCTTCAGGTGGACTCATAGCTCTACCATCCGCAGTTCTCATGTTCATACCTCATGGAACATTCGAAATAGGCGCATATTTTATAGGGGCTATAGCTGGTGGGCTCGTATCTGCTGCAGTGACAAGAAGAAAATCTGTGAAATTTTGGGATATAATTCAAGATTCTATGAAATTATTGGCCATTGCTTTCATTTTCTTAATAATTGGCGGAATAATAGAAACAACGATAATCATGATTTAGATAATATGAAGATGAGATATTTTACTCTGGGCATGATTTTAATCTTCTTAGGAATATTTTTGGAGGGAGGATACCCATCGATAACAGGAAGTTTTATCGGGCCGAGACCAAGAGGAATCGGTTTTGGGTTAGTAATAACACTATGTGGACTTCCACTTCTGTTACAGAGTATTAGGCCTGAAGAAAAAAAGAAAAAAATTACTTGACAATTTTAGCAGTAGCAGCTCCGGCTAGCAAATATACTATCAATGATGTCACTGTCCATATTGCTATCAAGTCGTAAGGTAAGTTTATCAGTAAAATCAAACCTAAACCAAATGGAATGCCTGCAACGAGCCATATCAGTAATCCGTAGTTGATACCCTTCTTAACGACAGTCTTACCTGGAATACCTTTGGTGATAATAGTGTAGGCACCTGCAAAGATTAAGCCCCCAATAAAAGCAAAAATTATAGAGATTATGTAAAACTCAGTAGGTGGCGCTCCAGGTCCCGGCATCATTATTTTACTCCACACTGAAAAATATGTCTCATCTATGTAATAGTCCATAGTCATCATAGATTCTACAGTACGAACCACTTGCGATATTATCACATAAACTATAGCTGCTGCAATTATCTTCCAAGCTTTAGCCAATCAAACACCCCCTAATTCTAATTTGCGTTAAAGAACTAAATAATTTATTTGACAAAGACAAAACTATTTTATGAGGATTGCGGTTATTGCTCTTGGGGGGAATGCCATTCTCAAGTCAAACGAAAAAGGAACTTTTCAACAACAACTGAAAAATATAAACAAGACTGTAAAACAATTAAGAGTTCTTCTTAAAAAATATCGAATTGTAATAACACACGGAAATGGTCCTCAAGTTGGTAATTTACTCTTACAACAAGAAAGATCTAAACAAAAAATTCCTTCAATGCCCTTGGATGTTTGTGATGCCATGACTCAAGGTCAGATTGGCTATTTTCTGCAGATAAACTTAAGGAATGAATTGAAAAAACCGGTTACCACAGTAATGACTCAAGTATTAGTGAATAGAAAAGACCCAGCTTTCAAAAAACCTACAAAACCTATTGGTCCTTATTATCCTAGGAAAATCTTTAAGAACATGACTAAACAAGAAGAGGGTTGGAGGAAAGTTGTTCCATCACCCAAACCAAGGAAAATAATAGAATTGGGAGGGATTAAGAATTTGGTTAAAAAAGGTATAATCGTGATAGCTTGTGGTGGAGGAGGAATACCAGTAGTTCTGAAAAAAAGAAAGTTAATTGGAATCGAAGCGGTAATAGATAAAGATTATGCGTCTCAAAAACTTGCTACCGAGCTTAAAGCCGAAACTCTCATTCTTTTGACTAATGTTAATTCTGTTTACTTGAATTATGGAAAAAAGAATCAAAAACCTCTTAAAAAAATTATAGTCGAGGAAGCGATGAAATACCTTAAACAGGGGCATTTCAAAGAGGGATCGATGAAACCCAAGATTGAAGCTAGTATAGAATTCTTAAAAAAAGGTGGAAAGAGAGTCATCATCACAGAATTACTATCGTTAGAGAAGGCGTTGAAGAATAAAGCAGGTACTATAATAACTCGTTATTGAAAAACATATTTTGGACAAACGAATTCTTATTAAAAAAAATTATTCAAAGAATTAAAAAATGGAGGGGGTAAAATGAAGAAAGATCTATTGACTCTTGATGATCTTAAAAGAGGGGAAATCCTTGAAATCCTTGAATTGTCTGAAAAATTAAAGAAAAATCCTATTAACAATCTTTTAAAGGGTAAAGTATTTTGTTTATTGTTCGAAAAATCATCGACCAGAACTAGGCTTTCTTTTGAGACTGGGATTCAACAGATGGGCGGGGGGAGTATCTACATGGATAAATCAACGAGTCAATTGGCCAGAGGAGAAACCATAGAAGATACTGCGAAAGTGTTGGATAGATATGTTGATGCTGTCGTCGCAAGAGTTTTTTCCCACAAAACGTTGGAGATAATGTCAAAATCTATGAATAAAAATGTTGTCAATGCTCTAAGTGATTTAACCCATCCTTGCCAAATCTTGTCAGACCTTTTCACTATCAAAGAAAAGTTTGGGGATTTTAAAGGCTTAAAATTGGCTTATGTCGGGGATGGTAATAACGTCTGTAACTCTTTACTCCTAGGCTGTGCTAAAGTTGGCATGGATATTTCTGTTGCTTCGCCTAAAGGATATGAACCGAATAAACAAATAGTCAGAATGGCAAAAGATTATTCCAAAATTACAAAATCAAAAGTTGTTATCACGACAGAACCCAAAACAGCAGTAAAAAATGCAAATATAATCTACAACGACACCTTCATCAGTATGGGTGACGAGAAAGAAAAATCAAAGAGACTAAAAGTGTTCATACCAAAGTATCAAGTTACTAACAAACTTTTTAAACTGGCTGCAAATGATGCTATTTATATGCATTGTTTACCTGCTCATAGAGGAGAGGAAGTAACGCCTGAAGTCATCGATGGACCAAAATCCATTGTGTTTGACCAGGCTGAGAATAGATTACATACTCAGAAAGCATTATTAGATAAAATGCTGGGCCCCAAAATTAGGGTTTTATATTAGCACTCAACAATCGCACCAGCAATACTACTACGATATTTAACTTCTACCTTATGCTTTCCTGCAGAATACATATCGAGTTTAAAATCTATGGCTTCTTTCGATGTCTCAGGTGCGATAGTACCGAAATTGAAGTATACACTATCATCAACATCGTCAATAAAAACTTTTATTGAGTCACCACTCATGGCATCATTTCTACCATTAAATAGATTTATCACTATATCCCCGTTCATACAATACGCATTGATAGAAATTGCAGATGCTCTAGAAGTTAAGATTTCTTTAACATACGTCAGAGACATGTCAGTCAAGAAAGCCCCGATGCTCAAAACAATTATCAAAGGAATGATAAAAACAGATACTGTCGCTTTAACCGCAGAAATGTTATGTAACGTGGCTATCCCGATTATGTTTATTATCAGAGACCAGAACCATAAGACAGCTGTAACAGACAGTAAAAATATTATGAAAATCATATAATCAGCGAAGAGAGAGGAAAAGAAAGAAATTCCTAGAGTGAAGAGCATCTGTTGACAAAATCCCGCTAGAAGATTCGGTAAGCTAGAGATTATTACTGGTGTTAGCGTTTTCTTGAATCCTCTACATCCAAACAAACGACAAACCATATGAATTATCCCTGCATAAATGAAGCTGAGAACCAATCCTCCACTAGCTAAGGACAGAAATGAAGTGATGAAAATTATAATTGCCAAGACAATACCAGTTGTCGCAAAAGGAATGTTTATCGGAATTTTAGAGAAGAAAGCGATTATAGCGAATTCTACGGCCGGAACAAAGGACATTATTACCCAAAACCTGCAGAGGAGAAAATAGTCTTGTGGACCAGCATCTTCAAAAAATTCTTTCGGTCTAAGCAGTATGTCTATAAAATCTTCCAACATTGAATAATGTTTTATTTTTCATATGATAAAGGTTATCATTTCTTGCCTTCACGCATCCAAACCTTTGTTACTTTCATCTGATGTCTTCTCCAATTACCACCGATTTTTTCAAAATACTCTCTTTCCTTCTTGGTCGCAATCCTGTGAGCATCAATTTCCTCATCCAAACCATACTTCTGAGCCACGAATTTTTCGATCGCTTCATGAACAGCAACAGCATCTCTATCTTTCTTGCCTTTGAGGTCATTATCGATGTAGACTTTTCCCCTTGTCTTAGCCCAACTACCTACAAACCATTCATGTTTTTTTATAACTATTTTATTTCTTATCTTCTCTCCATCATATTCAAGAGAAATTCGATCATTCTTTATTTTAATATTCTTTACTTTTTCTCTCATCAAACTCTTGATTAAATATCTGGTGAACCTTTTCTTTCGGAATTTTTTCTTCTTCGTCATCTGAGATCCTTCATTGTATTTTCAAAAATGTACAATCCATGATCTGCAATATCTTTTGTTATTATCAACGGTGGCGCAATTCTAACACTCTTGTAACCGCAACCCAACAGTAACAACCTTTTTTTGAAGGCTTCTTGGACAACAAAATTTCTGCGTTTCTCGTCTTTGAACTCAATACCTAACATTAAACCTAAGCCACGAACATCCACGATTTTATCTGGATATTTTTCTTGCATCTCTTTGAATCTCTTCAGGAAATATCCTCCCGTTACTCGAGCATTCTTCAACAATCTCTCCTTCTCGATTATCTCGATAGTCTTCAGCCCAACAGCCATGTCAATCCTGTGCCCACCACCCCAGGTTGAGGAGACTGAACCAGGTTCATGAGGATCATAATATCTGGAAGAAACTACAGCTCCAACTTGTAACGATTTCCCAGCAGTCATTAAATCTGGTTTGACTTTATAGTGTTCGAAAGACCACCATTTTCCTGTTCTGCCCATCCCTGCTTGTATATCGTCGATGATCAATGGTACATGATGCTTCTTGGTTACTTTTCTCAATGTTTGAATGAATTTTTTACTTGCTGGCCTATAACCACCTTCACCCTGTACGCATTCTACGATAACAAAAGCAGGCTCAGCCTCTCTCTGTATCAATTCTTCTAACTGGTTGATATCTGGATCATTATCGTTCGTGCAGAATTTTATTAACTCGTTATTAACTTCAGGATAATTTCTTTTTTGCACAGCCTTACTATCTGTAAAAGATAAAGCACCTATAGTTCTCCCATGGAAACCTCTAATACATGATACACCCGCTAAAGGTCCATGTTTTCTGTAACAAAACTTTATCGCATTCTCAACTGCTTCTGCCCCGCTGTTAATGAGAAGAATTCTCGATAAATCCCTAGGCGTAATTTTTACGAGTTTTCTGGCTAGTTTTACCTGTTCTTCAGTATAGAAATCCTGTCCTGCAATCTTATGAGTACCGAGTTTGGAGAATTTTTCTAGGACTTTCATTATCTCTGGATGATTATAACCTACACTGCAACTAGCAACGTTAGAATTAAAATCCAAATAAATAGTTCCGTCAACATCCTCTAGTAAACAACCGTTACCAGTTTTTATGACGAGAGGATAGGCAAAGGTGGTTTCGATGCAGAATTTCTTGGTTTGTTTTACGATTTTTTTTACTTTCGATCCAGGAGGGTTCTTTTTTATTTCCATATAGAATAATTAGTTTTTATTCAAATTAAATTAAAATATATGCTCAAATCCTTCTGATTACGAACTCTGACATTAGTTGATTGCATATCCATGGACAATGATACAATCCAACTCCCGCCACACATCGGTTCTCATAGAATTCATCCCTAAGTTTTTCTGCCATTTTTTTATCTCTCTTATCTATACGGTCTGGGGTAAATTCGGAATAATCGAATTTAAACCTCCCTAACATGTAAACATAACCATACTTATACAATTCCCACGTGTACAAAAGTTTCTGAAACATAACAAAAGGCAAAAAAGTTCTATAAGTTCTTTCACTTTCCTCTAATCCCGCATACTCTTCAGCAGTTTTAGCAGTCACAGCAAACGCAGCCTTTTTACGTTCATTAAATGACTCTATTCCTTTATGGGGTATATTATTTTTTTTCGCAAAATCTTCCAAAATAGCATCTATAACGATTGTATTACCATCAAGAAAAGTAAAATGCAAGGTTCTTTTTTGTGAAGCATTGAGTTGTCTATACCATCCTATATCAGTTTCCACTTCTGATTCTGTAAGAAGATATTCTTTGTTATGAAAATAAGGTTCAAGATGTAGATTGTAAGCAAAATCTCTCATTACTTTACTAGATTTCAATAGTACATGGATTGTTCCTATCAATACTGAGGTCATTTCTGGTTTATCTTTTGGATACAATTCCCATACATAAGGTAGTTTATATTTCACCATGAAATCAATGAATATACTATTTTCAGTTAAATTTAAATTGACCTCAGAAGAAGTAACTTATTGTTATTTCACTATTTGAATCTTCAGAACACCATTCTTGAAACTTCTATCAGAAATTTGAGCATTAGATCTAATCGGAATTAACTTAAAGTATGCTTTATCCCCAGCAAAGGCCTTTATCTCGATGGATTGTCCCAATTTTCTGATTTCGATATCGTCCAATTTTTTAACATCTGGTAATTTAATCGTGATCGTTTCTTCATTACCCCGTGATTCAATTCTCGTTTCTGGTTCTTCGGTTGTTTTGGGTATCCTAATTTCTCGTTTTTCTTCCTTTACCTGCTCGACTTCTCCTTCCACACCCAACCTTCTTTTTATCTGGGGTTCGAGTTTTTTGTAATGTCCAGAAGTTTTTACATCGATTTTAGGTTTCATACCGGTTCCAGTTTTAATAACTATGCTGATGTTGCCTCTTTTAAACGGTGATTCCATATCGAGTTTTGGAAATCTAATAAACATGGGGGTAGGCATCTTAGCTATTCTTTCGAATTCTTTTTCTATATCCTCAAAAACATCCCCGTAGGGCCGTTTATACTCAACTCCTTCCCCACAGTAAGGGCAGAATTCCCATTCCTTTTTTAAACCTTTACCACATTTTCTACATCTTTTTGATTCGAACATATTATTTAATCTTTACCCCTTTACTTTTTTAACTTTTCCCCTTTGGGTCAATCTTGACTTGTCGTTATCAGGAACAAACTAAGAATACCTTTAATCACGATAACTATTCCTATCGCCCCAAAAAACTCATAAATACTTCCAGAAAACACCAAGAACAAACACACAGCACTGACTATATCGATGATCCCTTTCCACTCTAAATAATTCTTTTTCTTTATGTTGATCCCCAAAGTCCAAATTCCCAGACAAAAGTAGAATAAAGATAATAAAATTATAGCAGGGTTTGAGGCGAAATCATAATTTCTGCTCAAATAAACGAGTAGACCTATAATTATATCCAAAACCCCCACTAAACCTGAGAATGCATGATTCCATCTTTCCTGTCGTGTCAAGTAGTATGGCATCTAAGAAATAATATCTGAATGAACTCTTATTAGTTTAACTGAGGTCTTTTTCAGCCAAAATATAAATATTTAGAAACATAATTTTTTTAGTAATTCCTATGCGACAGCTACTCCAACTAAAAACAAAACCACAAGATGCAGTTTTAACAGAAGATTTATTCGGTTTAGATCCTACAAACGAAAGTTTCGGGCAATCTACAGAACTGAGAGATTTATTGTCGAACCTCTTCACATCATCATTTTTGTTGGAACTCAAAGAAGAGACCAAATCGTTGGATATAGCCTTGGATGAAGAAGAAAAAAAACTCATACTGAAGTTTAAGAAAAAAACCAAATCTAAATCTTTGGCAAAAAGAGGTCAGACTTATGCTCTAAGAAACGAATTGAAAATGACTAGTTTAACTCTGGTTTACAATTACCGGCCTGATTATGAAACACAGAATGAATTACAACCGATAATACCGATAGAACCCACGATGAATTTAGTCAAACCTTTGGAAGTGGCTCAACCCAAGACTATGATGCCAGAAGCCCTTAAACTCCCGATAAAACCACAAATTTTAGTCGATAACATGAATGATATAACTATAGTTTTACCCCTTCCTGAATATACTGACAATCTATTGCAGGAATTATCTAACATAGCGTATGAAGAAAAATTCAGACCATTAACTAATGGCGATAATTATTTAGAAACAAATACTGTGTTAGACACAGGCAGTTATCGGTTAGGACCTGAAAAAGTAAGGCGTGAAGACCTAAGACCTGAAAATTTAGTTCAAGAATATGGTCAAGTTTCAACTTTACAGACCCAAAAACAAAATGTTGGGCAGTTAGGTGGTGTAATACATAATGTATACAAAAACCCCATTGAAAGAGATGGTGAATTATTCCACGAAGAATATAGATTCGCATCTAAGAGACTGACTACAGCCTATCAAGCGATGTTAGATTCTGGTTTAAGGATTTCATCGAGGTATAGCAGGAGATTTGGAGGAGAATATATCATGACTGTAAATGGTTCAGGTGAACGTGATGGTACTTATTGGGAGATTAAAGTTAATGGACATTACATACCTGTTACAGCTGATAAATACATGGTACCACCGGGTGCAGAAATTTCTTTAGTCCGCAAAACAGCAAGATCTAATGCTTGTGGAGAAACAATGGCAGGTTAATAGAAAGGTAAGAACATATTCCTGAGGCCAGTGTTCCCTTTCAGCAACTCTCTAATATCTATTTCTATCACGTCAAAGCCAACCATCTTCAGTTTTTTGTTGATGTCAGCTCTAACATTCACTATCTTATTATCGTCAATCTGTAGAAAATTCAACCCCATATTATCAGCATCTTTTTTACTGGCTAAAATGATATCCAATTCATTCTCTTTCATGACTTTGTAGATTGGTTTATGGATGACTTCTTCACTCATTACTACTATGTCATTGATTATGTTGAACTGTAGACTTGAAAGATTATCCATCTTTATAGGTGTCACGTCTATTTCCATCAAATCCATCAAGTGTTTTATTCCTTCAACATTAGTTCTTTCTCCGATTATAGCAAAAGCATGATTTTTCTTGGTGAAGAAAAGGTCACTACCATGCAAGAACCCTGGAGGGAATGTATGGCCAGTTATTTTAATCCCGAGTTCTTTCAGTTTTTTCTTGACTATCTGTTCTTCGCCCCTCCTTATACCAGTTATGAAATGACAAGTAATGGCTTTTCTATCTACCACCACAGCATTATCCCTCATCAAATATAATTTAGGTTTACTCGTCATCGAAGTTAATAGAGAATGTACTTTCACGCCTTCACTATGAAGAAACCTAGTAATTTCCTCATGTTCTCTGGTCATGGTTATGAGTTTTGGGAATCCATTAAACAACCATCTCTCAGGTTTATGAACAAGGTTTATTTCAGATCCGGGTTTATGGGCAAGAACTTCTCTTACTTTCAAAAGACTCACTAAAAGATAAAAGGAGAATTAAGAATTTAAGAGTTTCTTTATCCTTTAATAGAAAATTTAATAAGTAAGATATCCGGCAGAGAAAAAAACTATTTCAATCTTTTCTTCAATAATTCTTCTTTAATCGTTTCTTTTGTCAAATCGATCTCATCGAATTTTCCGAATTTTTCTTCCAGTTTTTTCCCAAAATGCCCCATAACTTCATTCAATTCCCGATTCCTTTGTAAATCAAACCAATTGAAATCAAATCCCTTTACAGTTAAACCATCTATATGTCCTGCCCCCACAAAAACGTTTACTTTTGACCCTAGTGGTAAATTTTCTACTTTCTTTTCAAACTTATCCATCCAAAAATCCTCTCTCCCTTTCTGGTATCTAGCACTCATTATAATTTCTATAGCAGAATTGAACTTTCTTGCGGATTCTGCGACTAACATTTCTTCTCCTGGTATAGCTACACGATATTTTTGTGAGAAAACATCGAGAGGATAATAACATGAATCTATTGTGGGATCGTTGTAAGCGTAAGTTGCAATAATTTTATTAGCGATATGACCAATCTTCTTTGATAATTTCTTTTGTTCCTCAGAGTTTTGAGGCAATTCCCTTATTTCCTTCTGACATTCTTTTAATTTGCCTCTCAGGTATCCCCGTTTTTCTTGAATTTGCTGTATCATTTCTCTGTACAAAGATATTTGATCACTTAATTTCTTGACAATTTTTGCATAGGGATTAACATTCTCAAACCCATCATCAAGATAGACTACATTAATCCCAAGTTTTTCTGCCTGTCTAGCAACTAAATCTTCTTCTATCTTTCTTTCTGCAGCTTCTGGTGAGCATAACTTCAAAAGATAAGATGGAGGGTTACCTTCTTTAAAAACGGTTGATACATATCTGTCCATACGATTTATTTTTCTTCTTCTAATCTCATCAGCAATTTCTTTTTTTGTTATCGAATAAAATCCTTCTTCCCCTTCTAACATCCCCATACTCTCTAGAAAGGAAGGATGGGTTTCTTTGAAAAGTATTATATATAGACTCTTTTCTTGCATTTTGCTCAAATTCGTTACTGTTTAGTAGTATTTAAACATTTCTATGCTGGAGTCAATATGTCGATATTTTTTTCAAAAACGTCTAAAAGATTCATTTTTTAGGAGAAAACGGCAGAAAGCTTTATATACCA
Source organism: uncultured archaeon (assembly GCA_964347415.1). GTDB lineage: Archaea > Aenigmatarchaeota > Aenigmatarchaeia > CG10238-14 > CG10238-14 > CAYFYJ01. The sequence continues at coordinate 43,417 of CAYFYJ010000009.1, read as the reverse complement.
CTTCATAGTAATAATAAGCCAGTTTAATGGTCGAGAAATATGATGCAATTACCAGAGGAATCCGAACTTTATCTGGAAATTGTTGATGAAGGGGTAGAAATCCCCATAGAAGAATCTATCGACCTCAAGCTTCTTCAGTATAATCTAGAATGTGGATTACCACCAATAACACCTGAGTTCTATGGAAAATTTGCAAGAATTTATGGAACAATAACAAATAAACACCCATTAGAAATACTTCAAGAATTGAAAGGTGCGTATTTCCGATCAGCAATTTACGATTCTAAGGTTAATAAAAGAGACTTCTCGTCTATCAATAAATACAAGTACCTAGAATGGTTAGATAAACAAATAAAAATGATTGATGAAGCAAGATTTTTAGCTTAATTTATATCTTAAAACAGCTCCAATCCCGCCAATTTCTTTAAATTGCTCGCCTTCTCTGGAGTCTACTGATATTATTTCCACCTCAGACCCAAGGCCTTTCGCCTGCTCTGATAATACATCGATTAATTCCTTTTCTCCCTCGATTTTCATCTCGCTCTTGCATTTCGGACATTTTTGGACAGAACCAGGTTTAATGTCTTTCTCGATTTTATTACCACATTGACAAGTTAGCTCAGTCCTAACCCAGTCATACTCTTCCGATATCAACAAAGTCTTAACAGCACCATAATCCAGAGCAGATTTAACTTCTTCCAGACCATAGATGGATAAACCGTCATCTTTCTTTAGATGTTCGAAGAACCCTTGCATTATAGCCCTCTCCCTAACTGCTGACGCCTCTTGTATTAACGATTCCCCTCTTTGAACGATTTCTTGTAGTCCTTGAATACCAGTATAACTTGTATCAACAACCCCCAAAACCTTCTTCCTCAACTGGTAATCTAAGTATTCGCCCCCTTTAAATTTTTCCTTTAAAGGGCCAGGACCACCGATTATCACACCTTTCAAATATTTCTCCCCTTTGAATATTTTTGTTGCAATCTCACCTGTCTTCTTCAGATGCTCATTCTTGGCTTCTTCACGTATTCTGGCATAACGTTGCTGGCTCCAACCACCTTTACTCGTTTTTCCTGGTACTAGAGAATCTATGTGTTTTTCTATCAATACTTTCTTTCCCTTCAAGAAACCAACATCAGAACCGCCAGTATCTATTACAATCAGACCATAAACTTCTTTCTCTCTTACCATCTCTTTCAATGGATCTAGAACGAATTTTTGATCGCACCAATAAATTTTCTGAGCCAAAGGCTGTGGTGGTTCTACAGACCAGAGTTTGATGTCAGGTTGACCTTCTTTTTTTGAGATATTGCCGCAGAATATCACTAAACCGTTTGGCGGTGTTTTCTTGAATAAACGTAAATGGTTCATTGTCTTTTCAAGAGCGTCGAGAACATTGTGTCTTGTTGCCCTCGATTTAACATTCTGCGTCAATGCATACTCCTGTTTAAGCATGTTCATGATGTCTTGAATGTTGTGACCAGAAGGAATGTACAAAGAGATAAGTTCAGTGTGTCTTCCTTTGAAAGTTCCTAATAGCTTTAACAATTTCCTAAGTTTAACCGAAGATTCTGTGTTAAATACTATTCACCCTAATTATAATTTCTTTTTTTGTACTAATAACTACGTTTATTTAAGCGTTTCTGTTTGAAGTCCTTTGAACCCTGTCAGGAATCGACTACTTTTTGTTTATAATATTTTGAATATTTGCCATTACCCTTGGTTCCACCATTTTTTAATCTTTCGTTAATTAAGGCTTCAACAGCATTGGCCATGTCTAACGTTTTTAGAAGTTTATCCGTTGAAACTATGAATGATTCAACAGTTTCTCCGAAGCCCGTGCAGTGTAACCGGGCCCTTCTCACGAAATCTGTGTAATCCGAAAAATCGTTATGAAAGGATGCAATAAACCCTGTTTTTCCTATCCCTTCTCCATGCCCAGCAAACACCACGTTTGGTTCATCTTCTATAAATTTTTGAATTTTTTTCATTAATTCAGGGGTTGGTGTTGAACAACTAGCAAAGGTAAATGCTATCAATTTTACACCCAGGTTCGATAGATCTGGAACGATCGTGTACGAATTAATAAATCTTTTTTCTAGCTTATGTCTGGTTCTGGTTACTGTGGACTGAGAGGTTTTGAGTTTTTTAGCTACCTCTCTATCACTTAATTTACTATTCCTTACTAAATGAATCAATACTTCTCTTTCACGTTTTTTCATGATATATATTATTCGCTTAATTTATTTATAATTTTGCATCAAATATTCATCAATTTTTCTTATATATCTTAATTTACCTCTTTTCTTGCATCATTTATGTAAAATTAATATTTATTCTACGATTTTGTATCATTGATATGGTTTAAGGTTTTTTTCAAGAAATAGTCATGAATATAAAGCGGCAATATAATCACCCCCACCAGTTGTATTCCCAGGTGTTAGAAATGCCTTAAAAGTATTAGCATAGTCTAGGAATTCAAGACCCTTTTCAGTCGTCGTAATCTCTTCGTTTCTTCCATATGTTTTTCGTGTTACTAATCCTTCGCCACTCCTTGCTGATAGCAAATGTTTTAGATTCTTATATGCTTGGATATATTTTTCACCGTCAGGGGTTGTTTTGAAAAAAGTTTTCTTCTTCTCTTTATCATACCAACTTCTTAGAAATCCCGCCCCAAGTAGATATTTCAAATAATCGTTAAGTTGTGCATAACTCAGGTTTGCCTTGTACATGATTTGTGTCTTTAACAAAGATTCTTTAGCTTCTTCTAGGATGTTAAATGCTATATAAGTTCTACTTCTTCTTTTAGTCCCCTCAGTAAATCCTCGTTCTAAAAACATTTGTAAATCAGTACCCGGATTAACGAGAATATCTAAGTATCTATTAACTTGTTCAAAACTCAAATCTGCTTTACGCATGAGATTTGATTTTAGTATACCAGACTTAGCTTCTTCTAGGATTCCTAGAGTTATAAATAATTTATCCCTTCGTTTTCTGGATTTTTTCTGTTTTGATTCCTTCCGTTCTATATCCCTTATTACATCCCTTACCAATATCCTCCTCTTTGGTTTTCTTAACTGTGTTTTCGCTGGCATGAGCACCAAAAGACCAATAAGGAGTTAAAAAGATTTAAGTCTGACTTATTTAAAACTTCAATCCTAGCATAAATTATGCATTTTCTTCAAATCTTTCCTAAATGGCTTCAAATTATTGGGGATTTTAACTTTTATCTCAGATTTTAAACTTAACCCCTTGTCTTTTTTTGATTTCCATATCTTCATGTTGAAGTCTATTACCGCTTCTGTCAGTTTTTCCAACCTAAATTTCCATTCTGGTCTTGGGAATAACTCTTTGTGTATGCTTTTTTTTCCGTACAATTCTCTCCAGATATAGTCGGTCATATAAGGAGCAATGGGCGCAAACAACCTGAGTAGGTTCTTTAAAACAAGATGAAGAGCATACCAAGCCGCCTTCTGCTCATTTTTACTAAATCCCTCACCGTACGCCCTAGACTTGATCATCTCAATGTAATGTGGAGCGAACAGATTCCAAGTAAATTCTCTTATCGCATTAGCAGGTATGAAGAAATCAAAGTTATCATAACCTTTCTTACATTTCTTGATGAGTTCATTCAATTCAGATAATATCCATTTGTCTGTTGCTGTTAATTCTGCCTTTTTCGGTTCTGGAAACATAGAGATGAATCTAGAGATATTCCATAACTTTGTTAAGAATTTTGATGAACCCTCTATCCTATCGTGCGAATATCTGAAATCCGAACCTAACCCGGCTTCAGCAGCATTCCAAAACCTGAAAATATCCCCACCATATTTTTCAAGGATTGGAATGGGGTCGACAACATTTCCTTTAGATTTACTCATCCTTTTTCCTTCTTCGTCAACTCCATACCCCATTATCCATGCTCTTTCAAACGCAGGTTTCTTCGTCAACTGATAACATCTTAAAATCGTATAGTGCAACCAAGTTCTTATGATATCTTTAGCTTGAGGTCTGATTCCAGACGGGTAGGTCTTCTTGAAGAAATTATCATCTTTCTGATAATGGGAGATAAAAAGTGGTGAGATGCTCGAATCCATCCATGTGTCAAAAGTTCTGGTCTCACCTTCAAAACCTTTATCTGATTTACAATATGGACATTCCTTGAACGGTGGTTTATCTTTCCACGGTTTGTAGTATTTCCCTGGTTTTGGTAGACATGCTTTTCCACACTCCTTACAATACCAAATCGGTATCTCGGTTCCATAATATCTTCTTCTCGATATCGGCCAATCGATACTAAGAGAGTTTATCCAATCGAGTAAGATTTGTCTGTGTCTGTCAGGGAAGAATTTCATCTTCTTTGCAATCTTCTTGAGTTCAGGTATAAAATCCAACTGCTTCAGATAATACTCTTTCATCGGTATGATTTCAATCGGGGTTTTACTCCTAGGACACATCGGAGTCCTATGTGTAGCTTTCTCCCTCTTTTCTATTAATCCCATCCTTTCAATATCTTCTATTATCCTCTTCCTCGCCTCTTCCATAGACAAACCAGTATATTTTCCTGTATTCTTGCTCATCTTACCTCCAGGAGTTATTGCTATGATTTCCTTTAATTTCAATTCTCTGAACAACCTGACATCTGCGTAGTCCCCATAAGAACAGACCATTTCTATCCCAGTCCCGAACTCGGGGTTGACATAGGGATGAGGAATTATTGGAACTTCTCTACCAAAAATTGGGATGATTGCATGCTTTCCTTCTAAATCCTTATATCTTTCATCTTTCGGGTTGAAGAGTATGGCCTGACAGGAACAAAGAAATTCAGGTCTACCCGTCGCTATTATGAAATGTTTACCAGTTTCTTTGATCTTGAATTTGATGTAGATTAATTCCGTCGGTAATTCCTCATATTCAACTTCTGCATCAGCAATAGTCGTACCACAATCTATACAGTAGTTGTTCGGTCTCGTTGCTTCATAGATTAAACCTCGGTTCCAGAGATTGATGAAAGTTGATTGTGTTAAAGTTCTGTATTCCTTTGAATCTGTCCGATAATGATTGTTAAAATCTCCACTGAGGCCCATCATTTTCATTATCTGTATCATCTCTGCCTCTAAATCGTCCAAAGCATGGGTACAAAATTCTATGAATTTTTTTCTGGGAGTTTCATGTATAGAAATTCTATATTTTTTTTCTGTGTAGCATTCGACAGGTAATCCGTTTCTGTCTATGCCGATTGGAAAGAAGACTTCAAATCCCATCATTCTAGCTGTTCTAGCAATCATATCTATCTGGGAATAATGTGCTGCTGCACCAATGTGCCAAGGCCTTCCGGAAGGATAAGGTGGTGGTGTATCGATCGTGAATATTTTTTTCTTACTGTTTTTGTTGAAAGCGTAAATTTTCTCCTTATCCCATCTCTTTCTTATCCTCTTTTCTAGTTCTGGGTTCCATCTCTTCTCTTTAATCTTCGGACTAAAATTCACCAAAACCACCTTAAATTATTTATAGAATGGGAAATCCAAGACTTAAAATTATGACTAAACAAAATTCTAGAATCAGTGTACCCGATATTCACCGTGCACTTTCTACACCTACGCAATTTATACAGTCTCTTATATTTAAACCTTTTCCGTGGTTTTTTTTCTAGAAATTATTACAAAAATCAATGAAAGTCCTACTATGACAACGATGACAATTAAAGAGTAAATGAGAAATGATTCTGGGATGCCTGTTGTTGTATCGCTAGGAATAGTTGTGGTACTGGTAGATGTCGAAGATATAGACGTCATATGAGGTACAGTCGTTGAAGTAGTAGTTGTGGTAGATGTAGTCAGGACTGTTGTTACAAATTCTTCGTCAGAAAATGCTTCTATGCCAGATGAAGTTGCAGACGTAACTTTCACTGCATCTTCCGAAACACCAGATAATAATTGGTCATGTTTTTGCAATACAGAAGCAGCAATCCTTGTGTAGGTCCCGTTCCAACCTGCAACGAGTAAAACATTATATCCATGCATAAAACCATCTTCATAGATCTTTATTATGGCTGAATTTTCTGGTATTCCTGATGCCAAATCACAAGAGGGGAAAGCCTTCACCATGAGCGTAGCAACAAATTTATTTTCACAAGCATTTCCAACTAATATTAGATTTCTATAAACACTGTACGGATTAACTAGTTCTGTGTCCAGTTTTGTTTCTATGTTTGTTGTTGGATATTCACTTTTAATGTTGGCCACGATATCAGTAGCCGCAGCAAGGTCTAATATTGAAGCATCTGCGCCGACGACTGCATACATGTCGGTAAATAAAAAACTCGGATAATCCATTAAATCAGCCGAGAGTGACTCAGCGAATAAAAACAAAAATACGAAGATGAAAGAAAACCATAGTTCTGTTCTTCCTGCCAACTTCATAATATTATTTTCAATTCGGAAATAAAAACTTTAAGATTATTCAAGAAATTTCTCTAAGCCAGGTTTCAAATCCTTCTCAGTATCTATTAAAACGATTTCTTTGTTCAACGGAAACGCCGCATTGAATACAGGAATAGTATCGATCCAGGCCTGTTTCCTCCCTTTGTGTGAATGTCCAGTTATCACTAAATCTGGCTTCTGTTCAATGATAATCCTCTCATAAGCTTTAGAGCCCATTTCTGGGTGTGTCTTCGGATTCTCACCCTCCAATACTTTGTAAGTCGGGGCATAGTGGATTAATAAAATTTTCAAGTCTGTATCCAATTCCGATAATAACTTTTCAACTGTTCCAACCCTCTTCTTATAAATATCATAGATGTCAGGGATGTTGTTCCTCTGCCAGAAAGTCGGTCTATCCAGTCCCCCTTTGCTGCCAACTATACCAACCGATTTACCATCCATTTCAAGGACTAAACTCTCGTCATCCAAGAATTTTATGTCGGGGTTCTGATTTTCTATGACTACTCTTGTCTCTGGTCCAAATTCTTCATTACCGAAACAAGCTATGATTGGACAGGTTATTTTCCCGAACAATACGTTGTAAACTTTTGGGTATTCTTCAACCTTTCCACGGTAGATAATATCTCCGAGTAGAAAGAATAAATCTGGTTTTTCGTGTAAACTTTCCACTGCCTTTACGTAAAAATCAAAAAATCGAGGAGAATGTATGTCGCCTATAGCGGCTATTAACATGGGTCTAACCTATTTTTTAAATGTAAGAATTAAGAGTTATATACTTTTCATCACAACTCTACTCCTTCGAAAGTGTCATATTCTTATAATATAGAGTAATTCTTGGGGTTTTCGGTTTCCACTCGGCTGAGCAGGAGCGATGACGCCATATTTTTTTGTGATGGACATGAAAAGAAAGACTGATGATAAAATTTGGATAGAAACTGAAGAAGAAATAAGAAATTGGGAAAGTATTTAGTGAATTTTTAGATTTATAGTAGATATTTTCAAAATATAAAACATGACGAAGAAGAAAAAAATCGATTATTTTGGGAAATTGGCATTAAAATATCATCCTTTTTATAAGGGTAAAATCGAGGTTAACTCTAAGGTCCCTATAAGGTCTCTTTCTGATTTCAGTGTTTGGTACACTTCTGGAGTTGCTCAACCATGTAAAGTCATCCAAAAGAACAAGCAGACAATATACGATCACACGAACAAATGGAACAATGTGGCTGTTGTCAGCGATGGTTCGAGAGTTTTAGGATTAGGTGATATCGGTCCTGAAGCGAGCATGCCTGTAATGGAAGGTAAAGCCTTACTGTTCAAATATCTGGGTGGTGTTGATGCTTTCCCAATTTGTCTTGACACAAAAAACCCAGATGAGATAATCAAAGCTGTGAAATGGATCCAACCTTCATTCGGTGGAATAAACTTAGAAGATATCTCAAAACCAAAGTGTTTCTTCATCCTTGAAACTTTAAGAAAGGAATTAAAAATACCAGTCTGGCATGACGATCAGCAAGGCACAGCAGCTGTAGTCTGTTCTGGTTTAATAAACGCATTAAAAGTTGTCGGTAAAAAGATGAGTCAAGTCTCGATTGCTATGATAGGTGCTGGTTCTGCGAACATAAGAACAGCGAAAGTCATAATCTCAGCTGGTGTAAAACCAAAGAACATAATCATGGTCGACAGTAAAGGCATACTCAATCAAAATAGAAAAGACCTTGAAGAAAAAAAGAAACAAAATCCTTACAAATGGGGAATGTGTTTAACTACTAACGCCGAAGGTAGGATTGGTAAAGCGCCTGAAGCCTTGAAAGATGCTGATGTTTGTATTGCCATGTCTAAACCTGGACCAGGAACGATAAAGAAGGAATGGATATCCAACATGTCGAATGATTCAATCGTTTTTACTTGTGCCAACCCAACCCCAGAGATATGGCCACTGGAAGCTAAAAAAGCCGGAGCAAGAATAGTCGCGACAGGCCGTTCCGATTTTCCAAATCAAGTCAATAACTCATTAGGATTTCCTGGAATTTTCAGGGGAACTTTAGATGTGAGAGCCAAAACGATAACCGATGAGATGTGTATTGCGGCTGCCTATGAACTGGCAAAATGCGCCGAAGAAAAAGGAATACACGAAGAATACATAGTTCCGACGATGGAAGAATGGGAAATCTTTCCTAGAGAAGCTGTTGTTGTTGGTATGAAAGCAATAAAACAAGGCATAGCTAGGAAAAAGATGAGTAAACAGAAACTATACGAGACATCATCAACGATAATAAAAAGATCCAGAGAATTGACAAAAACAATGATGAAAAAGGGTTTTATTAAAAAACCGCCAAGATGATCACATGTTTTCGATACCATATGATGGGAGAAAAATCGTTTCTAAAATTCTCAAACCAAAAAACATTCGATGGGCTCTGCCAAAAAACATCAAACCAAAAAAATTAGACTACTTAAAAAAAGCATTAAAACATCCGATAGATTCTAAGAAACTTGAAGAAGAAAGATTTGAGAACCCTGCACTTCTTATAGCTGACAATACAAGATTATCTTCACCTTATGCTCCTTCATTGGTTAAAATGCTCGAGAAAAAAACTGATGATATAAAAATCGTAATTGCTTGTGGTACCCATCCCCCACCAACTCTAGAACATCCAAAGAGGGTTTTAGGCAAAGAATTATTTAAAGTTTATAAAAAGAATATCATAATCTCATCGACTAAAAATCCTAAAAGTAAGTATGAATATATTGGTACGACAAAAAGAGGCACTGAAATAGAACTGAATAAAGAAGTACTGATTTGTGATTTTATTTTATCCACGTTATGCGTTCGTCCTCACTATTTTGCTGGTTGGGAGGGTGGAGCTAAGGCTTTGTTGCCAGGAGTTTCTAGTAAAAAAACCATCGGAACTAATCACTCTTATGTGATTGGGGACCCTGAATCCAGAGAGATTTTCATTCACGGTAACAAAGTAAGAGAGGACATGAACGATGTGCCAAGAGTCCTCGAGAAAAAAACAGGAATCAGGCACAGAATTCTAGATTTCGTACCGAATAAAGATGATGAACCAGTAGAAGTAAAATATGGAGAACCTGTTAAGACACATACACAATTGGCTGAATTTGGCAAGAAAATCTATCAAGTCAAGATAAAACCATCCTCTCTGATAATAACTATAGCAGAAGAATCTCTAGGAAGAAACTTCTACCAATCTCTGAAAGCAGCTGTTCATGCTTCTAATGTTGTCAGGTATAAAACTCATCCAAAACCAACTTTAATTTTCATCGGAAGAATGCAGGATGGTATCGGAACAGATGTTTTCAAGAAAGAATTCGAGACTTATATGGACATGGAACCGAGAAAAGTTGTTCAAGATTTGAAGAGAAGAGTGAAAGAAGGAACCTTTAACGAGACGTTGCAAAAAATAAACAGATTGATTATGTTCGTACCTAAAATAAATTTCATCGTTGTTTCAGATAAAGCATCAAAAAAAGTTGAGCATTTAGTAAAAGAGAAAAACATACCATTTTTCAGGAATTTAGACGACGCTTTATCAACAGTTAATCCTGATTTCCTAAAAGATGTTTTAATTATTCCTGAAGGGGCATCTACTGTTCCAACACCTAGATTACAAGCTTAATAACATGAAAAATTATAAACGAAAAAATTGCTGCCACAGGCATTGAAACTATCCAAGCCCCCACAATTTTTCTTGTCATACCCCATTTAACTGCTTTTACTCTCTGGCATAATCCAACTCCCATAATCGAACCGTTAGCAACATGAGTGGAACTCACTGGCATACCCCATAATGCTGCAGTTGCAAGCATCAAAGAACTTCCTACAGAAGCAGAGAATCCTTGATATGGTTTCATACGAGTTATCTTAGTCGCCATGGTCTTGACTATTCTCCATCCGCCCATAAAAGTTCCCAAAGACATTGTAATGTATGAAGCAAGCATAACCCAGAAAGGTACAGCAAACTCTGTTAGGTGACCATAATAGATCAATAAAACTGTTATAATTCCCATGACTTTTTGTGCATCATTCGTGCCATCTGTTATTGAGAATGACAAGCCAGCTATTATCTCTAATTTTTTGAAATACTTATTAATTTTACCGGCACGAACATTCCTAAATACCCTTATTATAGTACAACCTATCAGAAAAGTAATGATTATCGCAATGAATGGAGAAGTGAGCATCGGTACGATGACTTTATTTATTATGCCTTCAAATTTCACGACTTCCCATCCACCAGCAGCAACTCCAGCACCTACTAGCCCACCGATTAGTACATGTGTTTCTGAGATAGGAAGAGAAAATATCCAGGATGCGATTATATCAAAGATTAAAGCTCCGAATAGAGTTGCAATAATTACCTCACCGGACGCTATGCCCTCTGAAATTATACCCCTACCTATCGTTGCAGCTACGGCAGATCCAAACATCATACCTATAAAATTCCCGATAACTGATAACATGACAGCTTGATATGGTTTCAAAGTCCTTGTTCCGACTATCGTTGAGATGGCATAAGCCGCGTCTGTAAAACCAGTCCAGAATGAGAAAAAAAGTGCAAGTATTATTGCAAAAATTAAAATTAAACCAAACATTCGATCAAGCATTCTTTATTACTATATTCTGTATGGTGAGACAGACATCTTCACACTCGTCTGTGATTTCCTCCAAGAATTCGTAGATTTCTTTTAATACGATAATTTTTATGGGATCTTTTTGTTTGAACAATTCTGTATAAGCTTTGTTTAATATTTCATCCGCCTTGTTCTCGAGTCTGTGCACTTCGATGAATTTTTTTTCCATCTCTTTCTGATTCATCTTTCTCATATCTTTTAATGCATAATTTATTTCCTGGACGGATTGGAGAATAATTTCTGCTAATTCTTTCATTGGCTTAGTGATTTTCTTGACTCTGAACAAGTACATTTTGTTAATAGTGGACCAGATATGATCAAGAACATTATCATAGAGAGAAATTAACGCGGAAATGTCCTCATGGTCAATTGGGGTAATGAAAGTACTATTCAACTTTTGAAAAACATCATGTACTACATCGTCACCTCTACTCTCGATTTTCTTAATTTTTTTTCTCGCTTTTCCAATGCCACTATTATTGTTCATAAAATCGTTAAAGGTTTTAGCACCTTCAAGAACCAATTGAGCTTCCTTTTCTATCAAAGAATAGAAGACTTTGTCTTGGGGAATAATCCATTCCTTAAAACCCATGAATAACTTAAGGATTCTACTAATAAATTTTTATAGTAACCAAAACCCAAAAACAATTAATGAAAAAAGAAACTGCTGGGACAATCCTTGCATTGCTGACTGCATTTATAAGTGGTCTTGCCATACCAGCCAACAAACTATTCGTTGTTGACTTGGACCCGACTGTCTTTACTGCTATCAGAGCTTTGGTTATAGGTATTGTATTCTTTATTTTTGCTTCTCTTCAGTCCAAACGTAAAAAATTTAAAAAAGTTCCTTGGGGTTATCTCCTGGCTATCGCCATAATAGGTGGTTCTTTCGCGTTTTTAATGTTCTTCACCGGGTTAAAGTTAACGACAACTGGTAGGGCAGCTTTCTTCCACAAGACTCTACCATTTTATATCACGATCTTCGCTTTTTTGTTCCTGAAAGAAAAAATCAATCAAAGACAAGCTTTAGCTTTAGTTGTCATGCTCATAGGGTGTACATTCATCTACTATTCTAAAATAAGTCCATCTGGGTTCTGGTCAGACCCATCTCTAGGCGATTTATTGGTTGTGGGAGCGACTGTCCTCTGGGCGGTAGAGAGTACGATCGCAAGAAAAATCATGACAAAGGGAGAATCTAATTTTGTCGTATCCTTTGCAAGAATGTTTATCGGGGGAATAATATTGTTTGCTATCGTAATACTTCAGGATAAAATAGGTTTGTTATTGGCTTTGACCACGCAACAGATAATCAATCTTACTGTTTCAATTGCAATTCTGTTCGGTTACGTATTGGGTTGGTACTGGAGTATAAAATTGATTAACGTATCTAAAGCCTCAACACTCCTGCTGTTAGCTCCAGTAATCTCTTTGATCCTCGGTGTCATTATCTTCAATGAACCAGTTCCAAACTTACAACTTCTTGGGTCAGCACTAATCCTGATTGGAGCTTATTTCATTGTTAAAATAAAAAGTAAATTCACGACTGGTATTTAGTCTTTCTCTTCTTTTCAAAAGATTTAAATGTCTAAACTTCTCCAATAGATTGGCGGTTATGACAAATTTCGAATTGCTCCTTAATTTATTAGACAAACCCTTTTTCAGGAAGAGGATACTCCCTAGAATTACTGAAACCGAAACAAAAGATGGGGAGAATCTTCTTCTGAAATCTTTGGACTTGCTAGAAAAAGGACATGTAGAACTGAGTCCCAGCGATATGATAAAAGCCAAGATTATTTCTAAAATAGTTCATAAGATGTTCTCCGCATATAACAGAGCTAGTATAGAAGGCATACAGAGATCTCTAGGAGACCCATACTTTGGCGAAGCAATAAAAAGAGGTTTGCTGACTACATTAAGAGGAATGGAAAAATATGGAATTAAAAAACCCTTCACGCCTTCTGCCCCCTTTTTAGTTGTATGGAATTTAACCAATAAATGCAACTTGAAATGTAAGCATTGTTACGAGTGGAAGAAAGAACATGATGGTGAATTGAACCTTGAAGAAAAAAAAGATGTTGTCGATCAGTTGGATGAAATGAAAGTCGCAGCCTTAGCTTTCTCGGGCGGTGAACCTACAATTTGTCCAGATTTTTTTTCCATATCCGAATATGTTAACAAGACAAGTATATATCACTCTCTTGCAACAAATGGTACTTTTTTATCCAAAGACACTGTTCAGAGGATAAAGAATCTGGGATATGCTTACGTGCAGGTGAGTGTGGACGGTGATAAAAAAACGCACAATCACTTTAGAGGCAGCAATTGTTACGATAGGACCATGGAAGGAATAGATAACCTTCTAGATGCTGATGTAACCGCTTCTATCGCCACTACTTTGACCAAATACAATAAAGATCAGATCTTTGATATGATTGATTTAGCAAAGAAAAAAGGCGTTTGCGGTTTTAATCTTTACAAGCTTGTTGTTACTGGTAGAGCCACTAAAGAACTTGATGTTTCCCCGCAGTTCAAAGATCAGTTGTATGGGAAGTTGGTTAAATGGTTCTTACAAGAGGTTAAACAAGCAGAAAAAGAAAAAAGAGAGCCCTTAGGCATTGTATGTACAGATCCACAATATGCAAGAAAACTTTGGGAGATACAAATAAAAGAAGGAAGGGAAAAATTCGATATGGTATCTGCTCATGTTTATGGACTTTTGCCGAAATTAGATAAAAACACTATGAAAGAGTTACTGGAGTTCATTGAAGGCTGTGGGGCAGGTCATAAAAAATTAGATATAGATTATAATGGGAACATCATACCATGTGTATTCATGCCGGATGTTGTATTGGGTAATACGAGAACTGACAAAATTAGCCATATCTGGGAAAATTCACCAATGTTGAAAGCTCTTAGAACCCCTAGGGAGAATATAGAAGGATGTGGAAAGTGCGATTATAATAAAATTTGTGGTGGCTGTAGGGCTGTTTCTCATGCCAATCACAAACATCTGGGATTACCTCAAAGCTTACTACAGGCTGATACAAACTGCGTTTTGAATCAAGCTTCATGACAAGTTTATATCTTCATTGACGTGAGAAGCGAATTTTCAACTGGCGTTTGAAGTATAATTTACCTCTAACAAGAATGTTCTTAGTTAAAATGACAGCACTCCCGATAGAATTAGCTATGATATCAAAACGATCAAAAATGCGCCCCGGCACAAAATATTGATGTATTTCATCACTGATGCCGTACAGTATGGCTATTATGATTGCTAAATGAATTGCATTTCCTCTAAAAACATTATTTTTAGAGTTGATAAACGCCCTGAATAAAAGTATGCTGAAGATGGCGTATTCAATCATATGCAGTACAAAAGTTTTTGGCATAATTTTGATTATGATTGGTGGTATCGTTGGTAAAGATGAGAAATAAAATATCAATCCAGCATAAACGTAAACGGGCAACCAGTAGTATAGAAAATTTTTCATGATTAATATTTGTTTGACTGGTAAATTAATATGCGTTTTTTGTAATCGAATCAGATAGATTTTTAAGTTTCACATCCCTCCAATCTTTTTATGAAAGATAAGAAAAGGGTTTTAAAAAACAAGGAAGCGTTCTATAAAGAAGTGGAAAAATTCATCTGGAGAAACAATAAAGCAAAGAATGCAAAAACTCTCGAATCATTTTTCAAATAGATTCTTGTTCTTGAGGAGAGGTTAAAGTTGGTTTAATTTATTCTCTCTTAATGAATAATCCACACCAGCATCTTCCCTGTTTTACCCATGTTTCTTGAACTTTAAAGTTGCAAGGGCAGATCAACTCTAAATCACGCTCTTTTGTCCCGTCTCTTAACCTACAAGGACAAAGTTTAAACCCATATTTATTTTCGTTTTCAAGAATTCCATCTATTATTTTGTCTACAAATTCTTTGTCAGGGTTCAGTGTAAAATCGTTGTTTTCTGTGAATCTTTCAAACACATTTCTTACTTCTTCTTTATTCATATTACACCCATTACTTTTTTTGCTTCATTCTCGTCTATTTCGACATATGCATTTTTTGTCTGACATGTTGGACAAATTTCTGGACCTGCCACACCATGATGTATATCATTGCAAACATTACATCTCCAAAACCTCTTTTCCACCATTTTCTCACCTCAAACACTCATGGACCGAGTGAGATTTGAACTCACGACCTCTCGGTTATCAGCCGAGCGCTCCACCTGACTAAGCTACCGGTCCTTTTAGATTTTATTGAATTATTTCATCCTTATAAATTTGATTTTTAGAAGTTTAACTTTT
The DNA here is from genome assembly GCA_964347415.1 of uncultured archaeon. Classification (GTDB taxonomy): domain Archaea; phylum Aenigmatarchaeota; class Aenigmatarchaeia; order CG10238-14; family CG10238-14; genus CAYFYJ01. The sequence goes on along the minus strand of CAYFYJ010000009.1, from coordinate 28,001 downwards.
CTGCCCATATTTTTCGTAGAAAATGGTTTCTTCAGGAGATTTTCTATCTTTTACCTCACCCTTTTCTTCGGCTGGATATCCTAAAGGAGTATAAGCAACAACACGAATATTATCTGGAGCTCCTATAGCATCCTTAACAGTCTTTTCATCAAAACCTCCAATCCAGCATGTCCCCAATCCACGATCTCTTGCTGCTAAAAATAGATGTTCAAAGGAAATACCAACATCAACCAAATAATAATCTTTTCCTTCTCTATGACCAGATTCATCAGGATCTGCACAAGCAACTATCATCACGGGTGCTTCTCTCAACCATTCTTGAGATTTTTGCCTTGCGCTGGCTATTTTTTCTATTTTTTCTTTATCCTTAACAACAACATATCTCCAGCATTGTCTATTCTTCCAAGAAGGAGCAAAACGAGCAGCGTTCAAAATGTATTCAATATCTTCGTCAGAGACGGGATCGGGTTTATATTTTCTGATACTTCTTCTGTTTTTAATAACACTAAAGAATTCCATTCGATCACGATATTAACTTATATTTTCCTAAAGGATTTAATATTTGTATCGGGCCGGTATATCAATGGTAGATAGCCTGCCTCGCACGCAGGAGGCTATGGGTTCAAATCCCATCCGGTCCATTTGTAATAAATATTTATAATATAAAGTAGTATCAATAGACATGCCAGGCCTGTTCATAGCTTTCGAAGGAGTGGACTCAGCAGGGAAAAAAACTCATTCTAGACGTTTGGCAGAAAGATTAAGAGAAATGAATAAAGAAGTAGCTCTAATAAACTTCCCTTCTTATGAAACAGAAATAGGTAAACTGATCAAAGGCTGGATTTCAAGAAGTTTAAAGATAAGTCCTGAGGCGGCTTCGATGCTTTATGCAGCAGATAGAATGCAATATCAAGAAAGAATCAAAGAGTGGTTGAGAAAAGGATGGATCGTGATAACTGATAGGTATTGCTACTCTAACATTGCTTACCAGTCCGTTCTAGGACTTTCAAAACAATGGTTGACCGATATAGAAAGGCCGATAATTAAGCCTGATGTTATTTTCCTCTTGGACATTCCAGAAAAGGAGGCATCGACAAGAGGTTTAAAACAAGAAAATCTTTCTTCTTTTCTAGACATGGAAGAAGTTAAACCAGAAGAAACTTTCAGAGAAAAGGTTAGGAAAGAATTTTTGGAGTTATCGAAAAACCCACCCTACGAAAGAAAATGGCACATAATCGATGGAACTAGACCTGTCGAAGTAGTGAGCGATGAAATATGGGGTATAGTGCAAACGATGAGTTAAACGTCCATCCAGTTGTCGATCTCTTCTTGACTTTCTAATCTCACATCTGATTTCGCTTCTATATCTTCTATCTCTACTTCCTCCTCAGGTTCGCTCTCAGTTTTTGGTTCATTGTTTTCTAAGACATTCTTCATGATACGTTCGTTTATTTCTGATTTTGGCTCAAACTCTTCGACTATTGCCTCTTCAGGAGTTTCTTCCGCTTCTTCCATTTCAGTTGAAACATTATTGACTTTTTTAATTATGTCGTTGATTTTTATCTCCAGCTCGTTCAACCTTTCAGACAGTGTTTTTATCTTCTCTTCCACGCCATCTTCGACTGGTTTCAATATTCCCATCTGCATCAATATCCCGAGGACACCGATGTTAGTCCTTTCACCCGTATCCAGACTCTCACATATATGGGTCTTTTTTTTGTTATCGAACGATATCTTAAAGTCCTCAGTGTTTACCTCGAATTTTGTTGGTATTTTCATGAGTATCAATTATAATTAGGTTTTTAAAGAGATAAAGCTATTCTAAAGCAGACCTTCATTGTACAGTCTAAAAACTTCTAATTCGTGAACAGCACCAAAATTACTATCTCTTAGTTTGGTGCACATGTATGGTTCCAGATAACTATCTTTCTGAGCATCTGGATGATTGGTAGATATTAGTAGGGTTGGATAATTGGGTCCTCCGCGTACATAAAATACAGAGTTAGGTCCTCCGCATACATAAAATACAGAGGAATCTTTTATCCATTTTCCCGCGGAACATCTTACTTCTGGTGCTAGATTTTTTTCATTAGTGGTGTGATGATAATCGCTAAACTCGAATAACCTTCCAAGCCATATTAATCTACTTTCAAATGTTTCCTCGATCAATCTTCTAGGATGGTTCAAATAAAATTGTACATTGCGTCCGATTGCGGGCTTCACCAGCTTCTCATTCACAAAATCATCAAATTTAGTTCTTAAACTTAACATTATCATCACTTAAGAAGGGAAAGACTAAATTTTTAAAATTTTCTGTTTTTAGCAAAATTTAAAGTTTCACAAAGTAAAATTGCGTATATGCCGATAACACCTCAGAATCTAGTTAGACACGAACTGATAGGCCTGGAAGCAAAGATTAAACAAAGCAAGAACAAGTCTCAAATAGGTTTAAGAGGAAGGGTAATAGACGAAACTTATAAAATGCTGAAAATAGAAACTAACAAGGGCGAAAGGAATATACCCAAGGACATAACCATATTTATATTTACATTGCCAAATGGAACAAAAGTTCAGGTCGACGGAAACGTATTAATAGGCCGACCTGAAGATAGGATTAAGAAGAAATTGCCGAGATGGTGAAATGAAAAAAAAAGTCAAGGACATAGGTTATGATGTTAAACAACCTGAAAAGGAATGTGATGATCCAAACTGTCCGTTCCATGGAAAACTTCCAGTTAGGGGTAAGATTATTGAAGGTAATGTTGTTTCCAGCAAAATGTCTGATACTGTTGTAGTCGAAAGAGACTATCTTCATTTTGTTCCTAAGTACGACAGGTATGAGAGAAGGAGAAGCCGAACACCTGCCCATAATCCTGTCTGTATTAATGCTAAAAAAGGCGATAAGGTTAAGATAGCCGAATGTAGACCCTTGAGTAAGACGAAACATTTTGTAGTTATAGAGAAGATGAGTTAGATGAAAGCGATAAAAGCAAGAATTACTAAAGCCATTCCGGTCGGGGCATACATCGTTTGTGCAGACAATACTGGAGCCAAGAAAATGCAATTAATTTCAGTTTTTGGTTACAAAGGTGTAAGAAGGAGAAAACCTTCTGCTGGTGTGGCAGATGTAGTTAAATGTACTGTTAAAGAAGGGACAGTGAAGTGGAGAAAACAAGTGGTCAGAGCTGTTATAATAAGGCAGAAAAAAGAATACAGGAGAACTAACGGTCTAAGGATTAAATTTGAGGATAATGCTGCCATTATGATCAATGAAAAAAATGAGCCAGTAGGTTCCCAGGTAAAAGGACCGATGGCAAAAGAAGTCGTCGATAGGTTTCTTTCAATCGGTAAGATCGCTAGCGTGGTGGTTTAAATGTTAGATATGTACAAAGAAAAAAATCCTTTAACAGTCTGTTTGATTGGAGTTTTGAACGAAAATAAGGTTTTGTTAGTGAAGAGAAAGCGAGAACCATTATCGGGTCATTGGGGACTCATAGGAGGCAGACAGACGTTCGGAAAAGAAATAAGGGATGTGGCGATTCAAGAAGTTATGGAAGAAACTGGCTTTGCTGTAAAGAACCCAAAAATCAATGGAATGTATTCTGAAATGATCTTAGATGAGAAAGATAATATAAAACATCATTTACTCTTCATAGTTGTCAAAGTTGATTTGGATGAAACTAAAGAAAGACTCGAAAAAGTTGAGGATACTGATGTCGAAAAATTCAGATGGTTCAGTTTTCCAATAAATGAGGAAGATAAGAAAACCATGATACCGTCCGACGTGATAATGCTCAACAATTTCAATTCAGATCAACCAGCCTACAAAGAATTCGTGATGAAGGAATCTGGAAACGACCTAAAATTAGTGAGAGTGGTAGAATGAAATTCTGGTCAAAACATTGGAAATCTTCAAAAAAACCAAGAAAACAAAGAAAGTACGTTTATCACGCTCCACTACACGTCAGACACAAGTTTCTTTCCGCCCATCTATCGAAAGAATTGAGAGAAAAATATAAGAAAAGAGCATTTCCTGTGAGGAAGGGGGATGAAATCCAAATCATGAAAGGCAAATTCAAGAAAAAAACTGGAAAAATATCGAGGGTCGATCTGAATAAAATAAAAATTTACATAGACGGAATAACTAGAAAGAAAGTCGATGGTTCAGAAATCCAAGTCCCAATACATCCCAGTAACTTAAAAATTATCAATTTAAACCTCGAGGATAAAAAAAGAATAAAAGCTTTAACTCGTAGTGTAAAGAAGGAGGAAAAACATGAAAAAACATCTGAAAAGACTGCTAGTTCCAAAGTTTTGGAGAATGCCACCAAAAAAAAGAAAATGGGTAGTGGCACCAAGACCAGGTCCTCATAAAAAATTCGAATCTATTCCACTCCTGATCATCGTTAGAGATATCATAAAATTAGTGGATACTGCTTCTGATGCTAAAAAGATAATTAAAACAAAAGAAATATTCGTTGATGGAAAACCGAGAAGAGATCATAAATATCCTGTCGGATTATTTGATATAATAGATATTCCCAAGTTAGATAAACAGTATAGGCTTGTTCCTTCTAAAGCAGGGTTTGATTTGATAGAAACGAGCAAACAAGAATCTAAACTCAAGCCCTGTAGAATAAATGGAAAATCCGTGGTTAAGGGTGGAAAGCTTCAATTGAACTTGCATGACGGAAAGAATATCCTTTCTGATAAAAAGGTCTTCAAAACTGGTGACACTGTTTTAATAGAATTACCATCACAGAAGATCGTCGATCATCTGAAAATGGATAAAGACATGTTGTCTATCATAGTAGGTGGCCAGAACAGAGGAACGGTAGCAAAAATAAAAGAGATCATAATAAAGAGAACAAGAGAACCGAACAAGATTATCTGCACAACAAAAGAAAAAGAATTTGAAGCTATAATGGATTATGTTTTTGTCGTAGGGAAAAACAAACCTGAGATTAAAGTGAGTGCATGAAGGAGAATCCTATGCGGGAAATAAGAATTGAAAAAGTTACGTTGAATATAGGTTGTGGTAGTGATCAGGATAAATTAAAAAGAGCTCAAAAACTTTTACAAAGTCTTACTGGTCAAAAACCATTAATAACTCGAACAAAAAGAAGAACCACTTTTGGAATGGCACAGAAAAAAGCGATAGGCGTTAAAGTCACCTTAAGAAAGGATAAAGCCATTAACTTCTTGAAAGATGCCTTACAGGCCGCGGATAATGAGTTAAAAGAGAAACAGATCAGCGGTGATAATTTCTCTATCGGCATAAAAGAATACATAGACCTTCCAAAAGCCAATTATGATCCTGATGTCGGAATTATAGGTATGGATGTTTGTGTTACTTTAGAGAGACCTGGTTATAGAGTAAAAAAGCGAAAGAATAAAAAGTCAAAAATCAGTAAAAAACATTTAATAACAAAAACCGAAACTATCGAATGGTTAAAAAATAGATTTGGGGTGAATGTGGTTGGATGATGAACTTTGGGTTTACGAGATGACGACTAAGTTGACTGGTGTGATTTTTAAGAAATCTCTGTTAGAGAACAATATGAAAAAAGTCTATGGGAAAGTTTTTAGAGAAATGGCAACCAAAGTTTTCGAAGATGATGTTCATATTCTAGAAATATTTGGTGATGTTGGGGGATGAAGAGAAAATTCGGTAAAGGAGCACTGAAATGCAGGAAATGCGGCAGACATGGTGGTGTTATAAGAAAATATGGATTGAACTATTGCAGGCAGTGTTGGAGAGAAACAGCTAAAAAGATGGGATTTAAAAAATACAGCTAATTAATATTCTTTTAATTCAAGAATATATTATGCTTGAGATATTACTTTTTCTTGTAGCATTCATTGGTTCTGCTGCTGCTGGGTTTTTTGATTTGAAAACAACTGAAATTCCTGACAAAATTCCTTACGTCATGATCGCTATCGGTATCATAGGAAATATCATTGCATCCTATCTTACTTGGAGTTATTGGCCTTTTGTTTATTCTATGATTGCTGGACTAGGATTTCTTGGCTTTGGTTTTGTAATGTACTATCTCGGGCAGTGGGGAGGTGGTGACGCAAAAATATTATCTGCTCTTGGTTTTTTAGTTCCGACATACCAATCAGCAAAATTAATCCTCCCGTTCTCAATCGGTTTATTCTTCAACGTGTTTTTAATCGGAGCAATCTACATGATAGTTTACGCGTTTGCACTATCCGTCACCAATAAAAGAATATGGAGTTCTTTTTTCAAAGATTTGAAAGCCAACGCCAGGATGATTTTGGTATACAATTCTGCTTTGATTGCGTCTGTTATATTAATGGGTCTGTTATCCGCAAGATATTTTGAGTTCTTGCCTTTAAAGGAATTCACGATTCTAGTGGTAACTATTGGATTAGCGAGTGCTGGACTTTACATTCTTTGGAAGTTTGTTAAAGCCGTTGAGAATATTGGTTTTAAGAAGAAGATTCCTGTCTCTAAACTGAAAGTAGGGGACGTACCTGACTATTACAAGGTATGGGAAGGAATAACTGAAAAAGAAATAAGAAAAATAAAGAAATCTGGTAAAAAATACATTTGGATTAAAGAAGGGGTTCGGTTTGCCCCTGCATTTCCTATAGCATTAATATTTACCCTGGTTTTCGGGGATGGAATTATGTTTTTGATGGATCTTTTTGTTTAAGAAATTCTATTTCTCTAATTTTTCAACTCCATTCATGAACGGTTTCAAGACTTCCGGAATAATAACAGAACCGTCCTTTTGTTGGAATTGCTCTAAGATAGCCATCATAGTCCTACTCGTAGCCAAAGCAGTATTGTTCAAAGTGTGGACAAATTCTATAGGCGCTTGACCTTCCTTTTCCCTGAATCTTGTATTCAACCTCCTCGCCTGATAGTCTGTACAATTAGAATTAGAACCAACTTCTCTAAATTTTTCATCTGCCATCCAAACTTCAGTATCGAATTTCTTCGCAGCTATAGTTCCTATGTCACCAGTACAGACATTAACGACTCTGTAATGTAGACCTAAAGCTTGATAGAGTTCTTCACAATTTTTTTGCAGTTCTTCATGTAATTTCCAGGATTGTTCGGGTAGACAGAAAATGAATTGCTCAACCTTATTGAATTGATGCATCCTGAACAATCCTTTAGTGTATTTCCCATGAGTTCCTATTTCTTTCCTAAAACAAGGACTGACTCCAACGAATTTTATCGGTAAATCTTGTTTGTTTAAAATTTCGTCCATAAACATAGCAGCCATAGGATGTTCTGATGTGGCTATTAAGAAAAGATCTTCACCTTCGACTCTGTATGTTACTAATTCGAAATCGGATAAGTCTGTTACACCTTCATAAGGTTTCTTTCTGATCATGAAAGGAGGTTCTATCAAAGTATAACCCTTTTTCATCAAGTGTTTGATAGCAAACCTTTGTATGGCTAGATCTAGAAGAACCAACTCCTTTTTAAAGTAATAGAATCCTGCTCCAGCTATTTTAGCAGCCCTTTCAGCATCTATTAATCCCAAGTCAAGAGCTATTTCCATATGGTTTTTTGGTTTGAAATAAAACTTCGGAGGTTTACCCCAAGTTCTTATAACAACATTATCGTTCTCATCTTTTCCGTAAGGAACTGATTCATGTAAAATGTTGGGAAGCTTCATCAGAATCGTCTTAGCTTTTTTCCCGTAATCGTTAGCTTGAGCTTCTAGTTTCTTTATCTGTCCTGGTATCGCTTTAACTTCTTTCATCTTAGTTTTAACGTCTTTCTTCTTTTTCATGAGTTGTGCTATTTCTTGAGTTATTACGTTTCTCTTTCTTCTGAGGTCATTGGTTTTTTGGATTAATTCTCGCCATCTTTTATCATGTTTTAGAAGGTCTTCTACCCATTTTATTTTATCATCTTCTTTTCTCTTCTTCAAGTTTTTCTTTACGGTTTCTGGATGTTCCCTAATGAGTTTTATGTCGAGCATTCTACCATCTTAATAATTTTTATCTTGTGAGTTTAAATTTAGTAACACCTTATAAAAATGAATGTCAATAATATATTAAAGGTGTTCAATTGAAAGACAAGAAAGCTCTGATAGAAGCGGCATTGTTCGTCTCAGAGAATCCTGTTAAGGTGAGTGCACTCTCGAAGATTTCTGGGATAACTTCAACAAAAGAAATAAAGAAAATATTGGACGAAATAAAAAAAGAGTTTGATGCAGCTTCTCGAGGAATAATTTTGGCTTTAACTCCAGAAGGCTACCAATTCCAAGTCAAGGACCAATTCCTGGAGAGCGTTGCTGGTTTAACTACTTATGCCGATATTTCTAAGGGAGCATTAAGAACTTTGAGCATTGTGGCTTTGCGTCAGCCGGTCCTACAGTCCGAGATAATAAAGATCCAAGGAAATAAGGCTTACAACTACATCAAAAGTTTAGAAAAGAAAAAGTTGATAAAGACTGAGAAGGCTGGCAGAACCAAGAAAATCAACATTACTAAAGAGTTTGAGAGATATTTTGGTAAGAGTTTGCAAGAGATACAAGATAGATTAAAAACTGAAGGCCCTGATCTTAATCAATGAGAGAAATCACAAAAAATGTATTTAAATTTTTAACCATTTTTATAGATTCTATGTTAGAAAGACCATACAGATACAATATAGAAAATGTAGTGGCTACAGCTTCAGCCGGTAGTAGATTAGATTTAAGAAAAATTGCACAATATCATAGAGGTTTGAGATATAGACCAGAGATTTTTCCAGGATTACCATTTCGCTTAATAGCACCAAGATCCACCACATTAATATTTAACTCAGGTAAAATGGTCTGTACTGGTACTAAATCCGAGGAGGGGGCTAAAAAAGCAATAAGGAGAATTATCAGAGAATTAGAAAATATTGAGAGGAGAAAATTTAGAGTTCGTGAGGTCACCATCCAGAACATAGTTGCTTCTGGCGATTTCTATGGTATTATTGATCTTGAAAAGGCTCATTATAATCTACCCCCTAGATATGGACGCATGTATGAACCTGAACAGTTTCCTGGACTCATTGCTAGAGATACAGAGGAATATTTACCTAAGGGAAGAGGCCCTTTGGAAAAAGGAAGTGTATTCCTGTTATTCACTTCAGCTAAATTCGTTTCCACTGGCTGTAAATATGAAAAAAGCTTAGCTTCAAGAGTCAAAGATATGTATGAGACTTTGTTCGATATAGGTTGTCTAGAGCAGCGGACTTAAATCAAAAGTAAATTAAGCTTTTATATTACTTCTATTTCAAAAAGATGAATATGAAAGAAATAAACAGTTTGAAGATCTTATTTCAAGTAGAAAAATTAAAAAAAGATTTGATCAGTTCAAAGATTCAGAAAGTTAAGCAGATTTCTAAGAATGTATTTTGTTTTGAAATTTACAAACAAAAAAAACGTAATTATCTCATTTTATCGAATGAAACGTTCTTCATTTCAGACAAAAGTTATGAGGCCGGATTGTTAACAAACCTAGGACAAATCCTTAGAAAATATTTGACTGGTCAAAACATCCAAGATATAAGGCAGCACAGCTTTGACAGAATTGTTGAGATAGAGACTGAAAATCACTTGTTGATCTTAGAGTTATTCGGTAACGGCAATATAATACTCGCTGAAATGCCAAATAAGAGAATCATCATAGCCTTGAGAATGAGATCATGGAAAGACAGAACAATAAAACCAAAGATTGTATACAAGTACCCACCTCCTAGAGTTAATCCCTTTCTATTAAACCAACTAGAATTCAAAAAATATTTTAGGAGTAAGGAGGCAGTTAGAGTCTTAGCAGTAGATTTCGGTTTCGGCGGAGAAATGGCCGAGAAAATCTGTAAGAAACTCAAGATCGATAAAAAATCTAAAAAGATTGGTACATCAAGATTATACTCTTTCATCGACCACATCCACTTAGAATTCAAGGAATTAAGAGATGTCAATGAATGTTTAATAAAAGAATTTGAAAAGGAGTTTAAAACCGGAAAGGAAGTTGGTAAAGTTAAAGAGAAGTTAGAAAAGATTAAAAAACATCAAGATGAGGCCTTGAAGAAATGGCGACAAAAAGAAATAGAGTACAGGAAGATTGGAAAATTACTGTATGAAAATTATGAAGAAGTCAAGAAAAAACTCGATTCCTACGTGAAAAAAATTACTATTCGTGGTTTAACGATAGATGTTGAACCTAAAAAAACAGTCCAAAAGAATGCAGAAATTTATTTTGAAAAGGCCAAGAAAGCTAAGAGAAAAATTGAAGGTTTGCTCAAAGCCATGAAAGAGTTAGAAAAAGAGAAATTAGTAAAGGTCAAAAAAACAAAGCCTAAAGAAAGGAAAAAGGAATGGTACGATAAGTTTAGATGGATAAAGTCTTCTGATGGATTTCTACTCGTTGGCGGGAAGGATGCCCAGACAAACGAACAATTGATAAGAAAACACATGAAAGATTCAGATTTAGTATTCCATACTGATATCACTGGCTCCCCCTTTGTGTTAATAAAAAATCTAAAGAAGAAACAAGTTCCTAAACAAAGCATTAAAGAAGCAGCTGAATTCTGTGGGAGTTATTCAAAGGCATGGAAGGTTGGGATTGCTGCAGTGGATGTTTATTATGTTAAACCTGATCAAGTCAAAAAAGAGGGTGGCTTACCTACAGGTTCGTTCATGATATACGACAAAAGGAATTGGATCAGAAGAATTCCTGTTAAAGTTGTTGTCGGGGTTAAAGATAATGAAGTTATTTTCGGTCCTGAAGATATGGTTAAAAGCGAAGTCAAAAGATATGCTATCGTAGTCCCAGGAGATTTACCAGCCAATGAAATAGCCAAAAAAATACAAAAGAAATTAAAAACTAAAGTTCAATTAGAAAGAATAACAAAAATTATACCATACGGTAAAGGAAAGATGATAGAATGAAAATTGTAATTTCATTGGGCGGCTCATTGCTGACGAGAGAATTGACTCCTGAAAACTTCAAGAAGTATGCTGATGTCTTGAAGAAGTTGAAGAAGAAAGGTCATAAATTAGTAGTAGTTTGTGGCGGTGGAAGAGTTTGTAGACAATACAGAGACGTTGTTAAAAGAGTAGGTGGAGATATTATCGTACAAGATTGGGTCGGTATAGAATCAAGTCATCTGAATGCTTTCACTTTGATCGCTGCCTTAGGTAAAGATGCCCATCAGCTGAGTTTAAGGACCGCAGGACAAGTCAAGAAGAACTTTAATGATAAGATAATAGTTTGTGGTGGTAACTTGCCTGGTTGTTCTACAGGATATGATGCTGCTCTTTTTGCTGAGGCGGTCAAGGCCGATTTACTCATCAAAGCCTCGGACATAGACGGGGTTTATTCGACCGATCCTGATATAGATTCAAATGCCAAGAAATATGATAAATTAACTCATGATGCATTCTTAAAAATCATCTTACAAAACCCCCAAACACCAGGAGAATATAGATTGTTTGATTTAAAAGCGACAAAACTGATTAACAAAATTAAGATTAAGACTATTTTTATTGATGGTAATGATCCTGAAGAAATAATAAGAGCAGTAGAAGGAAAGCACCATGGAACTGTTATTTCTTAAATTTCTGATAATATCTACAATATTTTGATATTGGACAGGCATCACACTTTGGGTTAATTGGCCGGCAAATCTCTTTTCCAAACTGAACCAGACCCATATTAACGATGTACCAATCTTTTTTCGGAATTAGATTCTCTAACATGGATTTCACTCCTTCAACATTTGCATTTTGTTCAACTAAACCAATCCTCTTAGGAACTCTATTACAATGAGTATCTATTGCTATGCTAGGAATACCATGCCCGTACATTAGAACAACATCAGCAGTCTTGAAACCAACCCCAGGTAATTCTATTAGTTCTTCTCTGGTTTTAGGGACTTTTCCTTTGTATTTTTCTAAGATGATTTTACTGACTGCTTTTATTCTTTTGGCTTTCTGCCTGAATGGACCTGAAGGTTTTATTAATTTTTGCAATTGTTTTGTGGATAATTTCAATATTTTCTCAGGAGTGTTAGCCTTTGAAAATAAAGCAGAAGCGACTCTCTCAGTGTTCTCATCCCTAGTTCTTTGAGAAAGTATAGTTGTTATCAGAACTCTAAAGACTTCTCGATTATTCTTGGCAACCTTTCGAATTCTTTTTCCGTATCTTTCTTTCAAGAATTCAATCAGTCTATCAATGACCCGCTTCATGATATTCATATAGTCTTAAAGATAAAATTATTAACTTCGGGCTTATCATTCCCTATTTAAAATTTACTATCTTTAGATAATGGTATGTCAGATTTAAAGGTTGTTTTAACAACACCCCCTACTTATGGTGGAGTAACTTTTGCAGAAAGGTTTACGACGGAACGTGGCAAGGGCGTGCCAAACTTCCCATTAGGATATCTGATGTCATATCAAAAGGCCTATGGAGATACAAGTGTTGATTACAAAGTAATAGAAGCTAGATTAGAAGGTTTAACTCCTCGACAGACCCTTAGAAGAATAGAAAGGTTTGATCCCGATATCGTCGGCATGGGGTTATTAACCGGGATTGCGGAAGATTGTTATCGTTTTGCTAAATTACTTAAAAAAAATCTAGATGCGACTGTCATAGGTGGAAACTACCACCTAACTAGATTTCCTGAGGAAGGATTAGAAAATGGTTTTGATATAGTAACAAGAGGTGAATCGGAAATTCAATTCACTGCTCTAATCGATGCTTACACTACAGGCAGGAATTTATCAGGAATACGGGGTATCAGTTATAGAAATAATGGGGAAATCGTACATAACGAATGGCAAAGACCAGTTGAAAATTTAGATAGTATACCCTTTCCCGATTGGGAACCATGCCCAACAGAGTTTTATCTTTTCTCAGAAGGTCGTGGATCCATGATAACTACAAGACACTGTCCAAATAATTGTCGTTTTTGTCAACCTGAACGAGAGAGAAAAAGAAAATATAGACCATACAGAGAAAGATCTCCAGGTAATGTTGTGGATGAAATGGAGTGGCAAATAGAAAACTTCGGAGTGAATGAAATGTTTATTGCGGATGACAATGCATTAGCAAACATAAAGAGAGTGGAAAGGATCTGTGATGAAATAAAGGAAAGAAGAATTGATATAGGTCTATATTGTGGAGGAAGAGCAGATGCTATCTGTAGGGGTGGTGAAAATTTTCTTAGAAAACTTATTGACGCTGGACTCAGGATGCTTTATATGGGTGTTGAAAACAGAGAAGATTGGATATTGAAGAGATACAACAAACAAGAAACATCTGAACAAATTGACAAAGCCCTTAAATTGTGTCATAAACTAGATGTACCTGTCCTCACGAGTTTTATAATAGGTCCTTATGATGATCCATTTACTGTAATCAAGACTATGGCTCGTTGCTTTAAATCGATGGGTGTTCAGGTTACAATATATCAACCATTACCTGATACGATTGATTTTGAAGAACGATTACGTAGAGGTGAAAAATTGAGTAAAAATTGGAGCGATTATACCTTAACGACTTGCATAACCGAAGATAATAGAATGAGTAAAAGACAAATAGAAATTTTACACAAATTGGCAGTAATATCTCTGAACGTGAATCCTTATCAATTAATTAGATATCCTAGACAAACGTTTTTCAAGGTCAAAAAAACCGTAAGTGCAATCGCTGATCGAAGATAGTAAACTTTATTAAGTTGTTCTAACATTTTTCCATTGTCTTACGTTTATGTCTCAACGACATATCACTATACTCCTGCCGTGTTTAGAGGTAATTCTATGGTTTTTAAACTTCTGAGCGAAAAATTACAAGAAGTTGTCAAGAAGAGGGGTTTTAAAGAGCCTACATTAGTCCAAAAATTAGGGATACCACCGATCATTTCTGGTAAGAACGTTCTGTTGATTGCCCCGACAGGTGTGGGAAAGACAGAGAGTGCCATGCTCCCGATATTCGATGAATGGATAAAGAAAAAACCTAAACCGATAAGTATTCTGTACATAACACCTCTCAAGAGTCTTAATCGAGATATGTTAAAGCGTTTGTTGTGGTGGGGCAATAAATTGGATATAGATATTTCTGTCAGACATGGCGACACATCTCAATACGCGAGAAAGATGCAGGCCGAAGTTCCTCCTGATTGTTTGATAACGACTCCAGAAACACTACAAGCGATATTACCTGCTAAAAAAATGGGACAACATCTGAAGAACGTTAAGTTTGTTATTGTCGATGAAGTTCATGAATTGGCATCTTCAAAACGTGGAACACAGTTAACTATAGGATTGGAAAGATTGAGAGAGTTGTGTGGTGACTTTCAGATCATTTCTTTATCCGCAACCATTGGGTCTCCTGAAAAAGTCGTTAATTTTATTTCTGGCGGGAAACCAATGGAAATAGTTAAAGCTATCGAGACAAAAGAGATAAAGATCGAAGTTATCAACCCTAAACCTATTCCTTCTGATGTGAGTTTGGCTGAAACAGTTTTTACTAACAGATTGACAGCAGCCAGGCTGAGAACGGTTCACGATTTAATCAAGAATCATACTTCAACTCTAACTTTTACTAACACCAGAGACTTTGCAGAAATTTTGACTTCAAGATTGAAACAGGCCTATCCAAAATTCCCTGTCGAGAATCATCATTCTAGTTTAAGTAAAGAGGTTAGGATTAAAGCAGAGAATAATTTCAAGGATCAAAAATTGAAGAGTATTGTTTGCACGTCTTCTCTGGAATTGGGAATAGACATCGGTTCCATAGATTTTATAATACAATACATGAGCCCGAGACAAACTTCTAAAGCCATACAAAGAGTTGGTAGATCAGGTCATGAATTGGGAAGGGTATCGGACGGGATTATAATTTCCACGGATGTTGACGATACGTTCGAATCAGCAGTCATAGCCAGACAAGGAATCTCTGATAATTTAGAACCCATGAAGATGCATCTGAACGCATTCGATGTTCTAGCTCATCAAATCGTTGGAATAACAAGGGATAAGTACAGAATCGATTACAATGAAGTCTACAAAATAATTAAAAGGGCATATCCTTACAAGAATTTGACTAAAAAGGAATTCATATCAGTTTGTAGGCAATTGAACAACTTACATTTCATTTTCTTGAACGAAGACGATACAATAAAATCTTCCAGGAATGGTTTGTTGTATTATTTTGAGAATTTGAGTACGATTCCTGATACCAAAAGTTATTTTGTTATCAACACTATTGCCGACCAAAAAGTTGGAAGATTAGACGAAGAGTTTGTAGCTCTACATGCCCATGAAGGAGTAACGTTTATCATCAAAGGAGAGCCTTGGCGAATTGTTACGATAGATGGAAGGAGGATATTCGTTGAACCATCTGGAGATATTGACGCAGCAGTACCAGGATGGGAAGGGGATTTGATGCCTGTTCCTTTTGAAGTTGCTCAGGAAGTTGGTTCTATCAGAAGGTTTGTCTCTGACAATATATTCAAGTCCAGTAAACCAGAAGTGATAGAAGAAATCAAGAAAAAATATCCTGTTGATCAGAATTCTGCTAAGAAAATGGTTGATGTAGTAAAGAAACAAATTAAGTATGGTATCGTTCCGACAGATAAGAAAGTTTTGATAGAAACTCAGGACAATCTTATGGTTATACACACTTGTCTCGGAACAAAAGGAAACGAGACACTTGGTCGGATGTTGTCGACTACCCTTGCTGCTAAAATAGGTTCTGTTGGTTTAAAGACTGATCCTTATCGTATCATCTTACAATTACAGATAATGAATAATGATTTGATTGAGGATGCGTTGTTTAAAACTAAACCTGAACATGTTGAAGGATTACTCGAATTGAATTTGTCTAATTCTCGTTTGTTCCAGTGGAGGTTTATTCACGTCGCTAAAAGGTTTGGTGTTATAAGGAAGAATGCCGAATACGGACAGAGGTGGTTGAGCAGGATAATTGATCTGTATCGAAAAACACCTGTATGGGAAGAGACATTGAGAGAGATAAAGACTGATAAGTTGGATGTTGAAGTTGTTAAGGGGTTCTTGAAAAAGATACAGAAGAAAGAGATTGCTGTCATTTTTAAAGAAGGATTATCGCCCATAGGAAAGTTGGGTATCAAGAAGAGAGTTGAGTTGATCGGGCCTGAGAAGCCTGACTTACAAGTGTTGGATATTTTCGAAAAAAGGTTGAACGAGAAAAGAGTGAGATTGATTTGTTTGAATTGTGGGGATTGGACTAGGACTTTTCGTGTTAAAGACTTGCCAAAGGAAATAAGATGTGGAAAGTGTAAGGCGAAATTGATTGGAGTTGTTGGACCGACCCAGACCGAATATCAACACATAATAAAAAAGAAACTTGATGAGAAAGGATTAACGACTGAAGAGATGAGAAAGTTTGATAGGATTGAGAAAACTTCTGATTTAGTTATTGTTTATGGACCAAGAGCTGTGAAAGCTTTGGCTGTTCGTGGGATTGGGCCGAAGACTGCGATTAGAATCTTGAGAGGGATGTACAGAACAAAAAAAGATTTTGTTAAGGCTTTGTTGGATGCTGAGAGACAGTTCATAAGGACGAAGAGGTTCTGGGGATAATAATTCGATTATTCTATCTATCAAGGATTATTAACTCTTTTTCTATCTGATAGAAGGCGGACATTAATAAATAATTGAATATTTGAAAGATAATACAGGCCTTTGAGGGGGTAGTTGATATTAATAAAAAAATAAGTATTTTCTTATTCTTGATAACTTTGTTCAGTTTAACCACTGTTAATATTATCAGTGCTATAGATTCTGACGGAGATACTATAGACGATGAACTTGACAATTGCTGGAACGCCTCTAATTTCGATCAATTGGATGGAGATGGTGATTGTTCTTTCTTCATCCCACCTTATATGGAAGATCCACATTGTGGTGATGCATGTGACAACTGCCCTTACGATTATAACCCAGATCAGGAAGATTCTGACGGTGATGGAATCGGTGATGCTTGTGATAATAAGCCACCTATTGCTGAAGCTGGTTCCGATCAAACCATCCTTCTTGGAGAAACTGTAATTTTTGATGGGAGTGGATCCTATGATTTGGATGGAACTATAGTTTCATACGAATGGGACTTTGGCGATCATTATAACCCAACATCTGGAACTGAAGTAAATCCAAGCCACACTTACTCTCACTCTGATTTATACGTTGTTACTTTAACTGTGACTGATGATGCAGGAGAAAAAGATAGCGATACTATGACAGTCGTTGTTGAAGACAAGATAATCATGTTAGAGTTAAACTATGATACTGGCTCTTTCTCTGTGCTAGATAAATATAAGAAATCAGGATTTGCTCCAGACAGGAGAATACAGCCAGAAGAAGGCTATAAGGCCAAAGTTGTCAGTGAAACAGAAAAAACCTTATACGCATTTACTTTTGATGTTCCTAACATCTTGCAATACGATATACCAGGTGTTGACGGTATTCTTTCTGGTGGTTTTATTGAATTGGATGAAACCGATTTCACATTAGTCACTCCCTACTTTGAAAACGTAGCTTGGGTTAACATATATTACCCAGATGATACTTTAGCATTAAGCGTAAACGTATCGAGCCTTTCTGATAAAGGAGGGAGTAACTGTCAAGCATTACGCAACAGTGGACCATCTACTACTTCATTCGACATAGTCTTTGTGGGAGATAACTATACGGCTGCTCAACTAACTAAATTTTCGGCAGATGTCGCTACGCATGAAGCCACGCTCATGGCATTTCAACCATTCATTAACCGCTCGAGTAACATAAACATTCATTGGGTCAATGAATCACGAAACTTAGGATGTTCCTATAACTTTGGAGGTGTATCAAGATTAATCACTTGTAACAACACTGCTGTTTTATTCACAGCTACACAATGCCCAGTAGATGAGATAATCGTACTCGTAAACAGCAATAACTATGGAGGAAGCGGAACAAGAGCGACTGGTGGTTTAACTTCATTTGCTATATCCTACTCAGATGACGACACAAGCTGTTCATCAAATTGTAGTGGCGATAGAGTAACAGTCCATGAATTTGGTCACTCATTTGGAAATCTACATGATGAATATACTGATAATCAAGTTTATGGTAATTCAGGAGGTGCTACACCAGATGGTCCTAATTGTGATAATAATGTAGGTTGCCCCAGGTTTACCAGTATAAGTGGATCAGTATGTAATCTTGGTTGTAGTTATAACGACTGGTATAGGGGGGATGATACTGGGGGAGATTTGATGAGGAATTTAACATTCCTCTACTTTGGACCAGTATGTATAAATGGATTGAATAATCTACTGAATAATTACCCAAGAATACTCTGTGGTGGTTCAACTCCATGTCAATGTGGAGATGTTATCACACAAAGTCGTACTCTAAACAGTTCTGATTTCAACGCAGGAGCATGCACAGGCGATGGGTTGGATATAGGAGCAGCAGGTATTACTTTAGATTGTAATGGAAGAATGCTAATTGGAAGCGGAACAGCAGGATCAGCCGGTATCAGAAACCCAGCCTTTAACAACGTTACAATACAGAATTGTAATATCTCGAAGTTCGAAAGCGGAATCCATCTACAAGTAGCGTTTAATAACATAATAGACAATAACATCGTATTGGGAACAGGAACAACGAGTGGTACTGGTATATGGTTGGAAACATCATCATGGAATAATGTAACCAATAACACTATATCCTCGTGTAAGTGGGGTATTGGTTTTGATACATATTCAAACAATAACTTGGTTGAGAATAATACCGTATCCTCATGTTTGATTGGAACAGAACTATACACTTCATCCAGTAACACGCTTAGAAACAACACCCTAAACAATAACATGCAAGATGGTATTTATCTCAGGGTTAGTTCGACGGGTAACCTAATAACTAACAATACTGCAGATTTCAACGCTTGGGATGGTCTGTACTTTTTCGATGGTGGAAGCTCGGGTAATACTGTGTATAATAACAGATTCTGTTCTAATTCAATCTGGGATATTTTTGATGCTGATGCAAACACTGGTGATGATAATACATGTGGCCCAACTTCCGGTTGGAATGACACTGGTCTTCCACTAGGTTGTACTTATCCTTGTGTTGTTGTGGCTGATAATTCCCCGAATATTACGTTGATTAGCCCAGTGGACAATTACTACGACGATACAAATCAGAATGTCACATTAAACTTTACAGCAAATTGTACAGATGATATCGGATTGAATTATGCTGATTTGTATACCAATTATACTGGAACATGGCAGGCAGATTATACTCAAACAGTTTATATGTCAGGATTGTCACAAACAGTTAATTTCCAAATGACTAATTTGACCAACAGGTCATTCATATGGACTATTGAGTGTGTGGATACTGCTGGCTGGGCTACAAGAGGGCCGAACAGAACAGTTATTTTGAATTACACAGCTCCTCGAATATTAAACTTCACAAACGCAACTCTAGCTGTAAATGTTACTCTTCAAACAACAACAGCAATTACATTATTCATATCAAATGTATCAAATCCCTCTACAATTGCAACTAACTTGACAATAGCCTCTTTCGTTAACATAACTCCCAAATGTTCAATCGATTGGGCTTACATACAGATTTATTACGACGAGAGCAAAGTAGTCGTGGATGAATCTACACTAATGATGTACTATTGGGATCCTACGATTCCAGATTGGGTCCTGATACAAAACTCCGGTGTCAATACTATCGAGAATTACGTGTGGGCAAACATCACGCATTTCACTATTTTCACTGGAATAAGCACATTTTGGGAAGATTTAGATGAAGATGGAGTTCTTGATTATGAGGATAAATGTCTCGATACAGTTCCTTGGTATACTGAAACTGAATTAAAACCAAACCACTACGACAGTTCAAATATGGACTTAACAGAAACATACGGCTGTAGTTGTTATCAAATACTATACTGTAAGCCCGGTGAAAACAATGGAGAGTATAAGTTCGGTTGTAGTGAGGGAACAATCAATGTTTGGATGACTCAAGATGCTGAAAGCTGGACACCGGATTGCCAAACAGATGGAAAAGTGACTCAACCAGGAGCAGATAAATCTCTATTCCAAAATACAGATAATGATTTGTTAATCGATGGTTTTGATGGAGATAATGACAATGATGGTTCTCCTGATAATGATGACGATATGATAGACGATGCGGATCCACCAGGACACCCAGGACATGGAACGCCGGATTGGTTTAAAAAGAAATAACACCCCAATTCTTTAAATTAATAACTCTAAATATTACGAAAACAAAATCACCCAATGAATCTTCTTGGACCATCAAGCAACTTCTATCTGATCTTCTTCGTATCCCATTTTCACTAGCAAATCCTTAACTCTGGCTCTATGATCTCCCTGTAATTCTATCTTTCCATCCTTGAAAGTTCCTCCGCACGCTAACTTCCTTTTCAATTCCTTAGAAACAGACTTGCCAGATTTATCAGCGACCCCTTCAACGATCGTCATTTTCTTCTTAAACTTTCTTATAACCGTGTATATCTTTATAATCTTAGCTTCTCTCTCGATTACTTGACAAACACAAAGAGACTTGGGCAACCCACAAGTTGGGCAGATTTCTTCACTCATTTATTTTTTTCCTTCCCCCTTTTTAAAGTTAAAATACGAGCTATATCCCTCCTAATAACCTTTATCTTTCCAGGGTTTTTAATGTTTCCCCCCATTTCAATGTTTCCTCTTTCTTTTAATAATTCTAATTTTAATTGATTTAACCTTTTCTCCAGGTCTTCATCATTTAGCTTTCTTAGATCTTTTATCCTCAACTTCCTCAACCTTTCCTTTTTTTATCTTAACCATCATGTCCTCTGTGGTTTCTTTCAGGATTTTAACTTGAACTCCAACTATTCCTAACTTCACGGTAGCAGTAGCAGCTCCTTTATCCACGATTTCATCTCCATAATAACCAGAATGCTTGATATAGCCTTTCTTGAACTTTTGAAACCTTCCTCTTTCTCCTCCCAACTTTCCTCCTACCCTTATTTGAACGCCAACAGCTCCTGCCTTCATGATTTCATCCAAATAATAGTTCGCAATTTTTTTGTAGAATCCCCCTCTCTCCAAACTCTTAACTATTCTGTTAGCAACAACCTGTGCATCCAAGAAAGGATTCTCGATTTCCTTGACATCGACCATCGGGTTTTCGAGTTTGAATTTTCTCTGAACTTCTTCGGTTATCTCTTTAATCCGAGAACCGGATTTTCCTATGACCAATCCAGGACGGTTAGCATGAACTATTATCCTTGTTCCGAGCGGAGTTCTTTGAATCTCTATATGACTGTACCCAGCCCTGTCAAATCTCTTTCGTAAGAATTCCTCTATCTGTGCTTCTTTAATACCTTCTTTGACGAAGTGTTTTATAACAGCCATTATCTTTCCTCCACGGTTACTTTGAGTTGACAGAGTTTAGCTCTCTTACCTCTGTGTGACCATCTACTTTTAGGTAACATGTAAGTGAAAGATTTGTCAGCAACAGCTTCTTTTAAGAACAATTTTTCAGTATCCAAGCCAAGTGACTCGGCATTGGCCTCTGCTTCTTCGATGAGTTTTAATATCTCTTTCGATGCTCCAGTGAAATGTTTTCCTCGGATGTTTCTTTTTTCGTTGATTAAATCGTTTAATAATGCCTTTGCTTTATTGACTGGTTTCTTTCTCACGTTCTTAAAAATAGTTACAGCGTCTCTCACAGAAATTCTTGCCATAGGTCTTGATGCAGTCGCCGTTTTTGTCATTCACGATCACTTCAATGGTATATGTTTACTGCCACGGGTAGCCCCAACCCCTGGAGCAGAATGAGTAGTTCTTTGTCTTGTTAGAGAGAATTCACCCAATCTATGGCCGATCATCTCTTGATTTACAACAACAGGTTTGTATTCCTTTCCGTTGTAGATGCCGAATTTAACATCAACCATATCTGGGAGGATGATCATGTCTCTCTCATGGGTTCTGTGGAATTTTTTTGGATTTTTTCTGATCTCTTCGAGTAGTTTCTTTTGTCTAGGAGTTAATCCTCTGAGCAAAGACCTTCTCTCTCTGCTGGACAATAATTTTGAGAATTCTTCCAAACTCAACTTTTTCAATTCTTCGAGAGTTTTGCCCTTGTACTTGAATATTCGTGCCATATTTACTTCCTCTTCTTCTTACCCATCCTCCTGGGCGATATCGAACCGACTTTTCTTCCTGGGGGGGCGTGCCTTGATACAGATTTAGGAATACCAGGTTTAGTCTTCCCACCGAAAGGATGATCAACAGGGTTCATGCCAACACCCTTGGTTCTCGGGAATAGCCTTCCTCTAATTTTCATCGCATGCCATTTCTTTCCTGCTTTGAGCCAGGGTTTTTCTTTTCTTCCCCCACCAGCAGGAACCCCGACAGTGGCAAGACATTTTTTATCGATTTCTTTAGTCTTTCCAGACCTGAGAGTTACTCTAACTTTCTTCTTGAATTTTCCTACCACAGTAGCAAAAGACCCAGAACTCCTACAGATCTTTGGTCCAGAACCAGGATAAGTCTCGATGCCAAATATTTTCGTACCATCAGGAATCTTACTCACTGGTAGAACACTTCCTAGACTGAAACCAGACCAGTAGTTGATGATATCACCGACTTTCAATCCCTCAGAAGCGATGTGTAATCTTTTTGATTTATCAGGGAATTCTACAACAGCAACAGGAGCATTACGACCAGGATCATGGATTATATCCACGACAAGACCGGCAGTATTATCTTTAGATAAATTGTACTCTACTTTTCCTTTATACTTGTGGGACGGAACTCTGTATCGAGGCCCGCCTTTCCCTCTAGCTCTTGCGATTATTCTCTTTCCCATGTTTACACCTTTTAGTGAATTATTCTTTTTATTTTAAATAATTATTTAAATGCTTTCTATTTTTTCTTTTTAGTAGAAATTAGGGATTAAATTACCAAGCTGTCATTAAAGCTCCACCGGGCATATCTCCGCCTCCCCCCCAAGCAAACGGCACCCATGTTCCACATTCGCCCCACTTACATTCCGCATGATCATAATCCCTACAATCTATTATTTGACTTCCACAGGAAGAGCCTGAAACATAATACTCTCTTAAGGAGTAAGAACCTTCACAATCATCTGTATAACTCATTTTTTGGCAATTGCCTCCAGAGCAACCATCATAATCAGTACAAGTTCCTTTGTTTTCATAGTTTATACCGCCATCAGTATCTACAACTCGCGGACTACAGTCCTCTGAGCTATAGCCACATGTCCAATCACAGTTTTTCACCCAGTTATAATCACACCATCCAGTGTTAGGTTCAACTTCTTCGCATTCAGGATCAGCTCCGCATACCTCATGGCATTTACCATCGAGCGAGGTTTTATCGTAATCACACGTAATAAAATTTACTGCATTTTGAACGTTTATTACACCATGTCCCTCAGAATTATCTGGATGACCCTCAAGCATTTTTTCATCTGCTTTTTTTAACGCATCGAGTATTTCAGTACGAGTAGCTCCTGGTTTCGCCTCTAAAAGAAGAGCTATGAGTCCAGAAACATGTGGAGCTGCAAAGGAAGTCCCAGATAAACTTGCGTAATCATTATCATCACAATACAATTTATCAGAATAGAAATCGTATGCCCTAGCTGCACAGATATCTTGACCTGGTGCAACTATATCTGGTTTGGTTTTGCCTTGCGGAGCAGGACCTCTGCTACTGCTATAAACCACGAGACCTTGGGTTGACACAGCATTGGTTCTATAAGCGTTCACGTATATCCGATCTTGGGTGTACCAATAATGCCAACCATCACCTTCGATACACCACCAAGATTCACCTTCAGGATAATTGAAAAGTTCTACAACTATATAAGGCGCATCAGGGTTGTAACTAAACTCATAATCCTCCCCCTCCCATATCCAGAACTCATCGTCATCTGCAGGATTATCTGGATTTCCCTCTTCAGGTCCTCCTGGGTCCCATGATTCACATACCCCATTACACTCCCCTGGCCAGCAGTTACGAAGAGTATTTTTTCCCTGTACCTTAACTCTAATAGTGGCTGGCCATACTCTAGGCTCAAAAACCTCTAGTATTCCTGACCACCCATTTCTAGAACCAGACCATGCTCCCCATATAAGGTCCTGATCTTCGCTAGTAACTTTTATCTCATAAAGTATAGTCGAATCAAGAGGCTGGGTAGCTTTATGCCACCAGCATCTATAACCCCATCCGGCTTCTGTTATACAAGAATAATCTTTTTTAAATGTAGAACCTACAGCGATTACATCATTCATACAACCAGGAAAATTTATATTACCAGATTTTGGACCTGAATTACCAGCAGAAGCAACAAATTTTACGTTGTGATTGTTTATAGCATCGGTTATATTATCGTACACCCATTTGAATTCGGCTGGTGCAGAAGATGAGCCGATACACATATCTGTAGTAGGATTTTCTTCACCATAACTTAAACTTATTATATCTGTACCGTCGTTGATTGCCCACTGTATACCTTCTATTAAATTATCGACAGAACAACCTAGGGCCGTACATGCCCTCACTATTTTCAATCCTGCTCCAGGTGCTACCCCTTCATATTTTCCATCCGAAGCTGTACCGTAACCAGCTGCTATACTGGCTGCATGAGTACCATGTCCTGTTATATCTTGGATATCATCAAAACCATAAAGAGGATCAGACCATGTTAGAATTTTACCCAAGTTATCTTTGTTACAGTCGCTGCCAAAATCTTGATGCATGCAATCTATACCACTATCTATTATTGTGATGATTGAGCCAACTCCAGTGAGTTCGCTGGAATCATATTCGTAACGACCTCCTATTGCATTAATCGATTCATTGAGCTTGGGTTTAAGTAGTATTTCATCATGTACCATATACCCCCTCGACTCTAAAGAATTAACGAGTTCTTCGTAATTTTCAATCGGAACTTCTATCCTAGAAAAGGTGTACTCAGGAACGGTCAGGTCAATCGTTGCATCAAGCCTCTTCAGTAAACCAGTCATTTTTTTAGATTCGCTTTTCCAGTACCTTGCTTGGGTTGGA
Source organism: uncultured archaeon (assembly GCA_964347415.1). Lineage (GTDB taxonomy): Archaea > Aenigmatarchaeota > Aenigmatarchaeia > CG10238-14 > CG10238-14 > CAYFYJ01. The sequence goes on along the minus strand of CAYFYJ010000009.1, from coordinate 2,875 downwards.
AGTTCACGTGGGAGTGGTGCTTCTACTATTATTTTTTTTGAAGTTTCATTCACAACTGAAGTTATTTTATAATCTGTAATTCCTGTCAGACTTGGAATTATGTTTATCAGAGTCAAGAATGTTATTAATATGAAAATCATAAGTTTTTTCATTTCTTGCCATACCTCTTCACTAAAGATCGTATACCAGATGCTAGGGTATAGACTGAGAATCCGTTACCTACAGCATTGACAAGTCTGTTGAAGTTCATCGTAGATTCTGGAGTTGTTGTGTGGACCCAACTACCCACAGCATACTTCCCAACATTGTATCCGACTTGCTTCCCTAAATCTGCTATCAAGGTTCTTAAGTGACTGAATGGGTACAGACAAGTGAAATCTAATTGAAAACCAGGGCCAACAAGTTCCTTTACATTATAACCTATACCCTTATATCCTGCTGCATACGCTACGCCTCCTGCAACTGCTAAGGTGAGGGGTATCTTCCATTTATAACCTTCTCTGTAAAAATTTACAACACCATTCTTAATTCTACTCAACCGACCTGGCTTATTGGGCATGTTTTGCGTTCCTTTCCTATTTTCCATGTTGTATAAATTTGGCATACTTAGTTCATTAGGAGGGTTTTTAGTGTCACCTAGATCAATATTATCGAGTAATTCAAGACAAGTTTTTAAACCAACATTAGGATTTTCTAATTTATACACCACGCATACCATTCTTTAAATGGATAGAAACATATTTAAAAGTTCGAAAAAAGCGATAATCTTAAAAATATATCTAAAATCAGTAATTAAATCATTCCTAGCTTAACAGCAACATCTGCTGCTGAGAATTCTTTCTTCAGTTTTATGAATGCCTTTTTCTTACCTTCTCTTGTTATCATCGTGCTGATTTTATCGACTTTAACCTTGAAAACCTCTTCAAAAGCCTTTTTAATATCCTCTTTCTTGAACCTTCTGTCGACTATGAAAACCAACTTATTTTCTTTTTCGACTAGGCTTATGCTTTTTTCAGTCATGTGCGGATATTTCAAGATTTCGTAGGGATCCATGTTAACCACTCAATTTTTCGATGGATGATTTTGACCAAACAGTTAATCTTCCGGGCATTGTACCCGGGGCCAAATCTTCAACAGAAACATTCTTAACATCTTTAACATCAACACCTGGCATATTTTTACATGCTTTACCGATCCCCTTGTCCTCATCGATAACGATTAATGGTCCCTTTTTTGTCCTGTATTTCCTACTCCTCATCTTTCCTTTCCCAGGTCTTACCTTCCTCCCCTTCACTCTCTTCAATTCATCGTTGAGTTTTAACGATGATAACAATGCTTCAACATCTTTCGTCTTCTTGATGGATTGAATAGAATCGTCTATTATTAATGGTAACTCGGTTAAATCGACTTTGTGTCCCCTCCCACTCACTATTTCTTTGTTGGCTGTTGCGGCTATTGCTGAGTTCAAAGCCAATCTTTCTTCTTTTTTGTTAATCTTCTGATACCAAACTTTCTCTACTTTTGGTGGGTGTGCTCTCCTTCCTTTCACAGCCTGAGGAACTTTCCTTGCTCTAAAGTATAAATGTGGAGGGCCCGTATGGATACGAGGTGCTCGTGCCATGTCTCTCATCTGCATCGTATGTCTCTTTCTTCTTTTTCCATGGAAATGAGCCGAGCTTCTTGATCCGGCCGAAGGATCAGGTCCGTAAGCTTGTCTTCTTCGACTTTGTAAAGCTAAAACTATTCTCTTGATTAAATCAGGTCTATACTTTTCGTTGAAAACACTAGGTAGATCAATCTTTCCAACGGGTTTACCTTGAATGTTTAAAACATTAACTTTCATTTCATTCTCCCTATAGATATGTGTCTGATTTCAGATGGTAAAACAGGAACTCTTGGGGGCCTTCCCGCTACTCTAAGACGAATTAGTCTCTTTCTAGGACCTGGTAAAGAACCTTGGATTAAAACATAATCTCTTTTTATTACACCGTAATTAACGAAACCTGCTTTGGGTGTTATTTCTTTTCCATCTTCCCCTATTTTTAGTATTCTCTTATTAACTCCAGTCCTTTTCTGGAATCCCATCTGTCCTGCGTATGGGACGGTCCATATAACACGTCTTGGCGTCTCTGATCCCAATGTTCCGATGTGTCTTCTTTTACCTGCAGCCTTCCTGGTTTGTATCGTTACTCCGAATCTTTTTACAGGACCTTGCGTTCCTTTGCCAGTTGTTATTGCAACAGCATCTATGTATTCCCCTTCTTTAAAAACGTCTTTGATTTTTATTTCCTTTCCGATTAACTCTTTAGAATAGTTCCATTTTTCTTTGATGTCTTTTCCCCCAACTTCTATCTCAAATATTTCTGGGGTCTTCTTTCCTATTCCAGATTCTTTGGGTTGGGTTTTTACGATTAATCTGATCTTCTTTATTTTTTCCAACTCTTTTTCTATGTCTTTAGTCCGATTTTTGTATTTGCCTCGAATCAACTTTCTATCCAGAGATTTATCTTCTTTAACTTTATCACCCAAGACTTCAGTGAAAGCAACATGACCGTTAGGAGTCATTTTATAAACACGAACGCCAAGAACAAAAAGAGGAGGACAATCAAGAATCGTGACAGGAAGAGTGATTTCCTCTCCTTTTGTCGGAGAGGCTTTTCTCGTGTCAACGACAGAAACATGAGCCATGCCAGCCTTATAACCGGCAAACCCAAGAGTTTTTATCTTGTCTGTTTCAGGCCAAGTGTTGATTCTAGGGTATATCCTTTTGGCTCTCTTTCTAGGCCAGAATGCTAATGATCCTGCTCTGGGTTTACTGTGTTTTGGCATAATACCACATTTAGATTATCAAAATAATAACAATTATGTTTATTAA
>CAYFYJ010000008.1:0-18233 GCA_964347415.1 uncultured archaeon | reverse complement strand
GTAGATCCTAAAGTCTCGGCAGAAGCGAGTCTTCTTATCAGAGATTTACGTTTTGCTAGTTCTCTTGCACCCAACGCAAGACTTATGACAACTAATGCGGGCATTCCTTCCGGAACTGCTGAAACTGCTAAGGCTACAGCGGTCATAAAAGTTTTAACCAAAGTCTGAGGTGATGTACCGAATTTGATCGTTTCCAGAATAAATATCGCAACGCATAAACCGATGATGAATATGCCTAACTTCTTCGCAAAAGAATCTAATTTTATTTCAAGAGGAGTTTTTTCTTGCACTATTGCTTGTACTGCACCAGCAATTTTTCCAAATTCAGTATTCATACCAGTTTCTGTGACAATAGCCATCCCACGACCAAAAACTATGTGTGTACCCATGAAAACAAAATTTTTTCTGTCAGCAACAGGCGTATTAATATCGAGTGTTGATAGTTCTTTACCTATAGGAGTAGATTCACCAGTCAGTGGGGCTTCTTCCGCTTTTAAACTAGCAGTCATTATCAATCGTGCATCAGCAGGAACCCTATCCCCTGCTTCTAAAAATATTATATCTCCGGGAACAACCTCATCTGACGGGATTATAATTTCTCTACTATCTCTTAGAACTTTAGCTGTTGGAGCAGTCATTTTCTTTAAGGCTTCCAAAGCTCTTTCGGCTCTGTAATCTTGAATGAAACCAATGACTGCGGCCAGTACAACGATGATGGCTATGGTTACGGCATCTACAACTTCACCGAGGACAATAGAAATGACAGAAGCAATCAAAAGCATGATTACAAAATAATCCTTAAATTGATCTACAACCAATTTGAGAACTTTAAATCTCTCTTCTTCCTCTATCAGTGTATTAGGACCATATTTTTCGAGACGGTGTTTTGCTTCGCTTTCAGTCAATCCTTTTTCTTTATCCGTGCCAAGTCGATGAAGAACAGTATCAGTACCTATAGAATGCCAAGATTCTTGGACATCCTCTGTAACTTCTTCTTTTGTCTTATGTTTTTTTCTTGTCATAAATATTCTTTAAAAAATTAGTAAATCAACCAAATAAAGCATACATCGCAATTAATGGCGCGAATATTGAAGCAGTCAATGACATTACTACAAGTAGAGTATTAATCGAAGGGCCAGCAGTATCCTTGAACGGATCACCAACAGTATCTCCTGTAACAGCAGCTTTATGTGCATCAGACCCTTTCCCACCAAAGTGCCCATCTTCAATATATTTTTTAGCGTTATCCCACAGACCACCAGCATTGGCCATTAAAAGGGCGAATACTAATCCTGAGAGTATACTTCCAACCAAGAATCCACCTAAAGCACTCTTACCAAGGATGAAACCGACCGCTAACGGGACTATAATCGCTAAGACACTCGGTAGTATAAGTTCTTTCAAAGCTCCTATAGTAGCTATGTCAACGCATTTGGCATAATTTGGTTTTGCTTTTCCTTCCTTCAGACCTTTAATTGTTCTAAACTGTCTCCTAACTTCTTGAATCATTCTGAAAGCATTCCTACCAACACCGAGTATTGTTAAGGCCGAAAACAGCGGTGGCATAAAAACTCCTATGAGCGATCCAGTTAAAACGAATGGGTTCATCAAATCAACACTTTCAATTCCCACTATCTCTGCATATGCAGCAAGTAAAGCGATAACAGTCAAACCAGCCGCTCCTATTGCAAAGCCTTTAGTTATAGCTTTGGCAGTATTACCAGCTGCATCTAGTCTATCAGCAATTTTTATGACTTTCTTTCCAAGTTTTGATTGTTCCGCAATTCCCTTGGCATTATCAACGATAGGACCATAAGCATCTGAAGAAACAACCATACCAGTTATCGATAACATTCCGACTGCAGCTATAGCAATACCATACAAACCAGCCAACTGATGAGCTATTATGGTTGCTACGCCAATGCCGATGAGTGGTGGCACTATACTGATTGAACCATAAGAAAATCCAGTCAAGATGTTTATTGCCGCTCCTGTCTTCGATGATTCCGCAGTTGTTAAAGCAGGACTTCTATCTATGGATGTATAATAATCTGACGTTATTCCCAAGACTACTCCAGCTATTAAACCAGCTATAGTTGCATAAAATATATTCATGTCAATCCCTAGTAGATAAATCGTTAGGAATGCAAACAAACCGAAAATTATACATGTTACATACGTTCCTTTGTTCAAAGCTGCACCAGGATTGTTTCCTTTGACTCTTACGAGAAAGGTTCCGATGATAGATGCAAATATCCCAGCTGCTGATAAAAGAAGGGGTAATATAACACCTGTAACACTTAAAGTCACTGCTCCGAGTATCATCGCTGCTACTATGCTCGCAACGTATGAGTCAAAAATATCAGCTCCCATTCCTGCGACATCACCAACATTATCGCCGACATTATCTGCTATGACAGCAGGGTTTCTGGGGTCATCTTCTGGAAAATCCATTTCTACTTTCCCGACCAGGTCAGCACCAATATCGGCCGTCTTCGTGTATATACCACCACCGGCTTTGGCAAAGAGTGCGATTGAACTTGCCCCAAAACTGAAACCGATTACGATCTCAGGGTCCGGATAAATATAATAGATTATGCTCAATCCAAACAACGCTAAACCAACGACTGCCAAGCCCATGACTGCTCCGCCATAAAATCCGACAGGAAATGCTTTTTTCAAACCCCTTCTGGCAGCCTGAGCAGTTCGGGTGTTTGCATGGAGTGCTATATCCATACCTAGATAGCCAGCCAACGCAGAACAGAATGAACCTACTATATAAGCTATAGCAAGATTAATGTTGAGGAAAACTGCGAGTATAACAGTCATTATAGCGACAAAAACTGCGAGTGTTTTGTATTCTCTCTTCAAATAGGCGATTGCTCCTTCCCTTATCGCATCAGAAATTTCTTTCATCTTTGGAGTTCCGGCATTCTGTTTTTTAACATGAAAATACAGATAGATAGCAACGATTATAGAAGCTATGCCCGAAACCGGAGCAACAATCAATGGATCCATTCATACACCTTTAACTCATCACAATACGTTTTTTACTTCTCAAATAGAGTACTTTAACATTTTTATTCTTTAGCTTTCGTCTCAAACCCCTATCATTCGTTGCAACAATCGTGTTTTTATCGGCCATTCTGTAAATTTTAATGTCAACATTTTTCTCACCCGTCCTTATAACTTTTACGTTTTTTTCTTTTATCAAAGTTAAAGCAACTTTTGCTGCTGTAGCTTTTTTTCCTCTAGATTTCTCTAGTTTCCTCAGTTCTTCTATTACGCAATCCAGGGTTGTTAATTTGTAATCGCTTTCTACTACTCTATCTATTTCTTCGAATATGTCTATGTTGAATTGATAAGGGATTGTTAAGAAGTTAGTGTCCAGAATTATTCTCTTCATTCTACTATTTCCCCATAACCGATTAATCTCCATCTGCCCAATATCTGTCTTGAAAGAACGATTCTATCTTTTTTATCGGCACAAATCGGTATCTTTAATTCCATCCCTATCTCATTTTTATGAATCTTTGTAACTGTTCCTATCGATCTGGCTGTTCCAACATTAATCATCAAGATTTCTTCTGGTCTTATTACTTTGACTTCATTCATTTCTTTTGTACCAACAGCTCTTTCGAGTAATTTTGTTTTGAGTTTAAATTTCTGCCAAACTGATGGTACTTTTCCTGGAACACCTACAACATTGCCAACCAAACCATCGGCTCTTGTAAAATATGGATCTAATTTAGTCTGAATTCCTAATAATCCACCGGCACCTGCCTCTTCTAATTTTTCCCCGGCTTTTTCCATGGAAACGATTTTAGTTGTTATCGGTTTCCATTTGTCCCCAATCCTGATGCCTGGTCTAATTTCTATGTCTTGTTTAACTTTGAATTTGCCCTGAACTATCGAACCACCAATGACTCCACCACGAAGTTTATCCGGTGTAAATCCTGGTTTATTAATATCAAAGCTCCTTGCCACTAACATCTTAGGATTGGCATTAAGATCTCTGTTTGGGGTTGGTATGAAATTCTCGATGGCTTCGACCAAATATTCAATGTTGATTTTTTGTTGGGCAGAAACTGGTATTATAGGGGTATTCTTGGGGACCCTGTCCGTAACAAATCCTTTTATTTCCTCATAACTTTTTTTTGCTCTTTCAGGAGTCACAAGGTCAATTTTGTTCTGGACTATGATTATATTTTTGATACCTGAGAGTTCAAGAGTAGTTAGGTGTTCTCTTGTTTGGGGCAGAGGACATTTCTCGTCCGCTGCTATGACTAGAATGGCACCATCCATTAGAGCTGATCCAGTGAGAACAGTCGCCATTAAACTCTCATGACCTGGTGCATCAACAAAAGATACGGTTCTGAGTGGTTTCGCTTTCTTAAAACATTTAGGACATTTTTCTGAAGTTAGATAAGTTTTGCATTTGGAACATTTATAAAATGTAGCGTCAGCATAACCGAGACGTATTGTGATACCACGTTTCAATTCTTCAGAATGAGACGCGGGCCACTTTCCTGTTAAAGCTTCGACCAAAGTAGATTTTCCATGGTCCACATGGCCAACCATCCCGATGTTTATTTCAGGAGTGAGTTTAGGAGTTGTTTTTTTCGGGAACTTCCTCAACCTCCTTTAGATTTTTCTTCTTTCTTTGGTTTTTCCTTTGATTTTGGTTCTTCAGGTTTTGCCTCTTCTTTTTTCTTTTCTACTTTTTCTTCCTTCTTAGGCTCTTCTGCTGGTTTCTTCTCCTTGGGTTTTTCCTCTTTTTTTTCTACTTTCTTTTCTTCTGTTGGAGCTTCTTCCTTTGGTTTTTCTTCTTTTTTAATTAACTGATCCAGAGGTTTGGTCCCAACCTTTACGATTTTACAGTTAATCTGTCTGATATCCCTAGAAATTGTATTGCCTCTAACCATCTTCCTCTTTCTTTGACCTTTCATTTCAGGATGAAAACCGGGTGGATGGGATAAGACTACTTTTTTTCTTCCGGGCCCGTGAACTTGGAAATGCATAGGGAACCCATCTTTATCAGTTCCACCAGTAATCTGCAGTTCATAGCCAGATAAACCTAAGATATCACCATTAAACTTTTGTCCAATCATCTTCCCAACTAGGCCCATGGCTTTATCCTGGTCTACTTCTATCTTGTAAGCTTTTCTCTTTGTTGGATCTGAAACTATGAACTGAAAGTTTGGCATCAAATCACTTTATTTTCTTACTATAATGCTTTACAACATTGAAATAGTTTTGTTGGGTTAATCTTAAAATCTTTGCTATTTGCTTTTTATCGCTCGCCGATCTCAATTTCAACATTTCTTTTATTATTGGCTTGCATTGTTTTTTTATGACATTAGGGAGTTTTATCCTCGCCATATCTTGTAAATAGTAATACATTTTATTGTGGAACATTTTAAAAGCTACCCAACTTATATTTAAACCCAGATAAACCGTGAAAGCATCATCGAGAGCATGCATTCGACCATTTTTGAGTGTTTTTATTATGTAACCATCTGTAAACTTTATTTCCTTTTTAACATCAGATAAAGTAACCTTGTAGTTCGCATACAACTCATCATCAAAACCAAAGCTCATCGCTCTTGTGTTGGCAAAAATATCTTTAATGAAAAGTAAGCTTGAGGTAGTAATTCTAATCAAGGAACTAAGTAGTTTATCTATAGTAAATGGTTTGATTTCTTTTTCCAATAACCTAAACATGTTAGTCGCTGCTCTTTCTGCTTCATATTCCAATTCATCCTCGATACCGTCCAGTTTATTGAGTAGGTGCATGAGTTCATGTGCAAAAAGACCTTGTATTGCTGGATAATTTAACTCTTGAAAAATCCTCTCATTGGCATCCATCATTATTGTTGGTGTAAGCCCTTTATCCCAGTAGGAAAAACTTGAAGCATTCTCACAAATCCATTCTCTCATCTCCCCATGCCGGGATAATTTAACTTTAGGCATAACAATCTTTTTACAGACTTGGACCGGGTTCTTTGTGATGTAAATTCGTATTTTTTTAAATTTTTTCACCCTAGTTCTTCTGCCGAATTCTTTTATGACGTCATTGAGTGCCCTGGAAATTATGCGAGCCTCCTTGCCCTTAAAATACATGTGCTTTTCAAGTTTTAGTTTCATAACAGAATTATTGGGTTATAGGCATATATTTTTTCTATTTAAAGATTATGTGGAGTTAAGAAACTTAAGGTATAAAACTAAAATAGTGATTAGTATGGCAAAAATAACAATAGACCCTTGGGGATCTTTTTTAGTCAAAGATTATGAGAAACTAATCGGTCAGTATGGGTTAGAACCTTTCTCAGACATATTACTATCCAAGATTCCAAAACCAAACAAGCTCATGAGGAGGGGGGTTGTTTTTGCGCACACAGATCTAGGTAAGGTTGTGAATGCAATCAACCAAAAAAAGGAATTCTATGCCTTGACAGGGATAATGCCTACTCTTGAAAAAATTCATTTGGGAACAAAACTTGTTATCGAAAACATGAGATACTTCCAAGAACATGGAGCGAAGAGTTTTGTGCTAGTTGCAGATTTAGAAGCTTCTGCAACAAGAGGGGTTTCTTTGGAAGAAGGCAGGCAAAGGGCTTTAGACTTCCACATCCCTGCTTACATCGCTTTAGGCTTAGACCCAAAAAAAACCGTATTCTATTTCCAATCCACTAACGAAAAAGTAAAAAACCTTGGCTATATCTTCTCGAAAAAGATTACTTTGAATGAATTCAGAGCGATATATGGTAGCGCTGAACCATCCAGAATAATGTCTTCTTTATTACAGGCAGGGGATATTCTATTCCCACAGTTAAAGAAAAGGATGCCAGGTGTCATTCCAGTTGGACCGGATCAATCCCCCCATGTTTTATTGTCAAGAGATATCGTTAACAGGACTAAATCTACTTTTAATTTTGTTCCGCCTTCTGGTCTTTATCATAAGTTTACTCCTTCTCTTGACGGAGATTTGAAGATGAGTAAATCAAAACCACATTCATGCATCACGATCCCAGATAATATTGATGCGGCCTGTAAGAAGGTTAAAAGAGCTCTATCGGGGGCGAGGAAGAGTTTGGCTGATCACAGGAAGTATGGCGCAGTCCCAGAAAGAGATATGTCTTTCCAGTTGTTGGCACAGCATTTTATCGAAGACGATAAAAAATTGAAAAGAATTTACGATGAGTACAAATCTGGAAAGATGACTACTGGTGAGATAAAAGATATTACTTGCGAAAAGTTGACTAAATTCATGAAAGAGTTTGAGAAGAATTTTGAGAAAGCAAAGAAGATGACCTCAAAACTTGATTTTATTCATTGATTCCCATAAACATTGTCATACATCCTACTGACATTTTTTAAATTTTCATTATGAATGTTTCTTAGAATGATTTTAATTCTGAAAGAGTTTGTTAAAGTCTTATAGACTTGTTCTAGAATAAAACCTCTTCTGAATAAAAATTGTTTATAGGCTTCTTTTATCATCTGTTTAACTTTATCAATTGGAATACTATCTGGAATAATTTCTGGAATAAATACATGTTTTTCCCAAGATATACTTTCGTCGATGTATCCTTTATCCCTTAATTCATTCCAAATAGGCATGCCAGGAGTTATTGACAGAATATTAAATTGAGGGAAATCAACATTTAATTTTTGTGCGAAAGATAAAGTTTTTTTAATTTCATTCTCAGATTCATTTGGTGCACCAACAATGAATGTACCGATAGTATTTAAACCAGCTTTTTTTGCATTTCTCACTGCTCTTTTGGATTGTGATAAACTTATTTTTTTGTTGTAATATTCGAGTATTCTTTCGTTGGCACTTTCTATACCTAAATATATTGCCTTGCAACCACTTTTTTTCATGTGTTTTAACATTTCAAAAGAAGATTGGTCGACTCTTCCCTCACAAAACCAATCTATCTTAATCTTTCTTTCTTTCATGAGTTTACATATTTTTACAACTCTTTTTTGGTTTAGAGTAAAGTTATCATCAACGAATACAACTTGATCGTATCCTTGGTTCACTAAAAGTTCTAATTCATCTACAACATTTTCCGGTGATCTATATCTCCAAAATCTATCGGCAAAAGCTGAACAAGAACAAAAATTACAAGAAAAGGGGCAACCTCTTGAAGATAATATTGAAGTGAAATTTTGAGAGAATATTATCTCGTTAATCTTTGAAGTATATTTCAATTTCAATAAGCTTCTATCAGGGAATGGTAATGCGTCTAAATCCTTTATTAATGGTCTATCAGGAGTACTAATGATTTTACCGTTATTTCTGAATGTAATACCTTTTATATCATCAAAAATTTTTCCTTTTTCAATAGAGTCGACTAGTTCTAAAAAATTTTGTTCTGCCTCTTTTTTAACGATAAAATCGGGGGAACTATATTTGCTAAGAATTCTCTTGTCGTTGAACGTTGCATGAATCCCGCCCCAGACGATTTTTATATGTGGATTTTGTTCTTTCAAGAGTCTAGATATTTCTGATGCCATGATTCCAGAACTAGTCAAAGTCGATAATCCGACGATATCAGGATCCTTCTTCAATATCCAATTTACTGTAGTCTCAATTGAGGCATTTTCGGCTGTTTGATCAAATAAGTAAACATCGTGTGATTTTTGCTTAAGTAAAGTTCCTAAGTAGAGTATTCCTAAAGGTGGCCAAGACGCTTCTGCTCTGACAGGTCCAAATATTGAAGTGACATTGATTAGAACTATTTTCATTGAATATATTTACTCACAAAAAAATATTAAGACCTTCGGATTATAACTTCATGCCATACAACTGGGATAATCAGAATTAAAGAAATTTATTGTTTAATAACAAATATTTTTTCAGAACTAGAAAAATTACGCTAAAATTTGTGATAATCAATGCGAAAAATTCCAACACAATTCCTTCATGCTGTCAGCAGAAACCCGAAACTCTTCAAGAGTTTTACTAGAGGTGTATACAAAAAGTACATCCAGACAAACTTAGACTATAGAAAAAAGGATGGTAGGAGTAATTCTCTTTGGTTACTGAGCCTACGAATTACTCACCGCTGTAATCATAGATGCGCAATTTGTGGGCAATGGGGGAAGAGGGGATATAATGCCCGAGAAGGTACACCAAAAGTTATGGGAGAGGTTCCCCTTGAGGTTTATAAAAAAGTCATAGATGATGTTGCCCCAAAAAAAGTTCATGTTTATATAACTGGTGGGGAACCGTTCCTTTACAAACCACTTGTTCCTCTTGTTAATTACATAAAACAAAAAGGACTTACTGTTCAAATAGTAACGAATGGTGTTGGATTAAAAAGAAATGCTGGGACAATGGTTCAAAATGGGTGGGATATGCTATGTGTATCTCTCGACGGACCTAGAGGAATTCATGATAAATGTCGGGGATTACCCGGAGCATTCGATACTGTGATTGAAGGTGTAAAAAAGATTCAGAAGCTAAAAAAAGAGATGGGTAAGAAAAAACCTGCATTTCATATGATTACAACAATCTCAAAAACTAATGAATCTGTACTGGCCAAAACAGTGAAAGAAGTAGAAAAACTAAAACCCGATGGTATTGTGATTTATTATTCGTGGTTTACTAGAGAATATATAGGACAAAAACACACAAAAATACTTCAAAAATCATTGGGTATCACACCTTTTGCATGGAAAGGGTATGTTCGTGATACCACTAATTTAGGTATAAATAAAATCATTGATCAAGTCCGAAAAATTAAATCTGGGGAATTCAAAACACCTATTATGTTTGTGCCAGAACTCAAACTAAACGAGATTCGAAAATATTACCATGAACCAGAGAACTTTCTTGGATGGCGAAAATGTCATGCGCCATGGTTCCAAGTCGATGTGATGCCTAATGGTGATGTTGTCAACTGTCGGGATTTTCCGGATTTTGTTACGGGGAATATCAAAGAATCGAGCATTCTTGATATATACAATGGAGAAAAACATCGAGCACTCAGACGGGCCTTAAGAAGTTGCAAAAATGGTGTTTTTCCAATATGTTCTCGATGTTGCGGTCTCATGGGGTATTAAAATATTGATATAAAAGTTTGCTCGTTAACTTTTTATCTTAGATATTAATTAATTAATCTATGAAAACTGAGATATCAGTGATATTACCAACCCTGAACGAAGGAAGGTACATTGAATCAACGTTAAAATCCATAATGAACCAAGATTACAAAGGGGGATACGAGATCATAGTGGCAGACGGGATGAGTAAAGATAATACAGTTAGGATTGCGAGGAAATTCGCTGATAAGGTTATTACTGTTAAACAAAAGGGGGTTTCTGCAGGAAGGAATGAAGGAGCAAAAATTGCTAAAGGCGAGATACTGTTGTTCTTAGATGCCGATACAATACTTTTGTTCAATGGCCTGACCGAGATTAGCAAGCCCTTTCGAACTAAAAAAGTCGTCGGAGTAGCTTGTCACGTACTCCCAACAAGCCCAGAAGCTAAAGATTTCGCACTTTACTGGTCATTTAATCAGTTTATGAAGAGATCTATAAAATCAAAAAAACCACAAATACCAGGGATATGTTGTGCATACAGAAAAAAGGCGTTTGAAGAAGTAGGTGGTTTTAACGAATATTTGGATACACTTGAAGACTTTGATCTATCAGAAAGGATCTCAAAAGAAGGAAAAATAGTCTTAATCAAAAATACATTAGCACTCACTTCACATCGTCGAATAAAAAAATGGGGTCGGATGAAATCGATAAGGAAATACCTAAAACTCTATTTTAATTATATTATAAGGAAAAAAACGTTTCACCGAAATGATTACAGACCTATTAGATGAGTTATAAGAAGATTTTTGTATTTCTAATCACAATTTTAAAAGGATAGGATGGATAACGATAAGCTGTTGAAGCAGTTGCATGAGCATGAAAAGACGATTTTAAAGGCTTTGGCAGATGTTAAGGTATCTTCTGTCAAAGAATTGGAAGGTTTGACTGGATTACACAAAGATTCTATCGAAAAAGCATCGATGTGGGCGAAAGCGAAAGACGTTATCAACATAAGAGAAGATAAGACCGAATTCGTTGAGCTAACAAAAGAAGGTTTGGAGTATGCGAATGATGCATTACCAGAAAGAAAATTAATAGCTCTGGTTAGTAAAGGTGTGAGTAAAATAGGTGAACTCAGAAAAAAAGTGAGTAGGTTTTCTATTGGGTTAGTCTGGGTTAAGAGGAATGGCTGGGTTGAGATAAAGAACGGTCGTTTGTCCTTAACAGAGGGGGGAAAGAGAATACTCGAAGAAAGGATACCTGAGGAAAAGATACTTTCTGTTCTATCAACTGGTAAAAAACTTTCAAAGGAATTTGATCCAAAGACTCTTTCTAAGCTTGAGAGGCGGGGGTTAGCCAGGAGGAGGGAAAGAGTCCATAAATATATTTCTCTGACAGATAGGGGAAAAGAGATTTTACCCAAGATAAAATTGAAAGAAGATATTGGGCAGTTAAAACCAAAGATGATAATATCAAAAGAATGGAAAGAAAAACCTCTAAGAGGATATGATATAACTCTTCCTGTTTCAAAGACTTATCCTGGAAAAAAACACTATATGACTCAACTCGTCGAGTACATCCGTCAAATCTGGTTAGAAATGGGCTTCAAAGAAATGACTGGTCCTATTCTAGAAGTTTCTTTCTGGAATTTTGATGCACTTTATCAACCGCAAGATCACCCCGCTCGGGATTTAGCTGACACATTCTACATAAAAACCCCAGAGAAGGGAAAATTACCAAATGAAGAAATAATAGAAAACGTTCAGAAGACTCACGAATATGGATGGACTTGTAATTCGACTGGTTGGCAGTACAAGTGGGATAGTGAGTTTGCTAAAAAATGTGTTTTGAGGACGCATACTACTTCTTTATCTGCAAGAACGTTAGTTGCATTGAGAAATGCTGAGTTGCCTGCAAAGTTCTTCTCTGTTGGGAGATGCTTCAGGAATGAGACTCTGGACTGGAAACATTTAGCTGAATTCTACCAGACTGATGGGATTGTGGTCGGGGAAGAGGTTACATTCCGACACCTGTTGGGATACTTGAAAAGATTCTTCACTAAGTTGGGTTTCCCAAAGGCCAGATTCAGGCCTTCTTACTTCCCTTATACTGAGATGTCAGTTGAGATTGAGGTCTTCCATCCAGTTCATAAACAATGGTCGGAGTTGGGTGGAGCAGGAATGTTCAGGTCAGAAGTTGTTAAGCCTTTGTTAGGAAAAGATATTCCAGTCTTAGCATGGGGCCCAGGTTTTGGGAGAGCAGTAATGCTAAATTATAATATCAAAGATATTCGTGAATTGTATTGGAATGATTTGAAACAGTTGAGAGAAGCAAAGTTGTGGATTAGTTAATTTCATTGAGCATATAGTTCATCATTAACTCTTTATGATTTTTCTACATCCATTTCAATTTTTATCCCTGGATGAAGAGATGTATCTTCTGTATAGCCGAGTTCTATTTCTACATTTTCGATTGTCACATTCTGTGCTTTATTAGTGGTAGAAATAAAATGTCTTACGCAACTTATTATATTATCATCATGACCAATCAGACATCCATGTCCTCCATTCGAAAGTAAGCGAAACAAGTATAAAATAGTTCCACTTGAATCCTGGTTGTAACATGATCGATCTGTATCCCAAGGATCTGAATTTAAGTTCCTTACTTTATGATAGCCATTTGTTTCTGATCTCAGATTCCTACAAGGAATTTGTATCATTGCTTTTCTCCTATAATCTTCCATTTCCTTTTCTGTTATTTCGATTTGACCATATCTTAATAAAAACGTCCCTTCAGTTTTTTTTGCAACTCTACACACCACTTCAACACTATCTCTGATTTTACTGCCCATCCCGTTTACTAGAACATCATAACGGTCAGAACGAAGTAACATATCAATGAACATGTTTTCATAAAATTCCATTGGATAATACTTTTTAGGTGAAATTATTACGGTTGGATTACCTCTATTGTAACGTTCTCGTGACATATAATCTTAATAGGGGAAAAATTTTAAAAGGATTACTGTCTTAATGAGTCATAGTTTCATTAACTAAATGGGTCTGAACTTCAACCCATAATTAATTATCCCTTCTTTTCCGTCAGTATAAATCCTTCTGAAGCATGCTTCAACTCTTCTTCCGATCTTTAAATCATCTTCTTTCCAATCGACTATCTGAGAAGTCAACTTAGGTCCGTCATCCAACTCTATTATTGCGACGGGATAAGGAGCTTCTTTTTCAAACCCGGTAGGGGCTGAACGAACTATGGAGAAAGTTACGATCTTTCCAGTCTTCTTCAATTTAATATCTTCCAACTTTCCTTCTTTCCTACAAACAGGACACAGATACTTTGGTGGATAAAATACATTACCGCAAGTAGTACACTTAGTCCCAATCAGTTGATACCTGGGTTTGATCAAACGCCAGAACAATGGAATACTCGATTCGTGGCCCATGATTTCACCTACAACAATTTCTCTAAAGCCTCCCTTCCGCTCATCCCTTCTATTAGCCCCAGATTTTGAGCCTCAGAAGTTATTCCTGTTACCTTAGCATCCAATAAATCTTCTGTCGTCACCAACGGTTTTTCTGGAGTTCCTTTACTTATGGCGGCAGCAAAGTTAAACTCTTCCATTGCTTTCAAGTCTATCGCCCCACATGCCACTAAACCTTTGTCTGCTACGATAAAAACACATTGACCATTATCCCAGGATATTTCTACACCCGTGACTTTTTTATCCTTGAATACCATTTCTTTTTTTACGACTTTTTGCATGATCTCACCTTGAAAATATATGGACGACTGCAGTGGCGCCAGAACCTCCAACATTATGCGTCAAACCAACCTTAGCATCTTTAACCTGTCTTTTACCTGCCTTTCCTCTCAGTTGTAAGACCATCTCGATTGCTTGCTTGATACCAGTCGCTCCGACAGGGTGCCCGACAGATTTCAAACCTCCAGAAGTGTTGACAGGAATTCTTCCCCCTATTTCCGTTGCTTTTTCATCCAAGAGTTTTCCACCCTCACCTTTTTTACAGAATCCTAGATCTTCTGTTGCCACGATCTCGGCTATCGTGAAGCAATCATGAACTTCAGCGAAATCAATATCTTTTGAAGTTAGACCAGTTTGTTTATAAGCTTCTTGAGCGGCTTTAACAGTAGCATTCATAGTCGTTAATGATTTTCTGTCGTGCAAAGCCAAAGTATCTGATGCTTGACCAGAACCTACTATATATATAGGGTCATCAACATACTTCTTTGCCAATTCAGCTTTACATAGAATTAATGCAGCAGCACCATCAGTTATCGGTGAACAGTCAAAAAGAGTTAATGGATCAGCGACCATAGGAGAATTTATGACTTGTTCGACTGTTATCTCTTTCTTGAATTGTGACACTGGATTTAAGATACCATTATGATGATTTTTTACAGCGACCTTAGCAATCTGTTCTCTTGTTGTTCCAAACTCATGCATGTGTCTTCTCGCTATCATCGCATACAAGCTTGGAAAAGTCACTCCATAATAGGATTCCCATTCCTGATCAGCCGCACCCATTAAAGAACTAGTAACACTGTTAATTGTCAAATCAGTCATTTTTTCTGCTCCACCAACCAAGACGATGTCATGTTGACCAGATAGAATTGAGAATAATCCTTGTCTCAACGCCAAACCTCCAGAAGCACATGCACCTTCACATCGAGTTGCTGGTATGGATAAGCCCAATTCCCCAGAGATCATAGCGCCTACATGCTCCTGGCCAACAAACTTTCCGGCAGACATATTTCCCAAGTAAATAGCATCCAAGTCTCTCCCTCTTACTTTAGCATCAAGTAGTGCTTTAGTTCCAGCTTCTATCGCCAGCTGTCTTAGATTTTGATCCCAATGCTCTCCAAAATTCGTGGAACCGATGCCGATGACAGCGACTTTCATATCCCTCTCCTCAATCTCGTGTATCTGGCGTATGTCACGTATTCCTTATTATCGATGTAATCTTGAACCTTTCTCGTATTTTTTCTTTTTTCTTCTATCAGGTCTGTAACCTTTATGCTGAATGAATCACTCCCAGCTCCAGAACCATATGATGTTATCAGGATTCTTTGTCCTGGCTTGGCTACGTCTAATATTGCGGCTAGGCCGAGTGGAGACGAACCAGAGTAGGTGTTACCGATTTTTTTAACGACAAGACCATGAGTTAGTTTGTTCAAATCAAAACCTAGCATTTTTGCTGCTCTTAGAGGGAATTTACCGTTTGGCATGTGAAAAACAACGTAATCAAAATCAGTGTTCTTTAAACTGAGTTTATCCATCAAGCCTTTGGTTGCAGAAACGACGTGTTTGAAATAAGCAGGTATTCCAGTAAACCTCCCTCCATGACTTGGGTATTCGGCAGTATCTCTCCTCCAGAAGTCCGGAGTATCTGAAGAACAAGAATAAGTACCTTCTATCTCTGCTACAACGCCGTTCTTTCCTATGATGAACGCTGCGCCTCCTGCTGCGGCTGTGTACTCCAACGCATCTCCTGGTCTGCTCTGAGCAGTATCTGCGCCTATGGCCAAACCAAACTTGATGTAACCCCCTTGGATAAGGCCCATGACCATCTGAATACCGGCTGTTCCAGCCTTACAAGCGAATTCTGTGTCTGCTGAGGTGTATTCCATGCCGCAGCCTATGGCTTCTCCGACTATCGTAGAAGTAGGTTTAACAGCGTAAGGGTGAGATTCTGAGCCGATGTATATGGCTCCGATTTCTTTGGGGTCTATACCAGCCATTTTTAAGGCGTTTAATGCGGCTTCTACTGATATCGTGGCTGTATCCTCATCCATTGAAGGGACTGACTTTTCCTCTATGTTTAGCCCCTTCTTAAACGAATTGGCATTAGCGCCCCAGACTGCTGCTATTTCTTCCACCTTTATCCTGAATCTAGGAACGTAACCGCCATATCCAACGATACCAATCATACTTTTTCACTTAGTCTTAAAATTTTAAATGCTTTTGTATTGGAGGAAAAAGAAGGGTTTTTAAATTATTTCAGTTTATCCTTTACATGAAGGAAATCATTGACAAAACCAGGACAAAACAGGTCATTATTTTTGTTGATTAATTGAGCTACTTCATCTACATATAATCTTTTCAGTTCTACTAATTCATCACTTAGTTCAACCTCACCAGAAAAATGGCCTAAAAAATACCAGTAAAATATTTTATTGTTTTTTCGTCTTCTTTGAATTCATTAAAAATCTTACCTAGGAATTTCAAATCGCAATCTATACTCAATTCCTCCGTGACTTCTCGCTTAGCAGCATCTTCATAACTTTCACCAGCTTTTACATTACCGCAAGCTGCAAGATCGTATCTGTTTGGAAAACTTTCTTTTCGAGAAGAACGTTTAGTTATCAATAATTTTTTATTATCGTCTAGAATGAAAATTGCAACATTTCTGGAGATGAGACTTTTACGGAATTTATTCCCTTTGGTATCTTGTCCTATAATCTCGTCATTTTCATTTACGATATCCAATAGTTCTTGTTCCATGAAGTAATAAAAATAGTTTGGATATAAAAAGGTTACAAAATAGTCCTTAAATTAACTCCACTCTTCTCAAGATTATCTAATTCTTTCCAACTTGCATGAATGTGATCTTGAATGATTTTTATCTCTTTTTCTTTCAGATGTTTGAATCTCTTCTGCATCTTCAGGTATTCTCCAATCGGCTTTAGTTCAGGGTTCATAGTCTTCTTGAATTTTCCATTATCAATCTCATAAAGAACCCACATTCCTGTCTGTACTGCAAGTCGAGCAACTTCAATCGTCTTGGCAGAATCAAATCCCCATCCTATTGGGCAAGGCGTATGAATGTGAAGGTATCTCGTTCCTTTGATTTCCATAGCTTTTTTTATCTTCTTCTGTAAATCTTGAGGATAAGCTATGCTGGCACAAGCGACGTACTTAACTCCATGTGCAACAGCTATCATCGGGACATTCTTCTTCCATTGTTTTTTACCAAAGGAAACTTTACCAGACGGGGAAGTAGTTGTACTTGCTCCAAAGGGTGTTGCACCAGATCTTTGAATACCAGTATTAGCATAGGCCTCATTATCATAAGTGATTATCATCATATCCTCATCCCTTTCCATAGCTCCACTCACTGCACCAAATCCAATGTCAACCATTCCTCCATCTCCACCAAAGGCGATAACTTTAGTATGGTCATTTCCTTGAGCTTCTAAAGCAGCTCTTACTCCAGTGGCAACAGAAGCAGCATTCTCAAAGACAACATGAATCCAAGGGACCTTCCATGCCGTCAAGGGATACTGAGATGATGTAACTTCTAGGCAGCCAGTAGACTCGCATATTATCACATCTTTTCCAGTAGCTTTCAACATATGTCTAGCTGCAAGGACAGACCCACAACCTGCACAAGTCCTATGTCCAGGTGCAAACAATTCATCAGTCATATAAACCACTCAACCTCGCCGTCATTCATCGTCTTGGATTTATCGATTAAAGCGTTGATATCTTTACTTCTGACATCAGTTCCCCCAAGACCAACAACAGCTCCGACAACTTTTGGTTTTTCTTTTAATTGATATAAGACATCTCTTATTTCAGAAAAGACACTACCAGAACCAAGACCAAGAGAAATATCTTTTTCGATAACGATCACAATTTCCTTTTCTTTCAAAGCATTGAGTAAATCTTCTTTCGGGAAAGGTCTGTAACATCTTATTTTAACCAAACCAGTATCTTCTCTCGAATCGACAACAGTCCTTATCGTCCCGCAAACAGAACCCAGCGAAACTATCGCTATTTTCTTATCGTTCCTGTATTCCTCTATCAAACCATTGCCATACTTTCTATTGAATTTTTTCCCAAATTCTTCGTTTACCTTTTTTATAATTTCTTTAGAATTATCTATGGCCAAGGAAAGTTCTTTTCTCAACTTAAAGTAGGGTTCAGGGTAAGCAAACGATCCTAGGGTCATCGGTATCGTCGGATCTAAGAGAGCATGAATTGGTTTATATTTCGGTAGGAATTTGTTGACTTCTACATCATCCGGGACATTAACAGGCTCGACAGTATGCGTTAAGATGAAACCATCCATACAAACCATAATTGGCAATAAAACTCTCCTGTCTTCAGCTATCTTGTAAGCTTGAATCACGGTATCAACAGC
>CAYFYJ010000007.1:0-15633 GCA_964347415.1 uncultured archaeon | reverse complement strand
ATCTCAGAAGCAGCAGAAGTAGGCATTATCGTTAAATCAGGGAATTCCTTCCTCATCTTTTTCAAGTTCTCTTCTGATTCCAGCAAATCAATTTTATTCGCGGCTATGATAATGGGCTTGGACAATCCCCTTAGTTCTGCCGTAAACTCTCCAATACTATCGATGCTGACTTTATCAAGACTATGTTGGATATCTTTTTTAGTTATCCCCAATCCAGTCAATTGTTTGGTTAAAACATCGACCAAATCTACCTTAGCGAATTTTTTCTTAATAGTGTATTTTGACATCCCTTTCTTTATTATCTCAGCAAACCACATGTCAATCTCCCTAGTCAAAAACTTTATGTCATTGCAAGGATCATAACCTGACGTGGCTTTGCCTTCAGCATCAGTCTTACCAGAAGTATCAACAATGTGAATGAGACAAGAGGCCTGCCTCAAATCGTCTAAAAATTGATTTCCCAACCCCTTTCCAAGATGGGCATCAGGAACTAAACCAGCCACATCGATGAGTTTGACAGGAATGTATCTCTTCCCATTAACACAAACAGAATTCTTTGGGTTGCATTTCACATCATAATACTTACAAACACAGTCAGCAACTACATATCCCATTCCCACATTCGGTTTTATCGTCGTGAAAGGATAGGCAGCTATAGCTACATCTATCATTGTCGCAGCCTTAAAGAAAGAGCTCTTCCCAGAAGATGGTTTACCCACCAGACCTATCTGCATCTAACCCCAATAAATCTAAGTATTTTAATCTTAAGAAGTTAAGTCACGTCAGAATAACTGAAATCAACATTAGCATCAGGACAGTTTGTCTTTATAGTCCCACTCTCAAAACCATCTTCAACGCCTTTAACGGGTATGGACAAAAGCATGTTGGCTCCTAATCCCTCATTCAACTCAAATGTCTTCATTTCTTTGTCGGGATAGAATAAGTACAAAGCTTTCAACTCAAGGTCTGCCCCTCTCTGATTTTCAAACACCAAAAACAACTCCTGTGTTTCACTATCATATCTTCCAGAATACAAACTTAACATGGCTCCAAGGCACAACTCTTCCGAGCTAGCAGTCTCATTTAAGTTAGTCTGAACCAACTGTGCGCCCCAGAAAGCAAACATAATACCTAGCGCTGTGACAGTTCCCACTATCAATGTTGCTATTCGAGTTGGGGTCACCACTTCAGAACACCTACATCTATATATATTACTATGTAAAAAACAAGATAAATATTAAATTTATACTCATTCAATTTCTACTTATGAAATTCCCTATCTGTTCGGTCTGTTTAAAGAACAATCTGCTTTGCAACGCATGTGCAGAGAAAGTTGGTGAGAAGGAGATAAAGGTCGATGAGATAGAAATGTACAGACGTTTGAACGGATTCCTAAAAAATCAAAAAACTCTGAAGAATGTTGAGATAAAAAGAGCAGCTGGCGCCAACATGCTCTTGATCGTCACCAGAAAAAATGATGCAGCTAAACTAATAGGGAAAGAAGGTAGAATAGTAAAAAAGCTCGCAAAAGAATTGAACAGGTCAGTCAGAATAGTCGAGCAACCACCACGACTAAATGATTTTGTTAACGATGTCTTCTTCACAGTTCCTATACTAGGGATAAATGTTGTTTACAGGCCACAGGGGGAGTTGTACAGGATCAGAATTCCAAAATCTGAGAGGACAAAATTACCTGTATCTTCCGAAATCTTTGTCAATGTCTCGAAATCGCTTTTTCACGTAGATACAGACATAGTCTTCGAATAGATTTAATTTCCAAATCCTAGATTTTTATTGGTGGCGTAATTGACAAGAATAGCAGTAATCGATAGGGAGTTGTGCAAACACAAGAAGTGCGATTATCTTTGTGTACGTGTTTGTCCCAAGAACAGGTCTGGAGAAGATTGCATAACAACAGACGAAGTGACAAAATTTCCGGTTATCGACGAGAACATATGCATTGGTTGTGGTATATGTCCACATAAATGTCCTTTCGGGGCAATCAAGATCGTGAATTTGCCAGAGAAGTTAAAAGAAAAACCTATTCATCGTTTCGGAAAGAATAAATTCGTTCTGTTCAGATTACCACACCCGATTCCTGGAGAGGTAGTTGGTTTGATTGGATCAAACGGCCTTGGAAAAACTACAGCATTGATGCTTCTTTCTGGTCAGATTAAACCAAACCTCGGGAAGAGAAAAAAATTGGATTTCTCAGAGTTGATAACCCTCTTCAGAGGAACAGAGCTACAGAATTATCTTGAAAAACTGCAGAATAAAGAAGTTAAAGTCTCTTACAAACTACAGAGAGTCGATAAAATTCCCGAGACCTATTCTGGTAAGGTATCAAACCTCTTGAAGAAAACTGATAAGAGAGGGATATTGAACGATTTGATTGCAAGGTTTGGTATAGAAGAAATACTCGACCATGATGTCAAGAGAATATCTGGCGGTGAATTGCAAAGAGTTGCTATCGCAGCTGGTTTGGCAAAGGATGCAGATATTTACTACTTCGATGAGCCGACGAGTTTTCTTGACGTTTTTCAGAGACTAGAAGTTTCAAAAGCTATAAGAGAATTCTGTCAGAACAAGTCTGTTATTGTTGCTGATCATGACCTTGCAACTCTGGATTTTCTTGCTGATAGAATCCACATTTTCTATGGGACACCGTCTGTTTATGGTATCGTCTCAAACCCTTATTCTGTCCGAGCTGGGATAAACACGTTCTTGGATGGTTACATAAGAGACGACAACGTCAGGATAAGACCTGAGTCCATAAAGTTTGAAGCTGGTTATATACAATCAACATCAGGATTAGTAACGCTCATACAGTTTGAGAACGTTAACAAAAAACTCGGGGATTTCAGTTTGAACATTAAAAAAGGAGAATTGTACGGAAAAGAAGTGTTAGGAATTCTAGGTGCTAATGCTCTGGGAAAGACAACTTTCGCAAGAATACTGGCTGGAGAGATGAAACAAGACAAAGGAAAAGTATCTGGAAAAGTCAAGATATCATACAAATCCCAATATCCAAGAACTGAATTCGATGGGACTGTCCGTGAATTGTTGAAATCTGTCACTAAAGAATTTTCGACTAGCAATTATAAAGCGGAGATATTAAGACCTTTAAGTTTAGAAAAACTCCTTGAAAGAAAAATCAAGAAACTTTCCGGCGGCGAATTACAAAGAGTTGCTATTGCTGTGTCATTGAGCAAAGAAGCGGATGTTTATTTGTTGGATGAACCCTCAGCTTTTCTGGATGTCGAGATGAGACTATCCTTGGCAAACATGGTCCGAAAGATCGTGGAGAGAAAAGAATGTTCGGCCATGATTGTAGATCATGATTTACTGTTTCTGAGTCAAATTTCTGACAGAGGTATGGTTTTCCTAGGGAATCCGGGAAAGGAAGGTCATGCAGAACAACCAGGCAGTGTTGAAAATGCCTTCAACACATTCTTGAGCAGAGTTAAAGTAAGTTTCAGAAGAGACCCACAGACAGGACGACCCAGAGCCAACAAATCGGGATCAAGACTGGATAGAGAACAAAAAGAAAAAGGAAAATATTTTTTGACCTAATTCACTTATTTAAATCCCACTCTGAATATTACTATAAGTGGTCAGATGTTATCGATAATCCAGGCCATAATAGGTCTTCCGTTAGTCTTATTCATTCCTGGCTACGCACTGAGTTATGCATTTTTCCCGAAGAAGAAAGATCTGGAATTGATGGAAAGAATAGCTTTAGGTTTTGGTCTGAGTTTTGCTCTAATCCCGTTAGTAATATTCTTCTTGAACGAATTCCTCAAAATCCCCATCACTGTCTACAGTAGCCTTTCAATACTAGTAGCATTCACAATAATAGGAGTCGTAGTCTGGAAAAAAAGAAAATGAATCAATTCTGTGGGAGAAATGAAACTTTATTACAAAACTCTGGTAAAAATTTTGCTATCTATTTTTCTAATCATTTTCATCTTGTACAACCTAAAAATAGATGTTCTGATTGAAACAATTAAAGAAACCAAAATGCTTTGGATTGTATGGGGCGGTTTGTTTTTATTAGCAACTCATATTTTAATCGTTTACAGGATCAAATACGTGTTGGATAAATTCCATGAAATATCAACGAAGAAAGTTTTTTGGGCTCATTTTTTTGGTTATCTAATAGGTCAGATTACACCAGGCAAATTAGGTTATTTTTCGTTGGCTTATGCATTTAAAGGAGATAAAATTCCTTACTCTCTCTCATCGTCTGTATTGATACTATCTCAATTGATATCTTTCATTATTCAAATGGTTCTCGCTGGAATCGCTGTTATCTATCTGGCGAGTGCCATTGAAACAACCGGCATGATATACATACTACTGATGTTGGGCTGGGTTCTGGATGCTATAATCCTCACGATATTATTCTTGAAATACGGAACATGGAAGTTTACTGGTTTAATTAAAAGACTACCAAAAGGCAAAAAACTTTTGAAGTTCGTAAATAGTATGAGTAGAGACTTCACTGACATCAAACGTTATTCTCCTGGTATTTTCATAATAACCTTTTTAACCTGGGTAATAGGGGGCATGTGTTGGTGGGCTATTGGTAGGGCGTTGGATGTAAATCTACCAGTGTTCGTTTTCATATTATTGAACCCACTGATATCATCCTTAACATTCGTTCCGATTACACCAGGTGGGATAGGTATCGCAGAAGCCGGAAGCGTTTTGATTTTTTCTTATCTTGGTGTAGGAGCAGAGAAAGGGTTCATCTTTTTCATTCTGGATAGATCCATTAACCTAATCATCAGTTTGTTAGGGTTAAAAATCTTATTGTCTAAAAAGTTTTTAGTGTCCAAGAAATGATAGTCAAATTATTACACACGAATGAAATGAGTAAGTTGGTAAAGGATTATCCCAATTTCTATAACTCGACAAACTGGATAAAAACAATAGAAGAATCCTACAACCTGAAACCGTTTATAGTAGCGTTGATTGATGAAAAAAAAATCCTGAATGCAATCCCATTCATGCTGATAAAGAGTAATCTTTTCGGTAAGAAGTTAGTTTCAATGCCTTATGGTGATTATGGTGGATTCCTTTCCCCCACTAAAGTTGATTGGATTCTAAAGAAATTGGAAGATATAGCGAAAGAGAATGATGTTGATTATGTTGAGATAAGGGGACCTGACTTAAATTTGAAATCTTTTAAAAAAAAGGTTACTTACTATAATTTCATTCTTGATTTGAAAAAACCGTTAAATGATATCTGGAAGTCCTTCGATAAAAAAGTGAGGAACAGCATAAGAAAAGCAGAAAAAAATAATGTGAAAGTGGTTAAAGGAACTAGGAAAGAGTTAGAAGAATTTTATAGACTTTATCTAAAAACGATGAAAAAACTAGGCAGCCCTCCACATTCCTTCGATTTCTTCGACAATGTTTTTAAATTCTGTTCGAAAAACGTGAAATTATTTTTTGCCGAGAGTGATAACAAAAAAATTGCCGCCAGCATTTTCTTCTTACATGAGAAAAAAATCTATTACTGGAAGAATGTTTCTGATGCGAATTATCTTCATCTGAGACCAAATGATTTAATCCTTTTCAGAATGATAGAATGGGGAAAGAGGAAAAATTATGAATCTTTAGATTTTGGTAGAGCAAGGATGCATACTGGCGGATTCCTGTTTAAAAAAAGATGGGGCGGGAAGATGGATGAATTGGAGTATTATTATAGAATCTACAAAGATTGTGAGATTCCAGACCCTGAAGAAGAAAAATACAAGTTTTTAGGTGGACTCTGGAAATCCTTGCCGATATTTCTCATAAAGAGATTGGGACCGAATATCAGGAAGAACTTTCCCTGAGGTTTTCAATTATTCTTTTTAAACTTTCTTCAGTCGAAATTAATTTCTCCATCTCGAGGCTTTTCTTAAGTCTAGTTAAATCCATGTAGC
Organism: uncultured archaeon; assembly: GCA_964347415.1. Classification (GTDB taxonomy): domain Archaea; phylum Aenigmatarchaeota; class Aenigmatarchaeia; order CG10238-14; family CG10238-14; genus CAYFYJ01. Next base: position 9,697 of record CAYFYJ010000007.1, on the reverse strand, counting down.
AATAATTCTTATCCTCTGGCTCGAAATCATCATCAGCATTATCCACGACCTTTACTTCAGAATTAGAATTACTCAATCTTTTTGTCATTTGGCCCAACTCAAGAATAGTTATAGGTTCTTGATGAGCTATGTGTATTATTTCACACTTTGAGTTAAGGATTTTAATCAATCGGTTTATGGCTTCATTGACATCGTTGATATCCACGTAAAGCATCGGTCTATACCTCGTGCTCCTGAATGGTGTGATGTCTTTGTTGTTTAAGGCCTGATTTATGAAGATGTTTGCGGCAGTTTTCTCAGGCATTCCTTCACCCAAAACCGTACTCAACCTTAATATCCCTGCTTTAATTCCATACATCTTACTGTAGGATCTAACCCACATTTCTTGCATGATCTTATTGATGACGTAGAATTCAGCTCTTTCAGATACTCTTTCAGGATGATAACCATAATCCTCATCAATACTCTTTTTCTCGAATGGCGGTTCCCCGTAGATATGCCATGTCCCAGTCAGGATGAGTTTCGAATCGTTCTTTCTACAGACCTCACAAACATTCCTTGTACCGTTTACATTGACGTTAAAAGCAAGTTCTTTAATCTCGTTTATTCTTGGTATTTGAATAATGTGAGAATCGATGATTACTTCACAATCCTTTAGGCAATCTTCCAAAAGTTTGTAATCTAAAACATCACATTTCTTGAACGTCACGTCCTCAGCACTAGGATTAATGTCAACAACCCGTACTGTATTTTCTTTTGAAAGAAATTTGGCTATACTACCGCCGACGAAACCTGATCCCCCAACTACTGCGATTTCCATGTAGGAATTTTTTAAAAGATAGCTTTTTATATCATGCGCTCTTCGACAATTTCAGAGAAGAGACCTGGTCTGATATAAAACCGAAGAAGAATATGATGATACTAGTCGTGAGCAAGAATATAGCTGAGTCTGGTACGTCAGAATATAACGTGAGGTAATAAACGAGATAACCCATCCCCAGAACAAAGAATAATAGACTGACTGGTATGAAAACCCGAAGAGGTGAGAATAAGAGTGATGTCTTCATCACCAGAACCAAGAAATTGATGAAATCCTTTAAAGGGTTGATTTTACTCTTTCCTTTTCTCTTCAAGACATTGACTGGAACGTACTTTATGCTGTAACCAGACTTTATGAATATCATAGTTATCGTTGAAGTGAAAGAAAACCTGTTCGGCAGAGAGTCGATGTATTCCATCAATATATCTCTTTTCACGAGCCTAAATCCACAATTTAGATCAGGTATCTTAACTTCAGAGACATAGTTTGCAAACCCAGTTATAATCTTCTTTGCGATTGCTCTTGGTATAGATGAATAGAATCGTCTAGCGCCAACAACCATATCGTAAGTTTTCCTGTGTTTTACTAGTTTTGGTATATTTTTAGGGTCATGCTCACCGTCGCCGTCTATAAACAAAATATACTTGCCTTTACCTTTCCTTGCGCCGGTCTTTAGTGATGCACCATACCCTTTGTTGTACGGATGACGTACTACTTTTATACCTTTAACTTTCTTGATCTTTTCATAGGTCTTATCAGAAGAAGCATCGTCCACAGCTATAATTTCATGACTAACCTTGACATTCTTTAACACATCTTTCAATTTCTTTAGAAAGCTTTGTATAGCCTTCTCTTCGTTATAGACCGGGACAACTATCGATAATTCAACCATTTTTTCACTATTTTAATTTCTTAAAGTCAGTTATTTAAGTTTAGCATGGATATTGCTAATTATGAAAATAGTCCTTACTTTCGATGTAGAGTCTGATTTTAGCCTAGGAAAGACGTTTAATAACGTAAAAGATAGCCTTCCTGCTGTAGTAGATGTTTTAAACGAAGAAAAGATAAAATCCACGTTTTTTATTACTGGAAAAGTCCTCGAGAATTTTAAGGGAGAAATATTAGATTTGTTGAAAGGGCATGAAATAGCATCACATGGTTACAACCATAAGAGATTGGATAAACTGAGCCGATTAGACCTTGAGAACGAAATAAGAAAATCTAAGATTATTTTTTCTGAGTATGGTTTAAAGCCAAAAGGATTCAGGTCCCCAAAATTGTGCATAAATAAAAAAATTCTGGAAGTAGTTTCAAGTTATTACCGTTATGATTCGAGTATAGTTCCGTTTACGATACCTTTCAGATATTTTAATTTATTCAAGAAAAGAACTCCACACAAAATTAAAAACGATTTCATAGAAATTCCTATAGGTACTATAAATAAACTTAGAATACCAGCAATGTCTTCCTGGATGTTCTTCGTAGGAGATAAATATTTAGATCTTTTAGAATCGTCAGGTCATCCCAAAACTTTTGTCTCCCTCTTCCATAGTTTTGATTTTGTAAATTATAACAAACCATTCGATTTACCCGATTACAAGTATCATTTTTATTACAATAAATGTGGACCAGAGAGACTAGAATTTTTTAGAAAGTTGATACTGTTTTTTAGAGATAGAAAAAACAAATTCACAACTTGCGAAAAACTCATTAAGGAGACTTTATAGTTTTCTTAACTTCAAGACAACCGTCTCTGAATTTTTTCCAAACCGTTCGGCTAAAATTTTTTCTAGACCGAGTAAATTTATTGGAAAGATTCCACTTGTTTTTACTTTAAAGTATTTTTTGCAGACTTCAATCAGTGAATCGGTTGAGATCCATTTATCTTGTGGATGAGGCCAGACTTTTAACCAAGATAAGAAGTTCTTATAGAACTCGTATTTTTTATTCGGAGTTGTTATCAAAACCTTGCCATTTGGTTTTGTCACTCTACCAATTTCATGGATGGCTTCCTTGTAATTTTTTATATGTTCCAGTACTTCTGTGCATAGAATACCGTCGAATGCAGTATTTTTAACAGGTAGGTTAGTAGCATCTCCGTTTATTAAAAATCCGCTCGGGATATTCCTGATTTTTTTTCTATTTTTTTCCAGGCCGATGACAGTTTTCCCACGGAAGATGTCTAAAAATATACCAGGTCCACAACCCAAGTCCAAGACAAAATTACAATCCTTTAAATATTTCTTAGCGATTTTCTTTCTTTGATTTATAAAAAATTCAGAAGGCATGGTATCAGAAAACTATTTTAAACATCCGGGATTGACTTCCCAAATCTTGACTTTATTCTCATCGTAAATTGTAGTGAAGCAATCTGATTCATCAAACTTCTCAACATCAGCATTTTCCATGTTGCTCCCGTATTCATAATTAAACCTGGCATTCCTTTCAATGCAGAACCAGCCCTTCTCTCTCATGCGCTCACTCATAAAGACATGGGTTATGTCATACTTCTTTATCAAGCCTAATGCCTCATCCAAATCTGGAGTGAAGTATATGGTTAAATGATCTGAATAGATCGTACCTACGGGCAAAGCCGCTCTTAAAGTCCCACCATTGGCCACTGGCAATGCGGTCACACCAAGAATCATTTCATTCGCTTCATAATCACTGAGTATGTTCACATCTTCAGACAAGTTTTCCCTCATCCAGACCGCCGCTTCATACTCTTCTGTGGAAATAAAACTGACCATTGCCCATTTCAACCAACCATAACCAGAACCTTCATAGAATATCGATGAGTTAAACGGTAGGGGAATAGAGATAATGACTAGGATTAAGCCTATCGCTAATAAAATTGTAGACACATGGTATTTTTTTAATTTTTTAATTCCTCCCAAAAATTCAAAGATGGCAAAGAATAGAATCGCACCCAAGATGCTTATCGCTGGAGTCATGTATTCAAAATATCTAGTATAGAGTGAAGGACTGAAAACATACAATAAATCTGGGTTTGATTTCAGAAGAGTACTGCTGAACAGGGCAGTAGCGATATCTCTATCCCAAAGACCAAGAATACAGGGTATGGCCCAGGCTATGAGTAGTATGTGTCCAGTCTTTCTCTTGTACAACGCATAAACTATAGCAGTAAAACCAAGGAAGAATTGTGGTATACCCAAGTTTTTATAAAAATTCTTTATAGTTAAAAACCCTTCCCGTCCATACGCTTCTTTGACTACTATGTTCATTATGCCCCCAGTAGCCAATTTAATCCAGAAAGGAAAAGATATGATCAATCCTATGGCCAGAACGAATAAAACTTTTTTAATATCTGAGAATCCTTCACGTCTCTTGAATACTAACAGTAAGAACGTGAAAGAAACTAAAGAAATAATCATAATACCAGATGAGAGATGGTGGGAAATAACCAAACCCGCGAGCAAAAGACCTGATATCAACAGATTCATATCTCTCTTTTCTTTCATCCCCTTGTAAAGGAATAATACAATGAGTGGCATGAGTAAATGTCCCATCAGTTCAGAACAAAAAGCAGCGCTCCTAGAGATGAAACGAACCGAGGAAGCAGCTAAAACCGCTGCAAGTAACCCTATTCTATAATCCTTAGTGAGTTTCTCACCCAAGACATAAATGAAGACGACTGATAATGCTCCCAAGCCCACTCCCACAAATCTACCAAGGTATACCAACTCAACTCCAGTAATCTGAGTCATGACAGCAAAAAATAACATCAGTCCGGGCGGATACTGGTATTCTATCCCATTACCATACGTGGGTTCGACCTCTGGGATATGGTGTCTGGTCGCGAAATATCTAGCCATCCCAAGAAACCACCAATCATCAGCCCAGTTTGTTATCAACCTGATGTCGTACTGCATGAAAGGAATATACCTGAGGATGTAAGCAAAGATGAAGATTGCGATTAAAGAGACCAGAATAAAGATGCCCTTTTTATTTATTTTTCTTTTCAACTCTCTTACCTCTTTTGATGTATTTTGGATAGGTGTAGATTAAAACGAAAACTATTGAAATAAATAGAATTACATACGCTAAAATACTTGAACCTTCTGGTTCTTGTCCTGATGTAGTTTCGCCATCTATCCTGATGATTCCGTTCGCGAATGAAGTGTAATGCATATCATCCTCGTATTCCATCGAAGCTAAAACGGCATAATTACTACCAGAGATCGCAGAAAGAGAGGAAACTTCAAAGTCTAAGGATTTTTCTTGTTTTGATTCTATATATATATCCTTTTCACCGTCTACAACTTTTATCTCTCTGGGTAAGATCAGTTTGACATCCACGTTATGTTCGATATCATCTAGGTTTCTGACAGATAGAGTGAGTTTTTTACTTTTTTTTCCACTCAGACTGGTTTCGGATATGAGACCCGATATTTTTGAAGAGGTTGGAGTTTTATAAACGATAAAATTTGGAGAAACAGAAGAGAAAGGATAACCATTTGCATCAGCATAGTCTACTATGATACTGGCAGGATACCTACCTGGAGAAATCTTTTTTTTCAATCTTATTTCAAGATCTTCTTCGACTGGTTCATTCGGGTTGAGCCTTCCAATATCTATGGTATTAGATTCAAAACTTTCTGCTAACAGGGATATTTGTACATCATAAGCCGCTTCATCACCAGAATTCAGTAGTTTAACATTAACCCTTCCAGTGTCTTCATTAATGACATCACTAGAAACAGTAGTTGTCAAAGAAATAACTCCAGCTAAGACTAATTGAGGTAGTAAAAATAAGGCGAGCAAAACCATTATTTTTTTCATCGAACCTAGGTTAATTTTTAAGAAATGAACGATTAATATCTCACCCTTTAACTAAAAATATATTCAGTTTTGAAAGATATCAATTTTATAACGAGGCAAATCTAAAATAATAATATGAAAAATCTTTTAATTATTGCGATTGTTCTTATTCTAATCGTCCTCATAGCATTGATCACTCAGTCCAATACAGAACCTGCGGATACTGGGGAGTTAGGGGTATGGGGCTCTCTGAAAAAGTTGTTTTCTAAACCAAAACCAGAACCTGAACCAGAATATCAAACATTAGCCAAAGAATTTATCCAAACTCATCTAAAATCTGAGTACCAACCATCTTCTATCACGCTTGAACTCCAAGAATTAGAGGGAACTGCCAAGGACTATTTTATAAGTTATTATGATTATGAATGGAAATCTTCATCTGAAAAATTCCTAGTAACTGTGGGATATGAAGAAGATGTCTCAGCCATCGCCCTAAGAGCCTATAGTATATTAGATTGCGAACCATCATCAGATCTAGTAAAAAAATATTTTAATATCAAGGTCGAACCAGAATGGAATTGTAAAAATTTCGATGATATATCTATTTGTAGGTATACTTGGATCACTCATGGAACAAAGCTTGAACTCGAACAAATGAAGACAAGCAGAACGATTCTGTATATTACCTTGTGTAAAACATTTAAAGGAAGTGAAAGATACGCAAAAGGATGTTTTGTTCAAATTTAGTCCAATCTTATTAGTATTCTTGATTTTCTTACTCTTACCCACACTCATTCACGCGTGCGGATTAGACTCGAGGTATTGGACATCTTCAGGCGGAGCTGTGGAAGAATGGGCGGGTTCGTGCAACCCTAGTGAAAGAACCGATTGGTGTACTTGGGCCCCGTTTGATAGTGCTATATGTTGGAAAACTGCGGCGTGGCCTGGAAGTTGCGTTTGGATAGTAACTCCTCCAGGTCAACATGACGCAACCTGCGATTATAAAGTACGTGGAGGCGACCCATCTTGTAGTTTTGTTGATTGTTACGCGCCTGTTCGCAGTGACTGTGTTAGGTTTGTCTCATCCTGTAACGCATATGGAGACGATGTATCTAGCGATACAAGTCCCGCTGGTGATGCTATCCCAGAAAGTTACAATGGTTATCCCTGTGGTTGTTGGTGTCCGGGATCCTGGCCTTGGGAACCTTGCCTTGAAACCAAAAGCCCGTCAAATCATTATTGGGATTGGAGTGAACAAGGATGTGTAGAATGTTCTGGCTTGAAGGCAATAGAAATAGATTTTTGTGCAGGTGTTCAATCGCGTGACAAATGTGAATCCGGTTGTGGCGCTTCTGATCACTGTGATGATCTGCCATCGGGCATTAACAATTATCATTGTCATTCCGGTGACCGAATATATCGTTGCGAAAATTGTGTCGATGTTTATAAAGAAGATTGTGACAATCGAGATGGTTGCTATAACGACTATGGCGACGGATGTCAATATAAAAACTTTTATTGTGTTGATGGTCAAAGCGATTGTTCCTTTACAGCCTCTGATCGACATACAGACAGTACAGATGGTTGGACACAATACTGTGATGGCCTACAATGGAAAAAACATAAGTTATTCCATGATTGGTATTGTAGTGGGAGTGATTGTGCAGACCATACAAGCTGGGTAGAGGAGACGCTAATACAAAATTGTGATGATGGTAACCCATGTACAAATGACTACTGTGATCCTACAGCTGGATGCTCTCATTCAAATAAAAACAACGGAGACGCGTGTCCAGGAACACCAGGTAGATGCTGTGATGGTTATTGTGATAACGATGGCATAACAACTCATTCGGATTATCACGTAAATTGTAGAGATGGACCAAAATGTTTAGCTATGCAAGAGTGGGGTTATAGTTATGATAACAACGGACAATTGTGTGGAGGTTTCAATTGTAGAGAATGTAGTTTAGGGTATTGTGATAATGATGATCATTCTAGATGTACAGGTAACTGTGACGAATGTAGTGGTAATTGTGTAGCTGTCGAATCCACTTGTGAGAGTTTGTATAAATGTTCTGATTGTACTGGTTCTGGCACATCATTCAGTTGTACTTATGATCCCACAGAAAATGAAGATTGCCCTGTTACATATTGTCCTGACGGTTGTAGTATAGATGCTAATCCATACACGTGGGATTATGCTAATGATGTCCTGAACGAATGTATAGGTTTAAACACGTGTACAAATAATCCCTGTATCTATGGGCATGCATGTGCCGATAGTAGTTCTGGAGATGGTATATTCTTTTGGGATGGAATAGTAAGGACTTGTACCGCTGAATGTGATCAGAATTCAGATTGTGCGACCGGGGTTTGCCAAGCCGATTGTACTTGCCAGAAAACTGAAGACTGTGATAATGGGGAGGATGACGATGGTGATACGCTAATAGACTGTGCTGATCCAGATTGTGCTGGTCTACCTGGCCCATTAGGAGTTACATGTTGTCAACCCGCGTCAGTTCTAGTCAACTGTGGCAATTCCATGTGTGTGGAGGAAACCTGTGTTAGCAATATATGTACCTATACGGATAGGCAACAGTGTGATACAACAGAATGTTCTGCTGGAACATATTGTGATTCTCCAGGAGGAAACTGTGTGAATCCTGATGTAAGTAGCCAAGCAGGAGAAGACGTTTGTGAAAACTGTATTCCTAACCCAACAACCCCTACGGGTCAACATAATTATGGTGAAACTTGGGGTTTCGAAGCAGGGACACCGTCTTGTTGTGAGGATGATGTTAATGAGAATTATATTTCTACATACATTCCTATACTTGCAAGCACGTATGAAGCGTGTTGTGATTCTGCTACAGATTGTGTAGATAAAAATGGTATATGTAGGGATGAGTGGGGAGAAGAGGTGTCTTGTGGGGATTATGTAGATAATGATTGTGATGGATTAGTGGACGAAGCTGACGATGATTGTGTTACCCCAGCCAACTGTGAGATTTGTCCCAATCCGGATACAGAGGGAGTGTGTGGATTATACGATGAGTGGAATGACTTTTCAGCCCATGATTATGGGTGGTATTGGTTTACCTCTTTACAAGACCAGGCCTGGGCAGACATTAGTATATCAGAGACCAACGATGGAATCTACGAGATATGTTGGATAGAGGGTCAAGAACCAGATCAATGCCCTATAGTAGGCAGCCCTAATGTTCATTGTAATCAAACAGGTGAATTTCATACACTGTATCTACCTACTGCTGGCGACTACTGGATATATGCTCGCAAACTAGCCGATCCGCCCGGTTTCAGGATATGGTTTAAGTATTACTCTTCAATGCCTGCTAACCCATCTTTAAGCCTCGCTCCAAACCCATCCTATACCACTAGACAAAGTCAAGCAACCATAAGTAATTTGGGTGCTTATGCAGGTTATTACGTTAATGTTACACGGGGAGCTTGTGGTGTTGGACCAACAGTATGTCGAAGCTATATTGATTCTAATATTGAATATTGCAAATTCACCAATGGAGTAACTCCAGGCACCTTCTTGTACTATGCCTGTGTAGGTGAAAGACAATCTCTCGGAGTAGAGCAAGAAGTTCTCGTTTGCACCGAAGAGTCGAGGCATTGTACTTCACAAGCCGAATGTTGTAGTGGAACATATTGCTCTTCTACTACTGACAAGTGTACGCGGTCTACTGGTGGTGGTGGATGTCCAACCCTGTTCGTTTATGATGGCAAAGACTATGTCAAAGAAAGAAAATCCAGGATTCATTCTGAAGGTGATGTCGTGGATAAAATTATCTTGAATACAAAGCCTGTTGCAGAAGATGGTATATACTCATTATCTTTAAAAGAAACAACACTACCAGAACATTCTTATATCGATACTGTCAAGTTGTTCGTTGACGGCAAAGAAGCTGAACTGATATCAGCTGTTCATTCTAAGTATGGAGATGTTACTTCCATCCTTAAGGAAAGTGATGACATAAGGACTGATACTAAAGTCTTTGACGAGATTGAGTTGAAGTTCCTTGCTCCTGAAATAGAAGGTGAGTTCTTGTTCGAGATTGAAGGATA
>CAYFYJ010000006.1:0-18385 GCA_964347415.1 uncultured archaeon | reverse complement strand
TATTGTTATTTTTGGAATAGCTCTGTAACCAACAATGGATGCCTGCCATTTCGCATGATCCTTTCCGAGACCCAATTCTGCAGTCGCTTCAAATTCTAATTCTTGGTCTTCTGTCAGTTCAACAATGGGTATCTTGTCATAGACGGGTTTAACTTTTTTATCAGAGGGTATAATATCACCAGAATATACAATGCAAGGTCCTTTCTTTTTTAATGTTAAGATGACTTGACAATGTTTACAGCCTTTACCACCACATTTACAATCTTTTTTGAAGTTATAGAATTTTGTGTCGAATTCTAATGGCATTAAACCCAACCTGTTCGCTATTATTTCGTCCCACAAGACTGAATTGTTCTTACGGAAATCAACCCATTCTACAGCAAGTGTGGGTATTTCTATCATCATTATTCTCCTCAACTCTCCAGCTAAGGCGGAATTGATACCTTCAACAATGAATTTTATTTTTTCATCGTTTTTTTCAAGGATTTTTACCTCCAATCAACCACCGACAATAAGTTTTTGATAACAGGGAATTTAGGTTTTTAAATATTTAGAATTATACTCTCCTACCACGTCTACCCCCTTTTCTTTTTGTTCCATCTGTTGGGATTGGAGTCACGTCCTCAATAATTCCAATCCTTAAACCACTTCTTGCTAATGCTCTTATTGCTGGTTGTGCACCCCGTCCAGGTGCCTTCTTATGATGACCACCCCTACCCCTTACTCGTATGTGAACTCCGATTATACCTTTCTCAATAGCATCTTTAGCTGCTTGTTTAGCTGCTTGCATTGCGGGAAATGGCCTTCCTTCCTCTCTGTCTTTATCAGTCATCATTCCACCAGAATATTTTGCTATCGTTTCAGCTCCTGTGATATCTGTAATATGAACGATTGTATTGTTTACAGTTGAAAAAATATGGGCAACACCCCAAGCACCGGTTTTTGTGGGTTTAATCTCGTATTTTTTCCTTCTCACCGGTTTTCTTTTCATTAACTCTCACCTTTTGGTTTAGTTGTTATTTTGGATCCTTCATAGATAGAAATTTTATTTTCTAGGTCACGTGATACCATGAACCCCGGGTAGATAGTTCTCCTTTCATCAACTGCTATATGTCCGTGAGTTATGAGTTGTCTTGCATGTTTTGGCGTGTTTGCTAGATTCCTTCTGAAGACTAGGGTTTGTAATCTTCTTTCTAGGATGTTCTCTACTGATAAACTCAACACATCATCTAAACTAGCATTCTTACTTAATAATCCAATTTTACTTAATTTTTCCAATAACACCTTTTCTTGAGTTTTGTCTTTTTTTGCTGCTAAGTCTCTCGCCCTCCTTCTCAACGACCTCAGAATGGATCCTGCCTTCCAAATCTCACGTTTCCTTCTTAATCCATATGTTTTCATCAACACAGTTTCTTTTCCCATCCGTTCCTTATCCCAAGGTCGCTTGGGTTTTTTGAACTTTTTCTTGATTTTTCTCATTTACTTCCCTTTCTTCTTTTTGGGCATCGTCTTCTTCCTGACAACACCAACAGTCCTTCCCTTCCTGAAGGAACTTCTTGTTCTCTGACCCCTAACGGGTAGTCCAAACATATGTCTCACACCCTTATAAGATTTTATCCTTATCATCCTCTTGATATCTTGTGTTTGTGTGAGAGTTAAGTCGGGTCCAGCAAGATGCCGATCCTCACCCGTTTCTAAATCTTTCCGTCTATTAACCATCCAAGATGGTATCCCAAATTTAGTTGGATTCTTCAAAGTCTCTTCTATTTTTTTTATCTCAGTTGCACCCAGAGTACCAACCTTCCTATTTTGATCGAGATTGTTTATTCTACAAATTGCATTAGCTAAACTTCCACTCACACCCTTTATTTTTTGTAGAGATACAAATAGCTGAGTATCACCTTTTATGTCAGTTCCAGCTATCCTGACTATACCTTTGATCTCCTTTATCATACAAACACAGTGTTGTTATTTTGAAGATAAAAGTTTTTAAAATTACTTGAATGGACCGAAGGGGACTTGAACCCCTGGCCTCCGCCATGCCAAGGCGGCGATCTACCACTGATCTATCGGCCCTTCATCCTAACCAATTCTTCAATATTTTCACACGCAGGTTTCACATGACACCCCCTACAAAACCTTGCTTCTGCATTTTCCAGTCTGCTCATATGTGGTATGATTTTTTTTGTAGACGTTCTTTCTAATTCTTTTTTAAGCAACATAAATTCTTTTTTCATCCCATCTGTCAACTTGGTTTTAATCGCTGAACTCGCTTGGAAGTAGACTAAATATGTACTATTTATTTTTTTTCTCAAGAAATCTTCGACCAACAAAGCCTCTCCGACATTCTGGAGTAAATGCTCCTTCTTCACTCCTCTTCTATCTATCCTACCCAATTTTATATCTATTGGAACAAATTCACCATTTTTATTCTTGGCTATAATATCGGGTGTACCCATCACCCCTCTTTTTAAGGATAACAAAGTTCTCTCGGAAATCAAAAAATCAAAATTCTCTTCTTTAATCAGGTCATGTAATTTTATTAAAAAATCTATGATCGATTTTTCTGTTATCATTGTTTTCCCATCATATTTTTTCATACTGGTTTTGGCTATCTCTGTTATAAATCCATCCATATCTTTTTTATCAATGTTATCGATGAACATTTTGACCGCTAGATGTAATACCTCTCCATCCCAAACCCTCCCACGCTCTCTTTTGAATTGTCTGGATAAAACTACCTTTTCTAGGTAGAACCTTCTAGGACACTGATAAAACTTACCGACTTCTAAAGGAGTAACAAAAACTCTTCGTTTTCTAGAAACTTCATACAATACTTTATTTTTAAACTCATTCAGCAACCCATCCTCTACCCTTTCACTGATAAAAAGTGTCCCATGTTTACCATCAATCAACTTTCTTTCTTGAAGTTTTGATAAAATAATAAATAAGTAATCTGATGAAGCAACCCCCTTCTTCAACAATTCTAACAAAAGGTCCTCTATCAATATTTCTTGATTCAAATGACTATTGATATTTTTTACAATCTTGACAATATCCCTAGTATCGATTTCAATCTCAGTTCTCATCAGTAAGACCGATTATTTTTCTTTCCTAAAGATTTCGGTCCATCTGATCTTTTTAGGGTCTCTACCCATCTTCCAGTTCTTTTCACATTTCTTGGAACAAAAGTACCTAGTAGCACCGGTTTTCAAAACTAGCATCTTTCCTGTACCTAGTGTTAATTTAGAACCACAAAAAGAACATTTAGCCAAATCTATCTACCTTCCATCTTTCCAACAGTTTCCATCTCAGTTTCTCTTAACATTAGTATATCGCCCTTTCTTATGGGGCCAAAAACGTTTCTCGTTAATATCTTCCCTTTATCATTCCCCTCTAATACCCTACACCTGACTCTCATAACTCCTCTCACGCCTGTTCGACCAAGTAATTGAACCACTTCTGCTGGTACTGCATCCCCCACCATTCAATCAACTTTTCTTAATATCTTTAATTTTCTTGATGATGTCTTCTACAAGAGCTTTAGCCTCACCTGATTCAACTATACAAGCAGAAGCCGTGCTAACGTTTATACCTATAGCCCTACCCAATTCTTCCTTAGAGGGTATGTATACGTACTCACATTTTTTTTCTTCACATAAAACAGGCAAATGCATGACAATTTCTTTTGGTTCCACATCTTTTGCGATAACGACTAACTTTGCTTTTCCCCGTTCTATAACTTTTGTCGTTTCGTTAGTCCCTTTCTTCACCTTTCCGGTGTTTTTAGCTACTTCTAAAGCCTGTAAAACTTTATCGACCAAATCTTTAGGTATTTCAAATTCAGCCATCGAATTTCACCTCCGGTTACGGATCAATCTTCATTTAATGCTAAACAAAACAAGTATTTAAAATTTATAAAGTTTACTTGTGCGTGAAATATAAAATCAGTTTTGGTTTTGTTTGATCGATCCTACAGAAACCAAACCTGATCAATTGTAACCCAGTATTTGGTTTTAATTTCTTAATTTCTGGTTCTCCGATGCATTTCACTATGTTATTATCTTCCATAATAATCTTCATCGGAACATTTTTTTCAGAAACCCACTGAATTTTTTGCATTTCCGACCTCACTCCTTTACCAGTGAACTCAGCTTTTTTATCCAATTTAATATTACATAATCCTATTAATCGAATCTCCTTGTCCTTTAATTTCTCAAAATCCCTTCTTGAAATGAAGATTTTATTAATATTGACTGGAATCTCTCTAAAACCTCTTCTTGGGAAGTCTGGATGAAGATGAACTCTCACTTTCTTCATTTTTGGAGCATTCACTACTTTAATTTGAACTGGGTCCATTACTGCAAAATACCTGTTTACTTTTGAGTCAATCAATTTCCTATTCTCACTATAAAGAATCTCAACTGGTACTGTCACGTCATTTAAACTCAAACCAAAATCTAATATAAAGTTTCTTATAGCCTCAGGTGAAATTCCCCTTTTCTTGAATGATTGCAAACTCCAGGTTCTTGGGTCATCCCAGCCGGTGTATATACCCTTTTTAATGAGCATTCTGGCTTGAGTTTTGCTTAATTTCAGACCCTCAAATCTCAACATACCGTGATGTATGAATTCTGGATGTTCCCATCCTAATTTATCCCATATAAATTCTTCCATCATATCTTCCATGACCAAATCTTTTCCTCTAAGAACATGTGTGATACCAAGGAAATGATCATCTATAGCCCATGAGTATTCCAACATCGGCCAGACGTGGTATTTTTTTTCAACCCTGGGATGTTTCCTGTCAGATATTCTCAATAGGACCCTATCCCTGAAAGCTGGATTAGAGTGTTTCATATCGGTTTTTAGTCTAACCGTTGCCTGTCCACTTTCATAACCACCCTTCAACATTTTTTTCCATTTTTCTAGATTTGTTTTCGGGTCCTGTTTTCTACATCTACACTCCAAACCCTTCTCCCTGTTTTTTCTTAAGACATCTTTAGGGCATTCACAAACATACGCATGCCCTCTTTCTATTAACTCCTCGGCCCATTTGTAGAACAATTTCATCCTATCTGATTTGTAGATTATCTTATGCCATTTTACGCCGAGCCATTTCAAACCTTCTGTTACTAGTTTGTAAGCTTCTTTTGTTGGTATTTTTGCTTCAGATCCAATAGTATCGTCTATTACTAGAAGGAGCTTGCCTTTTTGTTGTTTTACATATTCATCGTTCAACAATGCCATTCTGGCATTACCTATGTGTAAGGGGCCAGAAGGAAATGGGGCCATCCTCATTATAATTTTTTTGTATTTTTTAAGGTTTGGTAATGGAGGTAATTCTTTTTCTTCCTCAATTTCCTTCTTTTCAATCTCAAAACCTAGTTTTTTAAACCTATCCTTTTGTTTATTTAAGGGCAATGAATTTATTTCCGTGACAGTTTTCTTAATCTCAGGAATAATTTTTTTAATCTTATCTCTCACTTTTGGATCTTCAGAAATTATCTTACCCAAAACAGCCTGTACATCAGCCTTCCCATCATGTTGTATCGCATTCAACAATGTATATTTCAGTATTTTTTTAATTTCCATAATTAATTATCGTTAAAAAAGAAATAAAAAGAAGGGTATGGTTTTGGGTCACCTTTATTTTTACTTCCCTGACCATTCTGCTATTGGCTTTGCTTGTGAGAGGAGGCTTTCAGCATTGATTCCTGCTCCCATATCTTGGGTTAACTCTTTAAAAACTGGTATAATTTCTGTTTCCTGGATGATCGGTTCTGGACGTCCTCCAGTATATCCTATCGGTTCAAAGGTTATGATATAATCCTTGAATGTTGCTGAAACACTCACCATTCCAGAGTATTCCTGTGCCGTTAGTACCATCACGCTACCGTCATCAGCTCTATACTTAAACATTCTTGTTCTAGTATGCCAATCATACCTACTTTCTATCTGTTTCATTCTGTAGAATTCTCCATCAACGATTAGATACATCTTTGTATCCCAGTAGTTGTATCTGTAGATAAAGAATAAAGCTGGTTCGGTTGTCAGATAGTGTTTATTCACTGCAACCCCTCTTGCTATTTGAATATTTGGTTGTGGTCTAGGTGGTATTGGTGGGATAGGTGGTCTAGGTCTTGGAGGTATAATACAGCCATTCCCCCATGACCAGATACATGCTGGTTCTGCCACTGATTCTATCTCTTGCACTTGTTGCGCTAATACCATTCCTGTAGCACCCAAGCTACATAGCAGAATAGCTATTACTACTGCTATTTTTTTCATTTCATCACCTGAGAAGGATTGGGAAATCAACGTTTTTTAATGGTTAGGGAAATTTATGGCCTTCACCCTAAATCTTTATAAGCTTTAAATTCATGCTAAATAACAGATAATCATGGAAGAAGAAGAGTTGAAAGTATCAAAAAATTTAATGAAAACATTAACAGTCGATACTAGAGCAAATATTCTTAAAAGTCTTGAAAAAAGACCAATGACAGCATCCGAATTATCACGAAAATTGGGCAAACATGTGACAACTGTTTCCGAACATCTAGACATATTGAGGAATACTGATCTCGTAGAGCGGGTTGAACGTCCTGGTAGAAAATGGATTTATTACAAATTGACTAAACCAGCTCAAAAAATACTTCATCCTGCGTCTTACAGATGGAGTTTTATCTTTTTGGTTACATTCCTTAGCTTTGTTAGTAGTTGGTATTTTCTTTCTGTCGACGCAATCCCAGGTAGTCCATTCTACACGTCAAAGAGAATGATCGAGGATTTCCGATTTTTATTAGCCACTGACAGTTTACAACGTGCTCAATTACACATTCAGCATGCTGAAGAAAGATTAGAAGAAACAAAACAAATCGTTGGGGAAGGAAAATCTGGATTGGTTGCTGGTATTATAAAGGATTATCAGGATGAAATGACTCAAGCAAAAAATGAAATTGAAATAGCAAAACAAAGAGAGAGTAATGTTATACCTGTTCTAGAGACACTCACTGAATCTGCAGCCAAACAATCGGCAATTATGAAGAACTTGGCTGTCAGACAGCCAGAAGTAGCTGAACAAATTCAACCAGCATTAAATGTATCTGAAGAAAGTAGAACAGAAGCGATACAGGATTTAGAAAACATTACGGGAACATCCTATCAAGAATGATTATCTTAAAATAATACTTCCGTACCCGACAACGGACCCTTTATCACCAGTAATGTCTCCTGATGTGGCATATTTTAACAACTCACTTTTTTTTGCACCCATCTCTTTTGAAGCAATCATAGCAACAGCTATGGGTCCAAAACCGCAAACAGAAGCATTCCTTTCTTGTAATCTCAAAAAAAAGTCTTTTTCATTTAATCTCAATATGGCATCTATGACATAGTTATCGATAGAATGAGCATTTTCATATGGAATGTAATGTGAAAAATCTGAACTTGCTATTATTACCCATTTTTTCTTTTCTTTTTTGATTACACCTGCTATTGCCTTTCCGATAATTTTACATTCTTCAAGGAAATCAAAACTTGGATGCTCGTTAATCACAGAAATGGGAATGAACTTAAAATCTTCCTCGAATCTATATTGTAGAAATGGCAACTGAACTTCTATCGAGTGTTCTGGTTCATGTGATAAGATATCATATTCCAGCAAAGGCGAACTATCAATTAATTTAGATGCAACTTTATCGTCTATGTTTGCTGGACCTAAAGGGGTTTTCCAAACACCTTCTTTCATCACCCCAAACCTCGAACCAAAAACACGATGATTAGGACCTAATATGACGTAGTTACATTTTTGGATTTTTGAGTAAGACCATGCAGCTACAGGGCCAGAATAAGGATAACCTGCATGAGGGACTACAGTGGCAATGAATTTTTCTTCTTTGATTTTTTTAGGGCCCAGTTTATGGTCGAAACAACTTTTAATCTGTTTTCTAAGCATTTCTGAATTAAGATTATAGAACATTCCTGCTACTGCAGGTGGTCGAATTATCATATTAAACTCTCTTTCTCAAAATATTTCCTCAAAAATATCCCAAAATTCTCATCCTTTTTAATTAAATTCATAATGTTATCAGTCTCACAAACCACATCAAACTTCTTCGCAATTTGTTTCGCTATATGGTTTGGAACACCTCTTTCTTCCAAAAATTTTTCCTTCTCGGTTAAACTATTAATTAATTTTTCTCTAGCTGTCGTAAACCTTCTCTCAACTTCTACACACCAAAAATTATTCTCGATAAAAGGTCCCTTCAACGCCGTTTTCTCATATTTTCTAATAAATCTTGCTGAATCATCCAAATCAAAAACTAATGGACCAATTTTTTTATTCACATAAGGCAACTTCGAAACTTCCATTTCTAACAATATAACTGCCAGATCCTTTTCATTAGTGTAGATACCCTTCCTCAATATTATAAACTCGTCTTCTTTTTGCATGCTCTCTAATCTTTCTGCAAATCTTCTAAGTTGAGGCCATAAAATATCAGGAACAACTTGAGGTGGTTTAAAAACGATTAAAAGTAATTCAGTCCTTCTTTTCATCTGTGCCATAATCAGATCATTTTCGGTTATTGGCTTTAATTTCTTTTCAAAGAATGCTTCTTTAGATGGTTTATTCAAAAATTCTTTTGCTTTTTTTCTGAGTTTATAAAAACTATTGGCTGAAATTGCTGCAGCAGCATTCCTAGTTTTGTCGGTGGGATCGATCAAAATTAGAACCTGTCTTTTTAATTCTCTTCTTAAATAAGGATGATCTTCTTGTCTATAGAATTTCTCGGGATCAATCACTACTCCTGGCTTCCATTCAGCAGCATTTTTCAAAACATCGATAAAACTACCATAATACATGACGAGAAGTTCACAAACATAGCCTGAGAAACCTTCTGTTTTGGCATCGGCCCCATAGATCTTATTCACACCACAAAATTGTTTCAACAATCTAACATCATCTGATAATTCTCTAGGTAGATTTTTGTTCAAGTACTCAACATGGAAGGGAGTCCTATCAACTGCAGATTTTATCTTCTCACCACATTCCATCTTGTAGCAAGGAACGATGTCAATCTCAGTTCCATGTACTTTACCTCTGACATAAGGGTGTTGGGCATATTCTATTACCCATTCACCGTTGAGTTTCTTTATTATGGTCTTGCCAATCTTCAAACCTAATTTCTCCAACTTTTCAACACTCAATGTCTTAGGAAATATTATGAAAACATCAAACTCTTTCTTTGTTGTCAACCAAGTATTCCTTGTTATCGAACCAGCTAATATTGGCCTTGCTTTATATTTCGCGGCCTCATTCACGGCTATTTGTAGAACTTTCTGACTCAAGAATCCTAACCTATTTTTTTCTATCGAATTTGGTCTAATTTCGTCTAAAACTCTGTCCAGGACTTTCTTATAATTTTTGAACATATGTTATATTTTCTATTTGGATTATAAAACTTTCGAAAGGCAATTTCATCTCTTTTTTCTGGCTATAAGAAGCCATTCCCCACCCATTTTACCCGGATCTAATTCGCTTGGGCAAATATTTTCTTTTAGTTCAATTATATCAAAATCAGAAAAAAGATCTCTTATCTCAGATTCAGCAAAGAAATGATGTGGTATATGACCATCCAATTTATCTTTCATACCAACAAACGTCCCTGGTTCTATTTCTTTACCTATCCCATAAGAGTAATGTTTTCTGGAAACTACACCAACAAAAATTAAGCCATTTTTTTTTAAAACACGTTCCATTTCATCTATGATTTTTTTAGTATTCTTTAACAAACCATGTTGAATCACATCATAACATATGATAGCATCAAAATGTTCATTCGGACTAGGGATAGATGCCATATCATTTTGAAGTAATAAAATATCGATTCCAACTTCTTTTGCAATTTTTTGAGTTATATCTAGTGCTGATTGTGCGTTATCAGAACCAACAACCAAGAAATCTTGTTGAGCTAAAAAAATAGTATGTCTGCCACTTCCACAACCTAAATCTAAAATTTTTCTAACCTTTTCTTTTTTAAATAATGGAACGAGCGCTTTTACAGAATCACGGGATTCTTTTTGAACAACTCCTAACTTTTTGTATATTTTATTCCATTCAGTCGATTTTTTATTTTTCATGCAATACACCAGATGATGATTTTTTCCTACACATACTTCTAATCTTCCTTTCCATCCTTTCTGCTCCAAAATAGTCTTCCTGAAGCAATAACATAGCATATTCGTGGGTAAGCAAACATATTTCACCCCCTGGTTTACCATTACCCAAATATTCCAAAAATTCAAAAACTTCATTCCCCCTTTGCAATTTTTTAATATAACTTCTACAAATTTCATGATGCTCTTGTATCTTTTCTGGATTTACAACTTCTCTGGCATCCTCATTATGACGTATCATAGGATACAGTAATCCATATGGGTTTTCACTAAGCATATATTCTAAGATAATCATCTCTTTACACTTCTCATCACACATTATGTCTAAACGACACATGTTATCACATTCTAATGCTAAAAGACCTTATACTCCAGATAAACTTTTCTACGAAATTTACAAAAAATCCTAGCATTTTTTATTAGAAAACCGCATGAAATACGTAATTTATAACAAGTATTTATATTTTTATATAATACAAAACGTATAACATCCGGAGGTAGATATAATGGAAATTAAATTAAAACCAGAAGATAAGAAATTGCTCAATCTGATTCAAGAAGAAGATGCTTGTGTACCAAGAGTAACTAAATTAGCTCACAAACTCGGATTACCAACTTCTACAGTCAAAACAAAAATAGATAAGTTCAAGAAATTAGGAGTCATCAGAGGCTTTTCAGCTATTTTAGATGCAAAAAAAATAGGAAGACCTGTTGTAGCATTTAAGTTTGGAGGAAAGAAATTCAAAAAGATAGAAGATTTAGACATAATCGGAAAGAAGCTAGCTGAAATACCTGAAATCCAGGAGGTATTTTTCTTAGTAGGAGAGTGGGATTATATTGTTAAAATGAGAGTTAAAGATGAGACTGAATATACAAAAGTTGCACCTAAAGTAGCTATATGTCTTGATGCGTGCAAAGGAATAATTGCACCAAAATGTTTTAAGGAAACGCACAAAATCTTAGTCAAGTAATTTCGAAACGAATGGACCATCCTTTCTGTAGCCAAATTTTTTATAATATGATTTAACACCAACACCGCTGGTAATAATAATTTTTTTCATATCAAACTCATTCTTAGCTATTTTTTCAGCTTTCTGAAGTAGTTTTTTTCCAAAACCTCTATGTTGCCATGCTTCTGCTAAACTGGACCCTATCGGTACGGCCTGCCCATAAACATGCAGTTCTCTTATTAGAGCAGTCTTTTTATTAATTTCTGGTCTAAAGGGTTTGAAAGGGATTCTCAATCTTAGAAACCCGATTAAAACATCATTCTTTTCATCTTCAAAACTCAAAAAAATTTCCTTCCCCCTGGAAGCATAGTAATCCAATCTGAACGGTTTGACATGATTAATATCAAGTATTATTCCTTTCTCGACTCTATGCCCCACTTCCCTGTATCTTATCTCCTTAATTTTTATTCCTTTTCTCTCACTTTCCCTTTCAATCAATTCTCTCAAATTACTTTTCTTTATACCGGCAACAACTTTATTACTCGGGATATCACGCTGAACTCTAATAACCCGACAGTATTTCGGTATATATTTCATTGCCTCTGAAATGAGTTTAACACCTTCTTCTGTTGACAGGGGTTGATATTTTTTTCCTTTCCATAAATCATACAATTCAGTTCCTTTAATAACAAGGGCCGGGTAAATTTTTAACGAGTCTGGTCTAAACCCACCATCATTAAAAAGAATCTTAAACTGTCCTAAATCCTTCTTAAAATCAACAAAAAGACCAGGCATTACATGATACGTACATTTCAACCCAGAATCCTTTGCTAACTGTGTGGCCTTTATTACGTCATCAACAGTATGTCCACGTCTTACTTTTTTCAAAACTTCTGGGTAAATCGATTGTACGCCTATTTCTGCTCTAGTTGTGCCTAATTTTAGCATTTGGTCGATGTGTGCTTCGAAACAGTAATCTGCTCTTGTTTCGATCGTCAATCCAGTGCATCTGTGTTCGGCACCTTCGTTCAATCTTTGCGCAACTTCTAAACCCCCACTTTCTTTTCCGTTAAGACCATCGAATACTTTTTTAACAAACCAATCTTGATAGCTCTTGTCCAAAGCTAGAAAAGTGCCGCCTAAAATTATAACTTCTATCTTATCCGAGGGATGACCTGTTAGAACATATTGATTTAATCTATCTTTTGTTTGACGGAACGGATCATAATCATTTCTTATCCCCCTTTGTATTGCTGGTTCAAGTCCGGTGTAACTTTGTGGGGCATCCCTTCCTCTAGGACAGTAAATACATGTCCCAGGACAAGGAGCAGGTTTTGCTACAACGGTTATTACTGAGACTCCTGATATTGTTCGAGATGGTTTTGTTCTTAAAAGAATTTCAAGTTTTTCTCTCTCATCTTTTTTACAAAAACTTAGAATTTCTACTTTTGTGGGCAATTCTTTTAAATTATATTTTTTACACCGTTTTTTGATCACTCTATCCATTTTTTTATGATCCAAACTCCTACTTCTCACCAAAATCTCGATTATTTCTCTACAAATCTCCTTTTTTTCCATATTTCACACTTACTTATACGATTTACTATAGAAATCTTTAAATATAGATTTTCTATCAGATAGTAGTAACATTAATATACTACTGACGAGTAAATAATGTGATAGTATGAATGGACGTGAAATGCACCGTTTAAGGTTTTATCAAGAGGAATTATTCGACACGAAGAGTAAATTGTTTAGGGCTAAGAGTGTGAAACAGCTAAAATTCTTGCAAAATAGAATTGTGTTCTTAGAAAGTAAGATTGAAGAAATTCAGAGTAGCAGTAAATAGATTAAAAACTCACTCTACACTCTTTAACAATTCACATACTTTGCATACTCCTTGGCTGCTCGGTTCTCCACATTCTTTACAAAACCTGATTTTTCCTGATTTGAATTTTGTTCTGATAAACGGTGTTATTTTAACCGCACTCTCATAAAGACTGTATTTTATGCCCGGTGATGTTTTTTCTAGATTGTTTAAAAATTTCCTTGTTTGTCCACGCAGTGGATTATCTATGGAATAAATACAACTTTTTGGATGGAACGGTATATTGTTTAATCTTGCATACAACTCTGATTCATTTTCGGGAATTGTTATTAGAGGTTTTATTCTCGGGATAAATTTTTCGTGTCTTGTTAGCATAGGCATTGAACCGCCTCTAACCAATCTCAACAGATCCCCCTTTAAAACGTTCATTAATATACTCTGGCATTCATCATCTAAATTATGACCTGTAGCAAGTTTTGTCATTTTCAACTCTCTTGCTTTTTTATTTAGCAAGTATCTCCTTAACAGACCACAACTTCCACAGTAACCGGAATCCATTTTTTTCGATAATTTATCGATTGTGAAACCAAATTCTTTCTTTAGTGTAAAGACGTATTGTTTCACTCCAATTTTTTTGCAGAAGATCTCACTTTTTTTCACACTCTTATCTCTATATCCTCTTATTCCTTCATCAAGGGTTATTGCGAGCAATTTTATCTTTGGATTACTCTTGAATATTTTATTCAATAGAAAAAGAGTATTGGCTGAATCTTTTCCACCAGAAACAGCTACAGCAATTCTGTCCACATTTTCTATTAGTTTGTTAACTCTTATCGTTCTCTTTACTCTTTTTTCAATATTTTTGATAAAATGATCTTTACAATAATGATGTCCCTCATTCCTTCGAAAATACACTGATTTGTTACGACAGAAAGAACATTTCATAAAACCAACAAGTTCTATCTTTTTGGCAATCTCTTTAAACCTTTCCACCAACCCAACGAATCGGATTTTTTAATAAATTTAAAAATTTCTTTGGCGGATTTTGTTTTTAGAACTTTGCCAACATTATCAATCCAATTCTCGGCTTTTTTGTATCCTATATCCATGTACTCCTTTGCCTGTATTGCGCATTCCAGATAATCGACATCTTTAGCAACTATAGCTTCTTTTGTTTTTCTCTCTTCAAACTCTTGATGCAATGCCAATAATTCATTTCGAATATTTTTTGGAAGTTTCTTAACTTGGTCTTTCAAAGCTTCTTTTTCACCAGGCTTTATATCGATGTACCTTACAGCGACCTTACCTTGATCATTTACTCTAGCTTCTGGAAAATCATGTGATAAAATCATTAACAAGACCTTTTCAGAATCAACATTCTCTAATTTTGCCAGTATATAACCAAGAAAACAAGCCCTTGCTGTGTGTTCGGCAACGCTTTCTGGATCTTTTATCCCGGCGTCCCACCATCCACTTCTTTTAGTTCTTTTTAATTGGCCAAATTCATAGATTAGATTCAAAATATCTTTCATATTTTACACCAGATATTACCTCTTTTATCATCCCACATTTTAAAGTTTTTAAAACTCACTTCTTTTAAGTCTCGTTTCAACTCTTTCTTTGTGTATAGATGATGAAATCTTTTATAGATTTTTCCATGATAATTCCAATCAACGTATATGTCACTAGAAAACAAATGCTTTAGTACAACCCAGAACAATTTTCTATCCCATTTATACCAACAACTAATGATGATTTTTTTACCCACCCTTTTGATCTCACTAAGGGCTTCTAATCTTTCCTCCCTTGTTTTCACATGGGGTAAGGCTCTAACAAAAATTATTGTTGAAAATATTTTTGATTTGAAAGGAAGGTTAGTTGCATTCGCCACGATAAAATTGGCGTTAAAACCTCTTCTTTTCAAGAATTTTTTTGCCTCTCTAATCATACTTTTCGAAAAATCCAGTTCGATACATTTCAATTTTTTTTCAAGAAAAGGTATATTATTTCGACCATTACCACAACCAATATCAAGGATCGGTCCAGAATTTATTCTTTTTGAAAACTTAATAACTTCTTTTTCTGGTTTAACCCGGAGATTTGTCCAAGAGTCTGCTATCGTTTCCCAAACTTCTTTTTCGGTTGGCATGAAATCACAGAATAGCCCCGGCAGGATTCGAACCTGCGTCTGCGGGTCCAAAGCCCGATATGCTTGACCACTACACCACAGGGCTCTAACGAAAAAAAGTAAAGATTCCATTATTTAAGCATTTGCTGGTTTCCTTCTTTTCGATTTCCCTCTTTCCTTCTTTTCCGTGACCATTCTCTCTAGTTCATCGATCACTTTTTCAACTATGTCCATAATTTTCCATCCAGTTTCTTTGCTCCTAAAATACCCTTTAGTCGTATTTAGGGTTCCAATGACTTCATACAGGTATTTTTCCCTCTTTTTTCTGATAGTATCAACAACCAACTTGAATTCTTTCACATATTCCTCTCCAAACATCCTATTGTACTTGTCAAGCAATGGCTGCGACACATCTCTCACTTTTGTTAAAACTCTTTCGTCAAAACTTTCAAAATTAACTAATTCAACTTGTTTGATAAGAACCACCTAATTATTATATCTCATTTCACTAAATTTATAAAAGTTGAATCACATTATCAAGTTTCGGTGGTTGATATGAGAATGCTCTTAATCCATTCAGAATTTCTTAAGTACAAACCAACCAGGAAGGCATTGAAATACATAGAGGATATTGAAAAAAAAGAAGTAAAAATAGATAATGTATTAATTGCCTTTTCCTGTGCTGAAGGCAGAGATGAAAAACATCTAAAAGAAGTTGTTAAAAAATCTATAAAAGAAATTAGGCACCAATTTGATGAAGTCAAAGCCAAGAATGTTGTCATTTATCCTTATGCCCATCTTAGTTCTGATCTGGCCAGTCCTTATCTTGCGGATAGAGCATTAAAAGAAATGGTGGACGAAGCTAAACAACAGAAACTTCCGGTTCATGTCTCACCTTTTGGATGGTACAAAGAATTCTCATTGCATTGTATGGGTCACCCTCTTGCAGAATCTTTTAAAGAAATTCTTGTAGGAAAAGGAGAAAAAGAGGAAGAAGTTTCTAAAGCATTAGAGGCTGAGAAAAAAATAAAATCATCTTGGTTTGTTTTGACCCCAAAGGGGGTCTTGATCCCATTGAATATTAAAAATGATCAAATCATTGCTGAAAAGAAATTTGATTGGAAAAAATTTGAGAACTTGAAAAAATTCGCGATCCATGAAATGGCAAAGAGTAGAGAAGTGAAAGAACAACCACCGCATGTAGATTTAATGAGAAAACTAGAATTAGCCGATTACGAGAGTGCAAGTGACCCTGGTAACATGAGATATTATCCAAAAGGAGAATTGATGAGAGCCTTAATCCAAGACTGGACTGATTCAAATGTCATCGAAGAAGGGGCAATGAAAGTAGAAACTCCAATCATGTATGATTTAGAACATCCTGTTATGGTAAAATACTTGAACAGGTTTCCGGCAAGACAGTACATAGTAGAATCGTACAAGAAGAGATTATTTTTAAGATTCTCTGCATGTTTCGGTCAATTCATAATGGCACATGATGCAGTCATATCTTACAAGAACTTACCACTTTGGCTGTATGAAGTAGCTAAGTATGCTTTCAGATTAGAAAAGCGTGGTGAGTTAGTTGGACTTAGAAGACTCAGAAGTTTTATCATGCCAGATTGTCATGCTTTCTGTTCTGATGTGCCACAGGCTATGCAAGAAATGAGGAAGAGATTTCAACTAGCACTGAAAGTGAAAGAAGGATTTGGTTTTGATATCCCAGAAGACTTTGAGTTAGGTATCAGAGTTGTAAAAGATTTCTGGAATAAGAATAAAGATTTTGTCGTTTCTTTAGTGAAAAAATATGGTAAACCGGCTTTGGTTGAGATGTGGGATAAGAAGTTTTTCTATTTCATCATGAAATATGAATTGAACTATGTTGATAACTTGAACAAGGCATCTGCACTAGCAACAGATCAAATAGACGTGGAAAACGGAGATAACTATGGCATTTACTTTGTTGATAAAGATGATAAGAAGAAGCCAGTCATAATATTGCATCAAAGTCCTAGTGGTGCCATATGTCGAGTCATGTATGCTTTACTAGAAAGAGCAGCAAAAGAAATTAAAGAAGGGAAGAACCCAATCCTACCCTTATGGTTATCACCAATCCAAGCTAGGGTAATTCCTGTTTCTGATAAATACATAAAAAAAGCAGTAGAATTGATGAAAAAAATAGAAAAAGAAAACATCAGAGTAGATTTTGATGACAGAAATAAATCAGTTGAGAAGAAGATAAGAGATGCAGAAGTCGATTGGTTGCCTTACTCGATCGTTGTTGGTGAAAGAGAAATAAAATCGGGGTTATTACCAGTCAGGATAAGAGAAAGTGGAAAAGTAAAGAAAATGAAATTAGAAGAGTTCATAAAGATGGTTAAAAAACAAACTAATGATAAACCCTTTAGGAAGCTCACTCTACCTAAACATCTGACAAAAAGACCACAGTTTGTTGCTTGGACTTAATTATTTTTTTATTTTCTTAGATTTCTGCCAAATCATGTTAAATAATGGATTGATCATGTTCTTTGCTGCGTGTTCGGATTTTGTCCAAAACATCATATCCTGAGATGAGTGTACTAGTTCTGGATCTGACAAACCCATCATCATCTGTTGTCCATCAACCACATAGAATCTTCCTGAAAGTGGCAGTTCATCGGTAGTAATGTTTCTCACTTCTGCAACACCAGATAACGCTTTTATGGCATCACTGGTTCTTTTATCAGTCTTAGTCGCTATCTTTATTTTAACTCCCTTTTCGTTGAGTTTCTTCAATATGCTTATGTGGTTTTCGAATAGATCGTTCAATCCAACAGGTGTTGTTACAATGTTAACTGATGAAGAAGCATTCCTGAACATCGAATCCATCTGTTGAAGTACTGAATATTTTCCCTTTAAAGCACCTGTCATCTCTTCGGGTAGAACTAGTTTTAGTCCTTGTTCATGCAAATTGTTTAGTTCCTTGATTAAAACAGAACCCTTCAATTTATCGATCTTATTTTCCATCTCTTTGTATTTTTCTCTTAATCTTTTCTTTGCCTTCTCCAAGGCCTCAACTGGTGGGGTCGCGACGTATCTCAAAGGCTTGGAAGTTTGAATAATAACAAAACCTTTATCTGCTAAAGTTTGCAGGACGTCGTATGTTCTTGATCTAGGCACGTTTGCTATTCCAGATAATTCACCGGCTGTAGCGGTTCCTTTTGCTAGGAGGGCAGCCCAAAGCTTCCTTTCATACAAGTTAAGTCCAATTCCCTTTAAAGCATCCATTAACTCAGATGACCCTATCATCCCTACCATACC
>CAYFYJ010000005.1:0-18361 GCA_964347415.1 uncultured archaeon | reverse complement strand
ATGTACCTTCTTTGTCAGTAGATTTAGCCGTTGACATAATCAATTCAACCGGTCAACCAGTATCAGCTACTATCAAACTATACCGACCAGGAACTAGTGTGGTATTAAACTCAACGGATGTAGAGGGTTCTGGTGTCATCTTTTCACCCAATGCAACAGTAGATTTCGGTTTAGAATACGACTCATCCGTTTTAATACTGTTAATAAAAGATTTGAACTTAATAGAGTTTTCCGACACTCTGCAGATAACCCTGGATGATGTTTCTGCATCTATCACAGATGTAGATATCCTTAAGGCTTATACGGTGACATCTTCTCTGGATCCGTTCACAGGTTATCTAAAATTTGCTTATTCCAGTTTACCTTTTAGCAATGAAGATGCTTTAGCTATATACAAATGCGATTCTTACAACATGACATCTGAATCATGTGATGAAACCTGGATTAAACAGAGCACATCGATAGTTAATGATGTCGCATCAACAGAAGTCACGAGTTTTTCAGCATATGCTTTAGGAGAAGATTTAACAGTAACAACAACAGTCCCAACAACAACCACACCTAGTAATGGTGGTGGTGGGAGCAGTGGAAGTAGTAGTAGCAGCAGTGGGGGAAGTTATAGCAGCAAATCGTCAAAGATTACTGGTTTCTATGGTTTTCCTGAAACTGTGGAAGTGGATACCGGTTTATCAGAAACTGTTTATGGGGAATTTTATAGTAATCTTTGGCTTACTCTAAAAGATGTGACATTCGCGCTTGAAGGCGTAGATAGTTCTTGGTATGTTATTGATCCAGCACATTTCAGTATCGTCACTCATGGGCAGACAAAAAACTTGGCAATTACATTTAACATCCCAGAAGACGCTGAAGCTGCTGTTTATCCGATAGAGATTGAGGCTTCAAGCGTTACTACACAAAGAACTTATACGATTGATTTTGACCTGATAATTAATCCCGCTCCTGCAGCAGTCGAAGAACCGACTACTACGACAATCACTGAGACAACTACTATAGAGAAACAAGAAGGCTTAGGAATTCCACTCGGTTCGTTCTTATCAACATTAGCAAACAATTGGTATTTTGTATTAGCCATCCCTGCTGTAGCTGTTGCTGTTATTGCATGGAAATTTTTACCAGGAAAGATCAAATTCCCCTCAGGTTCAATGGGACAATTCGCCTCAATTAAACCACATTCGGGACCTACAAAAACCGAAAAACATGTTGTTTTAAAACCAGTTCCTGTAAAACCAAAACCTCAACCAGAGAAAATAGACAAAGTTGTCGATAATACAGAAAAAGAGAGGAGAGTCAAGGCAAAGAGGAAAGTATTAGAAGAGATGCGAAAGAGAGCCATAGATATGGATAAAAAGTTGAAATAACTAATAAAACCTCATAATTCTGATCGGCAGATTTGAAACACTGAAGGAACCATCACCTACTATACTCATCACATCGTCCTTTATATCAAACTCGACATCTTCAAGCTCTACTCTAATATCATCCATTCCAGTCCTATGAATTACCAGTATTCCACTGCCTCTACAATTCATTCTGTTCATTGCGAAATGTAGACAAGAATCAAACTCTCTAACTACTAAACCAATTGTGATCATCTTTTCTTCAACCACAGTTTCATCATGATCAAAGTAATGGAGAGTCTTCGTCACTCTCAGATTTCCTTTAGACGTAAAAAGGAGAAGTCCAGAGACCCTATCATCCCCTACAAATCTCTTCAAATACGCGTAAACATGGTTATAGGTCGGAGTATAATCACACAAATCAATTCCATAAATGTTGTTTATCACGCCACCTAGGTCTCCGTCGTTTATGAAGCGAATGAAGGTTCCTGTTATCTGAGGCATAGTTGTCGTAGTCGTCGATGTTGTCGTCGTAGTACTAGTTGATGTCGTAGAGGTGGAAGTTGATGTTGAAGTAGAGGTTGTGCTGGAAGTTGAAGTAGAAGTAGAGGTGGAAGTTGAGCTTGAAGTGGTGGTCGTACTAGTTGATGTTATCGTAGTAGTCGGTTCAGTCGTTGTACTACTACTCGTGGTTGTAGTTGAAGTAGTGGTCTCAGGTTCTATACCCCTTGTAGCCCCTAAAAATACTAAAGAAATTAAAGCTAATCCGATCGTCAAAGCTAAAAAAGGTCGAAATTTTCTAAACATTTATTATTATTTGATTATCAAAAAATTTATATCCGATATTAAAAATATTACAACCAAAAAGTAATCTTAGACTTTACTTTCATGTAGAAAATTTATTTTAATGTTATAGTAAATTCGTTTATTTTTTTTAGAAAAATACGATTTAAATCTTTATTCCTACATAGTGATAATAGATTTTATACTCCGAATGAGTGATGAAAACATGTATCAAAAAATGATTGCATTCTTAATCTTGGTAACGATTTCATTATTTTTATTCAATGCATCTAACGCTTTGATAGTGTATCTGAGACCACCGAAGATGATCATTCGTCTCAACACTTCTGATACAGTGGAAAATTCGTTGATCATCGAGAACAGGAACAACATAACTATAGGAATAGGAGCCACTATGAACGGCGATCTTTCTGAAATCATAACGATTAAGAATCCCAATTTTGATATATTACCGGACGAGACAAAAACCATAGATTTTGTTACGAAAGTCAAAGACCCTGGAACCTATTCGGGCCAAATATTAGTGGCTTATACTACTGGTGAAATTGAACCTGTTGTTGTACCGGCTGAAATAACCGTTATGGCAACAAAGAACCCAAATCCGGGCATGGATATTCCTACAATCCCAATCTTACTCGTAATCTTAATTTTGGCGATTATCGCATCTGTTGTATTGATTAAAAGAGGGAGAGTTTGATGATCAAAGTTAAGATGTTAATCTATTTTTTGATGATTTTTTTCATTGCTTCTTTAGTTCTTTCGTCAGTTCAAGCTACAAAAGTTGCTCTCATAGTAAAGGACTCATCCGCATTATCAATCAAACATGAAAAAAATATTAATAAAATTCTGACAGAAATGGATCTTGATGTTACTCTGGTAGACAAAGATATTGTGGTCGATTATTCCCAGTTCGATTTGATAGTTGTCGCTGGCAGGCCTGGTGACGTATACTCTTACGAACATCTAGACAGCTTTGTTGCTGATTTACCTGTCAACGATTATCCTACTGTAGCAGTAGATTTTTCTTATCTCGATGATTGGAGTTGGATACTGCCAGGTGGTACTAGCACGCTATACTCTTCTGGAATTCAAAAAATCGAGATAATCGATGATTCAACTGCCATAACAGAAGGCTATGAGGTTGGGCAGATTGTTGAAACACTTTTTTTGACCAGAGAAACTATGGTTGATTTAGTCGAGGGAAAATATAGGCTAACTCCTATAGCGTCTACGGTAACTAATCTTGATAACCCTGTGATAGCTGTCGCAGAAGCTGGGTCTCAACTCTACAATGATCAAACAAATAAAGCAAGAATAGTCTTTTTCGGTATAACCAATCCTTTATTTTGGACGGATGAATCAATAGAATTGTTCAAAAATTCGGTTAATTGGACTTTATCTGATTTGGATGGTGATGGCGTCTACGATTATAGGGACAATTGTCCTTTGGTCTTTAATCCATCCCAGAGAGATATAGATGGCGATAATACAGGAGATGTATGTGACAACTGTCCTCTTGCCTATAACCCAGACCAATCAGACATAGATGAAGATGGCATAGGAGATGCGTGCGGAATATTACCTTATCAAATCTTTCTGGATGTCGATGATGATGGGGTGGATGAAACAGCTATTAATGATAACAACATCACAGATGATGGTTTCGAAGTTTACTATGACTCGAATTCTAATAGTCGAGGAATCTCCATAGACGGTGATTTTGATGGCATGACAGATTGGCTAATCGACACTAATAAAAACGGCAGGTATGAAAAATACTGGGACCCTGACGATGGTATCCTGACGGATATAAATAGGGTAGGTTATGATTATTACATCGATACTGACGGTGATGGCGAGCCTGATATCATTTACAACTCATTTTATAAGGCCTTTGTAATCAAAATCGATGTCGATTCTGATTCTAAACTAGAAGCGGCTTTAGATGTAGATTTAGACGGCTCTTATGATGACTATAATGATCAAGATCATTCCACTAAACTCTTACAGATGATTGACGGTGATGATGATGGTAAGAATGATTTTATTATAGGTGTTGATGAACCACAAATTTACTGGGATCCTGACGATGGTATTGTAACTGATATAATCTCAGAAGATGTGGATAATGACGAGGACATTGAATATTTAATCGATGTTGATGGCGATGGCGAGTTCGAAAAAATCTTCAATGAGGGCGATATTCATGACTCTCCAGATATCATCGTTGAAAAACCTCTCTTAAACCCAAGTTCACCGACTCCAGGACAGGACGTAGAGATAACAGCAACTATTAGGAATGACGGGAATTATGATGCAGATAACTTCATAGTCGAGTTTAAACTCGATGGTACCACTCAAGTTAATAAGAGTATTTCTTTGAGGGGCAGTAGCTCGACCGATTTGAAATTCAACTGGGACGATGCTCCGGCTGGCATGCATGTGATTGAGATAATAGCTGATTCGACTGATGTAATAATGGAATCGAACGAAAACAATAACAATGATGCGATTGACGTATCTGTAGGACCAACTCAAGAACAAGGATCTGAAATTGCATCTCATACAAAAGTAATCCATCCTTGGGAACCAATGGGAACAGCAGAATTCGTAGGATTTCCAGAAAAAGTAGAAGCATTCATCGATGATAATGTAACAGTCGAAGGAAAATTCGTTAACAATCTCAACTACAACCTTTATGATTTTAAACTCAGTCTTGATGCAGAAGGATTAAATCCTGAGTGGTATACGACTTCTCCAGAGTTGAACTGGCAAGTAGTAGAGAACGAGTCTAAAGATATTAAAATCGAGTTTAACATACCTAAGGATGCAGATATCTACACCTATGACATTACTTTAAAAGCCATTGCTGACTCAAAAGTTGAAGAAAAAACATTTACAGAATCATTCAGTTTGATACTGTTGGAGAAGCTACCTGTTTTAACGACAACAGTTCCAACAACAACCATACCAGAAGAAGAACCAGAGCCATCACCATTAACAGGTCTTTATCTTTTCGTACAATCAAACCCGTTGCTAACAACAATAATAATCATCATAATAGTCGGAATCTTCTATTCTATAATACCAAAAGGCAAAGGGAAATATATTTTTGGCAGGGGTTGGACAAAATTCATGTTAAAGTTTAAATACCTATCTATTCAAGGCTTAAAAAGTTTACTCACTAAATGGTAATTAATATGAAATCAGAAACTATCCAAGACATTTTCGATGTAAGTCAAACTTTTGCTTCTGGGAAGCGACTACTTTTACTATTCATTCTGAAGAATGAACCAATGGGTTATACTGTCATAATAAAATACTTTGATAGGATGGGCATTCCGATAGGCAGCAGTGAAG
Source organism: uncultured archaeon (assembly GCA_964347415.1). GTDB lineage: Archaea > Aenigmatarchaeota > Aenigmatarchaeia > CG10238-14 > CG10238-14 > CAYFYJ01. The sequence goes on along the minus strand of CAYFYJ010000005.1, from coordinate 12,839 downwards.
TTTACAAACATTTAAAACAACTCTTGGATGGAGGGTTCATAACGAAGAAGAGCAGTTCCTATGTGCTTACTTTGAAGGGTTTAAGAGCTGTTGAAAATACTGTTGATATAATCAACACACCACCAACTATTCCTGAAGTAAAACTGTCTTTTAAGATGGGAAAAAGAACTAAATAGACTCAAAGGGTGTAGAGATGGTGTGGAAAAAAGATAAGTATAAGTGGAAAACTAATTATTCCAAAAAATACAGACCGCAGAAGATACACGGACCGAGCATAAAATGGCCAAATATCAGCAAGTCGTTGTTAGTTTTTTTAGCATTCGTTGTCGCTATTTTTATTTTGTGTTACTTGAATTTCACAACCGGTAACTATGCCAAGGTCCTGGAAGAAAACATGAGTTCACTGCAAGATCATTTGGGTGAATGTAGAACTGAAATACAGGAACAAGCATCAAATTTGAACTCTTGTGATGAGGAATTAGAAGTTGGGATTACCTCTTTAGAAATATGTCAAAATGAAAAGAAGAGGATCAGTTCGTCTTTAAATTCTTGTGAGGATGAACTCAGTTCCTGTTACAAGAACTTGAATGCTAAAGAATCACAATACGATGCTTGTCAGAAAGAGATAAATGGTTTAGAGAACGACATCGATCAATTAAGAGACCAAAGAGATAGTTGTGAAGATGCTTTAGACACTTGTGAGAACGATCTAGCAACCTGTCTAACCCAATAGTCACTTCTTCTGATTCTCTTTCGAAGCACATTTCATGTTAGTGCAGGAAGTGAACCATTTCCTCCTGAACCTGACTGCAATCAGAGGGAAACCGCATATGTCACAGGCCTTGTTCAGGCCTTTTATAGAACCACTCTGCGGTAGAGGAGTGGAAAACCTACAACCCTTCTCGTAATTAGAACAACCGACGAATCGTTTTCCTGTTCTCCTGGACCTAATTATCCTCAAATCACCGCCACATTCAGGACATTTGCCTATGAACTTCTGTTCTCTCTTGAACGAAATGTACGCCTTTGACAGGGATTTCCCGATCTTATCCTGGTTCTTCTTAAAGTCTTCCAGGATTTCGACCAGAACTGTTTTAGACGCTTCAATGATTTCATCTCTCCCCTTCTTTCCTTCTTCAACCAGTTCCATCTCTCTTTCGAATTTTCTGGTCAGTTCTACGCTGACAATTCTTGGACAATGTTCATCCAGAACTTGTATTACTTTTTGACCGAAATCTGTGACTTCAATACTCCTACCTTCAACATAACCACGATTGTACAACGTATATAAGATCCCAGCCCTTGTAGCCCTTGTTCCCAACCCATGCTTCTCCATCTCTCTTATGATTGAGGCTTGAGAATATCTCTTAGGTGGTTGTGTTTCTTTCTCCTCCATCTTCAAGTCCTTTACTTTCACGGCCTGACCTTTCTTCAAATCTGGTAAATGTTCCTCTTCCAGTCTAACGAATTCATCATAGTATCTCATCCAGCCTGGGTTGAGTGTCTTGGTACCGTGCGTAATGAAGTTATGTTTGTTGATAATCAAAGTGACTTTGGTTGATTCTCTGATAGCAGGTTTACCAAACACTGAGAAGAAACGCCTAACTATCAGTCTATACAGATTTCTCTGTTGATTCGTCAGGCCTTTAGGCGTTTCACCAGTAGGATAGATAGCAACATGTGCAGGGTCTGTTTTCTTACCTTCTCTTGGTTTTAACGGCTTGGACAAGAGTTCTTGACAGATTTCCTTGAAGTCTTTTATCTTTGATAACCCATTTAAAATCTTCTTAAAACCAATCTTTTCCGGTAGTTTCTGAGAGGCCGTACGCGGATACGATATTAAAGCATGGTTGTAGAGAGCTTCGGCCACGCTCATCGTCTGTTTAGGAGAAAACCCAAAACACCTGTAAGCCTCTGTCTGTAATGTAGTAGTATCAAAAGGTAAAGGTGGTACAACCTTATGTTTTTTCTTTTCTAAGTCCTTGACTTTAGCGTCCTTATTCTTACATTCTTCCAGTATTCCTAGTGCTTCATCTTTCTTCCATATTTTGTCTTGTTCATGGAAAGCTTCAATGACTTTTCTATCGTGTAACCATTCTAGTACTAACTGCCAGTAAGGCACAGGAACAAATTTTTTAATCTCGATCTCTTTGTCCGCCAATATCTTGAGTGTTGGCGATTGAACTCTCCCACTCGAAACAACGATGAAAGCACCTTTCATAGACTCTTTCATCGCTAGGGTTAAAGCTCTAGTCGTGTTTATGCCCCAATGGAAATCTAGGTAATGTCTAGTCAACCCAGCTTCAGCCTGACCACGGTCTATATGTTCATTAACGTTCTCATACGCTTCAATCAAGTCGTCTTTAACTAAGGTCGAGAACTTCATTCTCCTAGCATCTTCTTGTTTGCATAGAAAACGCAAGATGTTATAACCTATCACTTCTCCTTCTGTATCATAATCAGTGGCAACGACAAAATCATCAGCATTTTTAACAAGATATCTTATGTTCTCGTAATATTTTTTCGTGAACTCTGACCCCTTTCTACTGAATGTCGGAACCCATTCTGTGTCAAACTCAGGATAATTCCATCCTTCCCCCCTTATAGTATTGAGGACGAACAGGTGGCCGACAGCAGGGACTACTATTATTCTCTTTTTGTCTCGAGTAAACTCTAACCAGTAAGCCCCTCTCTTAGAAATCTTTTTTACCCTTCCTTCAGCCAAAGCTGTTGCGATTCTCAAGGCTGCTTGTGGTTTTTCTGATATTATCAGTTTGTAATTTGCCATAAAAGAAAACTACCAAAAAGAGACTTATAAATGTTACTCCATTACTATGGGTTTACTACTAGCAAACTTGCTCAATTCCTGTTCAACTTCTGTTATCTTTTTCTCGATTGTGTTTATCCTCGATGTCAAGTCCGATGTCACTTCTGTTCCAGGGATTCCTATCTGTGTCACTCGTATATCCCTCGCCATCTTCTTGATTTGTTCATTCTCCAACGACATTTTATTCACTATGTCTCTCAATGATTTGACTTCATCTTCTAGTTTTGGTGTAACACCTTCAGTGGCTAAAGCCGAAACTTGAGTAGGTCTTAATCCCACTCTCTCATCGACTGTCTTCTTGTAATCGGCCCATAGTTTGTTGAAGGTCAGCATAGACTTCCTTATACCCTCGACCTGATCTTTCACAATATCCAAGTCAACGATCTTATGCATTTTTTCTTCTTCTGGATGTATGGTCTTCTCCAATTCCTCTATTTTGGTCATGGCATCGCTGGCTATGTGGTTGTACTGTTTCTCTAACTCAGATACTTTCTCGTTCACATTCTTGTAGAAATTTGGTAACCTTCTGACACTCTTCAGATCTTCTTCAAACTTGTTCAACCTGTTATGGGTTATCTTGACTTCATCTTCCCATGTCTGTAGCAGTTGAGTGTCTTTTCTAGCTAGATTATTCATCCTACTCTTAATCTCGTTCAATTTTTGGCCCAGGTCATGAGAGTAATCCCAGGCATTATCGATATCACGGTGAAGGAACTTCATCTGATTTGTTTTAGAAATCAAACCTCTAACATCACCACCAATTTTTTTCATCCTTTGTGAGGATTCACCGAATTTGGTTTCCAATCTCTTCAACTTCTTCAGAATTCTTTTTATTTGCTTTGGAGAAACTTTAACATTGACTTTTTTCCTCTTCTTCTTCACCTTCTTCTTTTTAGCAAGTTTAATTTTCTTCACACTTTTCTTCGCGATTTTTTTCACCTCTTCAAACTTTTTATCTTAGACCTATTCTCGATGACAGCCTTTCTGACTTCCTCCAGATCACTCTTGAATTTGTCCAATTCTTCCAATTCCTGCATGGTCTTCTCTAATCGATCCCGTTTTACGTCACTACTATCATATATTCTTTTCATCTCTCCATATAAATCTTCCATTGATTTCTTGATTTCATTCATTTCCTCTATTCGTTCTGCAGCCGTGTTACTTCGGTCAGTGTTTAATTCCATGACGCTCTTTTCCAAACCTTCGACTCGTGCCAGTTTGCTGTCGACTTTAACTTCAAACCGGTTGATTCTATTCAAGGCATCCATGATAGTAGGAATCATTTGCTTGAACCTCTTCTTAAGAACTTCCACGTCCCTTCCTATTTCAGAGGAGTCTCTACCAGAACTCCTCATGCTGTCCAACTCTGTTTGTATGGTCAGAATCCTTCTGTCAATACTATCGAAACGTTTTATTATGTCATCAAGGTTCGTTAATTCAACAGTCCTTTCGAACGACTTTATCGCGAAATTAAGAGCATCCAAGTTCTTCTTTAAATGTTCTATCTCAGCTTTGTTATCGGCGGTTTCTTTCCTCATGTTCTCTGAATTCGAGTTTATTTTTCCTTCCAGAGCATTAGTCACGTCTTGTTTTATCATCCCGATTTCATCCAACCTAAGATAGATTTTCTTTACATCCTCATCGAGTTTTTTGAGTTTAGCATCAAGATCAACTATTCTTCTTTCTATACCTCCTGGCATTTCCTCCAATTTTGACATGCGAGAATCTATGTCAGCAAAATTTCCTTTAAAGTCGACCAGACCTAAGTTTATTACGTGCAATAAATTCTCTATTTCGTCAGCCCTGTCCCTCAATTTAGGAAAACCATAGGCCACTTCCTTGAACCTTTCATCTACTTTGCCTATCTTTATCTCCAAATCAGCGGATTTTTTATCGATTTCTAAACCGACTAATTTAACCTTATCTTTAATTTTTTCTAATTCTTCTGGTAAATCATCGAGTTTTTTAGGCAAATCTTCACCCACGACTATGATATATAATTTATTTTTTGACTATTAAATTTCCCTTTCTCAACCAAACATACCAAACTAACAGTAAAGCTATTATCATGATTGCTTGCCATAAGAAAGTGTGGATCACTTCTAGATACTGGAGACCGAAATTAAGGCCTATGAGTATGGTTATGAGTACCCTGAATATGTTCACAACGAATAGAACAGGGATCCCAACAGCCAGAAACTTCAACTTATCCTTTTTTAAACCAGGAGTAGCAAAGACTAGAGCAAACAACGAATAAGCACTCTTCCATCCTAAACAATCCCTGGATATATCTATCGGATACTGACTTTCGCCCAGAAAAAGGAAAAAACCTGATTTGGAGAATTGATAACCCAATGAACTCAAGATAGAAGCTATGAAATTTGTAAAAGCAACCTGTAGCGGATAGAAAGATAAATCAAAGTAAATTATCGCATAGAACGGTATCAGCAACAAGTTAAATTTTATCAAGAATATGAAAACATCTTTTAAAATCTTCTTTTTTTGTGAGCCTTTAACAACTGGATGAAACCAGTTTTTCTTGCCTTTTTTATACATTCTTCCAATTCCTGTTTTCGAACTACTGATATATTTTTCATTTTTTCAATGGAAATATCTTTTTTGATTATCACAGGGAAATCAACCCTTTCTAGTATTCCTTCACCCGGGCTTTCCAAGGATATCAAGGCCTTGATATTGTAATCGTTCAGTATTTGTGCGTTCCCTATGTTTTCACTAAGAATGATTCTATTTTCTAAATCTAGAATCTCATCTAAATCTTTGGTTATGTTGTCTCTTACCTCTTCCAGTTCAACAATCGGATAATAACCCTTTAATTCGATTTTCCTGAAAAGTCGTAATTTTTCAACTGATTCGATCGATTCCTTTAATTCGCTCTTCAATCGATCGGTTTCCTTTTTTATAGAAGCCAGTGAATCCAAATCAATCTTTTCTTCGAGTTTTTTTCTGTACTGTCGAATATCTTTTTCACTAATCCTCAATCTTTTCTTTAATTTCTCGTTCAATTTTTTGAATATCTCGATATCCCTTTCCAGTCGTTTTATCTTTTCTTGTAACCTAGAAACAGTTTTGTCCAAAGTCTTTTTCTCAACGATAATTTTTTTATCGACCTTAGGAACTCTTTCCCTTGTTTTTAATATAGTATTAATCGCCTCGGCTATATTTTCGATGTCACCAGTAACCACTGTTTTAAGTACTTTGTCGTACAATCTACTCAAACCCTGTGATTCTAGGATATCATGTGTTCTCTTGAACAGTCTTGAATAATGTTTGAATGCGTAAAAGGCAGAAGCTAGAGCATCCTTTTCATGATTGTCTTCTACTTCATCCTTGAATTCACGAACTATCCAATTCTTTTCAGAAACTGACAAAGATTTCCTAGGATAGAAAGGTCTACACCCAAGAGTACGTGCCATTTTTTCAACACTTTTTGGGATAGGACGTCTGTCTCCTGCTACCAATAACGGTTTTCCGATGTCAGTAATTATGTCTATTATTTCTCCCCTCTTGAAACTCCTCTTCGATTTTAAGAATAAGATTTCTCCTTTAGTGTCTATTATCGCTAAGGCTGCAGTTGTTCCAGGATCGTACCCGACTATGATGGGCTTCTTCAAGCTTTCCCTCCGTATTCTTTGTTTAGTAATTCATGCAAACGTTTAGCCAGGACTTTGCCTACACCATCGACTTCCATCAATTCTTTCTCCTTAGCGTTTGCAACATTCTTAATCGTCTTGAATTTCCTTAATATTCTCTTCGATAGAACAACAGAAACTCCAGGCAACCCAGTAACCACATGTTCTTGTAAATCTTTCAATCTCTTAGGTTTTTTCCTCCCCTTTATCCCTATTCCAATATTAGAAATTATCTGCTCCCTTTTTGCAAGCCAGAATATAGTTCTAGCAGTTTCATCCTCATCTTTAGTCATGACGACTGGGATTCCATAGTTGAGGATGATTGCGGCTAAAGCAGATTTTATCGCACTCTCGTTCATGCCACCCTTGTAATAATCACCTTCTATTAAGATGATGGGTTTAGAAAAATTATCTTTCAGCTCTTCCACTTGTTTGAATAATCTGCCGTCGACGATAGAAGATATAAAATCGTCGCCAGTCTTCCTCTCAACACAAACCCTCTCTGAACAGATGAAGTCTCCTACTTTTAGTGGCAGTACTTTGACCATTGCATTTAAACTCTCTAGATAATTCTTTATAGAAGATTTATTCTCCCTGGTATCAACAATGATAACAGGTTTATCCTTGGGTTTTAGAATTCTTTGTATCATCAATTCACACTCTATATTTTCATTAAAGGAATTAATATCTTAAAATTAATCTTCAAGTAAACCAAATGATAATTCATGAAGAAATTTTTGATAGTTCTATCATTTTTGTTTTTGATTTTATTTTCCCCCACTTTGTGCACTTCTCAAGCAAGCTATATTAACATTACAGAAGAGGTTGTTGGAACAGTTCCTGAATTTACTTGGGGTGCGAATTTACACATATGGAGGCCTAATGATTATGTTCGTTTTGATGGTCTTCCAAAAAGTGGAATTACATTCGGTGTGGTAGACATGCTCTTACACACTGTGTTTAAAGACAATGAGATACCAGACTTTATTAACTTGGACAGATGGATGGATGCTGTCAAGGCTAATAACGTAGAACCAGATATGATAGTTGGTTTCATGCCAACATGGTTATCGAGAGATGGAACGAACTATGCCCCACCCACGAATATGACAAAATATTTGGAATTGGTAGAAATCGCAGTAAATCATGTAAAGGACGATGCAACTTATTATGAGATTTGGGGTGAACCAAACTTGGGAGACTATCGTTGGCACGGGACTATAATAGAATATAGAGAGTTTTTAGTCAATGTCTCCCAAAAAATAAAAAACACTGATCCGGATGCTGTAATACTTGCTCCTACGCTTAGTGGGATAGCCCCCCAATTCTTTGATAGGGATCAGACAGTTCAATTTATAGAAGAGATTTGTGTAAACGCAAGTGATTATATCGACATTTATAGTTTTCATACTTATGATTGGCCACCCGAAACGTGGCCAAGTCATATGGATAATTATAAACAATTACTCGATCAATACGGCTGCGGCGATAAACCATTAATGATGACAGAGTCGTCGATATGGAAAACAGAGATAAAATGGGATTACAGAGATGTTATCCAAAAAGCAAAAGAAATAAAAGTTCTTTTAGATTATGATGTAAAAGCTCAAGTTCATTTTCCCTTCAACATACTTTATACGACAGGTGCCTTGTGGCATGGATTATATAATTCCTCTGATCAAACATTCACACCAATAGGAGAATACTATCAACTTGTCGGTGAAAATAATCTAAAATTCTATGGAGACAGGTTAAAGATTAATTCAGATATTGATGATGATGTTTCAACTATTTCATTCTTGTCGGTCAAAAACCCCGATGGCAACACTATCGTTCAATTAACTAACAGTTATCTGACATCTAGAGATGTTCGGGTTAATTTCCCAAGCACCAAAAACATAACTGTTTATGAATCGAGTTCTGATCATGATTTTAGTTCTTCTCTGTACTCAGGTACAGATTCTCGTTTAGATTTAACACTTAAACCATACTCAGTTTATTTGATTAAAGCTGAGTCGACCATACCTTCAACTACAACAATTCCAACAGGTCAAGTCACAATCTCGGGTCAATTGAGGAACGCAACTAGTATGATCGAAGCCGATGTCATCTTGTACAATGAGGGAACGAGTCAGGTTAATACTTCTGATCGTACTGTAGATGGTAACTATGTCCTAGGACTTTGGCCTGGTATGTATGATTTGCAATACAATGTCTTAGAATTCTTCATTCCAAATTTTTGGATAAAGTTTATACCAGTCAGTATAACTTCGGATCTAGTAAATGTTGTCAATTATGTGACTGGTTACCCTTCTGATAATAAAGTATCGTTTAATATTGATATCACAACAGATCAAGTAATACAAGTCCATTCTGAAGAAAAACCCCAGGCAGTAAAAGCAAATGGAATAGAGATGACAGAAGGAACTTCGCCCATATCAGCAAATGAATGGTTCTATGATCCCTCTGAAAATGTATTACACATGAAAGTAGGTCTTACTACAACAACAGTTCCCGGAATACCAACCACATCAACCACGACTACGATCCCAGGAACAACTACTACTTCAACTTCGAGTACAACAACCACCACGACGACTATACTATCAGGTTATATTTTTGAAGACAGTTTTGAATTAGAAGATTTTGATAATTGGACTGGAATAATAGGGACACCAACTGTTGTTTCAACCCAAAAGTATGAGGGAACTCACAGTCTTGAAGGCGATTCGTCGAATGATTTTGTTTACAAAGATTTTACAGGACAAACAACAGTTTTTGTCAGAGGATACTTCAGGTTTTCTGAATTACCGACTACAAGTGGTCAATTCAGATTTTTAAGATTGGGTTATGGTTCAGGTGGCTGGGGAAGTTTAATTGCCCGATTAATTATTGAATGGACAGGAACTCATGGACTTACGTTACATTTACAATCAGGTTATCCAGATTCCACATTTTCCTATCCTATATCAATGGATGTCAATACCTGGTATCCCTTCGAAATTAAATTCGTTAAACATGCAACAAACGGTGAATATAGAGTTTGGTTCGATGGTAACGAAGTTATAACTATAACTGGTTTGGATACTAGTGGTGCTGGTGATGCAACAAAAATAGCTTTGGGTAATGTGTACACTAGTGCCGGACTCAATACAATAGTTTGGGTTGATTCTGTGAAAGTTGCGAATGGATACATAGGGTTGGAATAATAAGTTTTTCTTCAAGTAAATCAAATAATTAATACATGAAGTTGTTGAGGATACTACTAATCATTGTGTTCTTGGTAATTTTAGATGTTTCAATCGTTAATGCTATTCCAAATCCAGCTGCTGTTTATTGCGGGGATTTAGGGTATGAATACAAGATAATTAAAGCAGAACAAGGAGAAAAAGGAATTTGTAAACTTCCAAACAAAAAGGAATGTGATGAATGGGAGTTTTTCGCAGGTAAATGTGAAAAGAGATATTCCTATTGTGCAATATATGGATACGATACAAAAACGAAAAGTGATGGGAAAAATCCTTATTCCTGGGAATATGCGGTTTGTGTTGAAAATAAAAGAGAGATTGGTTCTGTTTCAGACCTGATGAACTTAAATGAAATATTGAAAGAATCTGGAGTAAGAATTGAGGAAGAAAGCATACCTCCTGAAGAAGAAACAAACATTATAACTACAACTGAAGGAGAAAGTGAACTTCCATCTTATTTTGATTGGAGGGATGTAAACGACACTAATTGGATGACTATCGTTAAAAATCAAGGTGGTTGTGGAAGTTGTTGGGATTTTGCCGCAGTTGGAGCCATAGAGGGGGACGCGAACATCGAGTACAATAATTCTAATCTAGATCTGAATCTTTCAGAGCAAGATGTTTTATCCTGTAGTGGAGGAGGAAGTTGTGGCGGAGGATGGAGTAATCATGCGCTAGATTATGCGGAAGACACAGGAATAGTTGATGAACCTTGCTTTCCGTATACTGCCATTGACCAGCCTTGTTCAAACAAATGTTCAGATTGGGAAGACAGAGTATTCAAGATTGCTCATTGGGATCCTCTTCAATATTGTGGTGACGAGAAAAAGTGTCTGACAACAAAGGGACCGATTGTAATATACATGTTTTATGGCGGTAGTTTTAACAGCGAAGGAATTTTTACATGCAATTCTAATGGCTTGATTAACCATGCAGTAGTTCTTGTCGGTTATAATGATACAGGGAATTATTGGATAATAAGAAATAGTTGGGGAAGTACGTGGAACGGTGATGGATATTTTAAATTAGCTTATGGTAATTGTACCTTCCAACCAAAGTATTATGTTGATACACTTCCTGATACAATCCCTCCGTCTGCTATAACAGATTTGTCTGTAATAAATACGAAAGGAACAACTGTTAGATTGGAATGGACTGTCCCTGGTGATGACGGAATGGAAGGGAGTATGAGATATTATGAAATAGCATATTCAACCGTCCCAATCAATGAGACCAACTTTGGTTCTGCAGAAAAATATACCTTTTATAGGTATTATATACCTGCTGGAACTCAAATAAATGAAACTTTAAGTTCTCTTTTCCCAGAAACTACTTACTATTTTGCTATAAAATCTTATGATGACCATAATAACCCATCGAATGTTTCTAACGTTGTTTCCACTACAACAACTACAGGAATCGTATTGTTTGAAGATGATATGGAAAGTGGTGCCAATGGTTGGAACAGAAGTTGGGTAGTTGTATGGAATGAAACACCGAGAGGAGACGACCCTGTATTATGGCATATAACAGAACATCGTTCTACAAGTCCAACTCATTCTTGGTATTATGGTATAGAAGATCAATGGAATTATGATACTGGAACTGAGAATAATGGTTCTTTAATATCACCTCCCATCAATGTAACAGATTACACTGACATCTATCTAATCGTTAATTATTCTATCGATTTGGAGCCCCAAGGGGGAGAACGTTGGACCGATTTCTTCAACTACCAAATTTGGTTGGATGGTATGCCCTGGGGTGGCATGGGAATGGATTCCTTTAATAGATCAACAAATGGTGAATTCGTTAAGAGTATGTTTCAATTAGATCATTGGGGAAGAATTCTTCATTTTTCTTTAAATTTCGAAAGTGAGGATGAGTTATACAATGATTATGAGGGCATTTACCTAGATGATATTAAAGTCATTGCTGACGCCTACAAACCAATTGCAGATGCAAACGGCCCTTATGTGAATGAGAGTGGGAATACTATAACTTTTGATGGTTCAGGTTCTTATGATCCTGACGGAGACGTCTTATGGTTTATTTGGGAGTTCGGTGATGGTTCATGGGGCTATGAGGAAAGAGTAACACATACTTATAGCGACCCGGGTATTTATAATGTTTCTCTTTTTATTATTAGCGCCCAATCACAGTCATGGTTTAGTAATACTACTGCTACTGTTTATTTTTGCTCAGGTAGTGTACAAGTATCTCTTTCACCAAATCCTGTTTACAAAGGAAGTACTGTCACTGCTTCCGTAACCGGTTTGAGTTATTGTGATGGTGAAACTGTTTACATTAAAAAAGATTCTTGTGATGGAACAGAAATATGCGATTGTTTTGCATCTGGTTCAGGTTGTTCCTGTAATTTCAATGCACCAGATCAAGCCGGTGACCACGAATACTATGCATGTGTGGATTTAACTGGTGATGGTCGTTCTCTTGACACAGGAGAATATGATAGTGAAGCACTCACTGTGTACACTGTTGGAGGAGTATCTTTAAATTTTACTCCAAATCCGGGCTATACCACCAGAAGCACTAAAGCAAGAATATCTAATTTGGGTTCTTTTATGGGTGAGTATGTTTATGTGAGACAGGATTCCTGTAGTGGAGATATTGCATGTCAAAGTTATATTAATTATCATACTGAATATTGCGAATTCGACAACGGAGAAACCCTAGGCACCTTCTCGTACTATGCCTGTGTAAGTGGTTCACAATCTGACAGAGTAGATTTAGTGATTAATCCTTGCACTCCAGAAGGAGACCCATGTGCTTCACACGACGAGTGTTGTGGTTACACATATTGTTCTAGTTCTACTGGCAATTGTAGGCGGTCTACTGGTGGGGGCGGATGCCCAACCCTGTTCGTTTATGATGGCAAAGACTATGTCAAAGAAAGAAAGTCTAGGATTCATTCTGAAGATGATGTCGTAGATGAAATTGTATTAAAGACAAAGCCAGTTGCAGAAGGAGGAGTTTTTTCCTTACTATTGAAAGAGACAACCTTACCAGAACATTCTTACATCGATACTGTCAAACTATTTGTTGACGGTGAAGAAGTGGAATTGATATCAGCATGGCATTCAAGATACGGGGATG
>CAYFYJ010000004.1:0-15730 GCA_964347415.1 uncultured archaeon | reverse complement strand
AAAAACGTTTAAATTACTGGGTCCATTAATTTCTTAGAAATATGATAGTGTGATTTGAGTGTTAGAACTGTATATAATTGTTGTCATCATTGTTTTGGGTTTAATGGCTGCCGGACTTGCTATTCTAAAATCAAAAAAGATAAAACAAAGAGAAACGAATTACCGATCCTTTTTTTATATGGGACTCATATGGCTTATAATAGGGATAGCCGCAGATATCACTGTATTGTATATTTTAGGCTTGATATATTTCGTAATTGGTTTAGCTAACAAAAATAAATGGGGGGAGAAATACAAACCGAGTAAAAAATAGAAGAAGATAAGAATTATGATTTAACGCCCGACTTTCCTTTGTGTGTGAGAGTTAAATATCTAACGTTAAAAATATAATTTTATGGCAACTCTGGAAAACGAAGATAGTGGATGCACTTATATAGACAAATGTGCCCAGTTAAGAGTAGAACTTGCTGAAACTTGCCTCTACCCACCATATGACAACAGTTCAAAGTTTAGAGATTATGAAAAGCAGAAAGTAGGGGAGAAGAGTTACTGAAGTAATTTTTAATCAAATGTTTAACCCGCGCCATAACCTCCGCCTCCTCCACCACCGCCACCACCACCTGAAAATCCTCCTCCTACTGAAGTAGATGAACTCAAAGCACTTATAGTTCCGGATAGGTTGCTCACGAGTGAAGAGAACGATTCTGGAGACATTAATCCTGTCGGGGCTCTTGTTACCCCAGTTCCATAATACCATCCAGCAGCAGCAAAAGTTACATGTTGTTCCTCTGCTAGTCTTTTCAAAACTTTTAAGAGTTTTACAGCAACACCTAACACAACGGCATAGATAAGATATTCATCCCAAATATGTATTAAAGTGGTTGGAGCGTCTTTCATCGCCGAAAAATCAGTAATGAATCTTCTAAAGGCCTTCCATTTTTTTAATTCCAGGGTTGCCTCTGGAGTTTTTCTTAAGATGGGGATTGAAGCAAAAATTAAAAGTAATCCAACTATCAGGCCTCCAACTATAATCCAAGGGATAAAAACTGCTTTAATTAGTATTAAAAAAACACTGATTAAGACAAGGTAAGTTATAGAAACTATCAAGAACAAATTTCTTTTGGCCATACTCAACTTTGTATAAATTCTAAAATGCTTTGATTCAAACCAGGAAACCGCCTGTCCATGTAATGAACTTATAAAAGATAATCCTAACCTTTTTTTTCTGTTCCAATCAATGATGTCAGATGAAGTTACTTCTGGATAGATCCTTTTTAAAATCATGATTTTTTTTATACTCTTACCAGATGGTACGACTTGAAACAGGAATTTCAGGACAGATAACTCAAAATCCAATAATTTTTTGGGAGAAGTCAATTCTTTCTCTCCTTTTTTCGTGAGGATGAACCTCTGCTCGTTTTTCTCAAAAAACTTAAGTTGTGTTTTTTTCTCCTCTTTAACGTTTAGGTATTTTCTTCTTGCTAGATCAAAGATCGTGGCTATAAAACCTCTTGTTTTTTTTTCAAATCTTCCCCCTACCAGATGAGCTAAAGCCATGGGAGGAATCTTCATGGGCGGGTCACGTTCATAAATTCCTTTGTATTTGACCTTAGGTTCAACACCATACTTGAAATAAAAATAAAGAAAGACGATTATCAATGGGATTGTGAGAATCGGGTAAAAGAATATGTTACCAGCGGATTCAGAGATTGAGCTTTGAATAAGATTTAACTTTTCTTCATTGAGTACGCTTTCATATTTTTTCTCTTCGATCAATTTAACATCACTGAAAATAGAAGGTGAAGTGAGCAACCTGAATTCGACGAATCGATTTTTGGGAATATCCTGCATTACAACCGATACTTTCTTGTAATCATCAGAAAAGGTCATAGTCCCAGGTTTAGTCGCACTATGAACGAATAATTTGAAGAGATCTGGTGATGATTCTGGTAGGTTGACTTCGGCATTGAAGTTTCTTATAGATTCGTGTTCATCTTCTATAACTTTCCAGTAAAAATCAGCGACATCATTATATCTTTTGACTGCATCCTTTATCTCATAGACGATTAGGAATTTTTTTATTTCATCTTTAGCTTTGTAATTCCATGTTGCCTTGACGTGATTTTCATCTTCTTCAATATCATATTGAAGTAATTCATCTGTATCTAAATCTCTTATTTCTATGAAATCTATGTCACTCGCGCCTTCTTTTTTAAGATTTAAGAATGCCCAGGAAAAATCACCCCTAAAATCGTATGCCCTTTCTTGAGAAATGATTATTGAACCATTTCTACCAATTTTTAAAGACATAGTTATGTATGGGTAAGAATAGGATTTTGCAGATATGACCTCGATATTTAAAAATATAAGAATAAAAAATACTGAAGATAAAATAATAAGTTTTTTTGAGGAATTCATAAAATTAATATCTGGAATTAATATTTAAAGGAGTGATGGAATGGAATGTAAACGACCCGAAAACGTAAAAGATTGTCCGTGTACTTATCCAAACTGTAGTAGAAAAGGTATGTGCTGCGAATGTCTAAAACATCATCTAGAAAACAGAGAATTGCCCGCTTGTTGTTTTCCGCCTGAAGTAGAGAAGACTTATGATAGATCGATAGAGAGATTTATACAAGCAATGCAAAAATGATTGTATGGTAACTAAACAAGATGTGATGAGGGCTTTGAAGAATTGTTATGATCCAGAGATAGGGGTAAGTTTGGTTGATTTGGGTCTAATATATGATGTTCAAGTCAAGGATGATAAGGTCCATATCAAGATGACTCTTACTACTCCTGGTTGTCCTATGCATGCTTTCATGGTTAACGATGTAGAAGAAAAAGTAAAGAAAGTAAAGGGTGTTAAAGAAGTTAAAGTTGAACTCGTCTGGAATCCACCTTGGACTCCGGATAAGATGTCGAAAGAAGCAAAGAAAAGGTTGGGGTTTGAATAAATAATTAAGAGGTGGTATAGTGGCTAAGTTTAAAATTGAACATGATAAAAACGTTTGCATAGGTTGTGGTGCCTGTGCGTCAGTCTGCTCAGATAACTGGGAGATGAAAGGGGACAAGGCACATGCAAAGAAAACTGAGCTGAATGAGATTGGATGTAATCAAGAAGCTGTTGATGTCTGCCCTGTTCAATGTATTAAGATAAAAAAGTAACACTAAGACGATTTCCATAACCCGTGGATGTTACAGTACTCTCTTGCTTCAATTTTTTCTGCCTCTACATTAAACTTTGCTTCTGGTTCCATTCCAGGCTTCAAAAACTTTCTGTGAATATTGCCATCGGTGATTATTTCTATCCATTCGATATAATGCTTTTCTTCCATCGGATGGGGTACTGATCCAACTTTAACTTTTATTTCTGTCTCTGTCTTTTCTATCACAGGAACATGTTTTTCTAGACCGACATCCTCAATCTTTTCTTTAAGTAGTTCCATCGGTTGACCACAACATACAAGCGTTCCTACGCCTGCATGTAGAACTTCAACTATGTTTCCGCAAATATTGCATTTGTAGATTTGTTTTATTTCTGTCATGTTATCCCTTTAATATTCCTCACATTTTATTTGATAGAAGCTCTTATCATGGTCACATGAAGGACATTTCTCTGGTGGTTCTTTTCCGGAATGAACATAACCGCATTCGCGACAAACCCACCATACTTCTTTCTCTTTCTTGAAGACAGTTCCTGCTTCTACTTCTTTCAAAAGTTTCTGGTATCTCTCTTCATGATGTTTTTCTGCCACAGCAATCGCTCTTAACCTCTTAGCAATATGAGGAAAGCCTTCTTTTTCAGCAACATCAGCAAATCCTGGATACATTTTTGTATGTTCATAGTTTTCACCGGCAATCGCGGCTTTTAGGTTGTCGGTAGTGCTACCAAGAATTGTTGGGGCTACAGCCTCAACTTTGATTTCATCTAAACTTTTATCGTCTTTCTTCAATTCGTTTATATGCTCGAACAGTCTTTTGGCGTGTTCTTTTTCATTGTCAGCAGTAATTAGAAAAATTTCGGAAATCTGTTCAAAGCCTTCTCCTCCAGCGATGCTTGAATAAAACTTATAACGATTTCTTGCTTGACTCTCACCGATAAATGCCTTAACTAAATTATTAATAGTCTCCATATAATCCCCGCATTTTGTTTATTTTTGATACTTTTTATACTTTCTGGTAAATCCTTTCTTATATCTTCTTCTATATTTCTTTTTCTTCTTAAGTGGTAACTCAAAATCTTCATTTTTCATTAATATTCTCTATTTAAGTTCAATGCCTTTATCTGTGATTTTAAACGGATAAATGTCCGAACCGTGCTTTGTTCTTCTCATTTTTCTGACGAGTAAGCTCCTAGGAGAACCACCAGCAGCAAATTCAAGATAGCTTAAGACTATGATTCCATCAACAAGATATTCCTCTACTCCGAACGTACTCAAAGCCTTGGAATTTTCAGGTATTTCACATATCAAAAGGCTTGTAGCACCAGAGTGTTTGAGTTTATTCAAGAATTCTGATATTTCTGATCGAATCCTTTCGGGCTCTAACTCAGAAGCAACAAGACTTATGGTATCTAGAACAAATCTTTTAGCATTGATCTCGCTTATTCTATCCATGACTATTAATGGTAGTTCTTCCAGATTCCATGATGAAAGGTATTCGATAACGCACTTTTTCTGGTCTATATATTTTTTAAAATCCCAGCCGAAGATTTCAACATCGGCGAATATATCCGATGCTTCTTGTTCGAGGGTAATATAAACACCATTCTCCCCTTTCTGTAAGCCCTGCCAAATGTACTGCAGACCGAAGATAGTTTTACCAGTACCAGTGGCACCAGAAAGAAGATTAACAGAATTTTTAACAAAACCACCTTTCATGTATTCATCCAATCCCGGGATGCCAGAAGTGATTCTTTCGATCATAATATGAATTTATTCTAATGCTATATTAAATTATGCAGTTATTTGAATTGAAGAAGTCCTACATGGAAAAAAAATCTGAAATAGAAGAAAGGTTGGAAGATTTTAGGAAAGTTTGGAAAAAACCAGATAAAGATATTTTTGTTGAATTATGCTTTTGTTTATTAGTTCCTCAATCAAAAGCAAGGCTGGCTGATAAAGCCATAAGGAATATGGTTAAAAACGGTATTCTTTTCCATGGAAATGAAAAACAAATACTGAAAGAATTAACAGGTGTAAGATTCCCAGAGAATAAAGCAAAATACATAGTAGAAGCAAGAAAATCTTTTTCACAGAACGGAAAGTTTAACATAAAGAGTAAATTGAAACACGGATCGGCTTTTAGTAGAAGAGAGTGGTTAGTAAATAATGTTAAGGGATTTGGGTACAAGTTAGCCAGTCATTTTTTGAGGAATATAGGCTTGAATTGTGATTTAGCGATATTAGACAGACATGTTCTAAAAAACCTTGTGAAATATGGAATTATTTCAGGGATGCCAAAAACTCTGAGCAAAAAACAATACTTAAACATAGAAGAAGAAATGAGAAAATTCTCTGAGAAAGTTGATATTCCTTTGGCTGAATTGGATTTATTGTTCTGGTCTGAAGAAACAGGAGAAGTCTTTAAATAACATTTATCTTAGACCTCTTCAAACTCTTTATGAACAATTCGTAGACTGGTAGAGTTATCTTGCTCTTGAATTCGCCTTCCATGGCTAATATATCCTCGAAGTTATTCGCGCTTAGAATCTTTTTAATCATGTTTTTTCCGTTCATTACCAACTGCTCTACCGCCCTTGGTTCATCTTTCGAATATCTCGATGTAGCAATCCCGAGTATTTTGTCGATGTTACTCGTGATTATTGCTTTGTACCCAGACAAATACTTAATTTGTGTTCTCATACTGTTAAGTTCTCTCTTGAACGTTGTGAGATTGTTTACTAGGTTGGCATCTTTACTTCTGAGTATCAGGCCGTCACAATAGTTGTATAAAAATCTTTTTGTATCAAAAAGTTCTTGAGTAGTAATACATAAACCTATTGGTTTAATATCATTAAGAGTTAAAGCCATCGCATCACAAATTAAATCTTGACTTAAAATAATAAATAGGTGTTCGGTATGAGACAACCTATCGTTTCAATGTTGGGTCATGTAGACCATGGGAAAACACTCTTGTTAGATTCGATTAGAGGCACAACTGTTCAGGTTGGAGAGGCTGGAGGTATAACTCAGCATATTGGAGCATCATTCATTCCTATCGATATAGTGAAAAAATTCTGCGGTCCTTTATTAGAAAGACTTAAGATAGGGATTGATATTCCTGGCTTGTTGTTCATAGACACTCCTGGTCATGAGGCTTTTACGACTTTGAGAAGAAGGGGTGGGTCGGTCGCTGATTTGGCTATTTTAGTCATAGACATAAATGAGGGGTTTCAACCACAAACAGATGAATCACTGGAATTCTTGAAACAGTTCAAAACTCCTTTTTTAGTTGCTGCTACTAAGACAGATTTGGTTCCTGGGTGGTATCCATACCAGAATGCATGTTTTATGGATAGTTTTAAAAAACAGAGTGAAGGTGTTCAGGATGATTTAGAAAAAAGGGTTTACAACCTAGTCTCACAGTTATCCATGCGCGGTTTTGAGGCGGATAGGTTTGATAGGGTTGATAATTTTAAGAAACAGATAGCTATAGTTCCTACTTCAGGGAAGACTGGTGAAGGCGTTCCAGAGTTGTTGATGATGTTAGCTGGCCTATCACAAGCTTTCTTGAAAGACAGATTAGAATTGTCAAAAAGATGTAGAGGAACGGTTCTAGAAATAAAAGAAGTTACGGGTCTTGGAACAACGATAGATGCTATAATTTATGACGGGACCGTAAAACGTGGCGATTATTTGGTCATAGGAGGAAAAGAACCTATAGTCACGAAGATAAAAGCATTACTCAGACCCCCTGTTTTAAAGGAATTGAGAGTTGAGAAAAAGTTTGATTCCGTGAATGAAGTTCATGCTGCTGCTGGAATAAAGATCTCTGCGCCTGGCCTTGAGACCGTGATAGCCGGAAGTCCAATCATTTGTGTGTCGAACCAATCTCAAGTAGATGAAGCAAAGAAAACCGTTCAAAAAGAAATGGAAGAAGTAGAATTCTCTAAAGAAGGGGAAGGTGTTATAGCGAGGTCGGACACATTAGGAAGTTTAGAAGCTTTGATAAAGATACTACAGAAGAATGAGATTCCAATAAAAAAGGCAGAAGTAGGCTCTGTGGTAAAACAAGATATAATCGAGTTGCATCCTTTAAAAGATGACTTGAAGAAAGTTGTTTTGGCTTTTAATGTAGGAGTTTTACCAGATGCTGAAGCTATGGCAAGAGATCTCAAGATTGAGATCTTTAAGAATAACATCATTTATCGTTTGATTGAGGATTATCAGAAATGGTGTTCTGAGAAAAAAGAGAGGAGAGAGTTGGATAAACTCGAGAAAGTAGTACGTCCTTGTAAGTTCAGGATTTTGCCCGGGTTTGTTTTTAGGAAAAGAAAACCTGCGGTCTTTGGAGTTGAGGTATTGGCAGGAGTTGTCAAACCGAACACCCCTATGAAGAAAGAGGATGGTAAAGATGTGGGAAAGATAAAAAACATCGAGAAAGAAGGGAAGATTATTCCTTCTGCAAATACTGGGGATAAAGTTGCTATATCTATGGAGGAACCAACGATTGGCAGACAGATAAATGAAGGGGATACTCTGATGTCGGTTATCACTCGAAGTACTGTAGGAAGTTTGAGGGAAATCTGGGATAGACTACATGATGATGAAAAACAGTTGTTGAAGGAATGGAAATTGGTTTAATTTTACGTATTTATTTTTGGGATGGAGGGAAATTATTGATGAAACTAGTAACGTTTATGAGGAATTAAACACGGTAATCACTGAATTTGAGGTTTCTCAACTTTCCAAGATAAGTCCCGTCCAATAGATACAATTCAGCCCTAGATGTATCGATAAACTCATTCTTCAACAAAGGCCCTAAAAGTTCATCGCTAGTTGTCTTGACGTTAACAGGCGTTCCTCCTAACAAATGATTGAAGGCAGGTATGATTATGACTTCCAATTTACCTGTTTTCTTGATTTTGTATCTTTCTTCTACTTTTTCTTGCTCTATCTTACTCTTAATCCAAACTGGTTCTACAATCCTGTAACCGAATTTGTCTGTGAACTGAATCGTTGGATGAGTATGACAAATTATCAGATAATCACAGGTCATCAGTTCTTTAGAAGGCCAAGCATGCCCGTGGTTAAAACCAAATTTTTTGATCTTGAACCCTTTTGCTCCATGGAGTTTTATGTACTCTGGGAGAATTTTCTTGAGATAAGTGTCGTGGTTTCCCAAACAGATATCAAGTTTAACTTTTTTGGACAATGATTCCAAGAACTCTGGTATTTCTCTCATTTCTTGAACACTTATACCAGGAACATCATGTTTGATGTCCCCAAGTATTATCAGTCTTTTTGCTTTCGTTTGTTTTATCAACTTTTCAATAGTCTTTTTCATCTCTTTGACTTGACTCGGTATGTTTATTCCGGATTTGTAGAGTTCGTAAGAGATACCAATATGTAAATCTGCTATAACGAGCGCTTTTATATCCGGCATGAACAATGCCGGATGATTTTTTATGAACTTCATAATTTGGATATTAATGATAGAAAATAAAAACTTATTATATTTTAACACGATTTATATTCCATTATGATTGAAGAAATTATCGGTTATCTTGGTGGGATTTTCATTATGATTAGTTTCATTCCTCAATTAATCAGATCCTATAAAACAAAAAGTGTAGAAGATATATCTCTAGGAATGGTTATCGCTACTATTATCGGGACGATGTTTTGGATAATCTATGGAGTTCTAATCGGAGGAATGCCCATTATCGTGATGAATATCATTTTTATAATCACAGTTTTCTACCAACTCTATTTGAAAATTAGATATGAGAAGTAGGTTTATGTTTGTTTTTTGGTTGGTATTATAGTTTTTTAGAAAGTTTGAAAAACAGATGAATTTACTAATTCAATTTAAAAACTCTAGTCGCTTCATCTGTTGCCTTATCTCTTTCTAAACGATACCCATAACCTGAAACAGCACTTTCCAATTCCCTTTGATGGGTTATCAAGAATGTTTGGTTAATGAATTGATTGATTCTCTCTCTCAGTGTTTCTCCTAACATTTTAATCGCGTTTGAATCCAGGTTAGCGGTGGGCTCATCAAGAACAAGAATCTGTAGGTTAGGGGCAAGTGTGAGTGCAAAAGCAATCCTTAAAGCTAAAGCGGCAAGACTCCTCTCGCCACCAGAGGCAATACCATCTACATTGACCCACCCCCCTGCTCGTGTCTTTAACTGTAATACATAATCTCCTCCTTCGATGTTCAAACCTATGCCAACAAAATCCTCATAAGGATAAAGGTTAGTCCAGATCTGACTCATCGTATAGTTAACGGCTTCTATGAACTCTGTTCTCAACTGAGCCTGTGTCCCTTCCAATGCTTTCTCGAATATTTTCAAGTCTTTAACAATCTTTTCTAACTTCACGACTTCCTGTTTCTGAGTCTCGACCATCTTTATTTTTTCCTCTTCTTCTTTTTTCCTAGATTCTTTCTCCTTGAACATCTCAGTCAAATTCTTCAGTCTTTCCTCTAACTCTGACTTTTTACTGACAACTTCAGTGAATTCTTTCCTCAGCTTCTCGATATCCTGTCCTTCCAAGCCTTTGTTTATGTCTGTCAACTTCAGTCTCACGTCCTCCAATCTGGTGTTCAAATAAGTCAAACGTTCTTTCTTCCTCACTATCTCAGGGATCCGAGAATAGAGCAGGGATAACTTCTTCTCATCTTCTTCAGTGTTCTCTGTCTCCTTCTGTAGGTTTTGGATATTAATTTTAATACTATTCAAATTTTTTTGATAAGATTCGAGTGTTTTAACTGATTTTGAATAGACCTTTTTCAAGTCTTTTAATTGGGACTGCATCTTGTCCAACCCTTCAACCTCTATCAGGAATTGTTTGAACTTATCGGCCACATCTTCGATCGCTTTGAAGGTCTCCTCCTTCACCCCTCTTTCTTTTTCTATAACCTTAATCTCTTTCTCGATTTTTTTGATTCTCTCTTTCTGATTCTTTATTAATTTCTTCTTCTTGGCAGGTGTGAGTTTTGACTGACAAACAGGACAATGATCCTTTAATTCATAAATTTGATCGAGTGTTTCCTTTGTTTCTGATAATCTCGTTGAAAGGGAAGTTGTTTTCTCGATCAACTTATCCATTTCTTGTTTTTGTTTTTGCATTTTTTCCAGAGGCTTTTGACCATATTTCTTCTTTATCTCATCGATCATTTCCTTGATAGAGAGTTTTTTGGAAATATCTGCTTCCAGTTTTGCCTTCTTG
The DNA here is from genome assembly GCA_964347415.1 of uncultured archaeon. Lineage (GTDB taxonomy): Archaea > Aenigmatarchaeota > Aenigmatarchaeia > CG10238-14 > CG10238-14 > CAYFYJ01. The sequence continues at coordinate 5,330 of CAYFYJ010000004.1, read as the reverse complement.
TCTTTTTCTATAAAGTCTATTTTTGTCCTTGTTTCTGATAGCAACTCAGTCAGTTTTTCCTGGTCTTTTCTCTTTTCTTCTATGGAATTCCCCAATTCTTTTATTTTCTGAGAAAACACATTCAGGCCTTTTTCTATGTCTTCTTTCGTTCTTCCTCTCAATAAGTCATCAATTTCTTTGATGAATTTCTTCACTTCTTCTATTGCTGATTCAACCGATTTCTCTTGTTCTTTGTAATAGTTCAAATCTTTGTTGAGTTGCTCGAGTCTCTTAACTTCCGCTTCCATCTCATTCTTTTGTTTTTCCAAAGCCTCTGTCTCGGCTGATACTTCTAGTTTATCCTTTCTCAGTTTATCCAAGTCCTGAATCAATTCTCCAAGGAGATTTCTCAATTTGTTAACATCAGTCTGTTCGATTACACTCTGTTTACCCAATTTTCTCTCGATTAGTTTATTCCTCAAAGAAACGGCAGAAGACCTGGCCTTCTCAAACTTGTCGATCATTAACAGGTTGTCAATCTTCTTCATCCTCTCCCCACGAGGCAACCTCAAGAAATAGTCCAATGCATTCTGTTCTGAGTATATGGCTTTAGAGAATAACTCATAGTTTATCTTCAGTGTCTTTTCAACCAATTCAGTCACTCTTTGCGTGTTTGGAGCGTCCAGGAGTCTATCACCTTCCCTAATTTCAGAATAGGTCGTACCCTTACCACGATCAATCGTTCTCATCACAGAGTAAGTTTTTCCATCGATTTTAAACTCGATTTCTATTTCTGCCTGATCTTGTACAGAAGGTTTGTTCATTATCAAATCATCTAACTTTATTTTTTTACCTTGTAGATCAGGAAAAGTTCCAAACAATCCAAAGCATAGAGCATTCATGACGCTTGATTTCCCACTCCCTAATATTCCAACTAGAGCATTCGTTCCACTGGAGAAATTGAATTCTGAATTCAGATGTGAACGGAAATTCTTCAACTTAACTTTGGTTATCATGTTTTTCACCAAACGCAGACAAGGTCTTTTGTTGACCAGTTAAAATGTCTAAAGCCATATCAGTCTCACCTTTACTCAAAAGTCTGAACAAACTATCATAATCAAAGGTGGATGTGAATTTCAACTCATCGAGATTCTTCTTCAGTATCTGTAACCCAGTCTCTTCGATCGATAATTTCCTCTCCCTTAGATTCCTCAATAACTCGATTTTTTTAGTCATCTCTTCGGATTCCAATTCTTTCTGGAAGTAGATTATCGCTTTATCAGAGAATTTCTTCTCTATCTCCCTCAACTCTTTCTCTATTATACCAGTCTCTTTACCGATTATCTTTATCTTGATTATCGGTTTTTTACTGAATTCTGCTTTGAATGTCTCGTTCAGAATTCCTTCTATTTGAGCTCTTATAGTGACATCTGGCTTTAATTCCAATTCCTTGTAGAAGAACTTTCTGTTGTTCTCTAGGGGAATGAAATTCATTTTTGTCTCTTGTCCAGTATCGACCTGATAGAATCCTTTATCAACTTCAGCCTCTTCTTTTTTCAATTGAGTCACTATAGTGCTCCCTGTTAACAAGAGGTGGGTGTTATCAATTTTGGTTGAATTTTTAGTATGGACATGACCATCAACTATGAGGTCGAATCCTTTCGGTAGGTTGTTTAAGTTGAGTGTGGGCGGTTCTAATGGAGAAAAAACATAAGGTTCTATGCTCTGGTGAAACATCAGTATGTTGTAGCAGCCTTCGACAGGTTTAGGGTCCCACTTATCCATTTCTTGTTTTGCGTATCTTTCTGGGACACCGGACATACCTTGTATCGCGACTTTCTGACCATTTTTTTCAAAGACTAGGCCGTTACAATGTAAATGTACGAGGAATCCTGTTTGTTCTAATGCTTCGATAACGTTGGTCTGATCTCTAGGTCTCATGTCGTGAGTTCCATGTAATGCTAGAACAGGAACGGCAGATAGGGCCCTTTTCGATATTTCTGGCAAATCCTTATCTATACTATCAATCAATTTAACTCCTTTATTCTCAGATAACAACGGTCTTGACAAGATCTTTAAAGTCTTGGCCCAAGTTTCTGTCCTTGGATTTCTAGAATCGAATATATCCCCAGCAATAAGTATCAGATCTGAATCTAAACATTTTGACAAAGCTTCCTTCGCATTCTGAAAACTATCATTTTCTAACCTTGTGTTCCAACCATAGCCAAAATGTAGGTCAGACAGGATTGATATTCGCATCAGTAAAATTATGTCTGTAAAAATATTAATGTGGGCTTTTATTTTGCTCTAAAGTTTTGAATAAATTATGTAACTATTATTTAGTGGCTACAGAATAGAAATCCTTAAATATGGCTCATAGTACTGTCTTTTTGGATTAGAATGTCTGGAAATGAAGTTTGGTTTAATGAAGAGGCCTGTAAGGGATATGTGGAACAACAGGAAAAGACTACCTTGGTTGGGTCCAAGGATCGAGAAATGATGCTAGGGGCCTTACAGCATTATCTCCCTGGGAAAAATAAAGTGCAAGTGGGGCTCGGAATTGGTGGTGGCAGTCCTGATTTTGACTTAAAGATACCCAATGTAGTGAGAAAGATTGGTATAGATTATTCTCCAGTCATGTTAAAATTATGTAAGGAACGACATCCGGATGCTGAACTTATCCAGGATGATTTATTACATTTAAAAAAATTGGGAAAGGTTTTGAAAAAAGAAAAAAGACCTGTTTTTCTGACTCTTATGACCAACACTTTAGGAAACTTTTCGAGTGATAATCGACCAAGAGTTGTAAAATCAATCAGAAATGTGATGAAGGACGATGATTTACTTGTCGCCGAATTGTATAAAAGACCAGAATTAGTTGCTACAGATCCTGGATTGTTCCCAAGCAGACACTTAAAAACAAAAGTTAGAATCATTGATTTTGAAAAAAGAAAACTATCGGAACCGATACCAATATTAAAAATTCCCCCATTTAGAGATTATGCAAAGAACCCTCAACTTTCATGGTTATTACATAGCATGGCACAACAAGAACACTATGGTGATTTAAAATTATTTCAAAAAGTTATGGGGAAGGCTGGACATTCAGCATATTGGCCAGAAACGGGTGATATGGTAATTTATAAATTACGTAAAGGGAAACCAGGCGATACACAATTTTATGGAGTGACAGTAAAATCAAGAAGAGGAGAATTTGAAAGATATTGGGAGCCTGTGATAATTTCACATAGATGGAATGCTATGGAAATGGCGGACATATTTTATAAAGCAGGTTTAAGTGGTTCTGCAATTAATAGAGAGAAAGCTTACATTTTATTTTTTATCCCACATTACATGGATGAGAAAGAGAATTTAAAGGAATTTGATAATCGTTATCATAGCTTATTTAAAAAACCAAAATAGAAACTTTTTAATACTTGATTAATCTAAATTTCTTGTGATTGATGTGACAGGTGAATGTTTTCCAGAGTGAACTAATTCTAGATTTTTCTACTCAGATTACTAATTTTCTAATAAGGGGATGTAGTATAGCTTGGTTAGTATGTGGGCTTTGGGAGCCTATGACCTGGGTTCAAATCCCAGCATCCCCATTTGGGTGGTAAAATGACAGGAGGGTCCTTGCACAAAAACTTAACAAAATATTATGAAAAGGTAGGGTACAAGGATAGAATGATAATATCAAAATGATATAATTAAAGTGATGGGATGTCAGAACAAGAAGGAATAACAGTCAAAAAAGAAGAGGATTTCCCGGAATGGTACACGCAAGTAGTTCAAAGGGCTGAATTAGCAGATTATGCTCCTGTTCAAGGATGCATGGTTATTAAACCAAATGGCTATGCTCTCTGGGAAAACATAATGAAAACCATGGATCAAGATTTCAAAAAACTAGGGGTTAAGAATGTTTATTTCCCACAATTCATACCAGAAAGTTTCTTGAAAAAAGAAGCAGAACATTTCCAGGGATTTGTGCCAGAATGTGCTTGGGTGACAATGGGTGGTAATACTAAACTAGGGGAAAGATTGGCGATAAGACCCACGAGCGAAACTATCATCTATCATATGTTCAGTAAATGGATAAGGAGTTGGAGAGATCTCCCCTTGAAAATTAATCAATGGTGTAACATCGTTAGATGGGAATCAGCAACAAAATTCTTTGTCAGGACGACAGAATTTCTATGGCAGGAAGGTCATACAGCACATAAAACTATGGAAGAAGCAGACAAGATGATGATGGATATCTTGAAAGTATACCAAAGGTTTATCGAGGATTACTTAGCTATACCTCTCTTAACCGGAAAGAAAACTGACAGAGAGAAATTCGCTGGAGCATTAACGACTTCTACTCTTGAAGCTTTAATGCCTGACGGAAGAGCAATACAGATGGGAACATCTCACAATCTGAACCAAAATTTCTCAAAAGTTTTCGACGTAAAATTCTTGGACAAATCTGAAAAAGAAAAATTCGTTTGGAATACTTCTTGGGGAGTATCTACGAGGATGATCGGAGCTTTAATAATGGCACATGGTGATGATAGAGGACTGATAATGCCACCAAAGATTGCTCACACTCATGTAGTGATAATACCTATTTTCTACAAACCAACAGAGAAGAAGAAAGTTTTGAAGAAATGTCAAGATGCCAAAAAAAGATTAGAGAATTTGAAAGTAATTCTAGATGATAGAGCTGCATATACTCCTGGATGGAAGTTCAACGAGTGGGAATTGAAAGGTATTCCATTAAGAATAGAAATCGGACCTAAAGATGTCAAGAAGAAGCAAGTTGTTGTAGTTCGAAGGGATAACGGAAAAAAGATTACAATAAAAGAAAGTCAACTAAATAAAAAGATACCAAAAATTCTAGAAGACATTCAAAGCTCTTTATTCAACAAAGCAAGAAAGTTATTAAGAGAAAATATAAGAATGGTTAAAAATTATGAAGAACTTAAGAAAGTATTAAACGGGGAAAGAGGTTTTATCCGAGCTTGCTGGTGTGGCAATGAAGACTGTGAAGGAAAAATTAAAGATGAAACAGGAGCAACGATAAGAACGATACCATTCAAGAAAGAAAAAACATTCTCAAACTGCGTTTGTTGCAATAAAAAAGCGAAGGAAGTTGTTTATTTTGCAAAGGCCTATTAAACCAAAGTATTTAAATATGCTAATGGAAAAAATTAATAATCAATTCTGAGGTGTTTTCCTTGAGAGATATGAAAGGTGTAAAAAGTGGAACTACGACTGTAGGAATCGTTTGTAAAGACGGCGTTGTATTAGCTGCTGAGAGAAAAGCAACTATGGGATACCTAGTTGCATCAAAAGAAGACACAAAG
>CAYFYJ010000003.1:0-59074 GCA_964347415.1 uncultured archaeon | reverse complement strand
CATGCGGTTGCTAATGTCCTACACTGTGTCTCGGGTAACATTGGATTCATTACATAACTGTAAACCAAGTAAACCACTATCCCAACCACTAGTACCCCTATCAATAAATACAGAATCGTTTGAATAGCTATTCCTTTGCTCATACCAATACTTTCCTTTTCCTTAAATAAATATTTTTCATTAGGTTAATTGTCCACAGAAGTCTTTAGTATCACCGGGAGTACTGTACGTTTGGTTACAGTCTATACCTAGAGGGTTGATAGTACCTGTGGCAAAAAAATCACTGATACACGTTCCTATATCACTATCAACCGCCTTGCTTCCAAAACCAGCGGGCCAGCCAGCTATCTGACAGCCATTACACCAGTTTTGAACTCTTGTTCTACAGTCCTGTATGTCCATACCTGAACCAGTCGCATAAGTGTAAACCAAGTAAACCACTATCCCAACCACTAGTACCCCTAAAAGCAAATACAGAATCGTGTTGATGGCTATTCCTTTACTCATGAAAATAATTTACACTTCCTTAAATAAATAATTTGTTATTAATTTGGCCTGCCTAAAAACACAATAACTAATTCAAACATTTGAGATGATCATGCATAAGTACACATGTCACTATAACTACAAGTCTCAGTACATGTTCTATCTGTCACACAACATGGCCACTCACACCATTCTCCTGGACCGCAACCAAATATAAGACACCCTAAATCATCCCATTTATCTGTCCATGTACAGGTCTGTGGTCCCGCCATATCCTCCCTTAAACATCCTGACCATGTCGTACAACTTGTTCCAATGCATGCTAAACAACACGTGTCACCACACGTTTTTGCAGGACAATAATATCCCTGCCAACAATTAATAGTATTTTTACATCCATACAGACATTCCTCAATAGAAGTGTAGGAACAATCAGGTGGTGTGCATGAAGGTTTACAACCACCACTTCCATCACACTCTCTCGCACATTTCACAGTAGCACCTACAGGGTCCCTGTATTCAAATTTGATATCTTTACATTCGCCAGGACATGACCTTTCATCTTCTCCGCAAGTATTGCCAGGAGGAATATAAGTATCAGGATGATTGTTCAGTATACACTCTGAATCTGGATCCAGTGGACGATCACAGGTCCAATACTGACAATCAGTCTTTGGATCAGTACAGTCAAAGACACTATCACATTCATCCAATGTACATTGATGAGTGCTCAACTTACATTTATATCCTGGACCAAACTTAGCTACACAATAGGTATCGTCGTTACATCCACAGTCCTCTTGAGCACATGCTGGAGGTGTGCAAACATCACAATTTCCAAATCCATCACAAGGATTAATACATTCTGTATCCGGAGGACCATCGCACATCCAAGTATCTCCAACACCCTGACAATTTTGTGTGCAATCCCCTGCAATCGGACAAGTCCTCGTCATTCTGTCACAATCATCCTCCGTACCCCAAATACCGTCTGTGTTTGGGGGGATATAGGTATCCGGTAAAGGAGGATTTTCACAATACGCATCATCATCGCCTGGATTCATACATTTGTCTATACCATTAAAGGCTTCAACTCCAGTACAAATCTTACCATCATCACAATCTGGATCAGAAGTACATGCAATTATACAGCCTCCATCCGTACAATTGTCTGATCCACATCTATACTCTATGTAATAACAGATTTCAGAAGTTGAATAGCAGTCATACTCGTAGAGACTCTCAGTAATACCATCAGCATCCGAATCAAAACATAGGTCTGTATACTCGCCAGTAAAATCTTCACACGTGCCCTCTATCGAGTATTTATTTGGGCTGAGAGAATCAGGATCATTACAAGTCTTTGGGTTACAGACATCATCGGACCCATTGAAGAAATCACAGATATTGCTCTTAGGACTTATTATTCCTAGGTCTGAAGCACAAGATCTGAATTCAGGTAGATTTTGGGCCTCTTCCTCGTCCGCATTACTGATTAAACCTGTATCTCCCACTTTAACCAGGAAATTCACACCAAGATATTTAACCGTTACTCTATCTGTTGGAAAATCATAAAGAGTATAATTCATAGAACTATCATAAATCGTAACGTTGATTATAGCTGCGGCCGATCCAGCCGCATAATTATAATTTGCGTCTGGTATCTTTAGTATCACTCTCATATTAGAATCTAACAGATCATTGGCCAATTTATCCAGTTCATCTTGAGCCATAGCCTGACTGCTCATATCGTGGTAATAACCCGGCGTTTCATTCCTTATCAATTTTCCGAGTGTATCATCATATATAATATTTTCAGCTGTTTCTACAATCTTTCCAAATTCTGTATACATCAAAGAATAAGGCCTGAAATGTCTTTTTATATCTATTTCACTTGTCTCTCCCTCCCACCCAAACTCTCCTGAAAGAGTAGCCTCGAGGTCACCCACGTTATCTGAGAGTTTCACAAGGATTGTACTATCAGTTATGTAACCAACAGTGAGTCTAGGGGCCCCACTCATCCTTACTTCCTCAGAGAATGAATCATAACTTTTCATGTAATTCTCGAGATAGCAACTTGAAACCCAAGCAGTTTTTTGTCTAGTCTTGTTAAGTAAAACCTCTCTGGGCGGTATCAATTTTGTGTCGTAAATTTGCCAATAAGACATATTGTAAGTGCGATGATAAGTTGAATCGAAATCATAAGGAAGGACTATCTGACTTGTGCCGAAAGCGTCCAAACCCTGAACAGATGAGAGGTCTGTAGCACCCATGAATGACCTGACGTAAGTTTCAACCTTGTCTGATTTGGATATCAAAGACGCCTCTAGCAACTGCCTGAGTTCTAATCTTTCTTTCTTGAAAACGGTGCTAACCACCACACCTTCAACGATTAGAACTATTGGTATGATTATAATTAAAATGACTGGACCAATACCTTTTTTCATCTTTATCACACATACTCCACAGCATCATAAGATAATCTAGCGGTGAATTCATCCGTCCCGTTGAAAGTTAAGGGAAAGGGATAAGATGCTGAATATTCTCTGCGTCCTATCACAAAACATAGGCTTGGATCTGGCACTATTCCCACAGGAAAAACATATTTCCCACAATAGTTGCCTTTTTTTGACACAGAGCAGTCATCATTACACGTATAAAGATTTTCAACTAATGGGTGGGGCATACACCCACAATTTGGGTATTGCGACTGACTCACAGTTGCATTTCCAATTGAAATAATATATCCCATGCTTTTTGCGTCGCCACCAAACATGAAATAGAGTTGATTATTAACTATATTTCTGACTTTTTTGAATTCGTCTTCTGGTTCAAACTTATAATAAACTTTATTCATCTTAGGGACAAAAGATTTCCCATCGATATCCATAGAAAGCAGATCTAAAGGAACCTCCTGAATTTTGTTCCATCTGTACTCATCCAAGACAGTAGTAGTTACGTGAAACTTGAAGAAGTAGAAAAAAACTAGAACTATAGCGACTGCAAAAAGGTATATGACTAAGAGTATTATCATACTCACAAATATTCCACCCTTTCGCCCTGTTCTTATCATCAACTCACCGCAACCTCCTGGAATTCTATATCCGTGACAATCCATGCTTCATAACACTTACCCACGATGTTTAATGTTGTTGGATCTGAGTCCAGTGTGGCATCGCTCGTTACGAATCTCTTACATGCTATTCTTCCACTAGAAAATTCCATACAAACAGTTTCTGGGTTTACACCTGTTTTATTCACAACAACCTGAATTATTTCTGGATCAATCGGAACCATGACTTCAACTTTCTTTTCATATTCTCCCACAAAATAGGCCATGGACTCGGGCCAATCAGGATCAGTTCTGATAAAAGAATGAGAAAGCCAGAAGCTTAAATCTGACAGAGTTGTTTTAACCAGTGTTATCTCTATGAAACCAGGATTGTAGAAACCAGAAGTATTGTGTATGACTACAGGCATATCTGCATAGCCAATGAATCTGTCCGGGTAACATTCAGAGTCTTCCTTGAATGGGAGGTCCGCGATGTTCCATCTGCGACCAGTCACGTTATCTCCAACAGTTATTGTATAATCAAAATCCAGGAATTGACAGCATTTGTGCAATTCATCATCTAAATTGTTTATATCGTACATATCATAACCAGGATTTTCATAAGCATCTAGCGCCGTTTCTTCCAGTATGAGTTTATTAGGTCTCCCATACATATCTCTCTCTACTAGAGGACTGTTCGAAACCATTAATTGTAGAAGGTTTAATGCATTCCTATGCGATTCCATCTTGTACCTTATTCCAGTCAGATCTAACCATTGTCCTATCATGAATAACAAAATTGCTGCACCAACAGCAAATGCTACTACAAGGAAAAATATTGTTGTCAGACTTAACTCCATCAGCACACCCCCACTGGTAATATCCACCAGCTGTCCACCAACAGAGTTGAACTGAAATCGTCATATTTTACAAAACATATATGAAAGTCTTGTTCATAATCAGGAGGAGGAGCAGGAGTCTTTAACTTATCTATAATTTCAAAAGGAGTAGAATAACAATTGATAGTTTTCAATGCGGTTGCCCCTGTCTCCACTTTTCTTGAAATCACACAGACCATTTTTCCACTGCTGTAGACGTTATAATTTATGTTTGATGTGATGTTCCTGTAGTCTGTCGTAACTTCACCTGTCGTACCACCCAAGGCAGTGTATTTACTTATTATATCCAGAGCAGTGGATTCAGAGGGTCTTATAGTCCAGAACATTAGGTTTGCTTCCGCATCCTGTATCAAGATGATTACAGCAGCAAGCACTACTATAGTGGTGAAAATTATAATTATGGTGTTGCTCGTTGTGCGCTCTGCCATAAATTATTATTTGTTTTTACTTAAAATTAACTTCATGTTGTACAATCAGTGCAAGTAAGATCGTTCGCCGTTATGTACAAAGTATACGTAACCCCCGTCACCATGTTACTCGATCCACACCCATAGACATTACTCACACCATTCCAAGGTATGCTAACGTTTACGGGGTAAGGTGTAGCAGTATACTTGAACTTTATCTCTACGTGTTGGTTGCCTGCGGTGTCATTATACCACATACATTCAGTACATACACCATCCAGTTTAATCTTTTCAACCTTTGGGTGCCCGGTTTTAAGAACTTCCTTGACCACATCGTTTATGTCATTTATAGCTTTAACTTGTCGTTGAACACATATCTGTGTTCGAAATCGGTCTGAGAGCCAAGTGACTATTGGGGCGAGACCGATTATTATGATTGTGATTAATATCAACATCAGCATATACTTGACAGAAATAGTCGCGATCATAAAAAATAATTATGTTTTTTCAGTTTAAAAATTACTGACACATGATTTTCCAATCACCATCATATTGTGTAAAACAGAGATTGAATTTATGCAAATGCCATGTAGGTGCCGGAATTGCTGCAAAAGTTGCGCCTTTACCACCAGCAGCTCCACATTCTTTTTGCCAACCACCATCATATGCTTTATAAAGAACTTTACCAGTACCAGTAGCAAGAGAACTGCCCTCGACCCCGTGATAGAATACGTAAAGTTTTTCATCATAAACAATTAGATGAGGATTCCCGTTATTGTTCTCATTGACTGCTATTTCTTCTTCTGCGGACCAAGAAGAGCCATCAAAATTTCTGTAATATATACTCCACCTACAGTTCCAAAAAATTCCTGGATCAGGGATGCATAACCCTATTTGTTTTGAGTAGCTTAAATGTAATTTTCCATCATATTCTATGGCAGAAGGATAAACATGCGTTCCTGAAGGAACTGCTTCTTGTTCAGCTCCCCAACTGCCTGGGGCACCACAATTAGATCCACATGTCATATATTTTATATGGTGATCTTCATGGTGATAGAATAAGTATAATTCACCGTCATAAACAGCAAAATATGACCCACCATCTTGCCCCACATTAGTACTTGTTAAAACTCCAACGTCAGACCACGTACCATCAAACTTCTTTACGAATATTTCCCAACCCCCGTTGAGGCCCGAATATCCTACGTATAGTTCATCTTCAAAAACGACTGCAGAAGGAAAACCATAGGTGCGTGTACCATCCGTTAATAGATTTTCAGGACCCCAACTCTTTCCATCGCTAGAGGTCCTATAGTATATATCATCCGTACCCTCTTTATGGTAGAACAAATACAGAATATCTCTATAAGATACTAATGCTATTGGTTCTGCCTCGTCCACCGGGTCATAAAGATCATCAGCCACTTCAACTCGTGGACTAAATAAAACAGAATAACCACACAAATTTGGACTATCAGGACAATTCGTACATCTAACATAGTCCTCACCAACTTCAAAATTATACGTAGTATCTTTCACCATGTTAGCACAATTTTCAGGCTCATTACAACTAACACAATTGGCCGCAACCCCTACCACGTTATAAGAAATACTCTTGTTTATCTCTGACTCATCTTTATATTTTATTTTCCACTGTGAATTCAAGGAATCATACCAAATACAATCGGTACAACTCATGACCATAAAACTCTTGTTCTCAACTGGTGAATCCCTTTCCTTAACCAATTCTATTGTTTTACTGAAACCGTTCAACAGAGTATGTTGTTGAATTATACACTTATTCTTTGCAACGTTTGAAAAAACCGGATATATCCCGAAGAATAATGCGATGACTAAAAATACTAGCAGAATTAATATGGTAACTGAGTCACTACCAACCATGATTATATATTGCAAGGGGTAATTTAAAAGGGAACACCCATTCCACTGCATGCATCGGGTGCTTCAGTATCTGTACATTTCGTGTCTTCATCAGTTCCTGACCAATATCCACAGCTACCAACACACTCAGACAAGTCTTCACCCAATTCATAATCAGCACTCCAAGGAGGGTTCCCCAAATAACACATCGAACACCATGTAGTGAACTGGGCCTTGCATTCTTGACAGCTCAATTTGCCTTCTGTAAAGGCCCTGTACATGAGATACCCGCCAATAGCCAGGATTATTATTGCCAGGACTAAAGCTATGATATAAGGTATTGCCAAACCCTTTCTCATGATAATATTTAGTATAAGATAGAATATGAATTTTCTGTTAAGTGTGAATTATTCAGTAAAGAGTATAAAGGGTTCACATGCAGTTTCTGCGTTTGTACAATCATCACCTGTAGCGGTTCCAGGCCAATAACCACAGTCATTAAGACATTTGGCCAAGTCTTCACCTAAATTACCCCCCAAACTCCAATCATCCTTACCTGCGTTAACAGTAAAACACATCGAACACCATGTCGTAAATTCGGTCTTACATTTTACACAGTCCCAGGATTCTGTTTTTGAGGCCTTGTATGCTAAAAAAATAAATATTGTCAGTAGGACTATACCAACAACCACAGCTACTACGAAACCAGTTCCCACCCTACCGATCATGATAATATTTAGTATAAGATAGAATATGAATTTTCTATGAATAACCAAAACTTGTGTTGAACCAATTGGACACTGTTTGGTCCAACTTATCAAAGAATGTATCAACGTAAGGAGTCGATCCACCCACCAAGAATATGATGACCAGTAAAATAATGGCTAAGAAGATAACCGTGAAAATTATTGCAAGAAAGGTTTTTTTATCCAATCGATCACCCAATCATCAACAAGGAGAAGTAGTCTCTCCAAGTCTAGCCTCACACCAATCACCATTATTATAATACATACCTACAAGACTAAGATCCGAAATATTAATTGTCCCATCTTTATTAACATCAGCCACAGGATCATAAGCAGCTTCGCCGCACACCGTAGAACCCGGAATTGAAGTTATAAGGTTGAGAAGATCTTGACAAGATACCGCACACGTCCCGCCATCAGAGCCGCAATTCTCACTTGGTCCACAAATTTTCCAATCTCCGCTCCACCCACCATTCTTACATGCAACATTATGGTAACACAATTCTTTACTCGGGCTCGAGTATGAAAAATTACAGTAACCTCGGCCACAAGTTACACCAGGATTATCACAGCCACATGTCCCACCTCCTACAGCGAAAGGACCAACTCCAGAACTCACTGGTTTACTAGTAGTCCAACCACTACCAGCAGGAGGACAATCCAAATCCCAATAACATTTTTTACCATTGTCGACTACTCTGTTGTAATCACCAGTACCATACGTACAATAAGGAACATTACCTGGGCTTAAAAGGCCAACATAATCTATGTCAATACACTGTCTTTGACTGAATCTATCGATTGCTAACATTACAGCATCTACATTGTTCCATGCCCACTCACTCGGTCTTACGTTAAAGGTTGTTAAACTATCGTCATCAGAAGTCCCTTGTTGATGCGCTAAAAACCAACCGTTTGAATCATGCATGAATATATTTAAACCAACCCAGTCCCCATCCCCACCACATCCCTTGTATCTTATTTGTAGACCATAAACTGGTCTGTAATCAGGGCTGATTCTGAAAAACAACCAGATACCATAATAGTTGAGAGGAACATCTGTCAGATAGCAATAACCACTAGCAGGAGGAACATCACATTTTGCCACTCCATCCAATAGGTCTGGTCTGACACCCCACCTCAGAAAACCGTCACAATCAAGATCGGACACACACCCAGGTAAGGCATACGGTCTGAATTCAGCATATCTTTCGTCCATCACCAAGATGTTTCTTGGGTTTAATACACGTCCAAAGTCACCATAGGTATCAGGACCCATGTAAGAAAAAACATCCGTTTTGTCGTGATGGGTGTTGTCATCTGGAGATAAACATGGCGCATCAGAAGGACCAGGAGAATAATAATCTTGACCACTCACACAACATAGATTAGAGGCAGAAGCATTGTAAGCCCTTCTATCTGAATTAGATTGTGGGTCACCATAGTCCGTACAAGCATACGCAGGTGGATTCATTCCACAAACCGGAACACCAAATGGGAATCTCCATTCGCCTTCATAATATCCGAATAATTCTCCCACACAATTCCCACATTTATCACATATATCTGGACCATCTGTAAGTATACTGCAATCGCCCCCAAAACTAAAGTCACATGCAAGATCATTTGGCCATGGATATGTATAAACACCTCCTGCCTGAGGAGGATCAACACTGATTGTAAGAGTTGTACTATTTATCCTAGTACCGATGGGTGGATCCATATCCATCTTGACATACATTCGATAATATCCAGGAGTGTTGGCCACGTGAGTCAAAAATGTACATTCATCCCCACTTCCAAGAACATCCACCAAGCATGTATCGACTACTAAGTCTAGATCAATGACAGACAAGTATATGGTTCTACCCTGGCAACCAGTGAATCCAGTGACGTAGACATCTACATCACCTCCTGATTCCACATCGTACGGCCCATTCATTATCAAGTCGCCACTGCAACCACTCACGGTCAAATATACATCATCATATTTTTCAAGGTCTGTGTCAGCATGTGAAGCTTTTACTTCTATCGTATAGCTGCCTAGATTGGGTGAACGGCACCTCATCGTTGTCGTATCAAATGTTTGAGGATTTACTGTCAACGGATTAAGATCAAAATCACAGGTCACGCTTGGGTCATTAGGTATATAAGACAGATCAAAGTCCTCTTGAGTGTTGAAGTTATTACGAATCTCAACAGTGTATTCAGCATCCACGCCTATATCTTTTGTGATAGTTTCAATCGGTTTGTTACCACTAACCCATACATCTAATCTCAAGTCAACAACTTCAAGCAGTGCTTGATCATTTCTACTTCCATATGCAGGTGTTGATACCATCACATCAATCCATTTCTCTCCCGACACCAGGTCTTCCCTATCATCATCACTGAGCTCAGAAGGATCACTGGAAGCTAAACACCTCAACTCTACTATTCTCGTTTCCCCACTGAATACGGTTTCAGAAGTTGAGCTGAATTGACAAACAGGATTGGGTCCATAAGAAGAAATTTCGTCTGCAAGACCAAACTCGAGTGTGAAATCAGCACCCGTCCCAAGGGAGTTGTGTATAGTTACAGTGTATATAGCCTCTTCATCCAATGTAACCATAACCTTTTTTCCTACTATCCTATCAGGCGGAGAAACAGGCTCTACTTCTACCCAAAACTCGCCAGGTTCAGGAGGTGTTGAATTGATGGTTACATCAGCACATCCGCTAGTTGTTTTTGTTCCCCAAAGGTACAAACGGCCCTTAAAATCACATTGATAATATGTATCACCAACATTACAAAGACTCGAGGCAAATATATCATCGTATGGTGATTGTGGAAAACATCCAAAGGCTTCTCTTGCTACGCCTTGGTCCAACAATATTGCCCCTTCACCGATATCATTCCTAGAAGCATCAACTATACCACCGAAAAGTCCGGTACCACATCCAGATCCTAAAAGTTCATCAGGTTCTGGAAAATCAGGATATCTACCTGCCGATGATGTTTCGGCGAATGAACCCGTGATACTGAGTGGAAATCCAATAATGTTCATTAGCCCTTGTGGGACCTCAATATATTTATATCCTTCTGGTCGACAAGGGGCAACCCGACCGTATTTCATAAAATCAATTATATCAGCAGCATCACTGCAAAACACACAGCCCTGAATAAGACTTTTATACCAAACTCTGTATACGCCCTTCATAATAACTCCACCCAAAGGCCCTTTACCTTGTAAAGAAAGTTCTATAGGATAATTTCTCCCACAAGCTGTATCTGGTCCAGGCGATCCCCAATTTTGACAAATGCTCTTACACTCTACATCACATGTCTCTGTATCTGTGTAATTTTCCAAACAAATTCTGTCAACTATATTATCTGGGTCGGTGCCGTCACAGCCCTTAGTGCAGATAGCCAGACTGCATGCATAATACCTGATCAACTTGGTTCTTTCAGGATACAGAATCGTGTTCTCAATCCAAGGCAGACCAAAAACAAACAAGGTAAGCATACCAGCAGCAACTATACCTAGAAATATGAGCCATACGACCCACTTTATACTTATCTTCATGCTACCAACTCAGCATTTCTCTTATCCAGTTCATGAATGCGTCTACAACATTCCCATAATTCATGTAAACCCAGTATAAGACCACAGCTAGAGTTATCACTAGCAGAAGAATCTCTATTATGAATTTTATCGTAACCATCTTATCCACACATCCCAGGTAAGAATAAACCTCCCCAAGTGCCGAGTATTTGACACAATGCTCCGTAGAAGGATTCAATTATCTTGTCGAACATGTCTCCAATACCTTCAGAACCTTTGGTGAGAAATATCCATACCAATGCTATGACGATTATCGCGATTATTATCGACATTATTATCGCCATCTGATGTCCTGTCATTCCTTTCATTCTCACCACGGTATCGTTATTATTATCGGTTTTATGGCATCAACTATTTTGCTAATCAACCCACCTTCACTGATTAATAATAGAATTACAATTCCTATAAAACCTATCGTCAATATGAGTATGACCTTCCAACTTATAGCGGCTCTGACATCTCCCTTACTCATGGTTCCATCCATATAAAACCTATTAGCCCCTTGAATATAAAATAAATTAGCAGGATTGCAAAACTGAAAATACACAGGGCTATAACAAGATTTGTACTTATGAGATAATGTCTGTCTAGAGGATCATCCCCATACTGCAAAGAATCTATGAAGCTGGCGAGCATAACTGTTATCTCAATCATGTATATACCAACAACAACCAAAAATATTTCCGCGGGCATTATGTTCTTTATGTCAACGATGGTTCCTAAAACATCCGGTCCTAACTGATCAGGATATGCTCCAGATAAACCAGTGACGTTTGCTAAGATGTTAACGATCTGGAATAGGACCATTATCATTATCGTTGCCATGCCGACTACAGCTCCTGATGCAATAGGGACTAGTAAGTTCATCATCATCTTCATGCTCGAAGTGGTCTCATCCAGAATTTCTTTCATATGTTCTTCAACAGAATGCATACCCTTAAGGTAGTTCGAAATGGATAGTATGGCTTTTGAAACACCAATAACACTCTTGCCGATGTAGTCCGAAATCATATCCATCGTCGAATAGATCATGGGAGAAGGATAATGTTTCATCGCACCATATTTTTTATCAAACAAAGCCTTTTTAAACGTAAAACCAAATTTCTTTATGTTGTTTAAAACCATCCTAAAAAGACTGGAAACGTTCAAATCCTTTGTTTTTTCGTAAGACTTCTCCAGAGCTGCCTCTATTGGTACACCACTAGACAACGTATAACCAAGTTGGAACAAAACTTCAGCGAATTCCTCTTCCATCTTTCTAATATCATCTCGGATATCGATGTTTTTATAGAAGTTGAAGAAAGAATAAAAGATGATTGCAAACCCAAAACCATACAACATCAACAACCCACCCATAAGTTTTGTTAACGAGACTGGATCACTCGGCAATGTTGTAAAATAATATCCGAGCATGGTGAATACTGACCCGAATAGTATGGAGATGATTACTGTCGATATCGATACACCCTTTCCAAAAATGTTGAATACGATTTTTTTCATTGGTCTAGCTTGAGGATGTTTTGATATATCGATGATCCCAAATGTAACAGGTCTTGTTTTCAAAGTCTCGTTCATCACATACCAAACAACGAGTGGCAGGACTAGATCATAGAAAAAAAACAAGAAGGCAGGTTCAACTGCGTCTGCCAAGAATATGGTCATTATCGGGAAGAGTATTATCGTCAAAACTGGAAGGGTGATACCTATAGTGGTTATTATCATCAGAGGATTTCTGAGTTGAGTAGAATAATGTTTCATCCTCTCCAAGTTTCCTTGTAACAATATGTTGATAGCCTCATCTAACATTACCTCTCTCCTCTCTTTCTTTTGAGCGATAGATGCTCTTATCAAATTCACAGCTTCATAGAACTCCAGGTTCTCTTGTTTCCATTTTCTCGCAAATTCATTCAACACTTCATCCGCACTACCATATTTACCTACTGTTATACCCCATGCCATCTTTCTCAGACTTCTCCCGACAACACCCTTTACGTTAGAAGAGGCAAACATCAAGGCTCTCTCTAAATTCGGAACGAGCCTCAAGGATATCACAAGATAGAAAGCGGCTTGAACTAGATCAGATGTCGCTCGAATCCTGTAATACTTGGTCAGTATCGTTGGATAGATTATTAGATAATAGGCTAAGCCCAAGAAAGAGAATATAGCGAATAGACCGTATGTTTGCAAATTGAGCAAAAAAAGTATTAGAGATAGAACAATTCCCATTATCGCAACCACTATAGTGGTAGTAAAGATGTAACCAGGTTTGGTTTCTATATCACAAAAATCTAATTTTTCTGACAGTTCTCTTGCTCTTTCACCCTTTGCAGGGAATTCATAGAATTTACCAAAATAGTTACATACAGCTTCATACCAATTACTCGCTCGTCTTTCCAATTTGGCCTTAAACTTTTCAGTTGGCATCATTTATAATTTATTTTAATATAAGATAAAATGAGATTAAATCACTGAGACTACAACTTGAGGACAAGCATAATAAGTTCCCCATGGTCTATCACAGCTAGGGATAAGACAAATATCAAAAACATATAAACACGCAAAAAGCCCATCTTGTATATTTTCAGTCCAAATTTCAACTTGTATCCCAGCTGGGATCGTACATTCATCGATAATAGGTATCCCCGTTCTGTCTTCATAATCAACGTATCCTGATATATCGCAATTATTAGTAACAAAAGTCGGGTCGGTATCATGTTTTATCCATATAGAACCAGAATCAGCATAACCATTACATCCTAGATAAATACCAAAATCACTAATGCTTGGGTCAAGACACATATCCTGGTCAGGATTATCATAGATAACTTCGTAATCATGAAGCCAACCTTCGTCACCACCCATATACCCGCCTGCTCTCCTACCGCAATAATCAAAACATCTTCCTCTTTGGATAAAAACCCCTTTCCATTTATGAACTCTTCTGAGGTCGTTGCTTCCTGTACTGCGGTTGGCAGTATATATGACAGGTTCCTGAAAAGTAAAATCAAATTTAACACTATCACCACAATAACGATCCTGTACTGGGAGGCTACGATTATCTCTTATCTCTTCACAAAGCTCTCTGCATCCTTTTACGACATCTTGACCGTCGTATTCTAGAGGTTGGCTCATCACATCTGCACTCAGACATATATCATTGCTCTCAGTCTGATGCAATCCACCGCACATAGCCACAGCGCAAGATATGTATCTTATGAACCTATTCTCTTCACTGGTATCCATATGGGTTATAGGTAAATCCTGCATCTGACCCATTACCCAAAAAAGGAATATACCAACTACTATCAACCCTGCAATTATTGGAACAACCCATCTCATAATATGGCTTTGCATTACTTCAGTTCCTCCTTAAACCATTCCACCCATTTATCATATATCATCTTTGAATCTAAAGCACCGACCTCCCTTCTAACTTCATCTGCTATCAAGTGAAACATCTCATTGCTTTTCGACGATGTTTCAGCTTCTAATATTTCTGGTCTTTTTAATTTATTTGCATAATCAACGATCGTTTGTTTCACCCTTCCCCTCAATTCAATGTTGCTCCAGACAGCATCCCAGTTACCATGCCATTCTTTCACCCTCTTGGCAATCTCATTTATTATGTATGATTCTCCGTTTAGCAGAGTACTAGTTGGTTTCAGCTTATCCTCTTTAGCAGAGTATTCCATCAGGTTTACAAGTCCTCCTTCTTCAACGGGATCTTCTTTCCAATGCTTCTTGATCTCAGTCAATTCAATAACTCTTCTGAACTTGCGTAACCCATCAGCTGACCTTAGCATTCCACACACCACTACAATATCTGTCGCCTTGAAACTGGTAGCAGGAACGCCCAGATCATTGACAACTCTGTCGAAGACACCGTAGGCAGATTCTCCATGAATAGTTCCAGCAACAACATTAGCTAAAGCACCAATTCTCATAGCTTCATACAGAGCCTTCGCTTCCACAGAACGAACTTCACCAACGATTAAACATGTATCCCCTAAACGTAATGCGGTCCTCAAAGCTTCTTCCGCAGGCAGTTCAGTTTCAACTCTCGTTATTACTGAGCGTGACTTCAGCCTTTCTATATTATAACCCAAATTTCTCAGTTGTACCACTGGTAACTCTAATGTGTCTTCTTGGGTTACAATCCTAAACTTCTTCATTATTTCGAGCATCGTGGCTGCGAGCAATGAAGTTTTTCCGGAAGACCTACCTCCGGCTATCAACAATGCTCTTGAACCGTCAATCAAGAAACTCATCAACCCAGCAAACAAAGAATCAAAGTATTTGATGTTCATGAAAAGAGGATAAGTCCATGGTCTTTCTCTGTGTCTCCTCAAAGCATAGCCCATTCCTTCAGGTGACAGAGTTCTAGTTATAGCACAAACCCTGGCCCTACCTTTAGAAGTGAACAATTCTGTATCCAATACAGGATTAGCCTCATCCAAAGGTCTACCAGACAACAACCTGAATCTAGTTGCCCAACCCTCTGCATCTTCTCTTGTAGGTATTAAGTTGGTTTCACATTCTTCAAACTCATCATGTCCGATAAAAATCGGCATCGTCCCAATCGGGGAATTAACGTAAATATCTTGAATTTTACTGTCTGCTAACAACACTTCCAGAATACCAAAACCAGCAGTGTACCTCGCCAGTATGTTTGCCATTTCATCGATTTCATCCGCCGTTAATTTTAAACCCCTACCTCTTACCAATCTTCTGACAACATTCTTACCCATATTCATGAAAACTTCTCTTGTCTTCTCTGGTTCAGAAAATTCCCTTTCAGTAGGTCTATGCCCAGCAAGATATCGCCTCGCGTCATCTATGACAGTATATTCTTCATCCGATAGTTTGAACTCTGGTGGAGAGATGTGATAATAAAACCTTACTTGTTCAGGAACTTTGAATATTTCCACTGTTATCCCACCAACAGTATACCTTTCGATCGGTATACCTCCTTTTGGCGGTATTGGCCTGTATCTGGTCAACATGAATTGAGGTCTTATCAGGGGATGAAAAACCATCCTGTACAAAGCCCTATCACCCAGTCTGTGTTTATACAGTTTGTTCTTGACCGATTGAATCAAGGTTGTTTTTTCAAGGGCATTTCTGATCGGCAGAAAAACTTTGTTAATGTAGAATTTAGTGCATGCACGGCACATAGGTGTTTCCTTCTCAGATTTTTTTGAGTAAGATTTGATCAATCTACCAGTTTTTATGTATGCGCCTATCGGATCTTTTCTAATCATCTCTTGGACTATGAATTTTACCGCAGACATTCTTCTGGGAAAACATTTATCACACTTCTGATTGCCGAACGAGGAATAGTTCAAAACATCCTCTCTGTTCACGAGCTTGTCATATACTTCAGCAATCTCGATCAACAATTTTGTCTGTTTATAATCATATTCGTACTCCCTGATACCAGAGAGTACTATCCTTTCAACATTTTTTACCTCAACGATTTTGTCTATAGTCTTCGCAAAACATACATCAAAATCCTCTAAACTTGAGCCAAATAGGCAGTTAGCACAATTGACTACCATCAATCCATTCTTCATTTCAAAAGTACAGACCAACCAAGCACCTAAGAATATTTAGTCCTTCTGGTTAAAATTGATTTCTAGTTATCTTTATTACAGAAAAAATCAAAATTACTATTGGTATCAATGGTTTTTGAGAAGGAAACTGTAAATGTTCAACCTTTTAGTAACGAGGCCGTGAAAATCATCAACACTAACACCAGAAGAATACGGGCACTCGAACAGAGACTAGATGCTATGGAGATGAGGATTGGAGGAATCCAAGAAAAAATCATTAACGAGATTGAAGCTATAAGGAGAGACTTTGAAGAAATCAACATAGCTATTAAAGACATCGTCAAGAATGTGTCTGAACTCAGAGGTGAGATTCTAAGAATCAATAAAACAATCGACAAAACAGCCAGAAAATCTGAAATCAAAGAACTGGAGAGTTTGTTAGACCTCTACAGTCCCATTAAATCCAAGTTTACTACGAGAGATGAAGTGGAAAGGTTGGTGGATAGAAAACTCAGCAAAAAGACTTAATTACTCCTTGGGATAAATATAAATTGAAACAAATCGGAATTTTGTTTATAGGTGTAAAAAATGATTAAATTACTCGGTCTCGGAAAAAAAGCTGAAGCACCACCAAAACTAGGAAAAGGCTTTGTCCCGGCTGACAGAGTAAAAGAATTGAGCGAAAAGGGTTTCTCAGAACCAGAAATTATTGATGTTCTCAGGAAAGAAGGTTTCAGTGCTGAAGAAATTGACAGGGCTTTAACTCAGGCATTGGAATTAAAAATTTCTGGAGCACCTGGACCACAATCAGATTTACCTACCTTTGGGCGACCACAGTCACAAATCCCACAAATCCCACAAATTCCAGAACCCTCTATACAATATCCACAAGTCCCTGAAAATTATGGGACAGAAGAATTGGTAGAATCCATCGTCCATGAAAGAATGGCGGATGTTGATGAAAAATTGGCAGAATTCAGAGTTAAGTATGCTGATTTAGAAAGGAACATTTCAAACTTACACAATCAATTATTAGTCCTAACAAAAGGCACATCACAAACTGAACAAGCTATTGTCGCTAAATTAGATTCACTCAAGGATTCATTGACTGACATAAACGCAAGGATGTCCAGTCTAGAAAAGGCTTTCAAAGATGCTTTACCAGCTTTGATTGAAAGTGTGAGATCTTTAACAGATTTAGTACAAAGGTTTAAGAAAGAATAAGCATTCGGGTAAATATTTATTCACTCTCTACTAATTATTCTATGAGCACTCATGGCAAACCCGTTTCAACTCATCACAGAGAGACTCGTTGATTTAGGAGTATTCTCTTTCTTCCTACCATGGTTAATAACAGCGGCTGTGATGTGGGGTTTGTTAAAGAGGTCTAAAATATTTGACCCTTCTATCAACATCGTTTTGTCTATTGCTGTTTCATTCTTCATATGGGGGTACCTAGCTCAAAGTGCGTTTGAAATAGGAGGTCCATTGACAGCGTTCATAACCCAAGGTTTTGTGCTTATGTTAGTCTTTGTTTTTGGTTTGATTGGGGCGAGCATGTTCTACCCAGATTTTTCTAAAACTCTAACTGAAGCTTTTAAGAGTAGTGCGATGATATGGATATTTCTTGGTTTGTTTGTCGGTGTCTTGTTCTTTACTAGCGGCCTGTATAAAGTATTATATCCGGGCTATCCAAGCACTGGCGTTCGAGCTGATGTTGAGGCTATGATAATTATGTTGGCCGCGTTGATCATCGGCATTCTAATATTGGTCGGAGTTCAAAGGGGTGTAGGAAAGAAGGAGTGATGATATGCCAGATCTGTTCACACCGGTGATAGAAAGATTGATAGAATTAGGGTTTTTCAAATTTATGCTACCATATATATTGACGTCATCAGTATTCTACGGTCTTCTGAGGAAAAGTCAAATTTTTGGAAAACCTGATCAGAATGTTGCAGTAAATGCCGTTGTAGCTCTAGTAGCTTCGTTTATGGTTTGGGCATCACCTGTTATTCTAGGTTTAGATATTCAGACTCAACTAGCTGCCTTCTTCACCCAAGGGATAATAGTTTTCTTGGTTTTAATGATGGCCCTTCTATTTACTGGAATGTTCTTACCACCGAACTTAACTGAGTATCTTGCTAATAACTTATTTCAAGGCAATAAAGTTGGTGGTATACTAGTAATCCTCGTGATATTCGCCTTTATAATATTTGCAACTAGTGGTCTATGGTCTGCTATATTAGGGCCAGAACTATTCGAACAAACATCTGATGTGGTCGTTACTGTAGTAGTGATAATTTTATTAGCAATTCCGATAATATTTATTACATGGGGTGGAGGTGAAAAGGCTCCACCTGTAGAAACTCAAGAGGAGAAAAAATAAGGAGGTTAATTAATGGCATTAATTGATGCCCTGATGAGCAGTGCAGATATATACGCGCTATACTTACCGTTCCTCTTCGTATTCGCAGTGTTCTATGCGCTGCTAGTGAAGACAAAAGTGTTCGGTAAGGGAGCATACGTTAACAGAATAAACGCAATAGTAGCATTGATAATCTCATTGTACGTAGTGGTATTTTCGCCCTTTGCACCACAAATAAGCGTATTTTTCGCATCGATGTTTGCAATGGGTTCGATATCGATAGTGACACTGTTGATGTTCGTGATGCTCGTTGGTCTATTGCTAGGACCATTCGTGACAACAGAGGCTGGATGGCAAAAATTAGGGAAGAGGATGTTACCGATACTAGTAATAGTGGCATTCTTGTTCACCATAGGACTGTTCTTCTCTAGTGCAGCGATGGCAAGTTGGTTCGGTGATGTAGTGGCTCCAAGCTTTGGCATTGGAATAACCGGTGAAGACATGGCTCTGATAGCGTTAATAGTGATTACAATAATAATACTGTACTGGCTAACCAGTGGCGAAGAAGGAATAAAAGAAGTAAAGCTCTTCGGGGAATAAAATCTTTGAACTCGAAAAGAAGAAATCAGTAGTGCTTAGTTTTGCTTAGTTAGCTACTTCTTTCTTTTAATTTTATTTTCTAAACAGTTTTCAATAAAAAAGACTATAAAAAATAAGAAACACAATCTAAACCTAGTTGTTTTTTTCAACTTTGTACTCTTATTTCCCAATTAATGAATTTATTGTTTTTATGTATGATCCAGTTCCTTTCATATCTGTTCTCAATTCTGCTAGTGCTTCTGGAGTTTCTTGGTAAGCTTTTACGATTTGGTTGTGTTTTTCTACGCTCTCTCTCCCTTGGTGTTGCAAATATGCTCTGATATTTCTCAATTCTTTTTCGAGAATATCAATTCCTGCATTAATACCCTTCTCTTTTCTTACTTGCTTTGCAAGAACATAATCTGCTATGACTTGCTGAATTTGCTTTTCTGTGTAAGTTTTTTGTGCCTGTCTCAGTCCACCCTCTGCAATCTGTGTTTGTCTTCTAAGACTTTGCCGACTCGCATTGGCAAGTTTATTTATAACGTCAGTACCACTGTTAACTCCTTCCTCTTTCCCTTCTAGAGAGTACAATTCTTTTACCAAACATTGTACAGCCATATTTATCACTGCGAAGTAATACCATATTACTACTATTTATACTTTTCTATACTGTAGTAAATAGATTAAAAACGCCCATTTTATATGATTTTTATCGAAAAATAATCTTATATTCCTTTCTCCATAACTTCTATTATGTATATTTTTATACTTTTGGGGGTCCTACTCATCCTGTATTTTCTCGATACTTACTTAACACTAAATACATTCTCAAAGAAGGGGTTCAGAGTAGAAGAAAACCCGATCTTGAGGGATTTGTTAAGGGATGATTTCAGGAAGTTTATTTCATTCAAAATTTTTGATATTATCGTCTTGAGTCTTTTAGTATACTGGATAAACATGAGGAATGAAATTTTTGCCTATATATTAATAGGGCTTTGCATACTTCTCTACGGCTACATAGATTACAAGAATTTCCAGGTTCAATCTAGTTCTTGATTTTAGCCCCCGAAGGCATTTTTCATGTGTTCCATAGATTCTCTGAATTCATGTGCACGATAAATCATTTCCTCTCGAGTCACCTTGTCAGACTGGGCATCATAAAGAAAATCTCTAGCGAGTTGAACCCTCGTGAATGCTCTTCTTTGGTTTAACATTTTTGCATATTCACTGACACTTGTTTGTACTCCTCTCAAATGGTCCTGAACATTTCTTGAGGCCTGGCCAGCAAGACGACTAGCACGTTTAGCCGAGTCTAAAACAGCTTCAAAATATTCAGGGTCAGTTTCCAGCGCAGCTATACCTTTGTCTACTTTGTATACTTCTTGTAAAGCGGTATATAAAAGTTTCTTATCAAGTGAAACTGCTTCACCTCCGCCTCCTCCTCTTCCACCAACTAGTTTAGCTATGCCAATAATCGCTAGTATAAGAACTATTACTCCTGCTATTATTTCGATCATATTATCAGTATATAGTTTGATTTCCCGGGATTTATTATTTATTATTCTAACATTTTCAGGTCTTTACTTATAGTAAGGTATGCCCAGGCCCATAGACAGGCCTCCCAACTCAGAAAAAGGTCTTCTTTCCCCAAAAAATGTTCACAATCATTAACATAAGCATTGATATTTTTTAAGTACTCATTACCCTTCTCATTCTTTACTTTAACTTCTTTTAACTCGTTTTTAATCTTCTCCAACCATTTCAGAATTTCTTCCTTCGGTATCTTGTCTCTCATAGGATCATCTGAAGTTTTCTAAATACTCCTTTTCAGTAAAATGTAATTTCCCAGGTATGATCATTACAAAGGGGGATTCTCCAAAATCTTTTTCAATCAAATCCTTTACTTTTCCATAAACGATTGAAGGCATATCGCTACCGGCTCTGACAAAAACTATGATTTCTGTATCTCTTGTAAAAAACTTCTTACCCATTTTTAATAGAATTTTCATACCTTCTTCAGGTCTCATGTATTTTTTCTTCTCTGATATTACATCAAGGAGTAAGAGAGTGTGTAGACCCATTTTCATGTTTTTTTCAATGGTATCAGCTAGAGTATCAATTGATTCGATTTTCTCAGGGAAAGGGATCGTGACAGTACGGCCGAATTTATACAAATGCAATCCTATCTCACCAACAGCAGAGTAAATGGAAGCATTATGAACGACTTCAGTCTTTATTCCAACCTTTCTTGCTTCAGTTAATAGAGAAGTATGAGTAGTCGCAACTAGAGGATCTCCCAAAACAAAGATAACAACTTTTTTATCCTTAGCATCTCCAATAATCCTATTCGACTCTTCTTCCAAATCCTTCCTGTTAACAATTTCAATTTTTCTTTCAATCATTTTTTCCAATTTTTCAACATTACCATGCCATCTGGAAGTATAAAATTCTGCATAGACTTTGTCAGCATTCTTTGCTCTCTCCAACCCTCTAATGGTTAGATCTTTCTCATCGTACAAACCAAGACCGATTAGACTCAACATTCGAACACTTTATACTCTTAAAATCGTTTAATTTAAATAATGATACCATGATCAAAATACCGTCTAGTTACGAGATCATTGGTTCAAAAGAAAAAGCAGTGGTCATAATTGAAATCCCAGAAAATCTACGAAAAGAAGAAAAGAGAATAGCCAATAAAATTTTAGCTAGACATAAAAACGTTAAATCTGTCTTGAAAAAATTATCAGAACGAAAAGGCATTTACAGAATTACTGAGTACAAACTTTTAGCAGGTAATCTAAACACAGAAGTAATACACAAGGAGCATTATCGTAGTTACAAATTAGACCCAAAGTTGGTCTATTTCTCCCCAAGAGAAGGAACTGAAAGACTTAGAATAGCGAACCAAGTGAAACCAAAAGAAAAAATAATGCTGATGTTTGCAGGCATCGGGGCATACGCGATAATAATAGCTAAAAAACAACCTAAAGTTGATAAAATAATTTCTGTCGAAATTAACCCAGCTGCCTATGAGTACATGAGAGAGAACATCAGGTTAAATAAAGTAACTGAAGAAGTTATTCCAATCTTAGGAGACGTTAAATTAAAATGTAAGGATTGGTACGAAAAATGTGACAGGGTTATAATGCCTTTACCACATGATGCCCATAAGTTTCTTGGTTTGGCTTTCAAATGCTTGAAATCACACGGCACCGTTCATATGTATATAATTGAGAAAGAAGAAAACGTGAAAGAAAAAGTCAAAATGATCATCGAGAAATTCAGTAAAAAAAGCAAGGGAAAAATATCTTACAAAATAAAGAAAGTCTTGCCTTACGCACCGAGAACTTACAAGTATTGTGTTGATATTAAAATTCTATAAACCCAACTTGGGTTGGACATAATCCAAGATCCAATTTATTGAATAATAACCGGAATAAGCCAAAATTAAATAAAGTATTAATTTACCTATGAAAGTTGCTACGAAATACTTCTTAAAATCATACTTGATTATGCCACAAAAAAGTCCTGAAATATCATCAGGGAGCGGACTGGCACCAAGAATGATTATCCAGACGATGGAACCATATTTTTTAAACATCTTATTAATTCTATCCAACTGACGGCTATACCTTTTTTCTAAAATTTCTTTACCACCCAAACCAAGGAGATAACCAGTTGTTTCGCCGATTGCTGAGCCAATAGCAGCGAATAGCGCAAGTAAAAAAGGATTCAAAGTGGAACCAAAAGTAAAAATCAAAATAAAGTTTGGTATTGGCAATATAATACTAGCAGAACTTATTAAGGATACCAAAAAAATACCTATATACCCCCATTTACTGACAAAATCATGACTTTCTGTTGCAATAGAAATCAGTATATTTGACCAGTCCATCATATTCACTGAATAATTATCATTTCTGTAAATTAATCTTTAACTAATCAGAACACAAAAACAACAAGAACAGATACAAAAACAAGAAATATCCACGTAAACATACTCCAAACGAATATCTTACTCCCATCTAACGGGTTTATTGGTATGAGGTTGAACAAAGCGATCAAACCGTTGTATAGGCTGAGAGTTTGAAATATTCCTTGGGGAAACATCTTGAAGAAGACAGCCAAAAAAACATTTATTCCAGTACCAGCTAAAGCCACAAGTCCCAAATCCTTTGGTGTGACTCTAGCAACTTTAAACCCCATCCTACCAAACCTGTATGGTACTATATCTGCAAATCCAGGGGCAGCAAAAACAATATTCCAATCCCAAAAGTATTTCAAAAACATACTCATTATTCCTACCAAAATTCCCTGAGGCCACAATTTAAACGTAGACATGCAACCAAATTTCCTTGCCACGAATTTATGTGCCAATTCTCTAACAAAATATGAAAAAAGAACTATAAGGATCGAGATTAAAAAGAAACCTGAGAAATCTGGAAAAGATAATATAAAAGATAGTATCAATATTGCAATTATCAAGTCTCGCAATTCCTTATCCTTGAAAAGTTTCATGATAATACTTTAGATCGAGAAGTATTTTAATGCTTCCTGTATGTTACTGGCTTCTACTACTCCTATTCCAACCTCTTCTTCCACATCTACATCTTCAGGTTTCGTCACAGTACGACAAATTTTAGTGAGTAGATAGTCTTCACAACTTTTCTCCTCTGAATATACAGTATATGTCTTTTGACCAGCAGGTACAACCAGCAGATCCATATCAGCAGCTTCAATGGCTTTAGCTTTAGCTACAACCCCAGATACTTTCCCTATCTCACCTTTCTCGTTGAGAGTTCCTGTTATAGAAACACTTCCATCAAAAGTTCTGTTCTCCAATTCAAGTATAGTAGCGATAGCCATAGCTGCCCCGGCAGAAGGCCCTTCAATGACAGATGCGTTTGCTTGTATGGAATAAATGATATCATACTTCGACAGATCGATACCTGTCACGCCTTGGGCAACAGTTTTTGAAGTTCTAATCGAATCTTGTGTATCGGCCCAGAATAAAATTTGATTTATATCGACAAGAGTTCTCCCGATTCCAGGTTTGGCATCCACAGATAACGTTGCTATAACACCATTACCGTTTTTATCAACTGCTGGTACCCTTATAGTCGTTATCGAGCTGTCATTAACATAAAGAATCTGTTCGGGTTCAAACGCGAATTCTTCTGTGTAGCTTTTCTTTTCTATCCGTGTCTCAGTCGAGGTCATGATGTTAGTGATAAAAATGTAAACTATGAGAAGGATGAATAGACAGATTAAAGCCACGGTTGTTATTTTCATATTATCACGTAAATTGCAAGAGGCATGTCATCGGTGGGATTGATTTTTATAACCAGGTTAATCCAAGTCTCTTTCTCCACCCCGCGAGCTCGCAAGCACCAAATATAAGCCTTATGATTGCTTCCTTCCGGACCTGATCCGTTCGACATATAAGTGGTCCTGGGAGACGAGGCTTCTCAGTCCAAGACTTGGGCCTGATTACAAAACCAAACCGCCCTCAGACTATGGTCCCACCGTAAACCGGATTTGCGGTAACAGAAGACCGGTAGCCTTCCGACCAGAGGCCTCTTGCAAATAGTTTATACTTCTAACACTCTTAAATAGTTTTCTTTTGTCCTTTTAAAAAATTAAATCCCAGTAAAACAAAATACTCTTATGAAACAATTAGATTATTTCTTCAATCCTAAATCCGTCGCCATAATTGGGGCATCACACACTCCTGGGAAGATTGGTTATGCCATCCTAGCTAATTTCATCGGTGCTGGTTTTGAGAGAAAAATATATCCCATAAATCCCGACACAAAGCCCATACTCGGCATGAAAGTTTATAGATCTGTTTTAGATGTTCCGGAAGATTTGGATTTAGTTGCCATCGTAGTTCCAGCCGCGATCGTGCCGAAAACCCTTAAAGAATGTGTCAAGAAAAAGATAGAAGCAATAATTATAATATCTGCTGGATTCTCAGAGATAGGCGAAGAAGGAAAAAAATTAGAAATAAAATGTAAAAAAATTATTGAGAATGCCTATACAAGAATACTCGGTCCAAATTGTATCGGGGTCTATGATCCATACACACATGTCGACACCCTTTTCCTAGCAAGAGAAAGATGTGGTAGGCCAAAACAAGGTAATATCGCCTTTATCTCTCAATCTGGGGCGGTTGGCTCAACGATCCTTGATTGGTTATCTGAACAAAACATAGGCATAAGCAAATTCATCTCTTACGGAAATGCCATGGATATAAATGATTGTGATCTTCTTGAATACCTTGGCGATGATGATAAAAGCAGTGTTATAACAGCTTATCTTGAAGGTATAGAGGCTTCAGGAAAAAAATTCATGCGGATAGCTAAAAAAGTCACAAAGAAAAAACCAATCGTAATCCTAAAAGCCGGTGGAACTGAGACTGGTATGAAGGCTGTTTTTTCTCATACTGGTTCAATGGCTGGCTCTGAAAAAATATATTCCGCGGCATTCAAACAGACTGGTATCATAGAAGCAGATTCATGGGAAGAACTCTTCGATTTTGCTAGAGCATTCTCGACCCAACCGTTACCAAGAGGGAAAAAAATTGCGGTAATTACTGATGGCGGTGGTTTCGGCGTTTTAGCTACAGATGAAGCGGATAGACAAAAAATCGAGTTGCCAGAGCCGTCTGAAAAATTGAAGGGAGAAATGAAGGAAGTTATGCCTTCCTATGCTAGTCTCCATAACCCAATAGATTTAACTGGCGATGCTGATGCTGAACGTTATAAAGTTGTCACAGAAGCTTGTCTCAAGAGTAATGAATTCGATGGGGTTATCGCTATAACTCTGTTTCAGGTTCCAACTCTAGAGAAATCCGTTGTCGATGAGATAATAAAATTGCATAGGAAATACAAAAAACCTTTATTAGCGTGTGCTGCAGGTGGAAAATTCACAGAGGAATTGAGTGGAAAACTAATGACTGGAGGAGTTCCGGTTTATCCCACTCCTGAGAGAGCAGTTAAAACCATGAAAGCGTTGATTGAGTATAAAGAGTGGCATGACAAAAAATAATGTTTTCAAAATTATATTTTCCCTATTAGTAAAACTTTAATTTATTTAAACACATGAACTATTATGCCAACTCATTATATTTTTGTCACTGGAGGAGTCCTTTCAGGTTTAGGTAAAGGTATAACTACATCCTCACTCGGGAAAGTTTTACAATCCAAAGGTTTTACTGTCACGGCCATAAAAATAGACCCGTACATAAACATAGATGCTGGAACCCTGAGACCAACTGAACATGGAGAAGTCTGGGTCACTGATGATGGTGGAGAGATAGATCAAGACCTAGGACATTATGAGCGATTTTTAGATACAGAAATCTCAAAAGACCATAACATAACAACAGGTCAAGTATACCAAGCAGTCATAGAAAATGAAAGAGAAGGAGAATATTTGGGAAAAACCGTTGAAGTTATTCCCCACATACCAGATGAAATTAAGAGGAGAATAAAAAACGTAGCAAAAAATACCAAAGCAGATTTTGTTCTAATTGAAATCGGTGGGACTGTCGGGGATTATCAGAATGTATTGTTCGTAGAAGCAGCAAGAGAAATGAAGTTAGAGGGAGAGGATGTCCTTTTTGTTCATGTTGGTTATTTACCTGTTTTATCCTACTTGGGTGAAATGAAAACTAAACCCATGCAACATTCCGTGAAAGAAATTAGGACAATAGGAATCCAACCAGACTTCATAGTTTGTAGATCCGAATATCCGGTAGACGGAATTAGAAAGGATAAGATTGCACTTTTCTGCAATGTAAAAAAAGACGACATAATCTCAAATCCAAATTTAGAGAATGTGTATGAGTTACCTTTGATTTTCAAGAAACAAAAGTTAGGGGATAAAATACTCAAAAAATTGAAGATTAAAGCAAAGTCCTCCGATCTAAAATCATGGGCAAAATTCTTAAATAATATCAAGAACTTAAAAAAATCTGTTAAAATAGGAATCGTTGGTAAGTATTTCGATATAGGAAAATACAAGTTACCTGACTCATACATCTCAGTTATAGAAGCTATAAGGCATGCGGCTTGGAATAATAATGTTAAACCAGAAATAGAATGGATTGATTCGAAAACCTTCGAGAAAAATCCTAAGAAACTTTCTGTATTAAATGATATAGATGGTATAATCGTTCCTGGTGGGTTCGGTCTATCTGGTATTGAAGGTAAGATTGCAGCTATAAAATATGTCAGAGAAAAAAAGATTCCCTGTCTTGGATTATGTCTTGGCATGCAATTAGCAGTCGTGGAATTTGCAAGAAATGTTAGTAAGTTGAATGGAGCACATACCACTGAAGTTGATACTAAAACACCTTATCCTGTTATAGACTTCATCCCAGAGCAAGTGAAAATCGTTAGAGAGTCTAAGTATGGGGCGACGATGAGGTTGGGAGCATATCCTGCCATTCTAAAAAAAGGAACATTGATAAGAAAACTCTATGGAAAAGAAAAGGTATGGGAAAGACATCGTCATCGTTATGAAGTTAACCCGAAATATGTTGAAATTATGGAAAAAAATGGTTTAATATTCTCAGGAAAATCACCTGATGGTATATTAATGGAATTTATGGAATTACCCGGTCACCCCTGTTTTATTGCTACACAGGCCCATCCTGAATTCAAATCAAGACCGATGAGACCCTCCCCGATGTTCGATGGTTTAATTAAAGCTTGTATCAAGAAATAATAATCATGTTCGAGCTCTATCTCCTTAGACCAGACGCTATTAAAGCTTTAGACAATCCAATGATCAAAACAATCCTACCTAGGTATATAAAAGTAGTTAAAGACCAGGCAATAGCAAACTTTCAATTGGCTAGGATAATTGAATTCAAACAGACAAAGGAATCTAACATCGGGACTTTATGGAGAACTCATTCAAAATTAATGAAGAAATTTTATGAGACAAGGGATAAAGTTGACGAAGGTAAACTGAAGTTAAAAAAATTGAAAAAACCTTCATTACTTGATTTGAAGATCGAATTAACAGAAAAAATAATGGAATCATGCGAATTATGTGAAAGAAAGTGTCATGTGAACCGAATGAAAGATGAGAAAGGAGCCTGTAGGGTTGGGAAAGAATGTTTGATATCCTCTGAATTTATACATATGGGAGAAGAAAGTCACATCATCCCCTCTCACACAATTTTCTTCATGGGTTGTACTCTACATTGTCAATTCTGTCAAAATTGGAGCATTAGTCAATGGTTTGAATCCGGTTATGAAATATCCCCGGAAGAACTCGCCCTAAAAATAAATAGAAGAAGAAAAGAAGGTTCAAGAAACGTTAATTGGGTAGGGGGGGAGCCAACACCAAGCTTACTCTGCATACTAAAGACTTTGAAATCTTGTGAAGTTAACGTTCCTATCATTTGGAATTCGAATTTCTATATGTCTGAGAAAACCATGCAAATCTTGGATGGAATGATAGATATGTATCTATCAGATTTCAAGTATGGCAACAATGAATGTGGATTAAGACTATCGAAAATCGGGAATTATTTTGATGTATGTTCAAGAAACCATTCTATTGCTGTAAATAAAACAGAGATAACAATCCGTCATCTTGTCCTTCCTAATCACATTGAATGTTGTACCAAACCTATTTTAAAATGGGTAGCCGGCAACATCCGTGATAAAACTATTGTGAATATAATGGCACAATACAGACCAGAATACAAGGCCCATGAATATCCTGCTATCTCCCGTTCCATTACTAAAAAAGAAATGAAAGAAGTTATTGGCTATGCTAAAAAACTCAATATCAATTACGTAACTTAAGGAAAAATACTTAAAGATATTAGAGTTTTTCGGGATTTAACTCTTCTAAAGTTTTCAAAATCCTTCGATGATCTGTTCCAATTTTGTCTTAAGAGATTCGTGTTTCTCGTTCAGTTCGTCATAATCACTTTTGAGGCTCTCATACTTTGATTCCCACTCACCGACACTACCCTCGATATTAAATATTTCATTGATCAAATCTTCCTTCTCAGCATCACAGGTCTGAAGATTTGTTTCTATGGTTTGTTTCTCACTTTGACAGGTTTGGTAGTAATCTTTGAACGATTCCAAGTCAGCCCCAGTAGTCTCTAAGTCTGACAAGCATGAAGACATAGTGTTATTACACGCTTTCAACTGCTTCTCGTATATCGATATTCTAGAGTCATATTCAGTGATTTTTGCTGTATAAGATGCAAGACCAGTGTATGCTGTGGCGATTCCAATAATGACGATAGCAAGTATGACAAAGAGCCATTTGTTTTGCCTTAAGTTCTTAATTTTTTCTATCAACTTCTCTTTCAATCCCCCAAACTCAGCCTTGAACCCTTTACCCTCTCCGTATGGTTCGTACATGATATCTAAATCCTTTTTGGTTGAGGAATCTTAAATAGCTTAATTCTTCAAAGTCCTTTTAAACTCTTTTTCTAAACCTTTAAGTTTTACTTGTAATCGTTTCACGGTTTTCTGTAATGCGATCCTAGGGTTCGATTTTCCTTTCATTTTAACATATATCTTAGGTTCGGTCATATATGGGTGTTCTTTTTTGTAAGCAACCTCTTCAATGTTTTTATCATTCCACAGTTCTTCTTTGATTAAATTCGCAAACCCAACACTCTCTCCCCTTAACTCGATTTCAATCATGTTGTCATCTTCCTTTATTTTAATCAATTCCATAGTCACACCTTTGAGATTATGAACAAATCAACCTCATAACTAACATAAGGTTTTTTGTGAAACTTAAACATATAGGGTATTCGGAACTTAAATTTTATAATCTTTTCTAGTTTACCCCCATTCTTTTCAATGAATTTCGTTAAGAATTCTCTTGATTTCTTATAATGTCTGTGTAAAGAATATATTTTTTCTCCACATTCCAATGCTTTCTTGAGAAAAACTCTATCTGCATGTAACTTTTGGATACCGAAAGGAGGGTTTTGAATCACAGTATCAACTTTTCTTTTAATGTTAGATATATCCTGACACATGAACCCTACCTTGTTATGAATTTTTTCATTTGTTATCTTTTCAGCAATTTTCACGTTTTCCCTTGCAATACTTATAACTTTTTTATCTAGATCCACTCCAATGGCCTTCCTGGCGCCCATCAAGACCGAGCCGATAGTTAATCTTCCAGTTCCACAACCTAAATCCAAGATATTTTTATCTATTATATCACCTGACATACAAGCAACATTGATTATTTGTGCGGCCAACGCTCCAGGTATAGTATACTGTTCCAGTTCAACTTTAGGATTTGGATTTTCTTTTAATTGAGATAGTATTATTTCAAGCTGCTTTTTGTTCATAAAATCATCGTTTACAAATTAAATACAGCGAAAGTATAATATTAATTATGCCTTACGCAGTTACACATATATTAATCCCGATAATATTAGTCGATACAGTAAGAGATCATGTTTTTAAGATGATGAAAAAGTCCCTACCCAACAGATATATTTTACTGGCTGGTATAGCTGGTTTGTTACCTGATATAGATATGTTGTTTACACCATATTTACATCGTACGATTACCCATTCTATCTGGTTTCCCTTAATTTTCCTTTTTGGTGCTTTATTCTCCTATACTCTACAGAAGAAAAAACTCTACAAAATCTTTCTAATGTTGTTCACCGGCTTTTCTTTACACATATTGATGGATGCAATTTTGTTGGGGTCAGTCGTGCCTTTATTCCCGTTCAATTCCACTGAAATCGGGTTGAATATACTTTCTCCAATCATGTCACTTGGGTTAAATGCATTTTCGGCCATAGATGCAGCATTGTTATTCCTGTGGCTAATCCATGAAGAACTCGAGCACAATATTTCTGAGTACTTTTAATAATCAAAATAAATATCATAAAACCCATATCTTATTTGGTATGGACAATTTTTTCATAATACTCATCTTGATAATGTTAATTTTTTTAGTATCGATATTCCTATTCGTCTACTTCACTTCGGTTGGCGTTGAGAAAGATGTCGGTGATTTAAAGACGGAACTAGAAAGGGCTCGAGCACCTAGTTTTTCACCAATGGGAATCTTCGTTAGATTCATGGAGTTCTTTTTATCATTTTTCAAGACTAAATGAGTTCATCGTCCAGCCGCGGACAAGCAAGATTCAATAGAACATCGAATTTTAATCCTTCAATTTTTTCTTTCTTGAAATTATCGAACGCAAGGATGCTTACTTCCTTACCTTTGTCCTTCAATTTCTTCTTTAATCTTCTTGCCTCACTCATATTTTTTTGTCCCCATTTCCAACAAACAATTATCCCAACCTTTCTTGCATCTTCTAGTTTAGATTCACGCCAAACCTTTTTCTTCAACCATTTTTTCCTCTCCATTTCCAAGGAATAAAGTTTATTTTTCTCAAGGTCTAGACTAAAAACTGGCTTTTCAGTGTTAATAGCAACTCCAATGGGATGGAATTTACCCGCACCCACATAAAGAAAACAATCTATATAATCTTCTATCTTCTTTGCCGCATCAACATTACAACCTAGTATTTGACCACGGTATCTTAATGATTTGTAGGTATGAACTTCTTTACCCGCCGCTTTCAGATAATTTGTTACTTTCTCTATGGACTTAACAAACTGAACGCTGGTTATGAGTCCAATCCTTTTAAATTTATCCAACTTCCTTATCTCTTTCTTCAAAACCGGTATTGGATCGACAGTATAGAAGTATTCCCAATATATTACTGGAAGTTTAGACTTTATTT
This sequence comes from uncultured archaeon, assembly GCA_964347415.1. Taxonomy (GTDB): domain Archaea; phylum Aenigmatarchaeota; class Aenigmatarchaeia; order CG10238-14; family CG10238-14; genus CAYFYJ01. The sequence continues at coordinate 26,725 of CAYFYJ010000003.1, read as the reverse complement.
TTAAATCAGAATGACCTATATGTAAAATTGCATTACACCCCAATCTTTCAGCTTCAAAATCTCGTATATCACAAGAACCATAACAAGGTTCGCAGCATATTACACTCTCAAAGCCACTATCTTCTATCTTCTTGGCTATATCCTGTATCCTAAGTTTCAAACCTTCTGGATACTGAATAAAAATTCTCTTAACTTTCCTCCTCTTCAATTCTTTTATAATATCCATAAAACCACTAAAATATCAAAGCTAAAATGTATGGGAGTAACAATATCAGAATTAGAGTAATGATAAATATTAATATACTTCTCTTCCGGTTTTCAGACCAGGCTAAACCAAAAATAGAACCCACTATTATTCCCATCATATGAACAGGATAACCTATCGTTACATCTTCAGGCATGAATAAGTTCATGATCGTAGATAGAAAATACAAAACCCCGGCAACAACGAAGGGCAATGGTATAACAGAAGGAAATATAACTAACTTACTTGGACAAACAAATACCCCCAGACCAACTAGAGCAGAAATTGCACCTGAAGCACCAACACCAATAGTATTTGGAGAATATAAAAATGGGATCAACATAACTAAATTCCCGATGATTCCTCCAAAAAAATAAACCATCAGGTACCTCTCCTTACTTACTTTTTTTTCTAGAGAAGTACCAAGCAAAAACAATGCGATCATGTTAAAAAAAATATGCCCAGGACTGGCATGGATGAACATAGAGGTCACTATAGTGTGAACCTTACCTTCCAAAAAAGAGCTTGGTTTAAAACCGAATTCATTTACACTATAATCAAGTCCAAAAATTAATGTCAAGAAAAAAACTACCACATTTATAAGGACTAAAGTTACTGTAAGCTTCATAAACTAAAATTAAATCCTTTCTCTAATATATATGATTCAATGGCTTCCAAAAAAACTGAGCGTAAAGGATATTGGTTGTTCAAGGAAAATAAAGTCAAAAAAGAATTGGAGACAGATAAGAGGATACACTTTACTGTTAAAAGTAAATTAGAGAGCCATTCTGTTATATTCGATAAAAAAAAGAATGAGTGGATTTGTGATTGTAATTATTGGAGTCTAAAGTTCCAACCTTGCAGCCATAGTATCGCTGCACAACTGTTTAATAAGAATGAGGATAATCAAGAGGGATAAATCATGGAATTAAGGGCACAATTACATATGCATACTACTGAATCAAAAGGGACTAGAGTAAGGGTACACTCTAATATACATCCTAAGGCCGCCATAGATATTCTAAAGAAAAAAAATATCCATGTCGCGGCGATAACTGATCATGATAACACGCTTGCTTATCCAAGAATGAAGGATTATGCTGAAAAGAATGGAATCATACTTATCAACGGAATAGAGATTACTACTAGAGATGGCGAAATCATAGGATTAAACGTCGAACCTGGTATAGAAAAAGAATTGGATAGAAAAATGAGTGTTCATGAAGCCAAAGACGTCATTTTGGATCACAATGGAGAAGTTTTGATACCGCACCCGTTTAGTTTCATGGGAAATGGTATAGGGAGAAAAATTAAAGAAATAAAAGGCATTGTTGAAGTTTTCAATCCAGGTAATATTTTTAGTTTTGAAGACAAGTTTGCAAAAGTCGTTGCTAAAAAATTGAAGTTACCGATGGTTGCCTGCTCAGATGCGCATTATGCAAAAATGATTGATAGAGGAATTACAGTTGTTGATGCGGAACCAAGCATAGATTCCATCTTTAAATCGATAAGAAGAGGAAAGATTAGGTTTGAGAACTGCAACTATGTAACCTGGAGAGAAATAAAGGAATGGTCTTTCTTGAGAATTTCCAGTTCATACGAAGGTATAATGGAAAACCTAAAAGATGGTTGGGAAACTGATAAAATGTACATGAAATTAGCAGATCTAAGGTTTATGAGATTTATCGAGAAAAAAATGCTTAATCTCGGCGTTTCAAAACCGGATAGCAGGATATGGGGTTTAATGTCGTATATTATCTTCTTAATGACTAATTTAAAGGCCTGGCGTACAAAAAAATCATATAAACCATTTGTTTTTTCTCTGTGATTGAAAAAGTTATTACTTTACAAATGAATTATTTTTTTAGGTCAATATGAAAACTACTAAACAGGAAATCGGTCAAATTTTGAAAAAAGTGAATTTTCTTAAACATGAGAAAATCAATGAAACATTTGAAAGACCACCAAACCCCAAATTCGGAGATTTGGCTTCAAATATTTGTTTTTCTCTTTCTAAGAAGTTAAAAAAATCTCCTGCAGAAATTGCTGAAGAAATCGTTAAAAAAATTAAAATCCCAAAACATTCATCTGTAACTAAAGTAGAAGCTAAAGCTGGTTATATCAACTTCTTCTTTGATTATTCAAAAATTGCTAAATTCTCCCTAAAAAAGATTCTAAAAGAAAAAGATTCTTATGGGTCTTCTACTGTAGGTAAGAAGAAAAAAATCATGGTTGAGTTTGCCCATCCAAACACCCATAAAGGGTTTCACATCGGTCATTTGAGAAACATCTGTATTGGAGAATCTGTATCAAGAATCCTAGAATTTACTGGACATAAAGTAGTTAGAACTAATTATCAGGGTGACATTGGACCTCATGTAGCTAAATGTTTATGGGGTTTTACAAAATTACATAAATCCAAGTCACCGAAGCAGAATAGAGGCGATTGGCTTGGTGGGGTATACGCTGAAGCTGCTAGGAAGTTCAATGAAGATGAGAAAGTCAAGCAAGAAGTTATGGAAATAAACAAGAAACTATATAAGAGAGATAAAGAATATTTGAAGTTATGGAAGATGACAAGAAAGTGGAGCTTAGATTATTTTGATAAAATCTATAAAGAATTAAGAACCAAATTCGATAAACTTTATTTTGAGGCTGCGGTAGAAAAGAGAGCAATAGAAATTTCCAAACAACTCTTGAAAAAAGGAACAGCAAGATCGAGCGAAGGCGCGATAATAATCGATCTTTCAAAGTATGATTTAGGAATTTACGTCTTGTTAACGAAAGAAGGGAATCCCCTATACGAATCAAAAGACTTGGCTTTAGCCGAACAACAATTCGGGGATTTCAAGATAGATAGATGTATTCATGTAGTTGCTTCAGAGCAAAAATTCTACTTCAAACAATTGTTCAAGGTTTTTGAGTTGATCGGTTCTCCCGGGGCTGGGAAGAGTCATCACTTGGTCTACGAATTAGTTGTGTTAAAAAAAGGCAAGATGTCTTCAAGACTTGGAGCCATAATTCTTTACAGTCAATTGCGAGATGAAATCCTGAAAAAAACTATGAAAGAAATAGAAAAAAGGAACCCAAGAATGAGTAAAAAGAAAAAACAAGACTTGGCGAAAAAGATTGGGTTCGGAGCATTGAAATATGGCATGCTGAGAATAAGTTTTGATAAACTCTTGGTTTTTGACATGGAAGAGGCATTACAATTGGAAGGCAATACAGGCCCTTACTTACAGTATGCTCATACCAGATGTGATGGGATATTAAAAAAGGCTAAAAAATGGAAAGAAAATTTCGAGAATGAGAATCTCTCAAATGAAGAGAAGAAACTCATCAAGAAGCTCATTGAATTTCCTGATATGATCGAGCAGGTTTTAAAAGACCTCAAACCCCATTATCTCTGTAACTACGCATATGAATTAGCCAATATATTCAATGAGTTTTATCATGCTTGCCCAGTCTTGAAAGCCGATATAAAAAAATTAAGAGATTTTAGGTTAACTCTAGTTAAAGCAACCAAGATAACTTTGAAGAATAGTTTAAACTTACTAGGAATAGATACTCCTGAAAAAATGTAACTATTACTAAATATCCATTCTATATTAATTATAAGATTGAAATGAAAAAAATGAAAGTTTCTTTCCTAGTTTTTATTTTTATTGGAATTTTTTTAATTGGACCAATAAATGCATTAAGTCCATTACATACAGAAGGAAGATACATAAAGGACGAATTTGGTAATACTGTTATCTTACATGGAGTACATTATGGAACACATATAAACGTTCCAGCGGGTGGATGGGTCCCTGAAGGAGCAACCAACGACGAGCCCTGGGGATATACCACTTGGGATCCTGATGCAATTCAATATAATTTAGACAAAATGACTGAATATGGTGTTAATGCACTTAGGATACACATGCCAACTCTAGAGCGTTGGTATAGAAATAACGTTGAAGCAGGTGGTGTTGATGCTCCAACAGTAAGGGATGAAATCCACTATGTTATCCAAGAAGCAGAAAAGAGAGGAATTTATGTGATACTATGCCCGTGGACTCTAGCATATACCGAATCTGGAGAACAGACAGCTATTCCTTTTGACTATTATAACGATTCCAAGGGAAAATATGGACCTTCTGGAATTTACGGACCCTTCACTTATGGTGCTCAAGTCGGAATACACCCGACTCCAGAAGACTTCATTGATTTTTGGGTTGGAGATGTTGATTCCATGCATGCAGAGTATGGAAATTACACAAATGTTATCTATGAACTTTGGAATGAGGTTAATGGATGGGTTTCAGGTTGGGATTTAGAGCACGCATACTTTGATGTTTGTCAAAATATTATTGATAGATTACGGGAAAAAGGCGATGACCATCTTGTGGTTTATTCATTTGGTTATTCTGGTTATTTAAGCAACATGGCAATGGACAGGGGACTTGTGCTCAACGGAACCAATATTGTCTATAATATCCATGCTTACAGAATTCATAATGGTGCTCAACCACCCGATCAGATACCATATACTTGGCATTGGCGGGATGCAGCTTATGAATATGCTGACGTTGAAGCCAGATATTTACTAACTGGCATATACGGTCCTGCTAGCGAGAGGGGTTATTATATACAGAATGTAATTGATAGAAACCTTCCATTGATAAATGGAGAGTTTGGATACCATTCTCAAGGTGCTGATTTAGAACTTTCACTTTACGGCGAAGATCGGGAGGCTATGTGGTTCTATAATACCATGAAATTTTTGCAAAACCTTGGGTATGGTTACACAGCTTTTCAGTGGAAACATGCAGGTATGATTTTTACTCCATTTGAAGATTGTAACTCGACAAACCCCTGGATCCCACCTCTAAATAGAGGAGGCCAAGCTTTAATAAATGCAATAAATAATGTAACAACAATTACAACATCATCCACAACTACAACGATTCCTTCAGGTCAAGTATTAATCTCAGGTCAGTTATTGAATGCAACTAACTCTATTCAAGCCAATGTCGTCGTGTATAATCAAGGAACTAGTCAAGTCAATACTTCTGATACTGCCGATTCGGAAGGCAATTATAGCTTAGCAGTCTGGCCTGATGTGTATGACTTACAATACGATATCTTCTACATTCCAAACTTCTTCATCAAACTCATGTCATTTAATGTTTTTTCAAATCTACAAAATGTGGTTAACTACATTGATAAAATTGATAACAGTGTTTCATTTACTGTTGATATAACAGAAGATCAATATCTAGGATTTTATTCTGATGAGAAGCCAATATCAATAAAAACCAATGGAGTAAAGATGACAGAAGGGATTTTACCCTTATCATCGAACGAATGGTATTACGATTCTTCTGAAAACATACTATACTTAATTGCTAACCCCGCTTTACCGACTACAACAACGACTACACCCGCGACAACCACTACAGTAACCGTAACAACCACAACCTCTCCAGAAACTACATCTTCAACAACTGTTCCAGGCGGTAATACTTTTGGAAATACTGATGTTGGTAAGAGTTCAACTTATATTTATCAGCATAACATTGCTGGTTCTAAATTCTCATTTAGTGAAAATGGAATAGTAACAGGAATTAGTGTCTATTTAACATCAGGAGGTAGTGGCTCAAGAGAATATAGTGCCATGATTTATGATTCTTCACTTAATTTTATTGCCCGAAGTAGAAAAAGTTTAACTTTACCATTAAGTGGCTGGTATAACTTTTCATTTTCACAAGAATTAAATAGTGGTGATTATTGGTTACTCATTTGGGGAGAAGAAGAGGTTCCTACGACCTACATATACTATGATAGTGGAAGTTCGAACCAATGGGGGTTAAGATATCAAATATATAACGGTGTGCCTGACCCATTAACTTGGACTATTCCTCAAGAAGATTATAAAATGAGCATTTACGCAACTTATATAGCTACTTAATTTAGTATCAAACTACTACAATAAAGCTTATAATATTATCATTCTAATTAAAATACCTATGGAGTTTTTGGTCGAAGATACAAAAAAAGGTCAAAAGGCCTTCGAATCCCATCTTGTGAAAGATCCTAGACTATTCTCTATCCTCGGGAATGAACTAGCATTGAAAATCATTAAAGAATTAGGTAAGCGTCCCTCATGTCCAATGGATGTGGCCAGAAACTTGAGGGTTCATGAGCAAAAAGTTTATTATCACATAAGGAATCTAGAAAAATTGGGTCTGATAAAAGTTATCAACAGAGAAGAAAGGGTTGGAGCTATAGCAAAAATATACTCTCCAACATCATCCGTAGTATCTTTCAAACTCTTTGATGGAGAACATATAAACGATATCAGAACAAGAGCAGCAGAATTGAAATTTCTTAAACCATTCATACAAGATGGTAAACTAAACTCGATAATAATTGTTGGCAGTCCTGATCCTCATGGTAAGTACAAGGCCCCTGCTTCTGACGGATACTGTGCTATTGATCTTGGTATGTTCCTCGGTCAATTTATAAAAGATTCTGAAGCACCTTACTATAAATTAGATACGCAAGTCAGGGAAGAGGATTTAAACAGCAATATGATTATAATCGGTGGACCGAAGACAAACATCATAGCAGATAAAATTAACAAGCAATTGCCAATCTATTTCGATTATTCTGATGAATACTTGGAATGGAACATAGTTTCTAGTCTTTCAAAGACTGTTTATAGAGAATTTCAAATAGGTTTTTTAGCACGTATACAAAATCCATTCTCTAGTGGAAAAGAAATATTGATTTTTTCTGGAAAAGGTTTTAAAGGGACTAGAGCAGCTGTACTAGCATTCATAAAACATTTAAAAAAAATCATGAAAGGAAATTCTGTTAAAACTGATATTATTGCAAAAGTTGTCCAAGGCATAGACATAGATTCTGACGGGATTATAGATGAAGCTGAGTTTTTAGAATAGGTATAACTGAAACGATTTTATTACAGAAATTTAATAGAAATATATGGCTCCTGAGCCGAGAGAATACTTGAAAGAATTAAATTCCATTCATGAATTACTAAAACTTATTCAAGAAAAATCTATTCCAATCCATCCAGAAGATTTAAATTTTATCTCAACAATCAATGATCTTTTCAATCAATTACAATCAAGTTATTTTGAGACCAAGCTGATCGAAAGAAAAATAATAGAACCTCTTGCTTCCCATGAATGGCACCCAGAAACTGAAAAGTTAATAATCGATCTTTTTTTAACTATTGGTTCTCAAACTGAAGAATTTCTACATGAAATAAACGAAAGATTTAATATAGTTTTTCCTAGATGCAACGATCTTATAAAAAAATTGACTCGTAAAGAATTTTCATATACCCCCGACCTTTTTTTCATGGCGAAGGGAACTAAAGGTTTTATCGAAATTCAAGATAAAAACCTTTTTTTCCCACTAACTTTCTTCACTGCACCTAAAAAATATAGGAATTGCCTGTTAGCCCATGAATTATTTCATTTTTTCTTTAATTTACATGATGGTGAAAAAATTTGTGAGGCTGCACGTAAACGTTCATCATTCATATTTCAGGAGTATAAAGAAACCCAAAAATGGATTAAAAAAATGCTTGTCTCTTACTCTTACATACTAAGTATTGTGCTTGCTCGACTTGGACAAGAACACAATAGACCCGATCTCATTAAAATGGGAGAATCATTACAAAATAATGCAATAAATGTTTGTAATAAATTAGGTGATGAAATCACATCTTTTGAAATAGTATCTATTAGTTTTGCAGAGAAATTGGAACCAATCTTGAATAAAGTTAAAAACGAACTTGTGAGGTACAGATACAAGAACCTGAAGTTTCATATAAATTTTCAGAATTGGATAAATAAAACCTTAGAAAAATTTAAAACAAAACTTCGTAATTTGACCCTTAAAGACGTAGATCTAGTAATGCATGCAATCGAAGAAGGCTTTGCTGAACTTTTTGTTATATTATATTCTGATATCTATAAAGAAAAATTCAGATCACCACCTGCTTATAATATTTTCTGTCAAAAAGCATCTGAAATTTACAAAAGAGATCCAGATATTTTCTGCATTTTTCTCGATCAAAAAAAATTTGAAAAAATAATACCCGAATTTATTACATTTATGGCCAATCAAGCATTCTGGACTATTCGACTTAGGCAAGTCTATTCAATATCCACTCAATAAAAACACGTAAAAAACCCATAGTATTATAGAGATAATATTCATAAAAATCCCCGTCTTCACCATATCAGAGATCTTAATCTCTTTAATCCTGTAGACTATAGCATTTGGCGGAGTGCTTATCGGCAGCATAAAAGCCAAAGAAGAACAAACACCAACCGTCAATATCAAAAGAAATGGATTCATTCCCAGACTTTTTGCGAATATTAAGAATATCGGTATAAAAGTAGAAGCAAAAGCAGTGTTCGACATAAATTCTGTTAAAAATACAGATATAGTGGTTACAACCAGAATAACTAGAATAAAACTATTCGAAAATGTCGGCAACAAATCAACTATGTATTGAGCTGCTCCAGAAACTAGTAGAGTATGACCCAGAGCTAAACCACCACCAAACATTAACAGAATATTCCATGGGATCTTTATATCCCCCCAACCTAACAAAATTTTCCTTCCTGGTATTGGGATAGTAATTAATAAAATAGCTGTACCTAAACCGATCAAAACATCATCTATATCTTGAAGCAATGGTATGAATGGTTTTATAATCCAAACTATTATCGCAAAAATTATTATCAACGCCGTTACCTTTGCTCCAGTTTCTTCTGGGATCCTTTCAATCGTTACTTTGATTTCTCTCCGTTTCAATAAATTGAATTTGAACAGCATGAACGCCCAAAGGGCAAACAGCATTAAGAAACTGAAGGGTGCAACGAATTTTGACCAATCAGAGAAACCCAATTGGATACCCTCTTCTAATAAAAATTGTGCAGTGAGCAGATTCGGTGTCGATCCAATCAGAGTAAGTTTTCCACCAATTGAGGCCGCATAAGCAATTGAGAGTAAAATACAAATTCCAAGTTTCTTCTTAAGTTTTTTTGGTAGGGAATCTATAATCGATAGTCCTATGGGCAGCATAATGGCAGCAGATGTTGTGTTGGCTATCAGCGCTGAAATTAATGCAGTGGACAGAATGAGTATGAGCAGTACAAACCTAGAATCATTCGTAAATTTTAGCATCGAATAGGTTATCTTCTTATCCAACTTCCATTTTTTTATGGCTGAAGCAATGATGAAACCACTCAACAAAAGGAATACGACTCGACTCATGTAGTTGACTATTATTTTTTCGAAAGCCATTATCCCGAACAAAGGTACGAGTACAGCAGGAATTAAACCAGTTACTCCGCTAGGGATGGCTCCAGTCAACCATAGGATTATACAGAGAGCTAATATTGCTAATCCATACTTAGCCGGCGTTTGAATCGATGATATAGTTATTAAGAGAAATACAAAAACACCAACTAATAGCGAAACTACTTTTTTTCTCATTAATATTATTTGGTATTCCTAAAATCTATTATTATGGAAATAAAAAAGGCAATCATCAGCGTGGGAAATCCTTTGAAAGCAGATGATAATATAGGTAACTTGATACTGGATAAAATTAAAAACTCCTATAAGAACAAGAACTATTATTTCTTAAAAGGTGGAATGAACCCTGAGAATTTTATAGAACCATTGAGAAAAATTGATCCAGACGAGATATTCTTCATTGATGTTGCTGTTTTTGAGGGAGAAATAGGGGACGTGAAATTATTCAAATTGGAGGATATAATTGACATGAATATTTCGACCCATTATTTCCCAATATCAATTTTCAAGAAATACTTTCCAAAAGCCAGGTTACTCTTGATTGGCATTAAACCCAAACTTATAAACTTTGGTCAGGATTTAAGCCCAGAGTTGGAAGCTAGATTACCAGAAATAATAGAAAAAGTACAAAGAACTATAGAAGCTATTTGATTAATAAACCTTTTTTTGATTTACTGGTCAATTCAAATTTGTTCGTAAAAGATATGATTTTTACTGGGCAAATTTCTACGCATAAACCACATGATACACATCTACCCATGTTTATCGATCTAATAGGATGAAGAACTTTTTTGTAAGTTATCTTCCCAGATTTTATTGCCTTAATTTTCATCCCCAAAGTTATAGCTTCTGTAGGGCATATCATCCTACATAATCCACATGCCGTACAATCCTTCTTCTTAACAGTTAATTTACCTCTATACCTATCTGGTGGTTTTACCCTTTCTTTCGGATATCTTTTGGTGAATGGTTTTTTCAACAGATTTTTAAAAACCTCAATTCCTATCCCCATATCACCACACTATAAAATTAATTCTAATCAACTCAAAAACAGCAAAAAACAGAACGATTATCAAAATTTTGAGAGTTTGATCTAATCTATACCTGCAAGTTGTTGCTTGAGTGAAGGTTAGCACAAACAACATGACTAAACTGACTATTGAAAATGTTAGTAAATCCTCGAAACCGAAGAAAAGTAGACTGGTTAAAAACACAAAGAATGCCAGCCTCAAACCATTCGATATTTCAAAGAACGCCAAACTCCTCCCACTGAATTCTGTCTCTACACTACCGATTATTTCTGTATGGGCTTCAACAGTATCAAAAGGTGTTATTCTGGTTTCAACCAATGCGATTATAAACAAACAAGCACTGGCTATAGGCAATTTTAACAACATCCAGCTTTCATTGAATTCAACCAACGATTGAATATCCGCGAATACAACAAAAGTGAATATCACGATCGCAAAAATTATTTCATAACACAACATCAAAGTCATATCTCTCATTGAACCAAAGTATCCGTATGGAGAATTTGAAGTTATTCCTAAGAGTATATACAATGCCCCACCCAATATGAAGATATAAATGAAAAGTATGAAATCGAGATGAAAACTTATTATCGAAAACGGTAGGAAAAAGAATAAACTAAAGGTTGTTATCAAGTAAATCAATGGCATAGTTCGAAATATAATATTTTCCTTAGCTCCAGAATTACTTTCTTTCTTTTCGAACAGTTTGATGATATCATAGAATGGCTGCCGAATCGGTGGACCAATCCTGTTCTGCATTCGAGCCATCAATTTCCTCTTTATCCCTACAAAAAGTAAACTGATTGGTATTGCTAAAACCAAGAATAAAAATTCAAACATACTTATGTTTAAAATCATCTTCAGTCAACACCTCAGTTTTACCGTCCTTTATAACAACAACCCTTTCCATGCAAGCATAGCATGGATCAAAGGATGCCAGTATGACAGGAATATCTCCAATCTCTCTGCCTTCCAAAAGTTTTGTAAAAATACTCATGAAATTGAATGTTGGTGGTCTGATTCTAGCTCTATCAATCTTCCCATCTTTTATTTTTATCATGTGAAAGTTCTCTCCTCTTGGTGCTTCCACTCTACCAGCTTCCATACCTTCTTCAATTATAACAGGAGGGAATTTTGGTATCTTACCTTCAGGCATGTTTTTTATGATTTGTTTAACTATTTTTATCGATTCTAGAGTTTCATTCATCCTGACGAGCATCCTAGAAAAAGCATCTCCATTCCTTTCTGTGATCATGTTAAAATCTACTTCTTCGTAGGCTTCGTAAGGATCTTCCTTCCTTATATCGGTGAAAACCCCAGATGCTCTTGCTATAGGACCAATCAAAGAATACTTTTTGGCCGTTTTTTTTGTTATTGTTCCAACATCCACTAATCTGGCCTTGATGACTTTATCCTTCTCTATTATCTTAAGATAACTAGGAATTTTTTTCTCCACTTCTTCAATTTTTTTCTTAACGAATCGAATATCATCATCGTTTACATCGTATCTGACTGTCCTGACTTGATGTATAGCAAAGTGTACTCTATTCCCTGTCAATCTTTCTAAAGATTCTAAAGTATGTTCTCGATCACGCAGAAAGTATGCTAACATAGTTTCGAATCCGATCTCATGTAACATAAACCCGGCCCAAAAGACATGGGATTGAATCCTGCCCAATTCACTGACAAGAGTTCTGATATAATTTACTCTCGGAATCGGCTCGTAATTCAGCATCTTTTCAATAACTCTTACATAACAAGAGGGATGGGCCACTGAGCATATGCCACATATATGATCTACTATGTGAAGACCTTGCTCAATTTTTTTACCCTCGAGTAATTTTTCTATTCCTTTGTGTGCATATCCAAGTCTCAAGTCGGCATCGACGATGTAATTACCATCCATTGATATTCTCAGACAAGATGGTTCATCTATTGCCGGATGATGTGGTCCTATTGGCATCTTAAAATCATGCATTCAATCATCTCTTATCTTTTTGTAGTGGAGGCTTTCCCTCCCAACCATCTGGTAAGAACATTTTTTCATGTAGTCTTGGATTACCCTTGAAATTTATATCAAAAAAATCATGTATCTCTCTTTCATAGAATTCTGCCGACGGGAAAATATCTGTGATACTAGGAATTACAGGCTTCTTCTCGGGAATTAGTATCTTCAATGTTTTTATCCCCCCGATATCGAAGTGATATAACAAATGATAACATCCTCTTGAATCTAAAGCAGAAATAGTGATTAATCTAAAATCCTTCAACCCTTCGACTTCTTTCCTAAACTCTTTTAGCTTTACTCTCTTTTTTTCCATCTAAATCACCCAAAGCCTTTAACAAAGCATGAATTATCGCTTCTGGTTTCGGTGGACAACCAGGCACATAATAATCGGCACGAATGGTTTTGGTCACACCTTTATCAGTGTTGTAAGCATTCCTGAAAATACCACCGCTTATAGCGCATGATCCTATTACCAATACCCTCTTATTCGATACCATCTGTGAATAAACTCTTTTTAATCTAGCCTTTGCTTGTTTTGTAGCCACTCCCGTTACAAGCAAGATATCAGCATGTCTTGGACTCGGTTTGAGTAAACATCCAAACCTCTCGATGTCATACTTCGGTGAGATCAGCATAATACATTCTAACCCACATCCTTTACATCCGCCCGAATTGAAGATGGATACCCATGGCGACTTTTTAATCATCATATCAAACACCTATTGACAATGCTAACAACAATAAAAATACTATCCCCACTATCACAAAAAGTAATCTCTTGTCAAAAAATTTATCGAATCTCCTCGGCATTATTTCTTTCTGTTCATCCTTTTCTCCACCAATATAAATGCTCTTCTTCTTTTTCATCACAACACCTTGTCTAGTATGAATAGTTGGATTTGCGGCAATAGACCAAATATTAGACAAACGACAGCAAGAAAACCATTAATATAAGTTATGTGTTTCATAGAAATTTTAGATTGTTCAAAATTTCCAACTGATATGACGTTAATGATTTTAAAGTACATGACGAATAAAAGCAACGCGATAAAAATTCCGAATAATGTTATTACTGGGCTAATCAGGAAAGCAGCTTTAAACAAGAACCATTCACTCACGAAAATATTCAAACCAGGCAATCCAGCTAGAGATATGGCAGCAATCACAGCGAATAAACCGTTCAATTTATTTTCATAGAATGTTCCTTGTAGACTACTAATCTTCTTTCTTTTATTATCCCTACTCAACACGCCTAAAGTCAAGAATAATAATAGTCCAGCAAAAGTATAGTTGAATATTTGAATCGTTCCAAGAGTTGTGATTTTTTGAGTCAGTTTTGCTATCGTTAAATCCAATAAAACAAACATGAGTTGTATAGCATTAGAGTAAATCAGATATCTTTTCAGGTTGTCTTCGAATATGGCCATCACCGCCATTATGCACATCGCTAAAATGGATAGTATTGCTATTTGGAGTAAAAACGCCATTTCATACATGAGAAATAAATTCAGTAGAAAATATGCCATCAAGATTGAGCCGAACATACTAAAACAAACAAGTTGTGTATAACTCATTCTTCTGTAGAAGATTATCGGCAATATCAGAAACAGGATTGATATTAAAGAAAAGTACCAGTTCATTCTTATGATAACAGCTAATGAAACCACCAGTATGAACAGAAATATGATGTCTCCCTTCTCATAATAAAAAGAGTAAATACTCAATGAAAAAAAACAGATGGCCAATAAAACCATGAAAAAAACGATTATCATGAATAGGAATTACGATTTGTCCCGTATAAAGTTTATCATCTCTTACTGATTAAAATTTCCTTGAAAAACTCCCTCTGCTCAGCGCTTATCTTCCCTCTAGATGATAGATACAATAAAGGCATGAAATATCTAACTATTTCATCCCGTTCCCATTTGCTAACGATCTTCGAGAACATAACTTTATCTGCCTTTAACTTACCCAGCAACAAATCAATCTCAGACATCATATTTTTAATCCTTAGTTCAATATCTACTTCTTCACCGATTTCTGCTTTTATCCTTTTACCCAACTTCCTTCTAATACGTTCTTTCTTTTGTTTGACCTTCATCGCTTTTCGCAATGCGTCGATAAGCTCATCTATAGTTACTTTTCTTTTGACACGTCTCTCCATCGGCGGTTTCAATTCCATACTTTCCAATTCGAGTCTAATTTGCTCGTATTCATCAAGTGCTTCCATACCTGTGGGATAGTATTCTGTCCCTTCTACTTTCATCGGTGAGAGTATATTTGATTTTAGTTTCAGAAGGATTGCTGCGACTAACACAACTTTTGCTGGTATCCTGAAGTCTAAGGTTTTTAGCCCCTCAATATGCTTCAAAAAAGAGTCAGTCAATTTTATGATATCGATATCCCAAGGATCTAAACCCTCGTAAGAAACTATATTGTAGATTAATTCCTCCCAGGATTCCCCTTTCAGTATCATTTCCAACAGATTTTGTTCTTTCATGTTCATGCATCCAGATAGTATAGTTTTGTTTTTTTATTCAAGCTCCTGGTCAATTTACCAGTTTCGAAAATCATGGCTTCAACCAGTTTAATTTGAGCCTTGAAAAAATGACCGCCATAAGTTTTCCCATTCTTGTCTGCGACAACACCATGTAGGTGCATGATTAATTGATCATTTTCTCTTTTTCTGGATAAGTTGCCATAACAAGAAACTATCTCAACTTCTTTGTTAACGTTTATTTTTTTATAATCCCTCTCCTTCCAATCTAAAAACCCCAAAACAGGGTTACTCAAGAACCCAAGACAAAAAATCGAACCAGATTTAATTTTCTTTGAGTCTATAAAATCCTTTAAAGTCTTCATAAATTCTCCATCATCAAATCTTTTAAAATGTAATTCTTTGATTTTCAATTAATCAAACCGCTTTTGGTAGTTCTAATCCAAGTATCTTGGATTCGCCTCTTTCCATGCTAATTCCGTATACACGATCCCCCTGCTTAATCGTGTAGTCATTGTGAGTTATGACGATGAACTGTTCTTCCCCAGACAGTTTTTTTATCATCTCGACAACTCTTTTCGTGTTGGCCTTGTCCAGAAATGCATCAACCTCATCGAGGATGTAGAATGGTGCAGGTTTGTATTTCTGAACTGCGAACAAGAATGCTAGAGCCGTCAAGGATTTTTCTCCCCCAGACATGGCATCTAGATTTAACATCCTCTTACCTGCAGGATTGGCTTGAATTAGTAAACCACTTTCGATATCCAAAGGATTCTCCAACTCTAGTGACGCCTGTCCCTTTGCCATTTCCTTGAAAACGATTCTGAAATTTTTGTCTATAGCTCGCAAGCATTCGTAGAAGACTTCTTTTTTCTTCCCTTCAATCTTCTCAATCATTTCTTCAATGGATTTTTTTTCATCCATGATTTTATCGTACTTATGTTTTAATTCATCAAATTCTCCCTTGAATGCATCGTATTCTTCGATGGCTTTCATATTGACTAGACCTAAGGCATTCAGTGTGGTAGTAGCTTGCTCAATATTGAATTCCAGGACTGATGGTTTTTCATCCATCAATTCAACATCTTTATATTTTTCTGACTCGAGTTTCAAATTATTCAATTCGGCCTCTTTCCTGGCACTGTTTATTTTTAGTTTGTTGATTCTATTCTGTAGGTTCACCCTGTTATCTATGAGTGTTGTTCTTTGTGATTTTAAATTGATTAATTCATCTTCCAAAGTATCTTTTTCTTTTTCTAAATCAACAACTTCTTTACTCTCGGTTTCTTTACTCTTTCTTAACTCATCCATTTTTTTGTTCAATTGCCCTATCTCAACTCTGAGGAAGTTTATCTCTTCTTGAAGCTCCTTCTTATTGTTCTCATACTCATCTATCTCCATACCGCCGACAACTTCTTCTCTTTTCTGATAGTAACCACCTATCATCGCCCCAGATCTTTCGACTAAATCCCCATCTAAAGTAACCATCCTGACGTTGCCGATACCTATCCTTCTTGCAACCCCCAAATTCTCTACGACGAGAGTATCACCAAAAATATAATTAACAGCAGAAGAATATTTTTTATCAAATTTTATCAGATCACTCAACAGGCCTATAACACCAGGTTTCTTCAGTAAAGATTTTTGCTCTTTTTTGAGATTTCTGGGCCTTATTTTGTTTAACGGAAGAAATGTCGCTCTACCTATCTTACCTTTCTTCAAATAATTTATACAATCAGTCGCGGTTTTACTGTCCCTTACTATTATGTTTTGAAGTCTGGTACCACCAGCAATTTCAAAGGCTGTTCCATATTCTTTAGGAGTTCTTATCAAACCAGCCACCGTCCCGTGAATACCCGGCCTCTTCAGGTTTAATATAGTTTTAACGCCTTTCTTGAACAAAATTGGTTTTCTCTGTTCTATCGAGCCAAGCTTGGCGATCATTTCGTCTAGTCTCTTAATCTCCCTCTGATAAGATTCTATCTTGTCCTTATCCCTCAGGATTTTATTCTTAACTTCTTCAATATCTTCCCTTATTCCTGCTCCACTTGACCTAACGAAAATAGTTTCTTTTATTCCTTCTTCCTTCTTTTCTTTCAATACAATATTCTTGTCTATGAGTTTGATCTCATCTTCTAGTTTTTTGATCTCGGCTCCACAAGTCTTTATATCCCCTTCCATCTTGTCGTATTTTGATTCTTCCGTCTTGAACCTCTTGTATGCTAAAGATGCTTCCAGTCTCTGTAGTTTTTCTCTCAACTCTTTGTATTTTAATGCTGTGTTCCTATCAGTTTCTAATTCTTGGAGCCTTTCTAGTCTTTCAGTTAGGATAATTTCCACTTCTTTCAGTTTTTCACCGACGATTACTAGATTCTTCTGCGCCTTATCTCTTTTCTCATTGTATTGCGCTATACCAGATATCTCATCTATTATCCCTCGTCTCTCTTGCGGGTTCATCTCTATGACTTGACTGACATCTCCTTGCATGATGATGTTGTAACCCTCAGGATGTAGCTGGGCTGAGGACAGTAATTCGAGAATTTTTTCTCTTGTGGTCGTTTTCCCGTTAATCTTGAAGGCACTAACGCCTTTTTTGTTAATCTTCCTCTTTATTGCTATTTCCTGATCTTCAAAAGGAAAAATTTTGTTAGAGTTATCTAGCCATAAAGTAACAGAAGCATAATCCGATGGTTCGACATTACCATTACCATGGTAGATCAATTCATGCAATCTACCTGCCCTCAAAGCCTTCGTGGACGTACCTCCCAGCACAAAAGTAATGGCATCTAATATATTACTTTTGCCGACACCATTCGGTCCACAAAAGATGTTAAAACCAGAAAAAAGAGGTACGGATATCCTTTTCCTGAATGACTTAAAGCCTTGCAGGCTTATTCTGTTGATCTTAGTGTTCACATTCTCACTAGATTACGTTGCTCAGTAAAATATAAACGATTAACCAGACGAGGAAGTAAGTGATGAAAGTGTTGGAAAAGAGCCACTTACTTAGCTTATCTACGGTTACTTTTTTGGATACTGGCAAGACTGTTATGAAATAAATGGCTAAGACTAAAACCAGGACCGAGATGAAGTTATTAACTAAGAGTGAGATGTAGCCTACAACACAACCTAGTATTGTATACAAAACGGTTGCAGATTGTTCTTTTCTCATTTTTTATACCTTCCTGTAATATTTTTCCCATCCCACCCCCTCTATTAGAATAATTAGGTCTGGAGACTTAAAAAACTGTATGAAAAAATCCCCAATTAAAAATACATAGTGGGTATGAGCCCAGATATTATTGGTAATACAATCCAAGTTATAGCCATCGAAGCCCCACCAATAACTATGCCTTTCAGGTTCAATCCAAGTTTTAATGGTCCATAACTGAATCCACATGCTCTAGATACAATAAAGGATAGATTCACGATAACTGGTATAGTAAAGGCACCTATCACGCAAGCAAGAACTAAGTTTACCCATGATGAGAAATATTTCAAATCGTCCAACAATAGTTTCATACTAACGACAAACATTGCGGTAGGTATTAAAAGAACTGTGATCAATTCGGGAAGGTGTAAAAGTGGGGTTATATCATAAGGCCCAAGTACCATATGATTATATTTAATTTTTGTGTTTAAATAAAATTTAGGTTATCGGGAAAGTCTTATTAATTAAAGTTTACATAAATATTATATGGTTAACCTATCAGGCGGCATGGGAATTGCTAGATGGGTAGTTATCGGGGTTATAATTGTATCATTAATTATTGCAACAATTTTAATTCTACCTCGAGTTAACGTTCAAATTATAGAAGGAGAAGCAGAATGTGAATTTCCCACCCATGTTTGCGATTTCGCGACTGCACTAGGTTTTCCTACAGGTTGGCTAAGACCTGATACATTCATTTGGTACGCCTTTTTACCTCTTCTTGGAGTAACGATGGTCGTATATGGCCTTTTGACAGTAATCAACATATTTGGCAGAAATAGGCCAGGATTTTATTTTCTCCTCGCCTTTTTAATAGCCTTTTCCACGATTCCTATGGGGCTATTTGTGGTTTTCGTTTCTTTAATCTTTTCTTTCATCGGGACATGGTCAATGTTAATATTTGTGGCGCTATTCATTGGCGGTACAATATACTTTTTTATTGCTAGGACCAAATCTTGGAGGGCAGGGGAATTTGCAAAAGAGTCTTTCGATAAGGAAAGGGATAAAATAAGAATGGACATAGATTATGGTAGACAACTTCTGGAAGACACCGATAAGGAAGTAAAAAGAATCCAGAAATTACCAGCCAATCAACAGCAAACTATGCTTGTAGATGTGGCAAGAAGAAGAAAACAGGCCCAAGATATTATAAAAGCTGCTCAGGAGCGTTTAAAAATTGTAGGTGAACAAGAGAAAAAATATTTACAAAGATTGAAAAAATTATCTAAGTAATAATCATTAGTTAGTAAAAAGCAAAAAATTCTAGAAACCCTCCATGATACTTTTATAAGACTTGGACTTAATAATATTATTATGGCACATATGTCACATAGGTGGCAGGATTATTTACCATTTGCCCTGGTAGGGATTCTGTTAATTATTATGATTCTGGGGTTTTCAGGTGTATTTACAACTCCAGTAGTTATGCCTGAAGATGCAGAATGTAATTTGCCCGTTGCTGTCTGTGGATTTGGGAATGCAATCGGGTTTCCAGATGCTTGGCTAAGAACAGATACTTTTCTATGGTATTGCTTTATACCTATGGCTGGTGTATGGATGATTGTTTACGGTTTTCTGGAGAGAATCAGGATATTTAAAACCTCTATAAGTGGAGTTTTAGCCTTTCTCATCGCATTTTCTATGGTTCCACTGGGAATTTTTGTTCTTATTGTTTCGATACTTTTCTCTTTTATAGGTATTTATTCTATAATACTTTTCTTCGCCCTCTTTATAATTGGCACTCTTATGTATTCGAGAGGGCTATTTCGTTCTTGGAAAGATCTATACAAGAGTTATGATACGGCGATTGATAGGTGTGATGGACCCATAAAAGAAGCTGAGAAGCAAATAAACGATCTTAATATAGAGATCGATAGAGCGAACAGAAAAGTAGGAAAAAAATATAAAGGACTTACTGGGGCGGCTTTTACGAGGGAAGTGACGGAGCTTATAAGGCAAAGAGATCATTGGATTAAAAGACGTGAAGAATGGGTTGTAAGAAAGCAAAATTTGGAGCAACAAAAAAAAGATCAAGCTAGAATGTTCAGAGCAGAAGAAAAAGCTTGAGAACGAATCTTGTAATAGACTTAACTTATTTTAAAACCAAATAATATATCATGAAAAAATTGTTTTCGATCTTAGGATTCCTTTCAATTCTATTATTTCTCGTCAATGTTAAAGCCCAAATCGATATAGACCCTCAAGAAACTATAAGAAGTGTATTCATAGATACTTTCGGTTTCCCAGAAGAATGGATGAATTCAAAAGACATGATTTTTTATGGACTCATCCCATTCCTAGGGATATTTACTATTATTTATGGCCTCCTGGATAGAATCAGAATCTTCAAAAAAAATAAAATAAACGGTCTCTTGAGTTTTTTAATTGCATTTTCTACTCTTCCGCTGCGTTTGTTCATTCTAATTGTTGCCACACTTTTCGCGATTATGGGGATTTACTCAGTCGCTATATTTGCTGTAATTTTTATGATCGGTGTTTTTCTGTTCGCTAGAGGAATGGTATGGACTTGGAAAGGGGAATATGGTCATTATGACATGGCTGTGGCAGGAGCGGATGAACAAATAGAACTTTTAAAGAAAAGAATCCAAAAAATTGACGATGAGATAAGAAATATCGAAAATAACCCCCGTTTTGACAAAGATGATCCTAAATGGTTCTCATTGATAGATGACTTAGAGAGTGAAAAGAGAAAATGGGAAAAGAGAATAAATTTGCTAGAATTTAAGAAGGAACATATAGTTGGACAAAAAAAAGCGGCAAGAACTTTCGCAGAATTAGACGAATGAGTTTGATTTTCTATTCGATAGCAATATATTTAAAAAAGCCTATAATTAGATTATGAAAAAATATTCGCTGGCTATTTTATTACTTTTGTTGGTTCCTGTATCCGTAAATGCCCAATCTTTATTGACCGAATGGCTCAACATACCACCAGAATGGACAACGCCCCCAAACATAATCTATTATGTTTTTATACCGTTCTTAGGAACTTTTGCGATTATTTGGGGCACTTTAACTGCTACTCGTGCACCCATATTTAGAAAGTCAAAAGTCAATATTATTATATCATTTGTCTTTACGATCGCTCTATTTTATTCTAGCATTCTACCTGCCATAGTACTCTATCTTTTCGCTTTCGGCGGTTTCTTTGGTGTCATAGGTTTTTTTGCCTTGTTCTTTATCTTGACTATTATGTTTGGTAAGGGAAAGGTAAAAGCCGCACACATTAAAAATCTAAAATCCTATGATAAAGTTGCAAAAGAAAGAAGAAAGGAAATCCATAAAATTATAGACACTGATAAAGCAATGGATAAGTTAATCAAAGAGCATTCAAACCTTGAGAATGAATTAGATGATGCGGAAGATAATTTCCGTATAGTTAAAGAGTGGAATACCAATGACCCAAGAATAAGGGATAATGGTTTCAGTTCAAAAGAAAGAATGCTTCGGCACATCAGCTACAATGTGAAAAAATTGGAAAATGCCTTAAAAGAAAATTTAGAAGATCAAAATAGAGTTAGGAAAAGAAAGAAAAAAATGAGAGAATCATGATTTTCCCTTTAGATCTCCTTGGAATCGCTGCAACAGCAGCGGTAGCTATTTTTGTCATCGTCTTCATCTATCTCGTCACCAAATGGGCAATAAAAAGAACCAAAGAAATCTCTAAAGAGTTTGAACTAGAAATCAAGGAAAAAAGAAAGAAAAAGAAGACATGAGAAGATAACTGAATATTAGGCTCATGATTCTTACAAATCAAATTTGGTATGTTGATTCTCAGCTTTATATCCCCATTTACCTGATTCCGGATAACCAAAATAATCTTGTGCTATATCTAGTACACCCAACTCTCCCTGTGATGTTCTATATTCTGCCCAGGCGTGTCCTCCTAAACAAGGATGATAATTCCAATTAATCCTTGCTTTACCAGCTAGTAACCCTTCGTCTACCATTCTTTCTAATATGGCTGCACTTCCAAGAGCCTGATGTCTACAAACACTACCTTTATCATGACCAATAAAAAATCCTCCTAAAAGAACTTTTGCGCCATTATATTGTCGAGCTATCCTTTTTACATATTCTAAGTTGTATGGCATTGCCCTCTTTATCACATCAAAAGTATCATGAAGAATGAACTCTTTGTTGGATCCGCCCCTCAGTCTTCTATGGGTTTCTAACACTTCATCGTATAGAGACCTGAGAGCATTATCTTTATCAAAATCAACAACAGTAGCTTCCATAATCTTCAGTCCAGGCACGAATAAAACGCCCCTGTCAACTCTAGTATGACTGTTTATTAGGTTTCTACCGAGATATGTTCCACCAAGTTGTTCTTGAAGTTTTGTATATTCTTTTCTGAAAGACATCAAGTTAACACTGTTTTAAAGGACTATTTAAAGATTTCTATATTGTAGTCACTAAATCATAGTTACAATCTACTAATCCTCTAAAATCCAATCTAGAAGCTTAAAAGTATACATTCTAGCCGGGTTCATACCAGACCTATAAAAATCTATTGCTTCTACTACACCAACAGCTAAAACCAATGGCCAGAACAAATAAGGGTTTTTGTAGATGGTATAAACCAATAAACATAGGATAGTTAGAAATACTACAATTTTAATCATAGCTTTATAACCCATACTCATCAATGACTATTTTAACAACCTCTTAACTATTCTCACCACATTCTCACTCTTAACCCTACCCCTAACCTGACTCATTATCAATCCTATTATCTTACCCTCAGGTTTTCCTTTATTTTTCTTAATAACATCTCTAATGATTCTCATCAACTCATCATTAGAAATAACCTGTAAACCCAACTTTTTGATGCTAACTATCATAGGTTGTTTAGGATGGTTAACTTTATACTTCAAAACATCAGAAATAGATTCCTTCATCAACTTTCTCTCTTTCAATAGCCCAAATAATTCTTCGAAATCTTTATCTTCAAGTTTTTCCACTCGAATGTTCTCTCTCTTCTTCAAGTCCTTCAAAGTACTAACAAAAACATTGGCTGCAACAGAAGGATTAACTCTATACTTCTTAATTAATTCCTCAAACAACTCAAGATGATCTGACCTTATTATCTGTTTAGCCAATTCATCAGAGAGGCCCAGTTTCTCCTTGAGTCTTTTTATCTTTTTTATCCAGGATTCAGGTAAATGTTTCTTAACTCTCCGAATCATTTCTTTATCGATTGGTATTGGTGGAATATCAGTCTCAGGGTACATCCTTGCAGCTCCAGGTAAAGGCCTAGTAAATTTAGTAGTCCCGTCAAGATTAGCAGATCTAACTTCTTTCTTTACTTTTGGGATGGACATCTGTCTCTGAACTTCTAGTTGAATAATTTTAGATATCAAGCCAAGTTCTTGTATGCCTTTTATTTCAACCCTTGCTCCATTTTTTATACTGACATTTACATCCTGTCTGACAGTCCCGATCCCTCTCTTCACCTTTCCTGTTGAACGACAAGTCATCCCGATTAAGTAAGCTATCTCTTCAATTTCTTCTGGTGTATATCCAATCAATAATCCTGTTCCAATCTCAACCAGAGGAACGCCAAGCCTATTCAACCTGTAAACCCTGTTTTTTTTATCTCCCTTTACGATACTGGCGGCATCTTCTTCTAACGCGACATGAGTTATCTCAACCCCTTTCCCATTGTATTCTATATAACCTTCTAAACCAACGATTAATGTCCTTTGGAATGCAGATGTGTTGCTACCATCGATTACAGTCTTTCTCATTATATGGAGTTCTTCTGGTATTCTACAATTCAACAACAGAGCGATTTGTAGAACAATATCTAAAGCCTCTTGATTCAATGGTTGAATTGGTTCCTCATCACTTTCAACAAGACAATCTTCTTCTGGAAAAAACTGATAATGAAATGTCCTATCTTGTAAGAATTCATACTGAGCAGCAATATCAACTCTTCCTAGCTCCGACGCTACAGGATGTTGCCTTCTTTTTATCATCGTCAAAGGGGTTTTTTCAATCATCTTTGTGGAACAATTACAGAACAACTTATGTTCCGTGTCCAATTGTCTATGAATCTCTAAACCACATTTCAAAACAATTTTCTTATAATCCATCCCTACACCAGAAAATCTTTCGGACCGATTCTCGGATTGATCTCACCAACATAGTTAGTCAATATCATATCCCTTATTTTATCCAATTTTTTCGAATGCCCTAAAACCCACATCAATTTGACCAATGCAACTTCCGGCAGCATATCCTCTGCGAATATTGCACCTCTTCTGGACAATTCTCTGAGATTATAATATATTGTTGGATGGGTCCTTCCGTACAAACATTGAGAAGTTATGACTACTGGTAAACCCAACTGAACGATTTTTTCAATTTTTGGCAATAAAGAAGATTTTCCTAATGTTGGTACATGTCCCAATCCAGTACCTTCGATTACAAAACCTTTATATTTTTTATCCAGATAAAAATCAAATATTTCCGGATCCAAACCTGGGTAAGATTTTATTAACGCAACTTTTGGGTTTAATTTAATATCAAGTTTTAATTTTTTATTATCCCTCTTTCTGTAATTCTTGTTTTTAATTTCAATTTTTCTACTCTTCCAATGAATTTTTGCAATTGGTTGTTCGTTTATCGGTCTGAAAGCATCCCTTCTACTGCTATGCATCTTACGCGACTTCGTACCTCTTATAGCCAAACAATAATCATCTTCCGTAGTCCCATGCAGAATAGTACAGACTTCAGCCACGTCAGAATTAGCAACAAAATTTGCAGCACAAGCAATATTCATAACGGTATCAGAGGAACCCCTATCACTCGATCTTTGTGCGCCAACAACCGCAACTGGACATGGTAAATCTTTCAACATGAAACTTAAAGCTGCAGCAGTGTAATGTAACGTGTCCGTACCATGAGTCACTATTATTCCCTTGTAACCGGCCCTCACATCTCGGGCGACTTCCTTTGCAATATTTTCCCATCTTTCAGGGGTCATGTCTTCACTCATTATGTTCATTACTTCCTCAGCCTTGATGTTAGTTATCTCTTTCAATTCCGGTATCTGCATTGCTATATCCTCAGGAGAGAAGGAAGCATAAACCCCCCCTGTTCTGTAGTCGACTTTACTTGCAATCGTTCCGCCAGTGCCTAAGATAGAAATAATTGGCAATTTTTTATTAAAAATTATTTTTTTCGTTTTTTTCTTGTGTTTATGAGTTATTCCCAAACCTTCCTTGATTTTTTCGACTCTAACTCCTTCCTTAAATTTTATCCCGGTATTGTATCCGTTACTCAGTTTAATCACAAGACAGGATGTATCACCCAGTCCTATCCTCGGCATCAAGATTCCTTCATGAACAGTCTTGGCCTTTTCGATCCTGATAAAATCCCCAGTCTTGATATTCTTTTTCTTCAACATTTCTTGAATTCGTTTAGAATACATGGAATCACTAAAAATATTTACAGTTTTACCTATCTATAGTTTTCAGTTGATAATAATTTATACAGTCTAAATAGATTATTTATTGTTGATATGAAAGGTATATTTCCCCTATTGTCCTACGTAAGAAATTAAATCTTTAATTTTTTTCTCTTCCAACTTCTTCTCGTCATTGAAACCCTTCTGTTTCTAGCTCTCTTTAACCCAAACTTCTTAATGTCAACCCATCTCGGAGCCAACCTGACTTTACCAGCTTTTGTTTGTTTCAATTTCCTACTCAGTATTTTCCTTCCCATGAAATCACAGTAGTTTTCTTATCTCTTTGGACTTTTTCACAACAAGATCTATCATATTGTTCACATCTTCTAAGGATAAACCAGTTTCGCCACTCTTCTGTATTGCGCATATTTTTCCATCTTCCATCACTGCAATACTGATCTTAGAATCCAACACCTCTTCCTCTTCTTTGATTGGATCTATTATGAACTTATCAAAAACTTTCCCAACAGTAACAGTAATCGGTGTATGCGATAAAGGCAATTTTTTCTCGAGTTTTTCTCTGATGATTTTACCGTCCTTTAACTTTGGCATTTTTGTAGTCTTTAGAGCAGACACAGCAGCAAGAGCCGATGCGTCTATAAGATTACCGTCATGATTGATTATGCAAACATCGATGAAAATTTCCCAAGCCTCCTCACCTTTTTTTATACACAGTTTTTCTAAATCTATACATTCCGATTCTCTTATTCCCCTATCAATAACCCTTGCTAATTCAGTCGCATCTTCACGAGGTGGTCCTGACTCGAAATCTGGTGATGCTATTGGGGTAAACTCAGAACCTGTCTTTAAAACCCCCATGTTTGGTATATCAGGAAATGGCGTGCCCAAATTCATTTTTATACCAACGATAACATCAGTATTCCCTAT
>CAYFYJ010000002.1:0-43181 GCA_964347415.1 uncultured archaeon | reverse complement strand
AGAGAGTATACCGCAGATGAGCAAGACTTTTTTCAACGAGCCTTTTTTTGAAAAGTTCATATCATTCACTTATTAAATTTAATATTCAAACCTTGGATTTTAAAAATGTTATTGTAGTGGGCCCGATGGGATTCGAACCCATGATCTCCTAGTCCGAAGCCAGGCGCATTATCCAGGCTCTGCTACGGGCCCATCAAAGAGTGTGGATAATAATTATTTAAATTAAGGATTAATTAAGAAAAATCTAACTGATTCAGGGTTTTATTACCTTTTCAAAAATAAAATTAACCTCAAATGCGTTGAATTCTTTTTTTAATTTTTCTTTTAATTTTGGTTTATGCTTCCTATATTTAAAGTAAAGAAATTTGATATTTCCTTCATCTCTTTCATCGATCACCCGATAATTTTTTTCTTTATAATCTGGCGGTAAATTTTTTTTATGAACTTGGAGCATGATTAGTCGTGGCTTATAGCCACTTTTTTGATAAAATAATTCGACATATCCTTCAGCTGAAGCAACACTAACAATATTACTATATTTTTTAGCTTGTTTTTCGAAAAATTCTAAGAGTTTTCTTCCTATGCCTTGTTTTTGGTGTTTATCCTTGGTAGCAATTGATTTTAAGATTACGATATTCCCCCTAACAAAGCCTGATATCTCTCCAATCAATTCATTATTGACATAGCAACCAATAAACAAGTCTGGATATTTAGCAAATCTATTACTTATTTTTTTTAATGATTCATCATTTTTTGTATAGTCTTTTTCAAATTTTAGGAACTTTGGAAGTTCTTTTTTTTCTATTGGTCTTATAATCCATTTCATGATTAACCTTTCTCTTCTGAGGATAAATCTATTTTAATCAGAAAACCAATCAATTATAGGACAGGCCCTACCATACATTTCATATAGGTCTGCTACGGGCCCACCAAAGAGTTTGGATAATAATTATTTAAATTAAGGATTAATTAAGAAAAAGAAAATAAAAAAAAGAAATTTAAGCATACAGTTCTGAAATTCCTGTAATATCTCCTGCTTCAAGTGATCTCTTCTTTGTTTCACCCAAACTTGCAAATCTGTACATGGTTTCTTCTGTGCAACTATCGTCAGGATGACCCATACCTGCTGCGTGACCAAATTCATGTGTTGCTATATTTTGATAATCCATTTTTCCTTCCTCGCCATTTAAGCTCCAAGCATAATCTGAATTAAATACAGCATCCCATTCGACTAATTCTCTTCCGCTAGGGGGTCCACGAAAGATTCCCCATACGATAGTATATGCAATTGTACTAGTTTCTCCTAGATCTTCGAACATAACTTCATTATCACCATCTGGGCTTACATCATCTGCTCCATTAGTAGTTCCTGCTGTTCCTGTTCCGAATATATTAAATGAAGGAATTTCTGAATCCCATGTTTCTAAACTTGTTTCTGTAAGTGTTAGGTCTATTCCATTACCAGTTACATACGGTTCTGTCGTTTTCCATCTGGCTCCTCTTGCAAGGAATTCATAGCAACTTGATCCGCCCTTTCCGCCTCCTGCCCATGGTGGCTTTGCAAACTCTTCCTTGTAATCGATGAATAAAAATCCTTGCACTATTCTTCCGTTCACATCTTGAGCTTCTCCTAAACTAAAGATTCCTGGGGCAAGTTCTATTGCATGTTCTGGTATTATGATGGAAACTGGCCCTTTTGGTGTATTTACATTAGTTGGAATTAAATCTGGTTTTCCTGCGATTACTGTTACTATACTTACTCCTAACATTAAAGTCAGGATTATTCCTAAAACAAGTAGTTTTTTCATTCATTCACCTACTTTTCTTATAATAGTTACATTTTTATGCTTAATTATTTTATTTCAAAAAACAATCAATTATAGGACAGGCCCTACTATACAATTTCATAAGGTCTGCTACGGGCCCGCCTGAGGTATTATTTCTAAATATCTATTTAAATTAAGGATTAAATAAAAAAATCTAACTGGTTCTGAACCGAAAAGTATTTATATTATTATGAATATATATTCATTAGATATTATGAATAATAATTCATAAGATAGGAGGTGAAAAATATATGCCTGGTGGAGATGGTACTGGACCCAGAGGAGAAGGACCTTTAACTGGAAGAGGATTAGGTCCTTGTGGTAGAGGTTTAGCGATTAGAAGAAGGTTTAGAGGTAGAAGTTTTAGATATCCTATAGCCCAACAGATAACACTAACAAAACAAGAACAAAAAAAAATATTAGAAGAAGAAAAAAAAGAATTAGAATTAGACCTCAAAACAATCCAAGAGAAACTTAAAGAGTTGAAATAATGCCGAGACCGAGAAGACGTAGAAAGGTTAGGTTCGAACCTAATATTACTTTCTTTAGACCAGAAGGTATTAGGAAGGTTGATTTAGAGGAATCTATATTGACTGTTGATGAATTTGAAGCTGTTCGTTTAAAAGATTTAGAAGGTTTAGATCAAGAAAAAGCAGCCAAAAAAATGAGTATATCACAGCCAACTTTTCACAGATTGATAAGATCAGCAAGAAAAAAAATTGCTGATTCTCTTGTTAAGGGTAAGGCGATAAAGATACAAGGAGGTGTTTATAGAATGGTGGGGAGAGGTAGGATGGGTGGATTTGGAGGAGGTCCTGGTGGAGAATGTGTATGTCCCGAATGTAGTCATACTATGCCACATAAAAGAGGTACCCCATGCTATAAGCTGAAATGTCCTAAATGTGGAAGTCCAATGACAAGAAAGTAGTGTAAAGAAGTTTGGAAAAATCTATTTCAATCAGAAAGGTAATTAATAATTAGAAACACTAATCGTGAGTTTAACCTATGGTCTCTGCTACGGGCCCGTCAAAGAGTGTGGATGATAATTATTTAAATTAAGGTTATTTCTTCTTTTTCATTATAGCTTCTTTCATCATCTTTTTCGGTGGATAAGTATATTGTTTACCTTCATAAAAATAGATTCTGCATCCACATCTGCATTCTTGTTTCACAAATTCAGTTGTTTCTTTTGTAGATTCTGTGAGTTCTTCACAAGGTAAACATTGTCCTTTGCTAACCTCTTCTTGTATATCTTTCCCATCTATCCTGACAGTGGGTGAACCAACAAAATTATGTTTTTTTGCCTTTTCATCTGAATCAATCAGAATCTCTTCTATATCAGCTTTTATTCTAAGTTCTTTCAAACTTTCTCTAATTAATTCTTTAGTCTTTAAACACCAAGGACAATCTAGAATGTACAAAAGTTCGATTTTCATGATACTAAATTCATTTATTCAAGAACAAAAATCTATCGATTCAAGTTACTTTTTTCCTTTCCTTTTTTTCTTATGTTTTTTCCTTCGTGCTACTCCCATTATTAAATTTTCTCTTCTCAGAATAAAAATCTATCTAACCCTGGTTGATTTATCCTCGGTGGGTCATTTGAAGAATGGCATACTTTACCATATTCTTATTTTCGTAAATAAACTTTCTCTTAACCATTAAAAACACCTTTTTGTTGAATGGAATAACAAGATACATATAATGCTATAAAAAAAGAAAGAAGAAGAGAGCTTAACAATCTCTTGCTTTCAGCGTCTTTCTTCCATTTGCCTTTGCTCTGTCTGCAGCTCTTCTAACCATAGCGGCTACGTCTGTATCTAGTCGTTTCAAAAAATCTTCACCGACATTGCATTTACCTTTCATCATTTCTCTTATTGCGCTCTTTACAATTACAGCCATTTATTTTCACCTCCTTGTATCATTTTTTAGATGTTTTCCATTGAAGTAATCCATAAGTTTAATTCTTCTTTGGAAATAAAAATCTATCGAATCTTTTAAAATTTAATCGTTATTTTTCCAGGGAATCCTTGTTCTTTCAATCTTTCTAGAATTCTCTTTTCCTTTTCTATAACAACTTCTCTCTCAGTTTTCTTCATTAAATTCACCCCTCAAATTATAACAGAAAACGATAATCTACTATTCAATAGTTAAAAATTACGGTTATCCGTATAAATTATTTGGTATTATGGAGTTAAATAGTGCTTAATTCAATCTCAGAAAAAAATTTTTCTGATTCTGGCTTATTTTGAAGGTTTTTTAAGTGCACCCATACTCTTTACTTTTTTGAACACAAAATTCATAGCATATTCTGCATCTTCAATCTTCCTTATACCAGTACAGATAACTTTGCCTGAACCAAACAATAATAATGTAGCATTAGGGTTTTTTATCCTAAAAACCAGGCCAGGGAATCGATCTGGGCTGTACTCAGAATTTTCCGATCCAAACGCGATTTTATCCAAATTTAATTTTGCTGGAATTTGCGCTGAAGCAACTATGTTCTCTATTTCTATCTTGTATTTTTTTGGAACATCTAACTTTAGCGACCTTATCATCTTTGCAACTTTTGCCACGGCCTTCCTGACATCTACGATACTCCTTGCACCTGTACACACAACCTTCCCCGACGAAAAGATGAGCATAGCCGCTTTAGGGTCCTTTGCACGGTAAACCAGGCCAGGGAATTGCTGTGGTTCGTATTCAGTTCCCTCCAGACGTCTCACCATTTCTTCCAAAGGTAATCTAACATTAAAAGAGGCTGAAGCAACTATGTTCTCTATCTTAATATTAAAATTTGTCATTTTTTTCTCGCTCAGGTTTCTTGTAGGATAATATTTTGAATTTTGAGTTATTATACCGTTTTTCAAGAAGATAAATCTATTTTATTTGTAAAACCAATAAATTATCGACAGGCCCTACCATACATTTCATATAGGTCTGCTATGGGCCCGTCAAAGAGTTTGGATAATGATTATTTAAATTAAGGATTAATTAAGAAAACATATATGATTCTTTCATTTCTTATGAGATTTAGAGCATTTTTTACACAAGCCACCATTATGATGACCTTGAACAGGAGAAATAGGTTCCAAACATTTCTTACAAAGGGAAGTAATCATTGTTTTAACTATATGAACCACTTCTTTTCATTGAATTCTTCTAGGGATTTTATTTTCCTAGCTTCTTCTAAACAGTTACAAGTAGGTATGTTATGGACATCCATTCCTTTGTAACAACCGCAGTGTTCTGGTTTTGTCATCTGACCGCAATAAGCACAACGGATTAATATGTTAGACATAAAATTACCCGGATAATAGTAAAATTTCTTTTTCCAACATATTGTCACATTCTGCACATATCATCTTCCAAACCCAGTTATCAGTTTTTTGCTCTGTAGAATACGTTGTTTTTCTACTACCACAGTTTCTACATTTACCATTTTCGTCTTTTCCATTCAATTCTTTAGTCATATTAAACACCTCTTATGAGGAGCTAAACAGGTTAAAAGATTTCTTTAAGAGAAGTAAGAACGAATGCTTAAAATTCAAATTTCTTAATTTCCTCTGAAAATCTAATATTTTTTAACTCTTCTTATAAATACATGGTATGTTGAATTTATAAACTCATACGGGGTGAATCCAATCAGAAATCTATCCGAACCTTCTTCTGAAAGATCTTCTGGTTTTGAAATTTCTGTTTCTTCTATTTTGATATCTGTTGAACGGTAAGAGTCTGAAACCTGAAACTTCCATCTTTTTTACATCATAGGAAAAATCTGTTATTATCCTTCTGAATGAATTATGGTCATCTTTAATCAAAAGTGATATAGCTTTTCCTGATTCTCCAGCTCTGGCCGTCCTTCCTATCCTATTAGTATACTCTTCTGCGTTCTTTGGTATATTGTAGTTGAAGATGTGAGTCACATTTTTTATGTCCAATCCTCTAGCAGCTACATCTGTCGCAACTAGAAATTTGGTAATTCCTTTATGAAAATTTTCCATAACGCTTTCTCTTCTTTGTTGTGATAAACCACCGTGTAAAGCTGTAGCATCTATATTATTATCTTGTAGATTTCTAGCGACGAGGTCTGTATCTCTTCGAGTATTGCAGAAAATGATTGCTAGGTTGGGTTTCTCTTTTTTGATCAAATGGACCAACAATGAGAACTTTCTTTTATAATCAATATCACAGTAATATTGTTTTAAAATATTTTCTGACACTTTGGCTTTTGTTTTAATTTTCTTTGCGTTTCTTGTAAATCTTTCCCTGATTCTCATTAAACTTTCTGGCATTGTCGCACTGAATAGTAATGTCTGTCTGTTTTTCGGTATATTTCTTTCAATCTTTCCTATGTCATCGATGAAACCCATGTCTATCATCCTGTCTGCTTCATCTAGAACAAATATCTTCAGGTTCCTTAAATCCATATTCCCTCTTTGCATATGATCTAGAATTCTTCCTGGTGTTCCGACAACAATCTCAGCTCGTCTAAGACCGTTGATCTGGGGACCGAAAGAAACTCCTCCGTATACTGTCTGTATGTAAAGCTCTTTAAAGCGTGAAAAGTTCTTTATATCATCAGCTATCTGTAATGCCAACTCCCTTGTTGGAGCTAGGACTAACGCTTGGATCCTATTACCTTTGACAACTTTCTCTACCAATGGTATACCGAAAGCTGCTGTCTTACCTGAACCTGTTTCAGATTGACCGATAACGTCATAACCCTGTTTAATTATAGGTATAGTTTCAGACTGAATTTTTGTCGGTTGTTCAAAACCGATATCATTCAATGAACCCAATATACTCTCTTCAATATTCATATTTTCGAATTTCATTATATCATCTCTTTATTTTTTAAAAGTCACAAAAGCAACAGAATTAGTATAATCAACTAACGCTATTTGTCACAACTTTGTACTTCCGATTTAATCTATATGGAATAGATAAGTATTTAAGCTTGTTAAAAAAGCGAAAATCTATCTGATTTGGGTTATTTCTTTTTTACCTTCTTTTTTATCTTCTTACCGAAAAATTCGTTGGCCGGGCAACATATCCGTCCCTGGTTACAGTGCGGACATGCTAGTTTACCGTATATGATCGGGTTACCGAATACCCATGTCAATATGGGTATTGCCATAAGCACTACAACTATCCAACTGAAACTCTGCAGCAGCAGGTAGCCGCCGATCACAATCGGTAGTATCGTAGTCATCATAGTAGGTAGTAGGTTCTTCCAGGTTACCTCTTTCTCGCAGAACCTCTTCGGGTTATCTTTCTTGAAAAGCAACGGGGCAATCATACCCCGGCCCATGGCACACCTCTTGCCGTAATACCAACAGCAAACACATCCTTCCTTATATATACTAATCTCGACAATGAGCACGTATATCAAATAGAGCCATACAAACAAGGCGTTAATCTGATAGAATAGGTATACACCAATTGCATAGTTTATCAGAGCTATTATGTTGAATATGAGCACAGTAGAAATAGGGTATTTTTTAAAGACGGCTGGTTCCTTTTTCATAAGAATCAACCGTATTTACCTCTACTGATTGCAATGATACAGTCACAGTGAGGGCAGATATACAT
Organism: uncultured archaeon; assembly: GCA_964347415.1. Taxonomy (GTDB): domain Archaea; phylum Aenigmatarchaeota; class Aenigmatarchaeia; order CG10238-14; family CG10238-14; genus CAYFYJ01. The sequence continues at coordinate 35,760 of CAYFYJ010000002.1, read as the reverse complement.
TGCTTCTTGTCTTAAAAACCCAATTCCCTTTTGTTTCATCTTTAGATTGTCAAAACTTACTTCTTTTTTACAATGTGGACATTTTGCCATAATTAAAATATAGAAGAAACAAGAACAAAAATCTATCTGATTTATTTCCACAACCAACCGAACAATCCTTTACTCGTCTTTTCATTCTGTGCTAATTCTTGCAATCTATTCTGTTCCTGTTCCATGTTCTTTATTTGCTCCTGTAACATAGCTTTTATTTCATCGTCGCAATCACATTCTTCCACCAATTGCTTGAGTTGTTGAATTCTCACTCTATTTTGGTTCACCTCTTGTTCCATCTCCTGTGCGGCCTCTTCATCACCACCTAAAAAGAATCTTAGAAGCATGTTTCTGGTCTGTATCCTCTCTTCCGTCCTAATAGTTGCTTGAACAGAATTGTTAAATTCTCTAGCGATTTGGGAAACGTTACGACCGATGCCACTCGTTAGATTTTCCATGGTTAGCAAGACATGAACTGCCAATCTCACTCTATTTTGGTTCTGGTAAACGTTTTGGATTTCTTTTCCTAAAGTCTGCATTTCTTGATTCATTTCTTGTTGTCTCTCTTGTATCATCTGTCTCACTTCTGTAGCATTTCCGACTCTCAATTGCTCTCTTTGCTGAATCGTTAAATTTCCTTCTTCTCCTTGGTTTTGTGTTTCTTGTTCAGTCTGCACCTGTTGACCTTGACCAGTCTGATTTTGTTTAGTTCCTTGTCCCTCTCCTTGAAATCCAAGATTTTCTGTTTCTGTTCCAGGGCTTTGGTTGCAGGGACAAGCAGCAAGAACTGCAGAACTAATCATGATTAAAACCAATAACGGGATTATTATTCTTTTCATGATATCACGGTAGTCATTATATTGAACCGATTCAACTTAAATCTATCTTTCTTTTAGGGTTATGTTTGAATCTGTTAATTTTTATTTCTTTTTCTTCCTGGGTAGAAAATTAATAAACCATACAAACCAAAGGAGCCAAACAGCTTCCAGATAATCTCCAGAAATTAACCCTATTATTCCTTTAATACCGAAAAGTCCAAGAAATCCAAACACCCATTTTTTCTCTTTATTTTTCATAATTAATATTATCCTTCCAAGAACAAAAATCTATCTGATTCTGGGTTATTCAATTAAAATCCAAACACAGTTATTATAAGATTTATACCCTCACTAGCGATTATTAAGCCCATTATCTTTGAAATGATCCTTAAATTCGCTTCTCCAAGTTTCTTTTGTACACTTTCCGCTTGTCTGAAAAGAATCCATATTATTGAGATAGATAAAAATGCTGATACCGCGGTTGTTAAGATGCCAATTTCAGTCGCCAATAAAATCGCCATAGTAATAACACCAGGTCCGGTTATCAATGGTACTGATATGATGGAAACCGCTACACTGTAATCGATAACTTTCTTTTTGTGAATTTTAAATCCCAGTATCATCTCTAATCCAAGAAGAAAGAGAACTGCCCCCCCAGCAATTTTAAAACTGCTAAATGTAATTCCCATTAAATCCAAAACATTCTTCCCCAAAAATATGAATATAAAGGCTAAAACTCCAGCCACCAAAACAGCTTTATTTACTGCCCTTCTTTTTTCTGTATCATTGAATTTTTTTGTTAGTTCGATGAAAACGGGAAGTGACCCAATGGGATCAAATACTATAAAAAACGTTACCAAAGCTTGTAATAAAACTATTAATTGCATAAATAATATTCTTATTCCCAGAAGAAAAACTTATCTGATTTCCATACTAAAGAATCTTAAGGTGATAAATTGTTTAGTTATACGAATTCGAGAGGACAAAAGTACTATTTGCACACTAGAGAGGTAAGGTTAAGGGGTGGTAAAATACAGGTAATATTTTTCTTCTCTAAAGATCCAACTGGATCAATAGGTATGCCAGAAGGTTATGAAGTTATAGAAAGCAAAAGAACTGGTCTTCCATTGTTGAAGAAAGTTTAAAAACAAAAAACAGCTTGTATTTTTTTAATTGTTTTACTGTGTTTACCAGTCCTCTTCTTCTTCCTCGAAGACTATTCTCATTTTAAACCCTCCATAGGTTTAATGTTTATTGTTTTCCTTACAAGTATTTAAACTACATAGTTGGATAGCCTTGATTCATGCCATCCTCTTTATTAATAAACATTTCGTTTTTTTAGATCCTGATTTGAACATCGTTAGTACTTAAACCTGTCTTCATCTAAAAACCAGAGAAATCCTTAAGTATTCCATGTAATATATCATTTTGCTCAACATGCTTGAGGTAGAGAAAATGGACAATATGGAAGACGATTGGGAAGAAGAAGAGGAAGATTGGTCTGCTGAAGAGTATTGATTTATCATGCTCTCCTCAAAGAGTTGAAAATGAACAGGGGTGAGAACTATGCCAAAGAAAAAAAAGAAAACTGAAGTAAGTGAAGAATAAAACAACTAACCTATTTAACTAATCAACACGATTCAAACTTCATTTCGTTTTTTTCGTTTTTTCAACCTTTTTATTGAATATGGTCGACTATCCTTTCATAAAAGCCTTAACCAATCCAATTTTCAAGAACATAAATCTATCTGACTCAAATTGTTTTAACCAACTGTTTCTTCGCAGCTCTTATATCATTCACCATAACGGTTTTTCTCTTCGATATTCTTGCAATCTCAATAGCACCTCTCAAAACATCCATTGCAAATCTTTCTGTCATATTCCTTATCTCCCTCTTACCCCTATCCGATACTTTGAAGTCAGGTCTAATCTTTCTCAACATTCTTTTGAAAGGGGCAATAGCAAGTTCTGCCATTCAAATCACCATCCTTAAATTCCATTACTCACGTTCTGTAAGTCTTAATTCTCAATTCATTAATATCATATATTAAAACTTTCAATTTATAAGTTTTACGGTTTCTAACAAGATAAAAATTAGCGATAAGTTTAAATAATACTAAATCAATAATCTCACAACCAATAAAAAGGTGATTGGAGTGCTAGAGTGGAGAGAAGATTGGGAAGAAGAGGAAGAAGACGTGGATGAAGGGTCAGACGAAGATTGGTCTGCTGAAGACTACTAAAAACAAGCTGTATGCTCATAGTCAAATTTAAAGAGGTGAAAAAGTTGCCTAAGAGGAGAAAGAAAAAGAAATAGGATGGAATTAAAAACCATTGACCTTTAAGACGTTTTTTTGTTTTTACTCATTCTTTCAGCGGTGGTTAATTGACAGCGGTTAATGAATTCCCTCAAATCAAAATCAAATCGAAGGACGTAATCGATTTGAATAGAGTCAAACGGTTAAAAAAAGATCTAAGAAAATTGAGGGGCGATATTCTTGAATACTCTCCTTCTGATTTTAATTCTGGTAAACTCAGTAGATTAAGGTTCAGAATATTCAAATTCTCAAGAAAGGAAAGATGTAATGAATTCTTCACAATAGATTGGAACAGGAAATACGTTTGTCTCAATAGTTGTATGTTGAATAGAAGGTATCATGCAGCTCTATTGCATACTTTACATGGGATTGTCCATTCTTACTGTCATTTGAAAGATGAGATAGGGGAAGAAGCATTTTGTGAGTTTGTATCTTATTCAATTTTAAAGGAATTTTTGAAAAATAAAAAGAGATTTCGTAGAAGAATCATTCGTGGAATTATGAAAAAGTCCCCGAAGAACTATAATAAATACTACAGAGCTGCCAGAAAACTGGAGAAGAAGACTGAGGGCGCAATTCTAAGGATGAACAACCAATCTAAAAATAGGAAATTATCTAAGAAAAAACAAAAAAAACTATTCTTTAAATTAACCAGGGTAAAACAGATAGAAGATGATCTAATAGACACGCCCGAATTGGAAAGAGGTTTTAGAAAAGTTTAGGATGATTGCATGTTCAAAAAATGTCAACATTGTGGAAGTATTTTTAAAGGTACAGAAAATTTTTGCTCTGATATGTGTGAAATTAAAAGCTATACACCTATGGTTGTGAAATTAGAGGCAGAAACTATCTCTCTTGAAACTAAAGAAGAATTAAACCAAGCTACAGAGATACATACTGAAATACCTATTCCAACACAAAAAATCATTGAAAAAAAAGAGAATCAATTCATAGACCATTTCACTCCAAAAACCAATTAATTATAGAATAGACTCTTGCATATAATTTCATATAGATTTGCTACGGGTAAATATATCTAATAAAAGAGGTGATATCGGATGAAAGAATTTATGTGTATGCAAGTTGATGACCATAGAAATGTCGCTGAAACAATTGCTGAATGGCAAAGGAAAGGGTGGCATCTCCATACATACCAAGCGACTGGTCGCGACATTTGGATCAAACATTACTTACTCTTTGAAAAGGGTAAGTGATTCTTGAAAACAAAAATCTATCTGATTTCTATTTAAAAATTCTCTCATACCATGGTGTTGTTTGATATGCAATAGATTTCATTCCAAATACCAACCAAAAAACAAATAGAATTATCCCATGAATTCTCGTTTCCCTATCTTTCAAGAGATAGAGACTCAATACAAACCAAGCGAAATAACATATACTGCCCCCAATAGCTAGAAAATTTTCCAAAAGAGTTGGTATGTCAGTTAGTCTATCAGAAAGGATTATGTTCGACATAGGAAACAGAAAGAAAAATATCATCACTAAATACCCATAAATGGCTTTATTTAGCCTTTTTTTCTCTTTTTCCACAGGTTTTACTTTCTGTATCTTCTTCTTTTTAGTTGGCTTTATCAACTTCTTACCACAACTTGAGCAGAACTTATCTTTCTTTTTTAGTTTATGACCACAATTGGGACATTTTTTCATGATTAAATTTACTCTTCCTAGAACAAAAATCTATCTCTTAGACTCCAACAAATTTCGTGACTGTCCCTAAAACCCCGACTATGATCGCACCTATGAACGAATTAGTAGCAAGGCCTGTGATTTGTAAGCCATAGTTAAAAATGACAAACCCAGCTAAAACCCCCCCAACCACTGTCCCAACTAGTTGTACTAAAGGCTTTTTTCTCAGTATTATTAGGCCTATAACTGAAGCTATGATAGCGAATATGGTTATTTTTTCTAGATTAAAAGGCAAACTCGGTAGAGGGGCGAGCATTACTATGAGAAAGGTTATTAAACTCGTGAAGAATCCATTCAACATGTTTAGAGCGAAATCTCTCATGGATTTATTTTGGGTTTTAAAGTTATTGAATTTTACCATCAATTAATTTTAAATATTTGGAAGAGTTACCGTTAATGTGAGAGTGGGCGAAACAACATGAAAATTTTGATAACTCCAGTTGGTATCTACATCAATCGTGTCATAAGGGGAATAGCAACGATAAAACCAGATAAGATATACTTATGCGTTCAAAAATCACCAAAAAAAGAGGAATTAAAACTACCGGCATCAGAAAGGCATGTCAAGTGGATGAACACTACGAGAAAGCATGCTAAAAAAATAATGAAGAAACTCGACGTAATGTACGGAAAAGAGAACATCAAAACTCTTGGAGTCGATATAGATGATTATCTATCTATATTCAAGGACCTTCTACAATTGGTACTTTCATTCCCGGAAAATACTGAAGTCTATATCGATACTACATCAACAACATACCCATTCAGGGTTGCGACTATAACCCTTTCGATATTCCTCAAGAACGTTAAGTTCATCTATACTCCTGCTTCAAAGCCAGGTTATCCTGAGGATTATAGCAAACAAAGGATTACAGACAAAGGATTGCCTCCAAGAATCATTCCTTCACCAAAAATAGATTTTTCTGAACTACAGACTGGGATCTTGAAAGATATACTAGTCACGATAAACACAAAGTTTGGTGGTAAGTCGCCTTCAGTAACAGATTTGTTGCTGGAATTGGGACTGGAAAATGAAAAGGGTAACATGATAAAGATGAGTAAACATTTGAAGAAACTAGAAAGTTATGGCTGCCTAACGACAGTAAAAGAAGGTAGGATGAAGAAAATCCACTTAACGATGATCGGAAGTTCTATTTCTGAAGTTTTGAAAAATATCTAATTAAAAACTTCTAAAATGCTGTGTAGCTCTAATATCCTCTAATAAATCCCCAAATCAACAATATCAGACCGATGACTGCTAAACCCCATGTTACATAAACAAACATGGTGGTTTGGTAGAGATCGTATATGGGTTGTACCCATGGTTGTCCATTGGATGTCATGCTACCAAGTACGATTAAAATTAGTCCGACAATCAAGAGTATTATCCCCAATAACTTCAGCAAAACACCACCTCTAATTAATATTACCTCTTAATAAAAATATATCTGATAGTGGGTTATTTCATAAGACTCATAAAATAGTCCAGATTCCTTTTCCTAATAGCTTTGTATCTTTTTCTCAATGAATTCCTAGAACAATCTGCCACTATGGCTATCATTTCTTGTGTTACTCCTAGTTGTTCAGACATGAGACAAGCAAGGTATGCTATTCCAGCTGGATACGATGAATATTTGGTATCAATGTTTTCCTTGTCGGCTTGTAATATCCCCTTATATACTACTTCAAATGCCTCATCCAGAGATAAGTCTTTCTTGAATTTAAGCATCCAAGATTTCATTTTTTCTTCAGCCATTCTGTCACTAAACCAAATAAACAGTTAAACTTTTAAATCCTTTCCCAAAGAACAAAAATCTATCTGATTCTAAGAATTTTAGGTTTTTTTATAGATTCCAGTTAGATCGCCATTTCTCTTCCAATGAAATTTAAAATGCCCTCCAAAGACATCTGTTTCGTAAGTTATACAGGATTCCCCTGGACTACTTGGACCAGTGCTGATTATTAAATTATTTTCGAGTCTTATTACCTTCACTGGGATTTCTAAACCAGTCCTCGTATCATATCTGCTGGTGTTGATTATTTCATAGTTATTTATCATAACACCATCTCATCAAAATAAAAACAAATAGATTTAAAAATCTATCTGATTCTAGATTAAATGCGCCCTGGACAGGATAGTCTATAATCGGTTAAATTTAAAGGGCTCTAATAAAACAAAAATCTATCTGATTTTAGGGTGTAATTATTAAGATTTGATAAACCTTATCTGATTCTGGTTATTTCCCTTTTCTTTTTTTCTTATGTTTTTTTCTTCGTGCTATTCCCATAATCTAATTTTCTCTTCTTAGAACAAAAATCTATCTGATTATTATCTTAAAGGCTTAAAAACGCGCCCTGGACAGGATTTGAACCTGTAACCTTTTGGTTAACAGCCAACTGCTCTGCCGTTGAGCTACCAGGGCATCATGGATGAATTCTTGTTAGAGTTCTTGGGAATGGAATCGCATCCCTGATATGGTCCAATTTACAAATCCACATTATTAACCTTTCTAAACCAAGGCCAAAGCCGGCATGCGGGACCGATCCAAATTTTCTTAAATCAACATAAAATTGATAATCACTTTCTCTTAATCCATCTTCTTTTATCCTCTTCAACAATGCATCCAAATCATGAGTTCTTTGACCACCACCGATGAGTTCCCCGTGCCCTTCTGGGGCCTGTAGGTCTGCCGATAAGGTAACTTCAGGCCTTTTCGGGTCGGGTTTATGATAGAATGCTTTTGCTGCCTTGGGAAAGTGTGTTATGAAGAACGGTGCTTTGAATTTTAAACTCAAGACTTTCTGTTGTTGCCAAGTTAAATCCTCTCCCCAATCAACCTCAACTTTCTCTTTTTTAAGAATCTTTACTGCTTCATCGTATGTTAATCTTTTGAATGGGGGTTTGATCTTCAATAATTCTTTCGGATCCCTACCATAGATTTTCAATTCTTCTGGCATTTCTTTAGCGAGTTTATGGAGTATATGGGTTATCAATCCCTCCATAACTTTCATGAGACATTTTAAATCACACCATGGTTCTTCTGTCTCGATATGCCAGTATTCAGTTAAATGTCTACGGGTCCTTGACTTTTCTGCTCTGAATGATGGGGCAATAGTAAATATCTTCCCGACTGAATAAATTCCGGCTTCTGCATACAGTTGCCAACTCTGAGTCAAATAAGCCTTTCTGTCAAAGTATTTTAACTCGAACAGAGTTGAGCCACCCTCGCAGGCAGCAGTGATCATTATCGGGGATTGGAACTCAATATAACCATGTTTCAAGAACCATTCTCTTGCAGCTTCAAGTGTCTTTGATCTAATCTTAAGCATGGCTTGCATCTTCTTACTTCTTAACCATAGATGGCGATGATCCATTAGGAATTCAGGACCATGGTATTTTTTGGCTATAGGAAATTCTTCTTTAGATTCGTATAAGATTTTGATGCCATCGATGGGTAACTCATAGCCGCCTGGAGCACGTTTATCCTTCTTCACCTTTCCTTTAATTTCAACCGCTGATTCAATCAATAGTTTATCTATCTTATCGAATGTCTTCTTGTCTGTTCCCTCCTTCCTCAGAGTACTTTGAATTATTCCTGTCCCATCTCTTATCAGTAAAAATTGAACGCCCCCACTAGACCTCTTGTGATGAAGCCAGCCACGGATATGGACGGCTTTCTTAGCTTTACCAGCTAATATCTTAGAAATATCAGTAAACCCTACCATAATCCCACCTTTAAAAATAGAACTTTAGAGAATAAAAGTGCTGTAGCTAAAGAAGACTTAGATTCAAACCAGATTTTTATATTCACCGTGCACTTCCAGCACCTACGCAATTTATGCAGTCTTTGGTATTTAAACCTTTCTTTCATGCTGTTACAACTCCTGGTATTTTCGGGAAAGGTGTTGCATCCCAAATCTTATCTAATCCGCAAATGTACTTTGTCAAACGTTCAACTCCAATTCCAAACCCACTAGAAGGTGGGATGCCAGATTTCAACATAGTTAAATACCAAGTATATTTTGATGGATCATCTCCCGATAATTCTATCCTCTTCTTAACAGTTTCGAATCTATATTCCCTTTCCCCACCAGATATGGCCTCTCCAAAGCCTTCAGGATAAATCAAATCGAAATCCTTTAAGATACCACGTTTAATAGGGTCCTCTAGATAATAGAATCCTCTTGCTTCTTTTGGGTAGTCAGTTATAAAGAAAGGTTCTTTGAATTTCTTGGAAAACGCTTCCTCAACCTTCCATGGTATTTCTTCACCGTATTCAATCTCAAATCCCAAATGACGGATGGTCTTTACTATCTCATCATAATAGAATCTCTTGAAAGGAATCTTTGGAATTTTTAACTTTCTTCCTAACAGTTTCAATTCTTTTCTGCATCTTCTCTTAATTCTTCTAATAACATACTGTAACATTCTCTCTGCTAAACGCATAGAATCTTCATAGGATGCATGTGCTTCTTCTATGTCAATTTGACGGAACTCGGTCAAGTGTCTGCCTGTTTTTATTGTTTTTCTGGGCTCGAGTCTTATACAAGGTGCAACAGCAAAAATCCTACTGATTGAAGAAATAGCCATCTGTTTGTAGAGAATCATGCTACTCATTACCTTGAATTTTGAACCGTAGTATTTGATCGATGCTTGCTTTGCGCCCCTTATACCAGGATCAGTTACAGGTCCAATTATAGGTGCAACTATTTCAGTAAACCCCTCCTTTCTCAAAAAATCTCTAAACGCAGAAAGAATTTCATCTTGGATTTTTAGAATTGCTATGGTTTCTGGACTCTTTATAGCTAAATGTCTCTTATCAAAAACTCTATGGTCTATATCTGATTTTTCTTTCGAGATTCCGCTTATGCATCTTATTCACCTTTCAACTATTACTAATTACATTTTTATATAATTATTCCTAAAAAAATGATAAAAATTTCAAAAATAGTTAAATATTTATATTAATTATTGTAAAAATTACAATGTGATAAAATTAGATGAAAAGGACAAGGAAATATTGAAGTTTATACAGAGTGACTGTAAGAAATCTACGAAAGAAATAGCAAGGAAGATCGGTAGTCCTATAACTACCATCTACGCCAAGATAAGGAGGATGGAGAGGCTTGGAATCATCAAACATCATAAGACTGTACTCGACGCGAAAAAACTCGATAAAGGAACGACCGTATTTATCTTTGTATCGTTCGGTTACAGAACACCTGGAATAGAGAAACCACTCGATCAAAGAGATATTGCAAAGAGAATTGCGAAATTCCCTGAGGTTTTAGAAACACATTTAATAACAGGAGATTGGGATATACTGATCAAAGTTAAAGCGAAGAATGTTGATGAGGTAGGAAAATTCGTAGTTGACAAGTTGAGAAAATTAGAGGGAGTAGAAAAAACTCTATCCTGTATGGTTTACGGTACATCAAAGGAAACTTTAGATATCCAGATATAATTTCAATTTATATTTTCTCCACAGGAAATCCATAGGAAATGAAGGTAGCTCCACAGGAAGCTCCAATAGAAAATTAGGTTCTATTCTATAGTAAATCAATATAAATACAACAGAAAAAATATATACTTGAGTCTAATTTTAACTGTTTTCGGTACTGTTAAGTCGAGTCTAATTCTAAGGCCTCTAAAGACCTTTTTTCCTTGAATATTTACGAGTCGAGAATATAAAAAAAAATCGACGAAGCAAAATATAGGTTTGAAGAAATAGGAGGAAAGAAAATGAAATCGATCATGGAAAACGCTTTGAATAGAAAGTTTGGAAATGAGACCGATTCTCAATGGGACAGGTTCAAAATCCAAAACAGTTCTGGACAAACACAACAAAATATAGATTATTTCAAGCAGGCTGAGGAAGAATTTGGGTTCTGTGTCAAGAAAGCAAAGATAGTAGTATTCGGATGCGGTGGTGCAGGTCAGAACACAGTTACTAGGTTATCTGAAATGGGAATCCAAGGTGCTAACACAGTATCCTTGAATACAGACGCTAAGCACTTAACAGTAGGCAAGGCCGATAGAAAGATCCTGATTGGTAAAGAATTAACAAAGGGTTTAGGTGCCGGTGGTTATCCGGATGTCGGTAGAAAAGCTGCTGAAGAAGGAAGGAATGAGATAAAAGAGTCATTGTCTGCAGCTGACTTGGTCTTTGTATGTGCTGGTGAAGGAGGAGGAACAGGAACTGGAGCTGCTCCTGTGGTTGCGGAAATTGCTAAATCAATGAACGCTATCGTTATAGGAGTAGTGACGATGCCATTCAAGATTGAAGGTTCAAGGATAGCCAAAGCAGAAGAGGGATTAGCAAGATTGAGACAAGTTACTGACACTGTAATAGTAATCGAGAACGACCGATTGTTAAAGTATGCTGGTGAGTTACCGATACAACAGGCATTCGCATTTGCTGATGAGTTAATCGCATCGATGGTAAAAGGGATAACTGAGACGATAACATTGCCATCATTAGTAAACGTAGACTATGCAGACGTGAGAGCGATAATGCATGCTGGTGGAGTAGCAGCATTAGGAGTTGGAGAAAGCAATAGTTCTGATAGAGCAATGGACGCTGTAACAAAAGCTTTGACCAACCCGTTACTAGATGTAGACTATACCGGAGCTAGAGGGGCATTGATACACATAACCGGTGGCAACGATATGAGACTGGATGAAGTCAACCTAATCGGAGAAACAGTATCTCAACATTTGGATCCGTCTGCTCAGGTCATATGGGGAGCAAGGATTCTACCAGAGTTTGGTGGAAAGATACAAGTCATAACGATAATAACCGGAGTCCAATCGCCATATATACTTGGCCCTGTATCGTATGAAAAACCCGTCATAAGAGAAATGAGTCAAACCCTCGGGATTGACATCATAAGATAATGCTTAAGGGATGAACACCCCCTCCCTTTTTTCTTTTTTTTAAAGAAAGGGAAAAAGAAAGAGGTGAAACTGAAGTGGAAGCCGAAGAAGTTGTATTTAGCCTGATCAAACAGGAGAATAAGAGAAATGGGAAAGTGCATGAGCCTAGAATCATTAAGATGGCTACTCTTTTGAACATACATCCTGACAAATACGAAAGGATCAGGGAGAGGCTTATAGAGAGAGGTAAGCTTGCTAAAACTGGATTAAAGCTCTCTCTTCCTTAATTTTTCTTTTTATTTTAAGAAACTAATTTAACTAGTAATAGCTACAGCTGCTTCTCCAGCATGCCATGCGTATCTTGGCCTAACTTGTACGGGATAAATCCTCTCAGAATTATCATCCAGTATTATCGCCGAACCAACCCATTTCGGTAAGGAATCAATATATTTCCATATATCTTCCATCAAGTAAGTCTGCATCACTGCATGCAAAGCATCCAAATCGTTCTTAGAAGTTAACCTATGAGAAATAACCATATCAGCTTGAGACACAACATCTTGATGGATTTTATCCGGCATCTGTGTCATCGGAACAAAAGAAATGCCAGGCTCTCTTCCCTGTTTGACTATATCGAGTATAGGGTTTGTCGATACTGTGACTGTATCTGCAGGAATGAATTGATGAGCTTCGTCCATGAACAACCAGACCATCGGCTTCCTTTCTTTTAATCTTGTTCCCCCTACTTTCGCCAGTTCCTCTTGTTTTCTTGAAATGATTCTTTGACTGTATATTTCTCTGCATATCATGGCGACCAAAAGATTACGGACAGACCATGCCTCTGTGGCTCGTAGACGGGAAACATCGAAAATGTTGATCATACCTGGTTTCATTATTTCTTCTATCTTTATTCCTTTCTCCCCGAACACTCCCCACTGATTGGCGACTGATAGCATGTTCTCTAAAGCAGATTTGGTATGTGTGTCTATCGATCTAGAATCTTTTACTTGAGATATCAAATCATCGATCTGGAATTTTTCTTCTTTTTTCCTCAAATCGTTAACAGACTTCTGAAGGCTTATCGCTATCGGGTTTGTCATCGGTAAGTTGAAAGCCAGGGTCCAATCTTCAGCTGAGAACTCGTATGGTGGGATGGATATACCAAAATCAACAGGAACATCAGCTTCTTCAAACTCTAGTTTTTGTTCGAAAGGTACATATACTTTAACTCTATCTTCCAGTTCCGTTGTCTTTAATCCCCATTCATCCAATAAAACCACTTGTTGTTCATTACCGAGTTTTGTAGCCCAATAAATACCCATAGTATCTATAACGACAGCAGTCAGGTTTTTCCTATATTTTTCTGGTAGTAGAGCGATTTCTTCCATCAGAACTCCGGCTGTGTAGCTCTTCCCACTCCCTCTTTTCCCACAGATCAAGATTATATGGGGTCTGAGCAAATCAAGGGCAATCTTGTTCGCTAGATGGGCTTCTTCCCCCTCTCCCACGATGTGTTTACCCAGATAACCGGTGCATTTTATGCCAAAATTCTTAATGTCTTTTTGCACCCTGCCGACAATGATCTCACGCATATAAAAGATTTATTTTTTATGATAGATATAGGTTAAACCTTGTCGTAACCCTTCGGTTCGACATTAGACTTTTATTTGAGTAAAAATAAGTTTTTTCAATCCCTAATTGAACCTGAGGGGTAATCGGCTAGTTTGGTCTAGGCCTCCAGCTTGGGGAATTGAAAATACAATATGCTGGCAACCCGAGTTCAAATCTCGGTTACCCCACTCTCTTAAGAAACTTATTTAAAATTTTTTCTAAATCAGGTTTTCCAATCTCTTCAATTTTATATCTGACCCTAACAGAAGGTTTATTGATTTTCAGTAACTTGGCCAAATCAAAAGGTGTACCGACTAAAACTGCATCGCATTCGGCTCTGTTGATTGTTTTTTCTAATTCTTTTATCTGTTTATCACTATAACCCATCGCTGGCAAGACTTTACCTAAATTTGGAAAATTCTTGTAAGTTTCTTTCACTGTACCGACAGCATAAGGCCTTGGATCTACTATCTCACATCCAAGTTGTTTTGCGGCTATTATTCCAGCTCCGTAGGATGTGCCGCCATGTGTTAATGTCGGTCCATCTTCAACGACCAAAATCTTCTTACCCTTTACTTTCTCTGGGTCTTCTACAGTCACTACAGAATTGGCTTTAATGATTATAGCTTCTGGGTTAATTTTTTTAATGTTATTTTTTACGATTTCTACGTTTTTCATTTCAGCAGAATTGACTTTGTTTATGATGACAACATCTGCTATTCTTGCGTTGACTTCACCAGGATGATAGGATATTTCATGTCCAGGTCTTAATGGATCAGCAACCACTATCTGAAGATTTGGTACATAAAAAGATATTTCATTGTTCCCACCATCCCAGACGATTATATCAGCTTCTTTCTCAGCTTGCTTGAGGATTCGTCCATAATCTACGCCCGTGTATATGACAAAATCATTTTCTATGTAAGCTTCATATTCCTCACGTTCCTCTATCGTACACTTATATTTTTTCATGTCTTCGTAAGTGGCAATTCTCATGCAGGCTTGTTCAACTAGATTACCATATGGCATCGGTTCCCTTATTGCTACTACTTTATGGCCCATTTTTCTGAGGATCTGACAGACTTTTTGAGAGGTTTGACTCTTCCCACATCCAGTCCTAACAGCACAAATCGCCACGATTGGTTTTTTTGATTTTAACATCGCCTTTTTAATCCCAATTAATCTAAAATCAGCACCACTGGCCAAAACTCTGGAAGCCAGATGCATGACGTAAACATGTGATATGTCAGAATATGCTAAGATAACTTGATCGATATTTTTTTCTTTTATGAGTTTTTCCATATCTGTTTCTGGAAATATAGGAATACCATTAGGGTACAACTCTCCTGCCAATTCAGGTGGATATTTTCTTTTCCTTGCTCCTACCGTGCCAAGATTCTGCTCAGAAGCCATGGTAAAAGCAATAACATCGTATCCTTCATTGTCCCTAAAAACCGTGTTAAAGATGTGAAAATCCATTCCAGCGGCACCTAATATCATAACTCTAATTTTTTTCATAGAATCCCTCATGAATTTATGCTATTAAAATTGGTTTCAAGATTAAAGAATATTTATTTTTTAGAATAAAGAAGAGAGAATATTAGCTCAAGCTATGGTTTACTCGTTTTTTGATTTCCGTGAAAACCCGTCGATCAAATCTTCTGCTCTCGATTTCAGTATATCATGAACCTTAGTCGGTATAAAACCTGCTCTCTTACACGATGCTTCAATCTTTTTTATCTCTTTCTTCATCTCTGACAATCCCTTGCAAGCTCTGAATTTGTAGATAGCTGCAAAAGTTCTTTTCGAGGCTAGAGCAGTTAACTCCATCCTGTTGATCTCTTCGATGAATTGATTTAGCTTATCTTTGTATTCTGTGTACAAGTTCATCAAACCTATAATCTTTGGACTATCTAAAGTTAATTTGTTCAAGTTCCCCAGGTCTTTCATCCTTTGCTTAACCTGCTTCAATTCCTTGTCGATCTTCTCGTTCAATTCTTTCAAAGGCAATTCTTCCAGTTGAATTTCTCGCTTTTCTTCTGTTGGTTCAGGCAGTATCTTCGGTCCCCTTAACCTTTTTGTTATTTTTTCAGCCTCTGTTCCTGCTTTTTCTTTTATTCTAGTTAACTCGGGTGGCAATTCAGGAATATCGACAGAATCTTCTTCTACAGTGAGTTTATCCAAATCCCTCATCTCTGTTTCAAGAGGTCCTTCCGGTTCTTCAATTTCCTTTTTTCTACCAAACAGTCTCATAGTTATTTTTTATTTTCCTATGGCTTAAATGTTTTGTTAGGAAACAATTAACATGTCTTTGAAACCGAATCTTTTAATTTATTCCCTATGCAAAGAACATAGTTATGATTACCAGACGAGTCTTCCCAATCACAAGTTGATTGTGTAAAATCATAATCTACTGACCCCTCACATTTTACATCTCCAGAACATGAGCCTTCTTTTACTTCATAGGTTTTTCCTAGACAATCATTCATTGAAATCTTTGCTTTAAACAAACAACCAGAATTGGATATGGATAGAGAGCCTAAACACTTGTCCTTGGGTAATAAGCCTAAATCCTCGAACAAATTAGTCCCCTTTAAGATGTACTGAGTTAGGAAGGCTACGACAAATGCGAATAGCATGATTAATACGTAAAAAGTTATTATTTTTTTGATGTCGGTTTTTTCTGGTTTCATATTTATTATATCAACCTCCAATTATTTATGCCCCCTTTTTGAGACCGAGGAAAAAGTTCAAAAGCGCCAGTCCCGTGACTAGGACTATACCCATTAACAAATATCTGATTGCTTCCAATCTAGGTTTAATTTCTTCTTCAGTTTTTTCTTGTTCTTCCATTTGTTTAGCAACTTCTCTAGTATAGCTTTTCACATCTAATGACATTGATGCGACTTCATCTTTTTCATCGGAAGTTATTGCGATAGTTAGAGTATGTGTCCCGAAATCAACCTTTTCCGGATCAATAGATACTGAAAAAGTATAAGAATGACCTGGTTCTAATGTGCTTATACTCCCTGGGTTGATCGAGTATGAACCGCCAGCTATTCCAGACACGGTCATGAAAATGTTATTTAACGATAGTTGACCTTCGTTGTTTACTTCTACATTAAAAATACCTGTTTCATTCTGGTAAACATCAAAAGAAGCTGGCATCGAGTATGTTAGTGAGTAACCCGGTACTAGTTCTTCAGAAGGAATAGTTGTAACACCAGGTCCACCTCCTCCACCGTTCCCCCCACCGTCTCCACTAGGTGTGGTCGTTTCTCCTACAGGAGTTGTGGTAGTTCCGTATTCGATCGTGATATCCACAATATCAGAAAGTACGGTAGGTAAAAGTAAGAGTGAAAAAAATATCAAAATCAGTATAAACTTCATAATAAAAGTTTGAAATTTTTTCATCATATAGTTATTGGTTTTGATTCAGTCAAAATCTTAGGACCATTCTTTGTCATCAAAATATCGTTCTCAAGTCTTATACCACCAAAACCCAGTTCATAAACCCCCGGCTCGATGGTGAAAGTCATGTTCTCTTTCATCTTAAACGCTTTCCAATCCTTCAACTCTTCTTTAACTCTTGGTTTTGGTGATAAGGTTGGCAAATCGTGTAAATCCAGTCCTATGCCATGGCCGACAGAATGCTTGAATTCAAAACGATTCTTTTTTATGACTTTTTCAGCTGAATTATGAACTTTCCATGTTGGAACATCGATTTTTACGGCATTAATCGTTTTTTGGTAGGCCTTCTTAACAGTCTTAACCATCTTCTTTTGTCTTGTAGATAGTCTAGAAACAGTGAAAGGAATTGTGACATCAGAACAATATCCTTTGTATCTTACGCCAAAATCTATCAGTCCAAGACCTTTCTGTATTTTTTTATTCGTGAATGATGGATGGGGATGAATGAAACTAGATCTGTTACCAGAAGTCATAATAGTAGGGAATGCTAACTCATCTGCCCCCTTTTTGATTAATTTTTGTTGTAGTGCTAAAGCCAATTCCTTCTCTGTCACTTTTCTGTCCAAGTTCTTTTCTATGAATTTTATCCCCTGGTTTGTTATATGGCAGGCCTTTTCTATTCTTTTGATTTCTTCTAGTTCTTTTACACTTCTTAGTTCAAGGATTATGTCGCTGATATCTTTAAATTTGACTTTGAATTTTTTGGATAGTTTGTGTGGAAAAATCCTTTCGATAACGCCTACTGTTTTAAATTTCTTTAATTTTTCTTTCAAAACCTTTGTTAGACTATTGCCATAATCCCTTAGATTGATTATCTCATCGGTTTCTGCTTCCATCAAAGCTTGATCATAAGTTAAAGGGGAAACGACTAAAACTGAGTTATCCTGGGAAATCAACAGACAACTAAATGAAAAAAACCTTGTTTGCTGAAAACCTGTGAAGTACTCTATGTTAACGTCATGGATTGGTTCAGATGTGAGAAATAATGCTGCATCTATCTTTCTCTTCTTTAATTCTTCTCTGAATTGTTCTATTTTTTGCTCAGAAATTAGTCTCATATAATTCACTTCATTTAAAAGAATAATAATTTTATTGCCATTAATAAAACAACAACTATGAATAGATTTCTAACCCATTTCTCACCTTTCTTTATTGCATAAGCAGATCCGACGTATGAGCCAATGACTGTTGACGAAAACAGAACGATGAAATAGGTGTAATTGATTATACCTGCCATTAAAAAAACTATTGTAGCGATAAAATTAGAGAGTAACGTAAGAACCTTCCTAGTACCAGCACTCTCTATAAATGTCTGACCGAATATGAGAATTAAAACATAACTGTAAAAAGTACCAACTCCGCCGCCAAAAAAGCCGTTATAGATCCCTAAGAAAAAAGTAACTATGTAACCAAAGAATCTTTTGACTGGTGTAACTTTTGTTTTTATTTTCTCTAATCCGATATTTCTCTTGAGAATTATT
Source organism: uncultured archaeon (assembly GCA_964347415.1). Taxonomy (GTDB): domain Archaea; phylum Aenigmatarchaeota; class Aenigmatarchaeia; order CG10238-14; family CG10238-14; genus CAYFYJ01. Next base: position 17,447 of record CAYFYJ010000002.1, on the reverse strand, counting down.
ACCGCCAAGACAAGAATTGTGATAACTCCTATCAATCTTTTTAGAATGTTTTCCTGCATTTGTAGGAGTAAGTTAGCTCCAATCAACCCACCGATCATAGTAAAGGTTGCTAGTACTAAGCCCAATTTCATATCGACTTTCCCTTCTTTCTTGAATTTATAGAAACCTGCTAGGAATCCAAAATTGGATAATTTGTTCGTAGCTACGGCCGATTGGGCAGGTAGACCTAAGAATATAAACATTGGTACGTTGATTAGACCTCCTCCACCAACTATTGTACCTATAGAACTTGCGAACAGTCCAACCAAAAAAATTATTAAGAGTTCTAGGAATGGCATGAAAATTGTTTTAAAATTTGAATTTATAAACTAAGACTCTTCGGTTTCGGGACTCGTTGTAGTGCTCGTCGAAGAACTCGTTGTAGTGCTCGTTGTTGTAGTAGAAGTTGAAGTTGAAGTTGAGGTTGGAATAGTGGTCGTACTAGTTGATGTTGTCGTAGTAGTGGATGTAGTAATCAATCCACCAATGTCTGGATTAGGTTCCATATGACTTTCCCAATCGTTTTCGGTATTAGTATCCCGATCTGGAGGATCTCTTCGAATAGATTCGCCTTCATCAGCTTCTATATTCCACTCAGGATATACTCGATCTCCTTCTTCCCATGCAACCATGTCTATTTCTTCACTGCCATTCTTAAGTATTAGATAATCTCCTAAATCAGCCAAACTAAGTCCCGAATAGTTAAGATCGGGTAAATATCCATATAAGTTTTCGAATGCCGTTTCATTTTTCGCCATTACTAAAAACTCATTATCATCAATAACCGTTCCCTCTGGAATTTCATAGCTTCCACTATTGTCTTTGATTGTTAAACCTGACAAATCGATAGAATCATCTGTAGGATTATAGAGCTCAAACCATTCTTCCTCTGGTCCACCCTCTGCGTCATAATATACCTCGGAAAAAACAACATGATCTAGTTCTGGTACTGTGGTAGTGGTTGTTGATACAGACGTTGTTGTTTGTGGTGTAGTTGTTGCAGGGGGGGTTGTTGTAACCGGAGTTGTTGAAGTTGAAGTAGTCACGACAGAAGTGGTAGAAGTAGTTTCTGCTGAGGATTCATCCAGAGTTTCAGCCTCTTCCGATGTACTGTCTCCAGAGAACAAACCAGTGAACCTTGAACCGATCCCAGCGAACAGACCAGTGAATTTAACACCGAATTCGTTAAAATCAAGTTCAAGAGGATTAATGACAACCATGAGTATTATTAAAGTAATGACACCAATACCCACAGAAAACAATACTCTTTTGGGTCGAAACTCTTTAATCCTAAAATCCTTGAATCTAACCAATCACACCCCTCCTTCATAAAATATAGCAAATTAAATTTTAATTTGTACTTATTTCCCTAAATAATTACTTTCCTGCTACCTGCACATTCTCAAATCTTATATAAGGGCAAACTCCGGCCAGAACAGTTCCTCCAGAAGTTATAACAGCTTTATTAGAAATCCCAGAAATATCCCTCATCAAATTAAAAAAGTTTCCAGTAACTAGCCCGCCTTTGATGGGCTTGCTTATCTGCCCGTTATCGATGTAATAGCCTGCCCTGATTTCAGAAGAAAAATTACCAGAAGTCGGGTCAGGGAAAAGCCAACTGAAACGGTCAACTAGAATGCCATGTTTAACCTCCCCGATTAATCTTTGAAGAATTTTTTTACCAGGCTCTACGAAAAAATTAGACACTCTGTTATTAGGCATTCCCCCATACTTGATGTCAAATACATAAAAAGTATCTCCTTGTCTAAGACCATTGCCTGTTGACTCTCTGCTGTCTTTTATCGCATAGTATTGGTCGTAAATATGATCCTTGAAGATACCGTTATCAATCAGGATGTTCTTTCTCTGAGGAACGCCTTCATCATCAAATTCACTAGTCATTAAACCGTAAGGGTATAAACCATCGCTGATTATAGTTAAGTTTTCAGAAGCAATTTTTTCTCCGGGGTTGAATTTAGAAACCTCATTTATTTTTGCAGAACCGCTTGCGTGAGAACCAATGATAGAACCCAATCCATCTAAGACAGTATTCGGTGAAAATATCACAGTAGTTCTTTCTGTTTTGGGCGTTTTTGCTATGAGTTGATCTCTTGCTATCTTAATCCACTGTTTTAAGTTCGAAACTGGCAGATCCTTTATTCTCCTTCTGTACTGGTGTGGCCAAAATTCCACCTTTTTTCCTGATTTTTCAACTATGATGGATAACTCGAGCATGAAGTTAGTCTCTCTTCTCTTTAAGTCCAAACCCTCGGAGTTTATTACCTCAATCTGGCTATTGTATGCTCTAACTTTACCGAATGATAACAAAATATCTTTAGGAATTGATTTTAGGATTCGTTTGGTATAACTCATGACTGCGGCTTCCCCATTATCTTTTATCGATTTATCGATGTTCTTTACTCTTTTGGGTTTTTTAGGAGTTGGAAAATTGAAATCAACTTTCTGAGTCATCTTAGAATTTTTCAAAGCGTTCTTGACCGTTTGTTTTATCGTGGAGTCAGAAAAGATGTTACTCGAACTGAAACCCATACCTTTTTCATGAACGCGAATACCGTATCCACTATCAACCGTTTTATCGATGAAGCCAATCTTATTTTTTTGGATATGAATCTCATTGATTTCAGTTTTCTGTAGATAGACTTCATATTCTTTGGTGGATTTTTTTAATTGGTTTAATATCAAGTCTCTCATATCAACCAAACCTGTTAAAAAAGTCTTTGATCGGTTTACTTAAAGGTTTTAACTTCTTGAATTCGTTCCAGATAACCCATTTAGATTCTTTGGCTTCTATCCCGTCAAGTTTCAATTCCCCAGAAATTATCTCGCATTCAAAATATAAAACAAACCTATGGCCAGTAAGACCACTTTCATGAAGACAATTAAACCCTTCTCCCCAACCAAGGAATTTTTTTATTTCTATATCAACCTCAAGCTCTTCTTTTATTTCTCTCTTTAAGGCATTTTCCACACTTTCATTCAAATCAACCCTTCCCCCTGGAGTTTCCCAAGTCCCAACTTCGACATTTTTAGCTCTTTTTATTGCTAGGTATTTGTTATTTTTTTTAATGAAAGCATCCACGATTAATATCGGTTTTTTTGGGGGTTTCATCCAATTATAGCCTCCCTAACTCTCATGAAAGGTCCACCAGAACTGACAGGAACATAATCTTCATTTCCTTTTCCACAGCCAGATCCTCTTATCACAAAATCATCAGTAACAGCATCGACTCTGCTCATAAATTTTAAAACTTTTCCTGATATTCCCACTCCTTTATAAAATTCGCCGAGCTCCCCGTTTTTTATTTCTCTTGCTTTGAAAGTTACTATCTGTAAATTACCACCCAAAGGATCTTCCATTCCTGTTTGAGCTTTGATTAGATAAAACCCATTATCAGTATCTTCTACTAATTCATCATGTTTCCAATCGCCGGGTTCGATGTAAGTGTTGCTCATCCGGACAAAAACTTTCCTGGTGAAATCTTGTGCTCTTGCATTCCCAGTAACATCAGAATTCATGAATGCTGCAGCTTGTCTATCCTGCATGAAATGAGTTAAAACTCCATTCTTGACTATAACAGTATCGCTCGATTTTACGCCCTCATCGTCAAAAACAAAATAACCCCTTTCTCCTTTAAAAGAACTGTTATCGTGCAATGAAATTAGGTCAGAAATTATTTTCTTTCCCTTTAATGGACCGAGGTAAGACCTGTTTCTTAGGACTTGATCAGCCTCACAACCATGGCCAAAACTCTCATGGGCGATAACGCCTGATATTTCTGGGTCAACGATTATATCGTATCTCCCTCCTTTAAGAGTTTTTGCCTTCAGCATTTGAATCGAACCGTTGACAACTTCTTGAATTTTTTTCTCTAAATCAATAGACGTAAACAATTCATAGCCTCCTTGCTTTACCAGAACGAAATAATCGTATTCGATCCTTTTTCCCTCTCTTGCAACAGGAGAAATTAAAAACCTGAAATAAGGTAATACTTGTCTTAGGACTGAACCTTCTGTGGTCATGATCATTGTTTCACTCTTTGCATGCGCCAAACCCACTGAAGCATTTATAATTTTTTTATTGTCAATCAACCTGTTGAAAATATCTCTGATAGTTTTTACTTTCTCTTCTTGACTGACATCATCAGGGCTTTTCTTAACTTTTATTTCTGTATCAATTCCCCATGGGTCTTGTAAGACCAGTTTGGACGGTTTATTACCAACCCTTCTGACGAGTTTTTTTGTTTCATTCAGGATTTTTCGTTCATTGAATTCATTAAAACCGAGATAGTGCCATTTATTGTCAGAAAAGACACGGATACATAGACCCATAGAAGAAGCAGTGTTTATATTCTCTTCACTCTTATTCTTACCAACCCCAAAACCCCTGCTAGTATCAAACCTAACATCTCCGTAGTAGGTTTTTCCTAGGATTTTAATGATTTTTTCCATCAAGTCTCTTGAGACCATAATTTATATTAATCCTAGAAATTTAAATCAACTGATCTACGTCAGGAGGCTTCTTAAACTTCAGGTCTACTCCTCCTGCAAAGATGTTCGTGTGCTTATCTTTTACGAGTTCAACAGGGAACCTCTTCTCATTGTCTTCTATGACCCTTTCTATTGCCTTTTTTATATCGACGCTACATCTGTTCGCCAGCATGAAGATGAACCAGAGTATGTCGCCCAAGGTGTTTTCGATGTAATCAAAATTTTCTTTAATCAATCTATCTACAGTTTCTCTATCGTTTATCCATTTTACAAAATTCCTGAATTCTCCGACTTCCTCAACAATACCTAAAAGATAGTCTCTAGGATCATCCAAATTGTTGATCCATCTCCTGTCTTCAGCAAACTTTTTTACTTTGTCCTGTAATCGTCTTATCTCATTCTCTTTTACTTTGATGAGTAGGAATTCTTTATCGCCAAGCCTAACTTTATGAACATCATCTTGGATTTTCTCCAGCGTCATATTTATTCTATAAAATTTTTTTACTATATACATCTTTTGTTAACAATATGGTTTAGATGAATATTTTAGTTACTATTTAATTGATATGGTGGGAAACTATATCAGATAGAAAATGCTCACCTGTCCCTTATAACTATTATTCGGCATTTAAATTGTTCTTAGAATTATGTGTATCAATCCGTCTGTGAATGATCCGATGCATGGCACTGGATATGTCAGCCTGAATTGACATTCTGCTTCATGCTGGTTTATTAGTATCGGCAGATATTCTACGAGTAATGGTTTTGCTCCATAACACACTGGTTCATCGCTAAAGCTCCAGTTAGGATCTAATGTTACTTCACCATTGCATCCCTCTTTTGTGTTAATGTTTGTGATGTAATACCATTCATTGTCTTTTAGTGTGCCGATCTTACAGTTGTATTCCATGGTATTCTCGACATCTAGCACGTTGCTGACCGGACACTTGCTGGCCGTGTGCGTTGGGTCTATTAAGTCGTCTGCTGCAATGAAGACGAGCAAGTCGACTCCACCCTCAGCCAAGTTCATTACAACTAACTTGTTACCTGAATATACTGTCTGTCCTGGTTCACCATTCTCATACCAAACTACTGGTGCTCCATCGTTGGTACTAAGATCAAGTATCACTGCTGGGTTGAAGAACCAAGTCTGTGCGATGGCATTGGTTGTCACTGATACTGATTGGTCTCTGGCTTCTATGTTGACGATTGATAGACCATACCATGAAGGTTCGACTGTTAAGATACATTCGTATATCTTATCGAACGTAGGATCGAATCCTGTTGGGTCAACTGGTCCTTTTGCTGGTGGTATTGTATTAAGTAAATTTTCAATGTCGTGTCCAAACCATGTAGTTTTTCCTGTACCGTCAAATACTGCTGTCACATCGTCACACTTTGCTTCAGGATATCCATCAACTATCACATCTGCTCCAACTATGTCTTCTGCACCATTCAAGTCTCTGACAACGACTAATTCCAAGATCTGTTCTCCTGTGAATGCATATTGATTGTATCTTGTATTATTCTCAGTATCCTTACATCCACCGTATTGAATTGTTTGGTCGCCATAAGGCGTGCTTCCACCAGTTCCCAGTTCCTCTCCAGGAGTCAGTGGAGGAATCGTTATAGGTGGAGATTTTTCGTCTCCAAACGGATTACATATGTCAAAGATTTTCTTTATCAAATAAATCTGTGGATCATCCTCGTCTGGAATAGTTGTCGTAACAGGAACAGTTGTTGTTTCTATCGTAGTCGTCGTTGTAGTAGTGGTTGTAGTCGTAACCGGGAGTGTAGTCGTAGTTGTCGGCATAGTAGTAGTTATTGGAGTTGTCGTAGTTACTGGTGTTGTAGTCGTAGTTGTCGGCATAGTAGTAGTTATTGGAGTTGTCGTAGTGGTAGAAGATGTAGTTGTCGTTGTAGTCGGTGCTTCGTTTCCACAGAAAGTAATATGACTAATATCTTGCTGGTATGTTTTATCTATTGTTCCTGATGTTCCACCTGGATGAACCTCTATTGGATTAAATCCTGCTTTTTCAAGAATGCCATCAACTGCTGGGTCTGCTGTCCAGTCAACACTTGTGCATGCGCTCCATGTGACAGTAATAGTGTAGTCATCATAATGGGAGCCTTCTTCTGCGGTTGTCTGGCCACACTGGTATTTGGCTATACCAAAATCAAATCCTGCGTCCTGACATTCTTCGTCAATAGAAACATCAGTAAAGGTAGTCTCAGCACTATTAGTACCATCACTCGCATAAACAGAATATCCCCCCGCAATACCGTTTAAAACATAAGCATAATCAGAAAAAGAACCAAACCCATCTGTTGTTGGTAATTCACCACATCTATCAACAACAGGACAAACATCAACACCATCTGGTCTCGTAATCTGTATATTAATTACTGAGTCAGGATTAAAATCAGAACCAGAAATATAAACAGTCTCCCCTGGAGAAAAATCTGTTTTTGGATAACCATATTGATCTTCAGTCCAAATTACTGGAGAAGTTTGTGCTGATGTGAAGATTAACAGAAACACCACAGCATACAAAATAAATATTATTAAAAATACACCGATTACTTTTTCCATTCTTTTTTCACCCCCGACTCCTAGATTAAATTGGTTGAAAAATTATTTGAAATCGGCTAATGTTACTACTAAGTTGTTCTTACAAGAAATGGAAAATTCCCTACTATTTCGGGTTAAATTCTTTTTTATCTTGTGATAAAACACCTAATTTTCTTTAATTATAATTTTTATTCATTAAAAGTGCAAATTCTTTTGGATTTACGATTAAATAAGTTGCCTTTTCCAGGAATGGAAAAACAATGAAGATTTCACCAAAATCAGATAGCTAACTAACGAGCTCTTGATCTAGATCTAACTCTGGGTCCGAGTATTGTCCATAACCAATTCACGAATTCTCTCAGGTTTTTTGTTTGTATGTGAACATCCCCTGGGCCTGTGATGCGTGTAACTAATCCTTCTCCACCTAAAATCGTCTCTTTTAATCCACCAAACTTTGTAACTTTGTATTTGCATGTATCACTAAAGGCTACAAGATGAAAGTTGTCAACTATCAATGTTTCTCTGGATTTTAGAGTATGTTTATCTATGGCCCCAAAAGTGTTTATGAAAAGTTTGCCACTCCCTGTGACTTTTATCATAAATAAACCTTGACCGAACAAACCTTTAGTAAAACCTTCCCATTTTATATCCAAATTCACATTTCCAGCGGACGCTATAAAAGCACTTTTTTGGATTATATAACCTTTACCTCGCTTAACTTCAAGAGTTTCTATATCGCCTACGGGTGCTGAGACAAATGCTATTTTACCTGAGCCCTTTGAAGCCACATAATTATTTACCCAAAAAGATTGACGTCCAAGAATTGCTAAACCTAAACTACCCAGGATACCTTCCTTTCTTTTAGTCGTCCGAACTTCTATGTGAGGATCCATATAAGTCATAGCTCCAGACTCAGCCGTTATTTTTTCACCCTTTCCCAGATTAACAACGAGCATCGAATAGGATGGTTTGTATTTTATTTTATATTTCATTTAAATCTACCATACTATAATTTCATTAATTATATTTAAAATAATATAAAGTACAATGGAGCTCTGGTAGTTCGGGTAAGGTGAAAATGTCCAACCCTTGTATTTTTCTATATGGCAACTTAATTAAAATATGAAATCTTCGTTTTATATTTTTCTCAAACAAAATCCTTATTAATAAAAAATTCTTTATTTGTAAGGAAACACAGGTATACTTTTTCTTAGATGGGGCGATTTGCCTAAATCTAGGTTGTCTTAACCAAAATGAATTAAGGAGGTGTGTATTATAAAAAATATTGTGGAGACTGCTATAGATGCCGGTTCTTTCAAGACATTAGTAGAGGCAGTTAAAGCAGCCGGTCTTGTTAAAACATTGAGTGGTAAAGGACCTTTCACAGTTTTTGCCCCGACAGATAATGCATTCGCCAAGTTGCCAGAAGGGACAATTAATAACCTACTGAAGAATAAGAAAAAATTGACTTCGATTCTTACCTACCATGTGGTTCCAGGAAAAGTGATGTCATCAGATGTAATGAGACTTAATTCAGCAAAGACAGTACAGGGTGGGAAACTTTCATTCAATACTATCAGAGGAGTTAAAGTAAACAATGCCAAGGTCGTAAAAGCAGATATCGTTACGAGCAATGGAGTAATACATGTGATTGATTCAGTACTGATGCCAAAATAATTTTTTTTGGTCGATTATTTTTTTTGACCTTTTATGTGAAGAAAAAAATGAGGTGTTGAAATTATGTGTAAAACTTGTGCTAAACATAACCCAAAAAAGAAGAAAAAGAAAAAATAAAGAATAAAAAGGCCGTTCATATGGGTTCAGAATATGAAAAATGGAATAAAATTTATAGAACTTATCCTCTAGAAGAGCTGGGTTGGGAACTTGGAAGACCGAGAGAGAGTTTAGTAGAACTAGTAGAAAGCGGGAAGATTAAGAAAGGAAAGGTTCTGGACACATGTTGTGGTGCTGGGACTAATGGCATATTTTTAGCCAAAAAAGGATTTCAGGTAGTCGGAATAGACATTTCATCTAAAGCTGTAGAATATGCAAAAAAGAAAGCTGAACAAGAAAAGGTCAAAATAAGATTTATGGTCAGAAATTTTCTTGAACTTCCATTTAATAATGAGGAATTTGACTTTGTTCTGGATATGGGATGTTTTCACCATGTGCTGATAAAGGATAGAAACACTTACATAAAAGGTGTAAATAGAATTCTAAAGACTGGAGGAAAATATTTATTGATCTGCTTCAGCTATAAAAATGGTTCAGCATGGAACCACTTCACCAAGGAGCAGATAGTCCAGTTTTTCTCCAAACATTTAAAAATATTAAACATAAAGCATATAGAATCTATTGAAGGTGATGGCGTGCTACGCTATTTTTATAATGTCCTGATGGAAAAGAAGAAAATTAAGTGAGTAATATGAAACCAAAGATTACTTCATTATTGCTACTTTCACTATTTCTTACTGTTGTTTTTAGTGGGTGTATTGGCCAAACTACTGAAACGACCACAACTACTGTAAATGAAACGACGCCTAAAACAACTAAACCAATGACCACGACTATAATCACGACAACTCAATCTAACAGTGAAGTGAAAGAATTCACGATAACTGCAAAACGATTTGATTTCACACCTTCAACAATAACTGTGGACAAAGGAGATCAAGTCCGGTTAAAGATTACTAGCACTGATGTCACACATGGTTTTGCTATAGATGAATATGGGATTGATGAACGATTACCACCAAACCAAGAAGCCGTAATAGAGTTTACTGCAGATAAAGCAGGCGCATTCACATTTTATTGTTCGGTTTTCTGTGGTTCGGGGCATTCTGGTATGAATGGACAATTAATTGTAGAGGGATAATATGCTAGAAGAGATTTCATATTTTCTTATTCTAGAGATACCCATAATTATCTGGCTAGGTATTGTTACTCTATTTTCTTTATTATTTACAGCATCGATCTCTATCCTAAATAAAAAAAATATAAATAAAATCCCTTTGAAATGGCATTCTAGGATGGCAATAGTTTCTATAATTCTAGCGATAATTCATGGGATGTTAGCAGTATTGGCATATTTTTAAATCTTATTTAATACACCGTTAAATCAGATAGATTTTTTCCTTTAATCTCAAGAATAAAATCAATTATTTATAAAATAGAATCAATATATCAAAATAGACCTTAAATCATCGAAAACAACGCTTACAGTGCCCTGGTAGTTCAGCTTGGATAGAATAGCACCCTCCTAACGATGATGAGAGTAATGGGTTGAATGCCAAAAGCATGATGATATGCATGCACCTCGCGGAGAGAAAGGTGAAGGTCGTGGGTTCGAATCCCACCCAGGGCGCATTTAATCTAGAATCAGATAGATTTTTTCTATATAGTTTAAATCCCTATAAATATAACCGATTATAACCTATCCCACCCAGGGCGCGTTTAATCGACAGAACCAAAAGATTTTTAAATATTAGTTTTATCTACTCATATCATGCCAGAACAAATTGTACCACATTGTTTAGATGAATATAAGTTTGAATTAGGTAGAGGTCTTCGTGCGTTGGCAAGCGATTATCATACTTTTCATTCAGTTGCATTCATTTCAGAGCTATTATTGGAAAAATTAAAAAGAATAGGGGGACTAGAGGAAAAACTATTTAGAGAAGATTTGGACACGGTTTATTTCTACGCCACTCAAACATACATTAGTGGTTGGAAATCTGAAGGTACAACCATTATCCCACTGGAATATGAAAAAATCGACCCGACTTCAGATGATTATTCAAGTCAAGTAGAATCAGCACTTAAAAGTGCCAAGAATGATTTTGAGACGTTGGCTTCAAAAACATCTATTTTATGGAATCTATTTTTTAGATTAGGCAGTAAGGATAGTCTAGAACAGCCTTATTTTCAAGCTTTGAGGCTATTGCATAAAGCTGTATATGCTCGAAGAGCGGGCAATTCTGATAGATATGGGAAATCTCTTAATGAATTAGATGAGCTTGCTAAAGAATTAAGTTCTAAATTACCCAAAGAAAAATAAAAAAATAATTTTTTCTCTATCTGATTTATATTCTACACTAAACAGATTAAGTCGTTAATTTTAGTTTTTCCAGTATTAACTATCAGTATTTTTTTATGCTTGGGTAATTTCTTTTTCATCTGTAACATTAAAGCTAAGCCAGCTATACCAGAAGGTTCGCAGTCTATTCTCTGGGATTCTGCAATTTTCATGGCTTCATCAAGGTACCTTTCTTTTACCAAGTAAATACCTGTCTTATTACCACAAAATCCAGATTTTTTATAGAATTTCAACCAGCGTTCATCGATCCCAGGTGATGGTAAATGATGGGCATAGAGTTTATCTGCTTTTGATTTTGGATTTTTAGTAGTTGCACCCATAAAATTACAATTTCTCAATTTTTTTACATCACCATGAAATCTGTGATCATGTTTCTCATATCCCACTTCTAACTTGTTTAATTCCAAAACTTTTTCAAAAAGACCTCCAGTTCCGAATGGTATAAAACAATAATCAGGAGAGTTATTGAGTATTTCATAACCCATCCAATCATAATTCCCAATTTCTAAACCAACACCTTGATTCAGAGTCAAATCAAAACCATTTTTATTTTCTGTTAGAATAAGAATTTCGCGGGAAGTAAAAGGTTTTAAACTAAGATCTATTTTGAATATTTGACAATGAGATCTTTCAATCTCTTCATAAATTTTTGCATCCAAGTTTTTGTCTACCAAAACTTTGAGACGCGGTAAACCATAATTTTTTAACATGCGACCTATGGCAAGTGCCGCAGAACCAGAAGAAATTATTGAAAATCTTGGCAAAGGCCCTTTTAGTTGACCCCTCTTTTTCGCCAATAAAAAATTTCTATAGAGAACAACTACTTCCCAGGCCAACCGATCCTTGTGTGTCCCACTATATCGGTTAATGCTATCATCTTTAAGCCAAACATTAGAGAACCCCGGGACTTTAATTCTGTACGTTGGTGTAGCAGGAAATTTAGGCTTATCCGGAGGGAATTCTGGTTTTTTCGGATCACTCTCTGACGGAACAACGATAGATTTCAATATTTTTTCTTCACGTTTACTCAGAGACATTGATTATATTTTTAACATTACTATAATTAATTTATAAGGGACAATCTAATAACAACGAACAATTAATCTTGCAGAATTGCTCGGTGAAACGGCTTTAACGGTATTAAATCCTTGCTTTCCTTGGAAAGAGTTCTCGCTCAATCGACCAGGATCTATTGCTTTGCCAAAAGTTCCTATATATTCATCGTCGATGTAAATCTTAATCTCATCTTCTTCTATCCTTGTGTTCCCTTTGTTAGAGATAGTTAAACTTATCACATCTGTATCACGATCGCAGAAATAAGCCATGATTGAGATGGGTTTACGGACTTGAATGGTAGTCGTCACATTCCCGAGCGTAGTCGTCACAGGTACAGTCGTCGTTATTGGAGTCGTAGTTGTAAACAGTGTTGTTACTGGAATTGTTGTAGTCGATTCTGGCATCTCGGTTGATGTTTTTGGTGTCATGATTTCGACTAAAACGAGTAAAACAACAAAAAAAATTAAGACCCATACGACCCGGGCCAATCTTTTTCTTTTCTTCCTTGATATCTTCTTCACAATTAAATCTTATCCTCCGAGAACAAAAATCTATCTGATTCTTTTCTTCTTGTACTTATCGTAAATCCATATTATCAAACAGGAGAGGAGATAAGAAATAATTGAGGCAAATCCAATTTGTATTATTATTTTGAGTAGATGTTTTGAAGCAAAATTTTTAAGATTTCGTTCCACAGTATAATGTGGGTATTCTTGAAAAATACTGTTTCCGAAAAGAATTTGATCTGTTATCTCTTGGATTAAGATGGTCCATGTAGGCCCTCCTCCTGGGCAAGGCCAAGCAGGAATACAATCGACAAGTATGTACCCCTCTTGTATGGGCATGAATAGAACTATGAAGATTGAGAAAATTACAAATAATAAAGTTTTTCTCTTGTCTTTTTTCAGGAATTGTTTCCACTTCACAATTAACATTTCTCTTCTAAGAACAAAAATCTATCTGATTTGTTCGGATAATTGCCGTCGAATAGTAATGCTTAAATAATTAACCGATGATACTCGGTTCATGAGAAAATTGTTATTCCTGTTAACGATCCTCTTAGGAATTGTTCTATTCTTCATAATCGTTAATGCCATCAGAACAGAGCCAAAACATAAAATTCCGACATCAACATGGACTAAAGCGATATGCAATGAAAAAAACTATTGTTTAGACGTTCAGATAACTTGTAGCGAAGATAGAGTGATCGACATAAAACTAACTGGCGAAGAAGCATATTTTTCAGAAGATTGGAGGGATCCTAGACCTGTAGAAGTTTTAGAAAAATGGTGCTAGCGACCCTAAAAAAACTCAATTTTATAAGTTAGTTCACCAATTATGACAGTGGGAGTATGAGAAAAAAAACTAAATCTCCAGTTAGAACAGCAACCATTTACATCCTCATCTTTATCCTAGGGGTTATAATCGGTAATCAGGTTTTAATCCCGTTTGAACCCGTTCAACAACTCACTCCCTTGTCAATCCAAAATTATTCTGCTTCAGCAAACATTCTGGCTGTAAAGAGTAATGATAACTCTGGTGTTTTAGGTAAAGTTACGGTTGAAGTCCATCCTGGGAAAGGAAGAGTTTTGATGAACACTAACCCGTTCCTCGAGCCCGATACTCAGTTTTCGGCAGAGACGGCTGTGAATGTTGCTCAAAACTACACAAAAAAAGATTTGAGCGACAAAGATGTGATAATATCCTTTGACATCGGTGGAAAATTGTTGGGAGGACCTTCTGCTGGAGCAGCTATGACTATCGCGACCGTGGCAGCGATAGAAGAAAAACAAGTGAAAGAGAATGTTGCAATTACTGGAACTATAATGCCTTCTGGAGAGATTGGAGTTATTGGCGGGGTGATAGAAAAGGCCCAAGCCGCTGCTGATAAAGGAATGGAATTGTTCTTAGTCCCGGAAGATCTATTATACCTAACATATTATGAAAGAGAAATCAAAAGACAGCAAGTAGGACCTGGTTTTTACATTCAGAGAGTTAATTATGTTCCTAAAACATTGGATTTGAACAATTATACGATGTCTGAGTTTGACATGGAAACGAAAGGAGTTTCTACTATTGGCGATGTAGTTAAGTATATGCTAGAATAATTTCTTTTTGATTAACGATTCGCTCTATTAGACAATGAAAATTTTAAGATCAAAAACTCAAGGATTGCTGTAACGACCGCGAGTAAATAAAACCCTGATCCAACAGCCACACCTATAGAAGCAGTTATCCAAAGGGTTGCTGCTGTGGTCAATCCTATAACTTTTTCCTTTGTTTTAATGATGGTACCGGCCCCAAGAAAACCTATTCCGACTATTATAGAAGCGGCTACCCTAGAAGGATCAGAGCCCGGGAATGCGTACAGAGATAACATCGTGATAAGAGAAGAACCCAGTCCGACAAGAACATGAGTTCTCAAACCCGCAGGTTTAAACTTTACCTCTCTTTCGAACCCTACGATCCCACCCAGTATGAAAGCTAAAATTAATCTAACGACAAGCTCTATTTCGAAAAGCATAATAATACTTTGTTAAAAGGCGTATATATTTTTAGATTTCCTCTCCTCTGTTAAAAGGGTTTCTTCATCTTTTATCAAGTCGCCCATCAATCTTCATCGGATTTGAGGTTCAAAAAAGTTATACTCATGTACATTTAAATAGGATTTTCGAGGAGTCAATGTAACTTTGATTTCTGGATATTTAAAACTTTCTCTCAAAACTTCCATCCCGAATCAGATAGATTTTCGTTCTGGGAAGAGAATTTAAGTTTAATTTTACTATTATTTGTAAGGTTATTATGGAACAAAATTGGATTGACCCAATAGCAATGGTCGAAATAAAAGTTAAAGCTGAAAATGGTAGATATACTCCTTGTCCTTGTTATGTTACTGTTTCCTATAGGAAATTTGAAGAAGATACAGCATCTAGTCATAAGCATAAGTACAATGGTTTACGTAAAGCGATAGAAGCACTTGCAGGTGAATTAGGAGCTATTGATTTCAGAGACAATCCTGATACTATTGAATTTTATTTTACATTACCATCAAGTACTATCCCAGAAATTGAAGCTGAAGTAAACAAAAGAAAGGCTGAAATACTTACACCTCTAAATAAAAATCGACCTGAA
The DNA here is from genome assembly GCA_964347415.1 of uncultured archaeon. GTDB lineage: Archaea > Aenigmatarchaeota > Aenigmatarchaeia > CG10238-14 > CG10238-14 > CAYFYJ01. The sequence continues at coordinate 2,043 of CAYFYJ010000002.1, read as the reverse complement.
GCGTTTTTATATGACTCATATTATCTTCGTGTTAGTCGTGTTAAAAATGCATAAATATTTTTTAATTATTTGATAAAATCGTTACTTGACTTATGATTCGATACTAAAATCAGATAGATTTTTGTTCTGGAAGATAATTTTAAATAATTTCAGGTTAGAATAATTATTGATCTCCCAGGGTGCAGTTTCCTGCTTGGCAGGGTCCCCTGGTGGATATGACCTAATAAACATGTTTTAACAATTTCTCATCAAATCTTATCGATTTTCTCTTCAGTCTTAATCTCCTGTAAGTACCGGCTATCAAATCAGCGAGTTGAATCTCCCTATTCATACTTGAAGATACAGAAATGTGTGGCACTTCTTCCTTCAGAGAAAACAGATTAGTTACCGTCCTCAGAATTATAAGCATTGTACTTTTAACATAATCTCTGTCAATGAGTATTTTTTCAACATTCTTACTGTACAGTTTGGAGATGACATGGTAATAATATGCACCCAAAAACTTGAAATCCCAGTTCTTTCTCATCCCGTATTTCTTTCTTATCTTTTGAAAATCTTTTGAAGTTATTTTCATAACCGCAAACGGGAATTTTATCCTTCTCATAAACCATCTCAATTCCTCATCAGTCAAATCCCTTGCCTTTATTACCCTCCTAGAGGATAGAGCTCTGTGTCTTTTCCTTACCTTATTCCTCAGGTCGTTTAGAATTGATATTTTCTTTTCGAGTTTTACGCAGGCTATAACGACAGGAAATTGACCGAGTCTACCACTCGTATCAAGACCTAGGGTTGAAATCGATGCAACAATCCTCGCATTCTTTTGTTTCATTTGAAATAACTCCTCACCTTTTTCGGTATCTGCGACCTGGTTATCGTTTCACCGAACTTGGAATATTTTTTTACTAAAGTGGCGTCCGTGACTATGAAAAAATAATTGTCCTTGAACTTTCTCTTCAACATCCTGATCTTCTGTTCCATCTTCTTTCCATTCTTTAAGGTTTCTCCAGTTTCCACTTCTATCGCTATATTTCGTTTCTTCTTATCCTTGAAAACTATGTCCGGCTTTTTCGTCTGGTACATCTTTATCTTGTTCGTGTGTTGTTTCAGTGCTTCTTCCGTTACCTTGACCACGAACAGATGTTTCAAGCTTTCCTGTTTCAAGGATGCCCTGGGTTTTATGTAGTAATAACTGCCTCTTCCCGCCGAGAACTTGGATTGCCTGATCAGAACATAACCAGACCTCTTCAGGATTTTTATCTGATCTTTGGTGAGCTCATTGACTTTGAAAAGACCTTTCTTCGGGTCGAATTCCTTTTCGGTTAATTTCGGTTTTTCTAGTTTGGTGAATTTCTTTCTTCTCTCTCTGCTCTCCCTGGCAAGAAACTTCTTTGGTGAAGTAGTTATCAGTTTGTCCTCTCCTTCCGATGCTATAATTTTTATCGGTATGCGCTCCATGTCAGCGATGAGTATTCCTTCTCCTACCTCAGACGTCAACAGCAATTTTCTCTCATGCGGGTTTAGATGAAAAGTCTTGACTATCTCGTCCATGACAGAAGGATCTTGCCTGAATAGGTATTTGCAGCTCGTGTTCGCGAGTACGGCCCCACCAACCCTACTCCTTATCAGGTCGTATATTTCCTGGACGATCATCATCAATGCCAAGTAGAACTTCCTGGATGTCTTCACCATCTCGAAAAGGAATGGGGCTTCTTCCACTCTCTCAAGCAAATACCAGGCCTCATCGACCACCAACATCTTCGGGCATGGATGTTTCCTCATCGTCGAATAGATGTAATCGAGTATCATGTACATGATCACTGGCCTGATCGACCTGGGCATCTCCCTTATGTTGAAGTTTATAGGGTTCGCAGATACGTTGAGTTTTGTTTGTTTATTCAGGAACGAATACGCGCCGAACACGTAAGGCTTCAGTCTCATTATCAGAGAATCATAAACCAACTGCATCTGTCTTTCCTTTGTGCCCTTTCTCATCTCGACCAGGGTTTCGTGAAGGTCTTCAATGATGGGCGGTTCATTCTGCCA
>CAYFYJ010000001.1:0-40610 GCA_964347415.1 uncultured archaeon | reverse complement strand
CCTGTGTAACTTGCGAGTGTATATCCAACGTTTGTGTAACCAAGGATGCTGAAGGTAATTGTTGTTAAATAATGCTCATGATACTGGGGCTACCTCACACCCTGATGGTTTGTCCCAGTTGATTTTTTCGGGCATGAATCTTCCGAATCTCTTCCAAAGTATAAACTCTACCCGCCTTTATATCTTCTAAAGCTCGTTTAATTTTTCTTTTTTCTTCAGGTGTTAATCTATATTCTTTAACCTTTTTCAATACTTCCTTTGAAAATTTTTTATAGTCCTCCATCAGATCACCTATTTGTCTTAAAAATCTATTTAATTTTTTCATTAAGTTGTTCAGCAAAAAAGAAATTATTGCACTTGAAAAACCTGACAAAAATTATATAAACACAACCACAGTGGTTGCACATTTTACCTCGCTTAAATATATCGACATAATTTTTATATTGTGGTTCATTTTGTTTTTTGCTTTGTTCTTTCATTTCTAAAAACAAATTAAAGATATAGTTAGGATCATTGGAATAGTCAAAACTGCACTTAGGACATTTAAAATTTTCTCCAATAAAACTTATATTATTCTTTTCAAAAATATTTTTTTTCTCCATTAACTCACCCACTTGTGCTTATTCTTTTTATTATTGTGTCATCATTACACAATTTCTTAAAACACTCAACACAGAACACAAACCTTATTTTACCCCTCAGACTGGCAAGATGAACCTCTTTACCCTTATGGCCACACCAGAATTGTTGCCACTGACCAACATCGTCGAAATACTTCACAATATCACAAGAATAATGAATTAAACTCTCAAGAATACTTCCTTTTATAAATATAGCGAGGAACCTATATAAAATTTTATATCTTCTATAATGAAGATCATCGAATTAGGAGAGTGAATGGGCTTTCACTCTGGATGATTGTAGGTAATTCTTTTAATTTAGAAATATGTACTCTTTTAGTCTAGAAGTCCCTGGACTTGCCTAGATAGGAGTGATAGATTCATTATCCATCCCGTTATATTTTTAATGAGGAAAAGTAAGTAACTTGCTATCAGGTAACAATTATGTTTATTAAGTTTTGTATTATTAGGCTTTTCTAAAATTATTGTTTTCCACAAGGAACATTAAATAAGATTGAGACGACTACTGAGCCATTTTAAAGTATTATGAATATCGAATAATAAGAACCATGCTAATGCTAAAATACAGACAGCTATTAACCATTTGATCTTGGTTTTCATGACGCCTTTTATCAACAGTAAAGGATTTAAGTCTTATTCAGAACAAAAATTTATCTGTTCTGGATTGATTGAAGAACTATTAAAAACCTAAACTACAAATTACTAACATGAAACTAAAGATAGTCTTACTGTCTCTCGCAATGTTCTTTGGCCTTTTCGTAGCGGTTAAATCTCTTTACCGTGGTTTTTGGGAGTTCGGAATGATATTCTGTATGTGGTCTGTTTATACTGGTTGGAAATGGCGTGGGAGTGTTAGTGAATACGTAAAGAAATAGTAAAACCAAACAATTATCTTTTTTAATCTTTGTATTAATACTAGATGGTATGGCAGATGAATGTATCTTCTGTAAGATAGCGATGAAGGAAATACCCGCAAAAATAGTTTATGAAGACCAAGAATCTTTAGCTTTCCTGGATATCAATCCTCGTAGCAAAGGGATGTGTCTTGTCATTCCAAAAAAGCATTTCGTTCACTTCGAGCAAAACAGGGATTTGGCCAGCAAACTGTTCGATAAGGCTTTGATAGTGGGAGAGAAGATAAGAAGGTCCTTAAACCCCATGACAATCTACATATCAGTAATGCCTGCGCAAGTTCCTCATTTTCATGTACGTGTTTATCCTGTTTATAGGGATCAAGTTCCCTTAATCGAGAATAAGCCGTTGGAAATAAGTCCTGAAGAATTGGATGATCTGGCTAGAAGAATCAAACTAGTGAATATTGACTGGAAAGGAAGGGAAACCAAAGTAATAGAAAAAAAAGTCGAAGAAAAGAAAAAAGAGCCTAACGAAAAAAGAAGCCAGGAAGACATAGATTACGTAAAAAGGACCATGGATATCGCTTAATTCGGGTCAGAACCCTATAATTTAGTAACCCTTAAATATCCCAAAAAATCAATTATTATTATGAAAAAACTCGTTTTATTGACTCTTTCTATAGCTTTTTTCCTTTTAATCGCATCGTTTGATTCGGTTTTAGCCCAGTACTACTTGATCAATGAAGGCGAATCGATTGTTTATAACGGGAAGACTATCGGAGTAGGAGGCGTTAGTAGTTCGAGTGTAGTAGTCATAGTCGTGGATGGGATAGCTAAAGCAATTAACCTGGGCGAATCAAAAACCTTTGATGGAATACTTGTGAAAGTAGTTGAAATTTACTATTATCCGAATGAAGGGGAAATATCCTCTGCCTATTTAATGATTGCACAATCAACCATCCCAGTGAATATAACATGCGAGGATTCTGATGGGGGAATAGATTATTACACTAAAGGAACTGTTTCTGTTTGTACCATTTATGATCAAGGTGGCGGTTGTAGCGGATTGGTCGATTCCTGTAATGGTAATGTATTGACTGAAGGTTATTGTGAAGATACATCTTTAAAATCAGTAAAATACACTTGCCCTTATGGATGTTCAGATGGGTCTTGCGTTAAAGTAACATGTGTAGATTATGATAACAGTCCGGATTATTCGAAAAACCCACCTTACATAATAAATCCAACAAATTATCCTGATTTGTTCACTAAAAGTTATGGCACTGGAATTTACTCTGGTTCAGATCCAGAGAATCATCAAATATACGGACAAGAACCTGATCCATCACTCGCCAAACCAACAACCAATGATTATAGTACCTATTATGATTACTGTGCTAACGAAAAACAATTAAACGAAGCATTTTGTAGATCAGATGGAAAACTTGGTGCCTTTGGCCTTCAATGTCCAAACGGATGTAAAGACGGAGTTTGTGTGAAAGAAACTTGCATGGATTCTGATGGGGGAATAAATTATTTCGTAAAAGGTACATTAACTGGGACTGCGGTAGGCCCAACACCAATAGTAGAGAGTTGCTATTTGTTTAACCCCGATGGAAGCGGATCTCCAGTTAGAGAATGTTCAAGTAATGATTCAAGATGTAAAATCTACGAACATTGGTGTGAGAGTGGAGCTGTTAAAGCAGAGGAATATCATTGTCCGTATGGTTGTGTAGACGGTCGCTGCATTGAAGGTATAACCACAACAATACCGGGGGAATGCTGGAATCATGCTCAATGTTCCCAAGCATGCGATAATATGGGAACTGAAAAATGGAAATACTCAGAGAAATGGGAAGGAACTTGTCCTTATGGTGTATATGGATGCATGACAAGAGATTGTTGTTTGGGTCAATGTCGTTATACGACAACAAAAGAATGTTTTTGCCTTCATACAAATAAAGTCGATATCTATGGAGATGTTTGTCCGGTAGGAACAACTTGTGGAGATGATTGTTATTGTCATCCTATTAGGGATGAAACAAAGATAGCGATTACATCTCCTAAAGACGGTCAAACTGTTTCTGGAATAGTCACGGTAGTAGCAGAAGCTTCTAATAAAAATGAATTGGGTGAGATGACTTTGACTATTCAAAAAGAAGGAGGAGAAATAGCGGAATTAATCCCATTCAAAATCTGTGGCGGTGGGGTTGCTTGTCCTATAAAAGGAGGAGAGTGTACATACATGAAAAGCTGTAATTATGATTGGGATACATTTGGTTATGATGGTGAAGTTATCTTGACTGCTACCATAACTTCTGGCAGCAAGGACACGTCTGATTCGGTAAAAGTGAGTGTGATTAACTATAGGTCCTGCAGTGAACAGTGCAGTTTAAAAGGTTACAGATATGGGAGTTGTAAGGCTGTTTGTTATTCTGAAGAAATAAACATAGGGATAGATGGATGTCCACAGGCTACTTGTGCACCTTGCCCTGCAGATCAAGTTTGCCCTTCATGTCCAACTTATACATGTTGTTGTGCTGGCAAAAGATCATGTCCTTATGAATGCTGTGTTAATGATCCAAATTACTTGGATAAACCATGTCCTCCAGTAGCATGCCCTGAATGCGTTTCAGGCGAAGAATGCCCTCCATGCATACAGCCTTCATGTATAGATCATCGATGTTCTTGGCATCCAGAAGAACAATTTGTTCTGAAGTTTAGAGCTGGTTGGAATATGTTTTCATTTCCTGTCGATGTTCGTAGGTATCTTACAGCGATTGGGCAACCCTTAGAAGCAAGTGAGATTACTGTTGAGAAAGCTATTACTGGTAAAGTGACAGAAACAGCTCCGATAGAGGAAATACCATTTGAGAGAAAATGTCCATCTCCAGCTCATATATGGCATTATTCAAACGGTAGGTACATCGATGTCACAAAAGACCCCACTAGTATCGTTAATGGTTGGGGTTATTGGGTTAGGATGGATTACGATTGTATAGCCAAGGTGACAGGAAACAAAATCACTATCCATGATTTCCCTGAATTGGATGCTGGATGGAATCAGATCGGCGCACCCTCAGAATCAGTTAATTTCTACACAGTTATAGGCAATTGTAATCTGTTGAGTGGTCCTTGGTGGTTTGATTCTTATTCGAAGAAATACACAAAAACACAAGTTCTTAAGCCAGGGGAAGCGTACTTCTTAAAAGTCAAGGACAGATGTACATTAGGATCTGAGATACCACCTCTTCCACCAGAAGAGTTAGGTTGGGAGCAAGCATTTAGAGTAAAGTGATTTCTATGCGTTCTACTCTTTTATGGGCTGCAGTTATTGTACTCATAATTTTACTTCTGGTAGCGATTACATATATAGTGAATCCAGATCTTTTTTCGAATTCACCTGGAGGAGAAGAACAACCACCTCCACCACCTGACGCCGAAGAATCAGGGGGCGGAGAAGAACAACCACCGGCTTTTCCTGAATAGAAAATTATTTTTAAGTTTAATTAGATAGAATTTAGTGTTAATTATATGCGGCTGTAGTCCAGCCTGGTTAAGACCCTGGCCTTCCAAGCCAGTGACCCGGGTTCAAATCCCGGCGGCCGCATTACTTTAGAATTCCCCTAACAGGATGTTGAGGCATGAATTTCTTTGTGATATGAACAATCAAAGTTTCTGTTCTTCTGATGTATGGAAATTCATGGATTTTTTCGATGAGATCTGACAACTCTTTCATGTCTTTTGCACGAACTTCTAAGATGAGAGCGTATCTGCCGAGTACGCTATGTATTTCTGATACTTGTGGCAATTTAATAAGGTTTGTCATTTCTTTTGATTTTAAGCTCTTGAGTTCTGTATCGATGAGTATGTAAGCTATTATGTTGAGTCCAAGCTTTTTTTTGTCAAGATTAACAGTGAAGTTTCTTATTATTCCTCTGTGTTGAAGTGATTTTATCCTGCTGTAGACGCTTTGTCTGGTCATATGAACTTTTCGGCCCAAATCTGCGAAAGATATTCTACCGTTTTTAATTAACTCCAATAATATTTTCTTATCTTTTTCATTTACCATACAATTGTAAAAATTAATATTGAAATTTATTAACTTTTCGTTAAATTAAAACACAATTAAAAGTCTAACGTACGATGTTAGAAAAATTAAGTTTATACATTGTCACTGCTCCATTAAGATAATCAGATGATGGAACACAAATGCCCCATATGTAAGGGGAAACTAAGCTCTTTTGGCCACGATGAGTTAGTTTGTATAGACTGTGGTTTCGTTAAACAGAGATCTGTTGTTTCTAAAAAGTCAGATGTTATTCGATAATATTTTCCATCTTTTTCATCAATATTCAATCGTAAAATTATATTTAATATTTATTAACTTTTAGTTAAATAAAGATATAATAAAAATCCTAATGTATGATTTTTTAAAAATAAATTTATGCTTTGTCACATATCCCATTAATATGATAAGATGATAGAATATGAATGCCCTCTATGTAATGGTAGGATGGTTTGGTACAATTACGATGGGTTAGTCTGTATAAAGTGTGGTTTTGTGGGTCAGGGACCAATGATTTCTGGACGATTGGCTCTTGTTTGAGAATACTATGATTCTAGTTCTTCAGGTGGGTAAATGTCTGAAATAGTGGGAAAAAGAATTACAGATTTGGAGAGAATAACCTCTAAATTCGGAAAGATGGTCAAAACAAAAGAAGAAGTTCCTAAGGTTGATGCAGAGTTAAAAAATTATATGAAAAAACATCTGAAATTAACTGAATCTACAAATTTTCTTATAAATGCTTTAATTAGAGCTTTTAATGAAAAAGGATCACACGCTTTAATTTCAAAAAAAGAATACTTCAGGTTAACAAGAAACATAATGATAGAAATAATCCTTCTTTTGTTGACTAAACTTGAAAATTTTGAGAGCAATCAGTGAATCAGATAGAAAATTTTAAGTGGACCCGAACCCATTTGTATGCGGGTCCCATCGGTTTCATTTAAATTATCCAAAGGGTTTTTAAACCATAAATAATATTCAATTACAATAAAAGAGTTTAGAGATAGTATTGAAAACCTTAATAAACTTTACTTATAAAATCTAATAGTATTATTTGTGAGCCTATGAGACACGATACGCTAGCGGATGTAATGTCTGCGATAAAGAATGCCGATAAAATCGGGAAGATAGATTGCTTTACTCCTGCCTCTAAACTAGTAAAAGAAGTCCTAAAACTCATGCAAAAACATGGATTCATAGGTGTTTTCGAATACATCGATGATGGCAAATCTGGAAAGTTCAAGATCCAATTAAAAAACAGAGTCAATGATTGCAACGTCATCAAGCCAAGATATTCTGTTTCTACCGACGATCTCGAAAAATGGGAAAAAAGATATTTACCAGCAAAAGGCTTCGGGATATTAATCGTGTCCACGACAAAAGGCGTCATGACTCACGAAGAGGCAAAAGAAAAACACGTGGGTGGAAAACTACTTGCCTACGCTTTCTAGTGGTTTGTATGGAAAAAGAATTAATCCTTCCTGAGAATGTCACGATTGAAATAGATAACAAGACTGTAAAAGTTACTGGACCGAAAGGAACTCTACAGAAACAATTCAAGTATTTTCATGATATCGTCATCACAAAGAAAGAAGATAAACTACTCGTCACATCTAAATCCGACAAAAAAAAGATTAGAGCAATGATTGGAACCATTATCGCACACGTAAAAAACATGACTAAAGGAGTATCAGAAGGCTACACCTACAAGATGAAGATTGTCTACTCACATTTCCCGGTCACGACAAAGGTTGAAGGCGACAAATTCCTAATCACTAATTTTTTAGGAGAGAAAATGCCCAGAATTGCAAAAATACTAGGTGACACCAAGATAGAAGTAAAAGGTCAGGATGTTGTAGTCACAGGACCGAATTTAGAGGATGTGAGTCAAACATGCGCAAACATCGAACAAGTATGCCGGGTCACTAAATACGACAGAAGAGTGTTTATGGATGGGATTTATATAACAGAAAAAGGTAAAGGTCGATGATATGGTTAACCCAAAAAAGAAGCCAAAATTTCTAAGACAAGGAACATACTTAAAGAAAGTTAAGAAAGTGTGGAGAAGACCTAGAGGTGTTCATTCCAAGTTAAAGGTGAAAGAAAAGTCTAAAGGATCATTACCAAATGTTGGGTATGGTGCCCCTAGAAAATTTAGAGGGTTACACCCATCAGGTTTGAAAGAAATCATGATTTACAACTTAAAAGATTTGGAAAAAATCAATAAAGAAAAAGAAGCTGGTAGATTATCCAGTAGAATTGGTCAAAAAAAGAAGAAGATGATAGTAGAAAGGGCCAAACAACTCAAGATAAGAATATTCAATCCGTGATTTTATGGGTGGTTTGTTACTCCAAAAAAGACTGGCTGCCGACATATTGAAAGTCGGGCAATCTCGAATAGTCATGGACCCAGAGCATTTAGAGGATATCAAGAATGCCATTACCAGAAGAGATATCAAAAGGATGATATCTAAAGATTACATCAAAGTCAAGAGAAGCAAGATAAAGAAACCCAAACTTCATCAAAAAAAGAAGAAGAGAGGATCTGGCAGTAAGAAAGGTTCTAGTGGAGCAAGACTCACGAAAAAAGAAAAATGGATGCATACTATCAGACCCATGAGACAAATGCTGAAAGAGTTGAGAGATAAAGGGACGATAGATAGAAGGACATACAGAAAAACTTATTTGTTAGTAAAAGCTGGAATGTTCAGGAATAGGTCTCACTTGAGATTATACTTAAAACAAAAAGGTGTTTTACATGAAGATAAGTCCAAGGTATAAGATGCCGTTTAAGAGAAGGGTTAAAACTAAAACTAATTATAGACAAAGGTTGAGAATGCTCACATCCAAGAAGCATAGACTGGTTGTTAGAAAATCATCCAAGCATGTCACTGCCCAGATAATCGATTTTAATAAGAATGGTGATCGGATTCTCGCTCATGCCACATCACAAGAACTGAAAAAATTCGGTTGGTCAGGTCCTACAAACAATTTAGTGTGTGCATACTTTGTCGGTTTGTTAATCGGAAAGAAAGCCTTGGAAAATAACATAAAATCTGCGATCTTAGACATCGGGTTGGTGGAGAAATCAAAAGGATCAAGATTGTTCGCTATTCTAAAAGGGGCTTTAGATGCAGGTTTAACTATTCCACACTCGACTGAAATACTTCCCCCTGATGACAGAATTAAAGGAAAACATATAATAGATTATGCTCAAAAACTCAAGAAAGAGGATTTGAAGAAATATAAAAAACAATTTACCACGTATGATCCAGGAAAATTATCCGAGGTCTACGAAAAAGTAAAATCAAAAATCATGAAAGGTTCGATTAATGCCAAGAAAAAAAGCGATAAAAAAAGTTAAGAAAACAACCAAGAAAAAAGTTGTAAAAAAACCTAGACTTAAGAAGATTGTTAAAAAAATCGTTAAGAAAAAGAAACAAGCCAAAGAAAAAAAGGAAGTAACTAAAAGGAAAGTTGAAGAAAAGAAGAGAACACCTAAGATTCCTAAGAAAATCGAGAAGCCAAAGAAAGAGAAGAAGCCTGAGAAACCTAAAAAAGAAGAGATGAAACCAGAAAAAAAGAAAGAAGAAAAGGTTGAAAAGAAAGAAGAAATTAAAGAAGCAGAAAAAAAAGTCGTAGAGGGAGAACCATCAGCGTGGATACCAAAAACAAGCCTTGGGAAAGCCGTAATGAAGGGTAAAATTACTGATATCAACAAAATTCTTGACGAAGGAATTCGTATAAGAGAATCTGAAATCGTTGATGCTTTAATTCCGAATCTAGAGAGTGAACTTATTCTTATCGGTGGAAGACCAGGAAAAGGTGGTGGGATCGAAAGAACACCATTGAGAATTTCAGCTAAGATGCATAAATCTGGAAGGAGATATGCGATTACTGCTTTTGCTGTGGTTGGTAACAAAGACGGTATAATCGGCATGGGTAAGGGAAGGGCCAAACAGAGCAGAGGAGCAATAAACAAAGCGATAAAACGGGGAAAATTAAACCTGATAAAAGTTCCGAGAGGATGTGGTTCATGGGAGTGTGGATGTGGAGGACCCCATTCTATTCCTTTCAGGACCGAAGGCAAATCTGGTTCAGTTAGAATCACTCTGATGCCTGCCCCAAGAGGTATTGGTCTGGCAGTGGACGATGAAACAAAGAAAGTATTGACTTTGGCTGGGATTAGTGATGTCTGGGGAAAAACTTTAGGAAATACTGGGACTAGAATAAACCTCATTATCGCTGTTTTTAGTGCATTGAAGAATTTGCATAGATACAGAACAAGTAAATAATTTCAAATTTTTATGAATTTTTTTAATCGATTCAAACTCTTAATAACATTTTCTTCTGATAAAAACTCTAATATTACGAAGTCTTTGAACTTCATTTCCTCGAGTTTATTAAGAAACTTCATATAATTCACGTTCCCATCCCCGAGTGCGTAATGGTTGTCATGCATCCCAACTATACCGTCCTGTAAATGGATATGCTTGACTTTCTTCTCAAATTTGTCTAGAAAGGAAATTGGATTAACATTGACTACAGCAGCATGTCCAGTATCCACTGTCAAATACGCACCCTTCTTCACGAAAAAATCAAATTCTTCCGGTCTGTTGTATTTCGGGACTTCTAGTGGCAAGTTCTCCAGACAAGGAATTAAATTTTGTTTTTTGCAAAATTCTATCAACTCTAAAATCTCCTCAGGTTTACTCTCTTTGAATCCTGGTAAACGCGGGAAATAGGGATGAATAACTATTTTTTTAGCGCCAAGTTTCTTGCCGATCATTATACATTCTTTCATTGCTTTGACTGATATGAATCTTATTGGTGTATGATAGGTAACTTGTTTGAACACTTTGACTTTATTTTTTATTTGTTTTAATATAGGAGGTAGGATTTCATGTGGGTTGTCGAACAAACCAGAAACTTCTATTACCTTGAAACCACATTTTAACGTTAATTTTACTGATAAGTCCATGTATTTTAAATACAATTTTTCTAAGTTCTTTGCTTTTTTTGCTAATTCTCTGAACTCTGGTTCGTACGCTACAGTTGATAATCCGAATTTCATTTTATCATCTTCGAGAGATTTTTTAAATATTTAAATCTAATATAAATAATTCTCATGGGTGTTTAATTGTCTTGCGAATTACCTCCAGAAAAAAAAATTCTGGACATATTCAAAGAAGCATGCCAAAAACTAGGAATCGATAATCCAGAAGAAAACATGAAGAAAACTATAATATACTTGATGACTGACGGCAGCAGAACAGCATCTAACCTAGATGGTGAGGCAGTTTATATCGATGGTAGTGATTTCTCTAAAAGATTTGTTCATATTATCAAGAGTGTCGGAGGAAAAGCATGCTATGTGAATGTTTTCGAAGAATTTCATCAAACAAGAAAGGACTATGCAAATATATATTCTGGCTTAGTTAAAGTCGTGCCTGATTGGCTGAATTTTGTTAAAAAACACAACATAAAATTAAGGTTTGTTGGCGATTTTACTTCATCCATTGCTCCTGATGGTCATGGAGAAGATTTGAGAAAACACTTGAAGATGCTCGAAGATTTAACAGCTAAGAACGAATTCACTGCTCATATACTGATAAATTTCTCGAGAGAATGGGCATTAAAAAATCAAGAATTCTTTGCTAACATGCCGACTATAAATTCTATCATCAGGTTTACTAAAGGTCAAGGTGTTCCAGAGAGTATGTTACCTCCCGGTAAAGTCGAACATGAGACTTTAGTTTATGTTCAGCAGGGCTCTTCGAGTATTAATTGGAGTGATAGACAACTCGTGTACCTCGTATCCTTGGCGCTCAGAGCTAACATGAGAAACATGCCGTATTTTATACAAAGTTCGTACAAAGAAGAGGATAGAGAAAGAATAAGGAAATTGAGAGAAGAAGAAAGAGTCTTTATCAACGAGAATTTTTACGATAAGAAATTGAACGATGGGAAAAGACCGAAAGTCGCTGTTATTTTTAGCGAGGTTGGACCTGAAAGATATACGTTCTAAAATTGCTATGTCATTATCAATTAGTGACTACAAAATAGAAATCTTTATATAGAACATTTACTTATTTCAATTCTGATAAAAATGGAACAAATTATAATAGATGAAAATACTGGAAGTCCGTTTCCTTCACGGATAACGTTAGTAGGATTTGATGAAGGCCAACCTGAATCTACTGAAGGTTATCATCATAATGATCTTTTAATCATGGAAACAACAAGAAAGTTAGCTAAAACCATAGATTTAAGACCGGGTCAAAGAAGTATAGACGTTGGTTACGGTTCTAATCTATCTGTCGCATTGGCTCTATATGAGTTAGGGGCAGAGTCCTACGGGTTAGATAGGAACGATGGATTGGACCACCAAAAATATCCGAACCTGCTTTGTGTGCCCCCACATTTTAATAAACTCGATAAAGGGATAAAAAAATATTGCGGCATGGCCGAAGAGTTACTCCATTCTGAATCAGAATTAAAAGATAAAAAATTTGATTTGTTTATGTTTTGGGGGAGTTGGGAATCGGGAGGATACAATTTCGCTATAGGCGGGGAAATAGGTTGGTTCAGAGCAGTTCAAGAATTAGAGGGAACATATGGACCGATTTATCTTCATGGTGGAACTTTTAATCCTTATGACAATCCTGAAGTTGATAAAAAAATGGCTGAGAATAAAGAGAAAATAATTAAGGATGCTAAATCTATGCTAAACCCTAATGGAGGAATTATGATTGTATCCTCGAGATATTCAAGACATGGTGCTGGTTTCACGACAAATCAATTGCCCTGGGAAAAAAGAGTTAATCTAAAATTAGCACATACGTTCGCAGACATGGGTGCCAGAGAGCTTTATTTATGGGGTGTCAGCAAAGAGAGTGTTAAGAGGCAATTAAGCGTTGCAGAAAGCATAGATGAAAAAATAGATAAGAAAGTAAGAAAAAATGTTGCTTTAATGAACATTAATGAAGAGGGTGCGAAGAAAAGCGCTTTTAATGACTTAAGAAAATTAGACCCAATGGTAATTCAAGTTAGGGGTGCACTTTTAGATGAAAGCTTTTTATTTGCTCTGAATAGAGGAATTTGCGAGCCAAAATATAAAGAGAAAACTATTTCCCAAATAAAAGATATGAAAATTCCCTTAGGTAGAATAGACGCCATATATGGAAGATTTTAAACTATAGTCTTATCTTAACTTATCAGAAATCTTTAAAACAAGAGCAATTAACCTTTCATCATTCCTAACAACTGAGTTCTCAAAGCCGGATAAGTCTTCCCTTTTGAAAATTCCTTAAACCTCTCATTCAAGACTTTGTTATAGAACCATAATGTCACTTCAAAAAATGGTTTAGTCTTAAAGTTTTTAGGTAACTTACTGAAAGCATTGATCACATTTTTATGATATTTTTCTCCCCTCTCCAAAGTTTTTTCCGCCGATTCAATCATAATTTTTTTAATATCTCTTTTTCCAGATTTCCAAAGATCGATTGAATGAGTCAAGAAGAAAGATGGATTAGGAATTTCAGGCAATTTCTGCAAATTAGAGTCCCCAATCAAATCTTCAAAATCATCAACAATCTGAAGTTCCCCAGCAAAATGTCTAGCTCCTTCTTCAAATATTTTGATGATATTATTTTTCTTCGATGGTAAAGTTCCAAAAACAGTGGCCTCAATTTCGCAAACCTTACCATCATAAATTTCATTCAATTTCTTAACTGAAACATAATTAGAATTTTTCACTTTGTAATCGATCATCTGTTTTTCAGAAACCTTTTTTACCCCTTGAAAGAGTCTATCGATGATTTTTTTATCCAACTTCTTATCGCCGGTCTTGATATGTTTGACATGGTTTAATCCAATCCTAAAAATAATTGCAGCACCCAGTTTGTGAAGAATGAGCCATATCCGATAAGCGATTAACGGGTGTCTCATGACTTCCTCATCCAAGACTGAATCACAAATATCAGCAGCCACAGGCAAACATATCCCTATCCCATATAACCATTCTTCAATGTTCGATTCGTTCACATCTCCTAAAGCTTCGACTGCAGCCAAGGCAGGAGCAATAACCACTGTCAGAAATCCTGTCCTGGTACCATAGTTGACAAAATCGGAGATAACTACATCCTTTCCAAAAACTTCAATAATTTTTTTCAAATCATGAACATCACTCACAGTGCACATCATATCAGTAAACCCAGTTTTTGTCACAAAATCTTTGGATATCTTAACCAATTCCAAATCAGAGCTCGAATCTATGATCTGGGTTATTTCTTCGACCAATTCATCATTCTTATTTTTCCAGTATTCTTTGGCTTTTTTGTTGTATTTCTTTGCCTGTATCATACCTTTCCTAGACTTGAAGAGTAGTCTTATTATATGACTTTTTTTAACAGACATCCGTACACCAATTGAATAAGCATATGTGTCTTTTTAAAATTTACATAAAAAACGACTTATATTGTTCAAAGGATAAAAATTTAAGTGTATATTTTCACAAAAATTGGTTAGTTTTGGATGGTCGAAAACCCGTGAAAGCTTTAATTTTAGCAGCAGGAAGGGGA
Organism: uncultured archaeon; assembly: GCA_964347415.1. Classification (GTDB taxonomy): domain Archaea; phylum Aenigmatarchaeota; class Aenigmatarchaeia; order CG10238-14; family CG10238-14; genus CAYFYJ01. The sequence continues at coordinate 26,464 of CAYFYJ010000001.1, read as the reverse complement.
AAAAGGTTAAAACCAATTACCGATCGCATCCCAAAAACATTGATTAAGATAGAGGACAAACCCATCCTCGGACACATCCTGGATAACGTTAAAAAATGTGGGATAGATGATGTTGTTATCGTTACTGGCTATAAACATAGTCTAATAAAGGACTATGTCGGTAATGGCAAGAGATGGGGTTTAAAAGTGAACTATTGTTTCAACAAGTTGTATGCGAAAACTGAAAACATCCTGAGCGTAAAACTCGCTTCCGATGAATTACTTGGAGATGATTTCGTTCTAATAAACGCGGATGATTTATTCTCACCGATGATACTCTGGAGGTTGATAGAAGCATCTGGAGATATAGTGTTGGCTGTGGATGGTGAGGGAACAGTAGGGACAGAGGAGATGAAGGTTAAGACTGACGGTAATGGTATAATCAAAGGAGTGAGTAAGAAATTAAATCCCGAAGAATCCTTTGGCGAGGATATTGGAGTGATGAAGTTTAGTGTGGACGGTGGAAAAGCTTTTATGCAGGCAATAAACGAGATAATAGAAAACCACGGACCTTACTTTTACTTCCAGGAAGCATTGGATCATTTAACGACGAAAGATTATCCGATAACTTACGTCAATATCGAGGATGAGCCGTGGATAGAAATAGATGACCATTTTGATTTGAAGTGGGCCAAGACTCCTGTAATTCACATGATCCTTGATAGATTTAAGGCACTGAGGAAAAGGATTGGTTCTATCAGAAAGAAGAAAGCTAAATGATTTTAAGTTCTGTCAATATTTTTTCTGCTTCTTTTTTACTTACACCGTTTTTAAGAATCGTGTATCTTTTATCACTCCTATACTTGTGAGCAGTCGATAATGCCTTAATGAGTACTTTCGGAAAAACTCTGATCTCCCTAAAAGTTGTTGGTAAACGGTAAGAAACTAAAGCTTCTTTGATCTTTTCGTGATCGATGCCATGTAAATACGCCATGATATAAGCCCCTAAAGCACATTTTTCCCCATGTAAAGCTGTGTTATCAGAAGCAAGAAAATCTATAGTATGACAGAACACGTGTTCAGATCCAGAGCATGGTCTAGAAGATTTTGTGATAGTCATAGCCATCCCACATGTTATCAAACACTCGAGTAGTAACTTGACAGAATTCTTATAATTTTTCTCATGTCTTTTGGCGTTATTGATTATGGTTTCAGCGGCTGAATATGTTAAGTTGGCGACAAAGTCATCATAATCCTCGCCTTTATCATCCCTAGCCAACCGCCAATCCAAGACTGAAGTTATTTTTGCTATCATGTCCCCGCAGCCAGCAGCAAAATATCTGTACGGGGCTTGAGATAAAACATCTAAATCAGCTATAACTGCCAATGGCGGACTTCCCACAATAGGATATTTTTTCTTACCTTTTGCTATAACGGCTCTGTCTGATGCTATACCATCATGTGAAAGAATCGTTGGAATAGAAATATATGGGATTTTCATGTAATGTGCAACTGCCTTTGCTAGGTCTATATTCTTCCCTCCACCGATTCCTATGACTAAATCAGCCTTTACTAGGTTGGCGTGTTTCTTTACTCTTTGGAGCGTTTTGTGGTCACAAAGTTTGGCATAGATGAAGTTCAAGTTGTAATGATTGTTCAGAATCTTAAGAATTTTTTGCCCGACCAGATCCCTTGTTTTCATTCCCATAACTAGGAGTACAGAGTTGAAGTCATCCAGTTTTTCAAGTACATCTGGGATCTTGGGATAGACTTCCTCACCAACGACTATCTTCCTTGGCAACTCAATCTCATGCATTTTAACTCTCTCTATTTTGTGAATTAAATATTATAAAACTGCTGATATTAAAAAGTTACCCAGAAATCAGATAGATTTTTGTTCTGAGAAGAGAAAGTTAGATTATGGGAATAGCACGAAGAAAAAAACATAAGAAAAAAAGAAAAGGGAAATAACCAGAATCAGATAGATTTTTCCAAACAAATTAAAATCCATTTTTCTTAATATTTCAAAGATGAAGCTTAAAATAAAAGTAATTCCCAATGCAAAGAAAAACCATATTATAGAAGACAAGGGCATTCTTAAAGTTTATGTAAAAGCCAGACCAATTAATGGAAAGGCAAATCAAGCCGTTATTGAAACTTTGGGAAAATTTTTCAAAGTAAAGAAAAAGAATGTTAAAATAATTACTGGTTTAAAATCAAGAGAAAAAATTATAGAGATTTTATAAATGAAATAAACCTAAGAACGAGATAGATTTTTGTTCTTAGAAAAGAAATCTAGATTATGATATGGAAAGAATGGCCTTTCTGGTTGAAAGGTGGAATTATAGCCACACTAATTCCGATCTTAGTTTTTGTTGTAAACTTAGTTATTGACGTTTTAGTTCCTCCGGAAGGAGAGACATTCTTATTCTTCTTCTTAATTGTGGCCACTCCAGCTCTACCAATATTCAACGCATTTTTTAAACCTTCAATTTCTTACAACATAACTTACATAATTTTTTTTATATCAACTTTGGCGATGTATTTCATTATCGGATCAGTAATAGGATGGTTTTACAATAAGTTCAAGAAAAGAAAATAAGATAGATTTTTGTTCTGGGGAGAGATACGAATAAAAAGATTAATTATTAACTTTGTATTTATTGATTGGCTCCAGATTTCATGCTCTATACACACACCATACTATGTAAATAACCAAATTCAATCAACACAACATAACAAAGACTATACACATACATCGACGTTGATTGGTTGGTTGACTGAAGACCAATTCTGAGGAATACTTAGTCACAACTGGTTCAATTGAAATAACAAATGATATGACACTGTCTTTAGTGAAATGTGTATAGAACCGAACTCGCTCACGAATAACCAAAAGAAAAAAAGAAGAGAAACCACCTTGAAAACCGAAGCAGAAAAACTATTTGGAAAATTGCTCAAGAAACTTAAGACAGCTGCTATATTCAGTTTCGCAAGTAGTATCGTAGGATGGGATCAAAAAACAAAGATGCCTGAAAAGGCAGGCGAAGGAAGAACAGAGATCATATCGACGCTTAGTTCGAATTGGCATAAACTTTTCACTTCTAGATCAATAGGAGTGATGCTTGATCGCTTAGCAGACATGCAGGAACATCTCAATCCGGGACAACGATTCATAGTGCTAAGACTAAAAGCCATCCACAAAAGAGAAACTGAAGTCTCAGAAGATCTTTTCAAGAAGTTCAGTAAAGCGATATCAGCAGCATTTCTCGTATACAAGCAAGCCAAGGAAAAATCTAATTTCCTTCACTTCCAATCGGATCTAGAAAAAATAGTTGGACTCGTGCGTCAAATCGCTGAAGCCCACGGATTCGAAAAGAATCCATATGATGGATTGCTTCCAGACTTTGAGCCTGGTCTAACCACCGATGAACTCAAGGGAATCATAAATTCCCTTAGGGGAAAACTTGTTCCGCTTGTAAAGCGACTGACAGAACAACCTGAAAAACCAAATGAAACTCTCTTACATGGACATTTCCCACCTGAATTACAAAGAAAACTTGTTGTTCGCTTGCTTAAAGCTATTGGCTTTGATTTCGGCCGAGGCAGACTAGACACCACACTCCATCCTTTCACAACATCAGCAGGACCGAATGACGTTCGACTCACAACCCACTTTGATCCTGGGAATTTAGCCTCTGGTCTATTTGGTACTCTACATGAAGGCGGTCACGGTATCACATACCAAGGATTAGATCCACTTCTAATGTGGATAGACTTTGAAAAGGGCCATTCTCTCAGTCTTAGCGAATCACAATCAAGATTGTTCGAGAATCTAATCTGCAGAAGTCATGCATTCTGGGAACATTCCTATCCCATGCTTCATGAGATTTTCCCCTATTTCAAAAAAGTCCCTCTTGAAGAGTTCTACAACGCCATCAATGTCGTCAAACCTTCTCCGATTAGGATTGAAGCTGATGAATTAACCTACCAACTCCATATCATGTTCCGGTGTGAAATCGAAGAGGCACTACTCAATCAGACCATTGAAGTCAAGGATCTTCCAGAAATATGGAACGAGAAGATGGAACAATACGTAGGCTATGTACCTAAAAACAACACTGAAGGTGTACTTCAGGATGTTCACTGGTCCTTCGGATATTTCGGATATTTCGCAAACTATATGCTAGGTAACCTCACATCTGCCCAACTATTCGCTGCTGCAAAAAGAGCAATCCCAAACATCGACGAAGACATAGCGAAGGGTGACCTTGCCAAACTTCTGACGTGGCTCAGAAAGAATGTCCACCGATTCATATTAGTTCGTGAAGCCCCGGAACTACTCCAAGCTGTCACTGGCGAAACTCTAAACCCTAAGTATTGGATAAACTATGCAGATCAAAAATTCAGCTCAATCTACGTTTGAGCTGATAACCCTTTTTTCTGTTTTCAATTATAATGTATAGAAATTAATTAATAAAAATAAGAAAGAGTTCTCAGATCTCTCTGAGTACCCTCAAAAGTTAAGGAAGATAGATTTATTGTCTATACCTAAGTTTCATCATCCAAGGTTAGACATTTATTACCAGAAAAGAAAATAATTAATGTGATATAATGGGTTTAATCAGATTGTTGGCATTCTTTTGTCTGATATGGATAGGCATAGGGTTCATTTTTCTTGGGATGAATGCATTCATGACCCTTTACATAGTTTCTGGTACCACTAAGTTCTATCTTGGGATGTTTTTGCTGTTTGGTGGTCTGTTTCTGATGGTTATTGGCATAAGTTATGTGGTCGGACAATTAACGACCTAAAAACTCCAATCAAATAGGCTTAAATTTATAACTTTCTCAATGAAATCTTTAAAAAGACTATAATTATAAAGTGTTTAAATCAAACAATTAGTGATAGTATGTTTGCTGTCGTTAGAATAAGAGGTTCGGTCAACACAAGGAAAGATATAGAAGATACTTTGAAGGTACTTAATCTCAAATCTCGAAACCATTGTGTTGTCATGCCAGAAACAAAAGAATATCTTGGTATGTTAAGAAAGACAAAAGATAGAATCACTTGGGGGAATGTCAATAAAAAAACACTAATTAAACTATTACAAAAAAGGAGTCGGATCTCAAAAGAAAAATTGAAAGGAATGAAGATGAAGGATTTCGATGATTTATCAGATGCATTGATGAAAAATAAATTAAAATTAAAACTCATTTTCAGGCTAAATCCACCAACACATGGTTTTAAATCTACTAGATTACCATATCCAAAAGGCGATTTAGGCTTTAGAGGAGACAAAATAAACGAACTCTTAGAGAGAATGATTTAATGGTCGTAAGAAGGAGAAAGAAGCTAAAGAAGAGGAGAGGACGCGGAACAGGTTACGGTAGCCATAAGAAGCATAGAGGCGGGGGGAGCAGGGGTGGCAGGGGATTGGCAGGTTTACACAAACACAAACGAATGACAGAAATCAGATACATGCCAGACCATTTCGGTAAGAAGGGTTTTAAAAGACCAGTAAAAGTCGTAAAAGAAGTCAAAACTATAAACCTGAAAGAGTTGGATTCAAGAGTGGATAAGTTGCTTAAAGATAAAAAAATTACAAAAGGGAAAGAAGGCTTGAAGGTCAACTTAACTGAGTTAGGATATGATAAACTTCTCGGAACAGGCCAAGTAAAACACAAACTGATAGTCGAGGCAAAATATTTCTCCAAGAATGCCATAAAAAAATTAGAAGATGTTAAAGGCAAAGCGGTTGTCGTGAGTTAGATGTTTGACATTACAAAATTGAATAAGTATATTCCCACGGTCGAAAAACCGATTTACAAAGTTTCTATAAACAAAAAACTCACTTGGACTGGAATAGTTCTAGTCGTATATTTTCTAATGTCTTCTCAACTTTTTGGTCGTGTTTATGGGGTTGCTGAAGGAGCAGGTCAACAATTCCAAGCTCTACAGATGTTGTTAGGATCATCATTCGGAACTCTGATGACGCTCGGTATCGGACCTTTGGTTACTTCTTCTATTATTTTGCAATTGTTGGTTGGTGCAAAGCTCATAGACTGGGATTTGAACGATCCAAAACAAAAGGAAAAATATGATACGATTCAAAAATTATCTGCCGTAGCGCTGTGTTTTATTGAAGCTGTAGCGTTCGTAATTGGTGGGGCGGTTCCTCCAAGCAGTCCTGATGTCTTCACCATTACTATCGTCGTTATCCAACTAGCCTTTGGTGGTTTGATCGTCATTCTTTTGGATGAGATAGTCAGTAAATGGGGTATAGGTTCTGGTATTAGTTTGTTCATAGCAGCTGGTGTGGCGAGACAGATATTCATACAACTCTTCAGTCCATGTATGACTGGAGCAATGACTGGTTGTATACTACCACCACCAGGGACTGAGCCTATCGGGAGATTCTGGGCAGTCCTATTTGATGTATTCAGAGATAACCTATACTCACAAGCATTCTTTGCATTTCTTCCAATCTTAGCGACTCTAATAGTGTTCTTGATGGTTATCTATGCGCAAGGTATATCTGTCGACATACCGCTACAATTTGGCTCTTTGAGAGGATTCGGTAGAAGATGGTCTCTAAAATTATTCTACACGAGTAACATTCCAGTCATTCTTACAGCCGCTCTACTCGCTAACTTCCAGTTGTTCAGTGGGATGATGGCTAAACCCGATCCTATAAACCCAGATATCAAATGTAGTTTTCTTGGCTGCCTTCAACAGAATCCTGGCGGTGGTACTCAACCCCTGAGTGGAATAATCTATTATTTCTCAGCCCCTACGAATCTAATCGGTGACATATTCAACGGACTGTTAACGAGTCAACTCGCTCTCAGAGCTATCATTTATATGTCTCTTATGATCGGATGTTCGATCATCTTCTCTGTATTCTGGCTTAGTACTTCTGGTATGGATGCTGAATCTGTCGCCGAACAAGTCACATCGATTGGTATGAGAATACCAGGATACAGGAGCAACCCACAGATAGTCAAAAATGTCCTGAACAGATATATACCAGCATTGGCTGTTCTAGGTGGTGCGTCAATAGGGTTTTTAGCCGCTTTTGCCGATTTTACCGGTGCTATAGGCACAGGAACAGGAATTTTGCTGACGGTAACAATTATTTATAACTTCTATGAACAATTAAAGAATGAGAATTTAGATGGAGCACATCCAATAATCAGAAAGTTTTTAGGTGAGGAATGAATGATACCACTAACACCAATAATCGCGATTTTCTTAATCGGAGCTGGAATCAGCATATTTATGAGTTTAGTCAACAAGAAGTTTTTGGGAACAGGGGCGGCTAAAGAAGTTAAAGACAAGATGAAAGAAATCAGGACAAAGATGTTGGAAGCTCAGAAATCCGGGGACGCTAAAGCCGTCAATGATCATTTGAAGGAATTAATGAAAATTAATTCAGACTACATGAAATTCATGATTAAACCCATGATGATCTCGATTATCTTAGTTATATTGGTTCTACCATTCGTTAGGAGCGCCTATACTGGTCTAACTGTGGCTACAGTCCCAGACTCGATACCATATATAGGTGGTTATGAATTATCCTGGTTCTGGTGGTATTTTATCTGTACTTTTGTTGTTAGCACGATCGTAAGAAAATTGGTTGGGATGTAGATGGTACGACCGAAGCTAAGGTCTAGAAGTTTAAGGAGAAAAAAAGTAAGGACTCCTGGTAACAGATTGATAACTCATCGTGAGAAGAGGAGACCAAAGGTTGCTAAGTGTACAATCTGTAAGAGGCCTTTGCATGGTGTCCCAAGATTAAATCCTGTTGATATGGGGAAGTTGGCAAAAACGAAGAGAAGACCTGAGAGACCTTACGGTGGTAATTTATGCTCAAGTTGTATGAGAGATGTATTGAGAAAGACTGTTAGGGATACTTTTAAATCTTGACAATCAACAATTAAAATTGTAAATTTAATCATTCAAGGGGTGGTATGAGTGGCAGCACTCGATGTTGGAAGAGTTTGTATGAAGATTGCTGGCCGTGAGGCTGGTAAATATTGTGTAGTATTAAAAAAGATGGACAACACTTTTGTGTTAATTACTGGACCCAAACAACTGACAGGAGTTAAGAGAAGAAGATGTAATATTGAACATCTAGAGCCTACCCAGCATTCCTTAAAAATAGCTCCTGAAGCTGCGGATGCTGTTGTAATCAAGGCGTACGATGCCATTGGTTTAACGAAGAAATTGAGTCTGAGATTACCAAGTCCTGAAATTATGAAAGTGATTGAGAAGAAAGTTAAAGAGATTCCTAAGAAAATCGAGAAGCCAAAGAAAGAGAAGAAGCCTGAGAAACCTAAAAAAGAAGAGATGAAACCAGAAAAAAAGAAAGAAGAAAAGGTTGAAAAGAAAGAAGAAAAACCTGAAGAGAAACCCAAAAAGAAAGGTATAACAATAAAATTCAAGGTACCGAGTTTCCGCAAGAAAAAACCAAAAGAAGAGAAAAAGGCTGTTAAGAAACCTGAGAAGAAAAAAGTTGAGAAGAAGAAACCTGTAAAAAAACCCGCAAAAAAGAAACCAACTAAGAAACCCAAAAAAGCGGTCAAGAAAGCTAAAAAGAAGAAATAAATGAAAAAAACTATCCCAGAATTAATATCTCGTAGTGTAATTAACGTAAACAAACCTAGCGGGCCTACTTCCAGAGAAGTTGTCCAAGAGATAAAAGATATTTTCAAATTGAAGCGTTGTGGTCATACCGGGGTTTTAGACCCGAGAGTAAGCGGAGTTCTTTTAGTGGCTTTAGAGAATGCAACTAAAGCCATGCCAGTTTTAATGGGATTGGATAAAGAATACGAAGGGATTCTGTACCTCCACAAATATGTCGATAAAAAAACTCTAGAAAAAGTGATTTCAAAACATTTTATCGGTGGAATAACTCAAATACCTCCAGTAAAATCAAGAGTTGCCAGGAGACCGAGGAAAAGAAGAGTTTACAATTTTGATATCCTGAAAAAAGATGGAAAAGATGTTTGGTTTAGTACAAAGGTTCAAGCCGGAACATACATCAGGAAACTTTGTTCAGATATTGGAAAAAAACTTGGAATAGGATCCCACATGAAAGAACTCTGGAGAACTAAGGTCGGGCATTTCAGTCTTAAGAACAGTCACATGCTGAGTGAAATTAAAGATGCTAATGAATCAGATTTAAGAAAAATTCTTATTCCGATAGAGGAAGCAATACCACACGTTAAAAGAGTTTATGTTAAAGACGCCAGCATTAGTTCAATACGGAATGGTGCACCTGTTTCGTCATCGGATTTTATCGAAGTGCAAAAAGGAATTAAAGAAAATGAAACAGTTGGGATATTTTCTTCAAAAAAAGAATTGATTGCATTGGGCATTTCAAAGACTTATGGCAAGATGATGCTCAAGAGAAAAGGTAATGTAATACGTACTGATAGAGTCATATAGTCCAAATCAGATAGGTTTTTGTTCTAGGATGAGAAAGATTAATTGTGAAGAAGGTACATTGGATTTTAATTATAATTGGACTGATTATTTTCATATTTTTTTTCTGTATCTTCTTTAGCTACTGTCATTCTTTTGGATGTTCTTATTGTGGCATATATGTCCGCAGTGGGTTTTATTACATGATAGAATGTGAAAGGAAGCTAAGCCATGATTGTTATCTTTGTCATACTTTAAATTGGACCGTAAACATCGAGCCCGATGAAACCATTGAGATGTGTTTTGAAAGATACTGGACCGATAAAGCACCAGAACATTATGAAGATTGTAATGACATAAAACAATTCTGTAATGAGGTACTTGAAATACCATTGGAATGAAGATAGATTTTTGTTCTTAAGATTCAATCAAAAGGTACGGAAGTTTTCTATAACCCACCAAGAACATCATCAAGATAATTCCACCAAATATGAAAAACATCATTATTCCTACCGCTGGATTTGGTTCATCACTAAAGAAAGCCATATATTCAGTGAAAAATAACATGGGTAATAAAATTACCAGCATAAACCAGGCAACCCATTTGGGCATGTAAACTTTTTTCAGTTTCATAGTAATATTTTGGGATTGTATTAAATTATATTTATCTGAATTATATAGATTTCAACTCAAACCCAGATATTTAGTCAATTTCAACCCAAGTCTTAAATTCTTCTTAGAAATCCGACCGATTATTCTAAAGGCTTCTCTTTTAGTAAAATTCATCGATCTTAACCATTCATCAGGAGTCATGGAAGAAAAGATGGTCTCCATCTCATCGTCATTTAAAGATTGAAGTAGATTCTTTGCTTTGTAATGATATTCATGTCTTTTGCCTCTGGTTTCCTTTATCTCATCTTGATATTTTTTGAGGGTTTCTTCTATCGATTCCTTCTTCTTTATGGCATTAGCAAGATGCTTTCCTAGGATATAACCACCGAATAAACCTGGTCCAGTTCCACCTCCATGAATAGGGTTGGTGAATCTGGCTGATGCTCCAACACATGCCAAATTAGACCAGACAAAATTTTCAGGTAGATCAAAAGTAGCAACAGTCCCTCCTTTCTTGGATACTATCCGTCCACCTAGATCCAATATCTTCCAAAATCTTTCTTGATAGGGTAAAACATTCTTAACTCTAGATGCTTGACAACCTATTCCAACATTAACTCTGTTTTTACCTTTAGGAAAAACCCAACCATAACCCCCAGGAGCAATGATATTACCAAAATAAATCTGGATAAGGTCAGGATTTTCGATCTTACAATCTTCAACTTTATACTGAAAACAGATTTCTATATCATTCCTATCGATCGGTTCTTTAATCTTCAAGGCCTTTCTCCAAATACTCTGAGTTAACCCGGTAGCATCTATCACACATTTCCCTCTTATTAAATTTCCAAGATGAGTTTCCACGCCATAAGCTATATCATTCTTCATAACAGGTCCTACAGCATTAACTCCAAGTTCCAACTGGCCACCCATTTTTTTGAAGATGGCAGCAAGGGTTTTCAAGAAATAATCTTTATTTAGAAGCCAACCGTTCGATTTCTTTTCTCTAGCTACGATTCGCTCGCCGTTAGGTAAGATGAATATGACACCGAACATTTCATTCTCGAAGCATTTGGGTTTTAAGTTAGAACGTAAGTATTTTCCAAATTTTTTCATGTGTTTAAACCACTCTTCTGCTAATCCTTCTCCACATTTTTCTTCTCCTACTTCTTCCCTGCTTTCTAGAATCAGGACTTTGGCCTTTTTATTATGGAAAAGAGTCGATATTCCTGTGGCTAAACCAGCGGGTCCTGCCCCGCAGATGATTACGTCGTATTCCGGCATGAAACTCATTTTAAAATTAAAACAATAGAAATTTAAATCATTATATTTAAAACACTATTCATGCCTGTTCCAAGAGACCTGATGAAAATTCTTGCATGCCCTAAATGTAAGGGAGATGTTCAAGAGAATGGAATGTTCATCCTCTGTAAAAAATGTAAGTTAGCTTATCCTGTTCTGGACAAAGATGTTCCAGATATGTTAATAGAGGATGCCTGGCCAATAAAAAAAGCAGAGAAAAACAAATATAAACATAAGTTGAAATTATAGGACTAACAAATTATCAATAGAGCCGGGATGGCAGAATCTGGTAATGCGCTAGACTTGAGTCAAAAGGTTCCGATGTGGAAGATGGCTTGACCCTGATTTTTATGATGGACAAGGAGGTGAACCGAAGGAAATCTAGTGCCCGCAAGGGCTTTAGGGTTCAAATCCCTATCCCGGCGCACTTTTTAATAAAGATAGATTTATAGGTTCTTTTGAAAAAGCAAAATATATAAGCTACCCAGAAACGAATAATAACATATGCTCTGTAGATCATCCCCTCTTCTCCTCATTCTTTTATCTCTATTTACATTTAGCTTTGTATTAGTTCTACTGATAAGCACAACATATGCCGCTAATTGTGGCGGAAACATAACATGCTCATGTGGAGATACTTTGAATGAATCAAGGACTCTTAATGCAAGTGATAGTTTAACTGATTGTTCTGATACAGGACTATTCATAGATGGAAGTGGTATAATGCTTGATTGTACCGGGTATGTAATAAATGGAACTGGTGGATCTAGCACCATTGGTGTAAAAATAAATTATGCTTCAAATGATACCATTGTTAAAAACTGTATAATCCACAGTTTTGGTACAGGAATCTATGGAAATGAATCAGTGCGTATGAATCTGACAAATAATACAATGTATAACCTTAGCAATTATAACGGTGCAGGAATACATATTAATGGAGATGAGACTGGCATCTATGCAGGTGCTAATATAACAAATAACAACATTACCTCAGAAACAGGAAGTGGAATTTTTTGCTCCTTGGGAACTGTTAATGTGATCAACAACAGCATAATTGGTTATGATTATGGTATTGAGTCTGGCTTGGCTGGTGGTTGGGGGCAAATACAAGGAAATAACATAACTACAACCTATAGTCTAAGTGGATATGTTGTTTTTATAAATTCTGGTAGTCCAAACATCACAGAAAACAACATAACTGGCGGATACTATGGACTTTACTTATACACATCCGGATCTCCAAAAGTATGGCGCAATAACATTTATGGTCAATCAAATTACAAGGTTTATTCACAATATGCAATCAACCTTTCATACAACAACGAAGGGAACTACTGGGGCCGTACAAGTTGCCCTACATTTATTGCCGGAACCGATTCGAACAGGGCTGATGCAGTTGACTATTATCCATACAATACATCAAACGGTTGGTTAACAGTTTCGCCTTTTTCATGTGGCCCAGTAATAAGTGATGTAACTTCTGGTTCAATAAGTCCATCAGGAGCAACTATAACCTGGACTACAGATAGGAATACAAACTCGTCAGTCAATTATGGAACAAACGCATATGTGCTTGGTTCAACATCTACAAGCTCTTCCTATGCGACAAGCCATAGCATAACACTGAATGGATTATTAGAATCAACTTTATACTATTATAATGTTACAAGCTATGATCAGTTTGGCAATTTCCAAACAAATGGAACATACAATTTTACAACTTCTGCAACGCCCACCACAACAACTACAACTGCACCCACACGCATTGGAGGTGGTGCTGACGTTATTTGGAAGAAGGTGCCCAAGAAGACTCAAATCTGGACGCAGATAACTCCTGGCTCAGTGACTATAATGAAGATAACTGATCCTGAGATTGGCTTCAAGCAGATTAGCATAACAGTTAAAAATCCTGCTCAAACCGTTACTATAACTGTGACTAAATTGGATGGAAAACCCGCATCAGTTGTTCATGAGATAACAGGTAAGGTATACAAGTACATCGATATAGATGCTAAGAACATCAACGAGACACATCTGGATAACGTGAAGATACAGTTTCAAGTCAGCAACTCTTGGATAAAAGAGAACAACATAGATCCCGATACTGTAGCATTGAACAGGTACCGTGTCAATGCATGGGAGAGGCTACAGACTAGGAAGACTGGTGAGGACAGTGAATATACCTATTATGAAGCTGAAACTCCTGGTTTCTCAACTTTCGCTATTACGGGTGAAGAAATTTTAGTGGCGACAACAGTTACTATGGTAACAACAGTTCCTGTGACTACGATAACATCGCCACCAATTACTCATGTTGAGGACAATAATTGGATAATTGGATTAGTAGTAATCGTAATCCTAGTAATCGGAATATTGGTATGGAAAAATAGGTTGAAAAAAAGAAAAAGAAAACGTTAACAAGTAATATGAATGAATGCAGCTACTTTCTTTCCTTGGTTAAAAGCCTCGTTGAACCTTTTTATTGCCTCTCCCGATGCCATCATGATGAGCTTAATTCCTCTTTCTTTGCATATTTTCCTAACATCATCCGATATTCCACATAGTCCTGAGAGACCTGTTCCAACAATCAACACATCTGGAGTTTTCGTTATTTGGTTAAATTCAGGAAGTGCAAAATAATGTCTCACAGTTAGATAAATTTCTTTGACTTCATTATCCCAAGTAACGATAATGTCTTCATGATAAGTTTTTCCATCTATAGTAATAGAACCGAACTTGATAGAATTTATTATAACCATACTACCCAGCGACGGATTTTTTCTCTTCGAATAACAATAGATTCGCCAGACTTCGTATCATTTTCGGTTGGACAGATATTAAATCAGTAGCCGTTATTATACCTACTAGATTGTCGTCCTCCAACACTGGAAGTTTTTTTATCTTATACTCAATCATCAACTGCGACGCCTCTTCTAGCGTTTGATCCGCTCTGATAGTATGAACGTCTTTTGTCATTATATCCCCAACGGTTGTAGTGTTCGGGTCTTTATCTTCCGCAACCACTTTACAGATGATGTCTAATTCAGTTACTATTCCTACAATTTTCTTATCTTCCATAGCAACCAAGCAACCAACCCTGTGTTCTGACATCACTTTTGCCACGTCCCTGATAGTCAGAGTAGGCTTAGTCACTAATACGTTCTTGGTCATGGCTTGTTTAACTAACATAAATATTCTATTTTGTTTTTTTCTTTATTAAATGTTTTCGAAAAAGTTTTTATCTTATCAAAACAAGTTTTAAAACATGAGGAAACTTATACTAATCATTCTTTTGCTGATAATCCTCTCATTCTTACTAGGTTATGTTCTATCCTTGTTAATAGGAAACCAAACAGAAAGAGCTGGGATCATTGACTTCTCTGTCGAGACAAAGGCTGTATGTGAGGAGTTGAAACAACCAGATTGTTATTACAGATGTCATGATGAAGTCTTCCTAATCGTTGGTGGGAAGGAAACTAGTCTACAGAAGAGCAATGAATACGTTTGCCATGAAGAAGGTTGGGTCGACCCTAGGATTAAGCCTTAACAAAACTTATAGATACAATCTTATTCTTAAACTTCAATTCACCAGTATATTTTCCTTTTAAAACTCCAATACTGACAGTTTTAGCTCCAACATCGGTTTTCAAGCTTTTAACATCTTTCTTAAGAGCTTTTTCAGTATCTTGATCAGACTTCAACGTCAATCCAATCCTATCTTTGACAACGAAGTTATGCTGTTTTCTCAAAGCCTGAATCTTTCTGGTCAATTCCCTATAAAGTCTTTTTTCTAGGATTCCTTTATCTTCTGTTAAATCCAGAAAAATCCTATTCTTCTCGAATTCAGATTCAGCAAAATTACCTTTTGGCGATTTGGTAACAATTTTAACAGATTCGACGTTACAAACATCTAGAATTATCTTTTGTAGGGCTTTCACAGACATTTTGATGTCTTTGTTTTTTGTTAGAATAAACATTCGCTTAACAGGCCAACGTAGCTTAAGGTTAACTTTCTGTCTTGCCGCATGTGACGCTTCTACTAAAGATTTAACAATCTCCATCTGTTCCTCGAGTTTCTTGTTTATCAATTTCTTATTCGGTTTGGGAAACTCATACATATGTACAGATTCTAAGCCTTTCTTAAACTTCTTCACAACATTCTGGTAAACATTCTCGGCCACGAAAGGACAAATAGGAGCGAGTAGTTTGACCAAATTCTCAGTAACAGAAACGAGTGTATAGAATGCAGCACTCTTATCTTTCCCTTCGTATAATGGCCAAACCCTGTCCCTTATTATCTTAATGTACCATCTGGAAAAATCGTTCAGGATGAAATTCATTGTTTCTTGAACAGCTTTATGCCCATTATAATTCTCGAAATATTCTAAATATTCTTTAATCAAAGTATTCATCTTGGATAGAATCCATTTATCCTCGACTCTAAGCATCCTGGGTTTGGTGGATTTAGTGACGTAAGTGCCAACAAAATTGAAAGTGTTCCTTAAGATGTTGAATTGTTTAGCCACTTCTTTCACGTCCTCCATGTTAAAGTAGAAGTCATTCCAAGGCGTGCTCGACAACAAATAGTATCTTAAAACATCCCTACCGTACGCATCTATGACTTCTTGTGGCGTTGTAATATTTCCTTTAGATTTCGACATTTTTATTCCATGTGCATCCAGAATAAAGCCATGGAATAGAATTCTCTTGAACGGAGCTTTATCGAAAGTTATCACACTAGTTATTAATTCAGAATTCCACCATCCCCTTATCTGGTCTGGTCCTTCTAAGTTCAAATCAGCAGGCCACATGTCTTTCCATAATCTCTTGCTCTGAGGGTAGCCTAAGCTGGCCCAAGAACAGACCCCAGAATCAAACCATACATCCAGAATATCTGGCACCCTTCTCATGGTTCCTTTACATTTAGGACATTTCAGGGTAACTTTATCTATATACGGTCTGTGAAAGTCTTTCGGTATTTTAGTCAATTCTTTTCTTGATCCTATGACCTTTATCTCATTACACTTTCCACAAACCCATATCGGTAGAGGAATGCCCCAGTATCTTTGACGAGAAATAGGCCAATCGCCTAAACTTTCAAGCCAATTATGGAATCTTTGCTTTGCCCAAGTAGGATGCCATTGAACTTTCATGTTCTCTTCCATGAGTTTATCCCTTATACTAGTAACTTTGAAGAACCATTGTGGTAACGATATCAACAACAGAGGGGACTCACAACGCCAACAATGTGGATACTCATGACTTATCTTTCCTTGATGAATCAATACTCCTTGCCCCTCCAATTCTTGAAGTATCCGAGTGTCAGCATCCTTTACATGAATTCCAGAGTATTTTCCGCAACCATCATCAAAAGTTCCGTTAATGTTCACGGGTGAAACCGCAGGTAATCCTGTCTCTAAACCGACTTTATAATCCTCTTGGCCATGACCTGGGGCTGTATGGACTAAACCAGTTCCGTCTTCTAATGTAACGAACTGGTCGGAAAGAACAACTCTATGAGCGTTCTTTAGCCCCTGTTGGAACGGGAATAAATCAGCAAGAGGGTGTAAGTATTCATATCCGTTCAAATCTCGACCAGTAACAGTTTCGATTATGTTGTAACTTTCAACACCTGCTTTCTCCATAACCGTTTCCACTAGTCTTTCCGCTATTATCCAAGTTTCACCATCGACCTTCACTTTAGCATAATTTGCATCTGGTTTAACCATGACTCCTGTGTTTGCTGGCAGGGTCCATGGTGTGGTTGTCCATATCACTAGATATAGATCTTCTCTGTGTTTTAGTTTGAATTTAACGTAAATCGATGGATCACTAACAGTCTCGTATATTATTTCATTGTAAGCAACAGCAGTCTCACATCTTGGACATACGTGTACTGGGTATAAACCTTTGTAGAGTAGGTTTTTCTCGAATGCTTTCTTGAAAGTGAACCAGGCCCCTTCTATATAATCGTTGGTTAAAGTCAAGTAAGGTTTATCCCAATCTAACCAAACACCTAGATTATTGAATTGATCACTCATTACATCGATGTATTTGGTCGAGAATTTTTTACATTCGTTAATGAATTTTTCTATGCCGAAGTCTTCAATATCGGATTTTGACTTAAAACCCAGTAAAACTTCAACTTTGTTCTCGATCGGTAGACCATGCGTATCATAACCGGGTTGGTCCCAGACTTTATGACCAAACATCCGTTGGGTTCTAATGTAAGTGTCTTTAAGAATCTTGTTTAAGGCTGTTCCCATGTGAATTGAACCTGTGGCATATGGAGGCCCATCCAAAAAGAAGAAAGACTTCCTTTTCTTTATTCTTCTAACCTTTCCTGGTATTTTCTTTTGTTCCCAGAATTTCAATACCTGTTCTTCAGCCCTTTTCTGGTCTTCTAGTATTGTCATTCCGCACACTCCTGTTTTAAATTTGGTGATTCTATAGAAATAAAGCTAAGCAAAAATTCAGGATAAGATCCGGTAGACACCTTTCACCTTTATCACACAAGAAGTATTGTAGTCGATACTTAAAAATCTTATTCTTACGATACCAATAATATATCATGCGTAGGTCTTTAAAGAAAGTCTGGATTAGGCACAGGAAAACATGGAAAAACTTCAAGAAGAGATATTGGAAACGTTAAAATGCAGAATAACCTAAATCATATGAGAATAATACTTAAATCCTATACTTTTCCTGTTAGAATAATATGGCAATTTATAAACCTGAAGAAAACGAAACAGACCTAGTAAAATACCTCCGGTTTTTAGCTAAAATAACAGAGGAGGCTATCCCAAAAGCTAATTCTAAGTTATTAAAAAGATATTTATCAGAGGATTCAAAAATATTTGAGAATTCGGCTGACCTTCTAGCAGCTGAAGAATTCTTAAAACGGTCGTGCCCAGAAGCGCTCTATTCTTTGAGAATTGAACATGGAGATGTATATCCTTTTTTACTTGGTACAGCTATAATGAAGCTTAGTTTACTCAATAGTAATATCCCACAAGAGGATAAGAAACTAATACTACAAATAGATGAAAAAGCAGAAGAATGTTATAAAAGACTAGGATGCCCCCCATTGTATAAAGGAAATCCTTTCAAATAACCCCAAAGAATCGGATATATTTTTATTCTAAAAAACAAAATTAAATTATGAAGAAATTGAAGAAAAAATCATATTTCGCTTCAAAAAACAAAAAGTTAACAATTTCCATCGTATTAATCTTCGTCTTTGTGATAGTATCTGTATTTATCGTAAGCTATCTTGCGAGACAACAAAGCATTTCAGGGATAATTGGGGAGCGCTTCTGGCCGAGTAAAGTTACAAAAACTACGACAATTTTTATACAAGAATGCATAACGGATGAAGATTGTAAACCTAAAAAGTTTTTATGGGAAAGTGTTGGCAAGTTCTTTATATGTGAACAAGGGAGATGTAAAACCGAAGAACGAGAAATAGAATATATTCCTTGTAAAATATTCGACGACAGTTGTATTCCCTGTCAAACTGATGAAGAATGCCCACATGGTTTTGAGTGCTCTGAAGGAATATGCTGGGGACCAGAATGAAAAAATTATTTTTGATTCTAATGATATTTATTTTTTGTTACTTTTGTATTTCTGAAGGAGTTTTAGCTGCTACACACAGTTTTGCTGTTATTGGTGATGAAGGAAGTCCTGCCCAAATAAAAAATATCTATAAGATGCTCAATAATTTAGATATCAATTATAAAAATCTCACGCCATCGCAAGTAACAGATCAAACTGTTTTCAATGATGTGGATGCCATAATTTCTTTTGCCGGTACAAGTAATATAAACGAGATTGGCGCTAATGCTGTTAAGAATTTTGCCAATGATCATGTAGTTATCTCACACGGATACGATTTTGATAAATATTATTATTCAGAATACTCTTCTAGTCTAGTTACGACTGTCCCAACAATAACATACCTGATGGACTGGGGAAACTTTCGAGATGGAGATGAAGCGATATTTCATCGTGGTGGTAGCAGTGATAATGGTGATTTACGGGTTTTTTCAGCGAGTCAGTTTGACAGTGAACCAGACAGTGAACTAATAACAAAAATTGCAGAAGTTGATGGTAATGTGGCCATCTTTAAATATGGTGGTACAGGTGATAATGGCTTCTATGTGATGGATTTAATGGCAACAACTGATGAGACTCAATGGGCGGGTATCTGGCACATTTTCCCAGCAGTTAAGATGGTTAAGGACTTCCCGACAGGTAAGTATGCGAGATGGATGAGTAATGGAAGGTCCTGGCCGGATTTGACATGGGTCAATAATCATATTGACACTCTGGTCGGAAGTAGTGATATTGCTGAAAAAATGGTTATCGGTCAAAGTGCTGAAGGTCGAGATATAAATGCTATAGTTATTGGTAAAGGCGACCGCTATGCAATTATTGATGGATGCATACATGGGAACGAAAAAACAACGGCCTTCGCTGCCTTAAGAATAGCTGAATTATTGTTAGAATATTATGATAAACCTGGTAATCCATGGCAGACAAAACTAAACCAATACAAAGTAATAATAATTCCAGTTTTAAATCCTGATGGTTACTATTATAATAGACGCCTTAACAGTGGCGCAGACGCAATTCCTAACACTGGAGATGATAAAGACTTGAATCGTCAATTCCCACCAGGTGGGACAACAACTGAACCTGAAGCTTGGGCCCTTAGAGATTTAGTAGATACTTATAAACCAACAATCTATTTCAACCTACATGAGGGTGGGGTTTGGTACCCACTACACTTAGTATACGGAGAGTATCAGACTCAACCTTTCGAAAGCTATACGGTTTATGCACTCAACGAATTTACAAGAAATGATTTCGAAGATTTAAAACATTGGGGATATTTCACGGAAGAAAATTGGAATATTTGGATTGGTGATGTATACGATATAAACTATGCAGGACCAGATAGTATGGCAGTAGAATATACGAGTAAATATTACGATGCATCTTCAATTTTGATGGAAAGTTTCGTTTGGAGCCAAACTTGGCATGCAAAAAAAAGTCTTTGGGGACTCGACTATTATACATCGATACCGATAGGACATTTAAAACATTATGACTATGATCAAAATTTTTTGTACACGTCTGATGGTTTTATTACCTCCACTAACTTGGTGGGAGAAGAACTAACAGTAACATTGGACACGAGCGAACTTACAGGTCCTTCAACAACTTTAATTAATGATTTAGGAAATAGAGGCATGCCAACAGAAGTTATTATAAGTGGAGGCGGCGAATGGAGTTATGGAAGTAATGAAATAACTATCACAGGTGCTACAAACTCAATCGTAATTAACTGGGGAGAACCAATACCACGATTAGTCGGTTATTGGAAGTTTGATGAAGGTCCTGAGACAGCAGTTGATTCTTCTGGTAATGGTAATGATGGTACGATTAATGGAGCTTCTTGGACTTCTACTAATTGTATTTCAGGCTTTTGTCTAGATTTTGATGGTTTTGATGAGTATGTTGATGTTGGAAATTCAAACAGTTTAAACCCAACACAAGAAATATCTGTCAGTGCATGGATCTTCACTGAATCTTATACAACGTATCCAAGAATAGTATCGAAGGAGACGGGAACAATAGCCAATCCTTATGCACTTGAACTGTTTAGTCCTACGAACATAAAATTCCTTATCGGAGATGGTGGCACAGAAACGGGTACACCAGATATAAACGTTAATCTACTTAACAAATGGGTTCATGTGGTTGGGACTTATGATGGGGAATACATCAGAATTTATGTAAACGGCAGGGAATTGACGGACCCGACTACTAGGCTTGGAGGTATTCCTTCGAGGACAACGAAAGTTTTGATAGGAAACAACCCTGACCCTACCAATCCTAGACAATTCAATGGAATCATAGATGAAGTCAAGATCTACAATTATGCCCTAGCACCAGGAGAGATACTAGACGAATATAACAGTGGCACAACTACAACTGTACCTATAGGAGGAGGCTGTCCTACTCTCTTTGTCCATGACGGTAAAGACTATGTGAAAGAAAGGAAGTCTAGGATTCATTCTGAAGATGATGTCATCGATGAAATACTGTTGAATACAAAGCCTGCTGCAGAAGGAGGAGTTTATTCCTTACTACTGAAAGAAACAACATTACCAGAACATTCTCATATCGATAGTGTCAGACTGTTCGTTGGCGATGAAGAAGTTGAATTGATATCAGCTTTTCATTCTAGGTATGGAGACGTTACTTCTATCCTTAAGGAGAGTGATGACGTAAGGACAGACACTAAAGTCTTTGACGAGATTGAATTAAAATTCCGTGCTCCTGAAATAGAAGGTGAGTTCTTGTTCGAGATTGAAGGATACAATCGGATGTGGGCAGGGCCACCTCTTCTCATGATTAAGTTGGACGTATACCAACTCATACCAATAGTTATCATAGCCGTCTTGGCAATAATTGTAGCAGTATTTGCTGTGATGAAGTTCATTGCTAAGAAATAAATTAAGATAGATTTTTGTTATCCATCAAATGCGATTAGAGGCTCTCGCAAAGAAGATTTATTAAGTTTTAATTAATATCATAATTATATGGCAATCAAAGTTTTAGTTGCTGGTGGAACATTCGACAAAGAATATGATGAAGTAAAGGAACGCTTGGTTTTTAAAGAAACACATCTATCTGAAATGTTAAAGTTAGGTAGATGTAGGATTGACCTTGATATTAAAACAGTAATGCTAATTGACAGTTTGGAAATGACTGATTCGGACAGAAAAATAATTTTAGAAACCTGTCAGAAATCTAAAGAAGATAAAATAGTAATTACTCATGGCACAAGCAGAATGGTAGAAACTGCAAAATTTCTAGCAAAATCTATTAAAAATAAAACAGTAGTATTGACTGGTGCAATGTCACCATATGCTTTTGGTAGTTCTGATGGCTTGTTCAATTTGGGATGTGCTTTGGCATTTGCTCAAACCCTTTCACATGGAGTCTATATTGCCATGAATGGTAGATATTTTACTTGGGATAATGTCAAGAAGAATGAGTCAACTGGAATATTTGAAACATTAAAATAATCCGAATCAGATAGATTTTTGTTCTATTCTATCATATAATCTATCATGAAAGTCATACGCGTAATAGCATCGAGCATAGGAAACAACTCCTATATTCTATTGACTAAAAAACCAGCAATCATAGACCCTTCTGAGAATGTTGATGCCATTCTAAATCACTTGAAAGAACACATAAAACTTGAGGATTTAGAGTACATTATCCTAACTCATTATCATTATGATCATGTTCTTGGAGTTACAAAATTAAAAGAAGAGACTAAGGCCAAAGTAATGATACATGAGTTGGATGCCAAATTTCTCAATTTTAAATCTGACAAGATCTTGAAAGACAATGATATGATAGACCTTGTAAATTCTTCTTTGAAAGTAATTCATACACCAGGTCACACATCTGGAAGCATTTGTCTATACGAATCCAAATCAAAAAGTTTATTCTCTGGAGACACAGTTTTTGCATATGGGAGTTTTGGAAGAACAGACCTAGGCGGGAATATAAAACAATTAGTTGAATCCCTGAAAAGACTTTCTAAATTGGATGTAAGAATAGTATATCCTGGCCATGACGAAATCATGAATCAAAAACCTGAAGAACAGATAAAAGAATCTCTTAAGAACGCTCAAATTTATTTATAGAAATTAAAAAAGATTCTATGGATTTGAGATACCCTGTGACAAAATATTTTTACAGAAAATTTTCCAGACCAACTGCACGCATTCTGTATAAACTGAACTTAGAACCGAATCAAGTTACCTTGCTATCCTTCATCCTAGGCATCCTATCCGGTTTTATCTTCTACTACGAGATGTTTATATTTGGTCTGATAGTGCTCTTTATCTCGGAAATCCTGGATTGTGCAGATGGAGATTTGGCACGACTCAAGAAAAAACCCAGTAAAAAAGGTGAATTTCTAGACTCCTTCCTGGATAGAATAGTAGAGGTTTTTGTGATTTACGGACTAGTTTTAACAAACCCTTCTCAGCTCATGTTAGTTGGAACTTTAGCCTTAGTCTGGTCGATATTAGTCAGTTACGCGCGCAGTAAAGCAGAGGTTATAGGCATAAAATGTGACATCGGAATAGGTTCGAGAGACATAAGGATATGCATACTCATGTTAGCCGTTATATTCACGCCTTTCCACCCTGATTCACTCTACTACGGCTTCATTATAATACTTGTATTGAGCGTTATAACAGTAATCCAGAGATTTGTTCACACATACGTAAGAATTAAGAAGTAGACAACACAAAAACATATACTTCAAGATTGTCCTGTGAATAATAGTTCTCCTTTATTAGCGATTAGGAGATGGTTTGAATATGAGAGAAGGTTGGAAATTAAACCAGGAGAATAGATACCATGTTGTATCTATAAGGAACATCCTGGAGAATGGAAAATTGACTGAAGGTCAGAAGGAAGTATTGCAAGGATACAATAAATTCAAGACTAACAATGGCATGGGATTGAACAGCAGAGCGAGTTACCTAGCAGCATTGAAGATGTTCTGCTTGACTGTGAATAAAGAGTTTGCCGAAATAACAAGGAAAGATATCGAGGATTACATCTATTCCATAAAAGATTTGGCAGAACAAACAAAGACATTCAAGAAAGCTTTAATCAAAGGGCTCTTCCAATGGTTCTATAACTGTGAAAGAGGACAATATCCTGAACAAGTAAGATGGATCAATGTTAGGTCAAAAAGAGACAAGACCATGTTCAGAGGAAAGCAGGATATGTTGACACAGGAAGAAATAGAAAGGCTTGTGAATGCCTGTAACAACTTGCGAGATCGAGCAATAATGATGATAATGCTCGAATGGGGACTGCGAGTGTCTTCCATCAAGAACCTATCCATCAAGGATGTTAAGACAGATGGTAATGGTTATCTGTCCCTGTTTGTAAGAGGAAAGGGTAATGTTAGCGGGGAATTGACATTGTTCGACAGCACTCCAGACTTGAGGGCATGGCTCAGAGTCCACAGACATAAGGACAACCCAGACTGTCCATTGTTTTACGCACTCGCAAATAAGCATGGAGACAGATTGGTTGGCAATGCAATCTATGCAATGATTACTCGGACTGCCAAGAGAGCAGGAATACAGAAAAAAGTATTTCCTCATCTATTGAGACACATAGCATTAACACGGAAAGCCAAGACCTATACCGATTCGGAACTGAAAGTTATAGCATTGTGGAAGACAACCAAGATGACAGAAAGATACATTCACTTGGATTCGGACGACATCAAAAGAAAAGAGATGCAGAGAAGAGGTTTGTTACCAGTAACGCAGGAAGAAGGAACACTAAAGAAACTCCAAACTCCGTTGGATATGAAAACAGTAATGCAGAAGGAACAAGAGAGAGAGGAATTCTTAAAAAAATTTGAAGAGTTGCTACCTTTAATGAAAAAGTTGGCAAACAATCCAGCTATCTTACAAAAGTTAAGATAGTTGGGGTCTTTTTTATTATCTATAGAAAAATGGGGTCTAATACCCCTAAAAGCCATTTTTTAGAACGGGTATAAATATTATAGATATATAATAATTATAGGAGATTGAACAAGGGGACAGGGATAACAATGAGAGAGAAAAATGGAATTGAAGAAATCAAACCCTCGAATAAAATCATATCTGTTTAGTATTTCTGATAAGGATAATCAAAAATTGGAACGATTAGTGGAGAGTGGGAAGTTTCGTTCTCGTAGTGATGCCATAGCATTTCTTATTCGGAGATCAAGAGTATGAGACAGAACTACAAACAATGGATTAAACTTCTCGATAGAATTTCTGAGGGAGTAAAGAAAAGGAGGGGAGGTCAGCGAGATGACCATGAAAGAAAGGGAAAAGATAGCTAATAAAGGAGAATACTATTTCTGGAACAAGGTTGTGGAACGACTTAGACTATTAGACAGGAGCAAAGGTAAAAGGGTCATCCGTTTTCCAGTAGTGTTCCATGAGTTCGGAGCCTATTTCCACATGACTAAGAACGAAACAAAACAAATACTCGAGGAGTTGGAAGCCCAAGGAAGGATCAGCATTCATCCTTTCAACGGGATTAGAGTGATAAATAGAGAACGAAGAGGACTATCGTTATCCAGATAACGTTATCGTGATAACAATGGCTAAAAAGAAAAAGAAGAGAAAAACAATGAAACAAATGGTAGCTTTCACTATACCAGAATGTGACGAAGAAAAAGTAAGAGAGGGGGTTGAACGAGCTGTATCAGAAACCAAAAAATACACCAGAGCAATCAGGGCTGCTATATGGTGTATAGGTAATATTATATTAAACGAGACAAAGGACTATACCAAACGAGAGTTGAGTTTGTTCTATGCACTCTTTGCTGAGCAGACTGGTCTTACTCGTGCCTATCTGAGGCAATGTAAGTTCATAGCAACTAGGTTACCTAATCTACCAGACTTAATGAAGAAATATGATATACCAACATCATTTTTTCTTTGGCTTGCAAGACAAGGAATTTCCGTTATCACAATACAACGGAAAATTGCAGAGAGCTATGAAAGCATCAAGAATTTCACATTCTTAGATTTATGCAATTGGGCAAGAGATGAGTTTGATTTGAAAGGCAGTTTCATGCCATCTCTCAGTTGTGTTTTCTGCGAACAAGATCCAGAAAATCCTCAATCTCCTTTGCATTACAGTAACAGAGGCAAGTCTTGGGAGTATTATCCAGTCCATCATCATTGTATGGAATACATTAAGAATGATCTTATAGAGGATAACATAAAGAAGGATGAAGAAATCTTGGCATTGAAAAGAATTGTAACGCAGCTCCATTCTACAAAGTTCCCGAAAAAGAAGGAAGGTAATTAGAGTGTGGTTTAATGGATAGAAGAGCTGGTTATATCATCCTAGAGAAGGAGGTAAGGAGACATAAAAGCAAGCATGGAGACTGTGGAGTTATCTTTCTCCCTGAAGGTCTCATAGGTCAAAAGCTGAGGATCATTATCAACGTAAGGAATGTAAAAAGACCATTTAAATACATCAAAGGAATTGTAAAGAAGTTATAGAATC